>NZ_JBITJS010000026.1:0-95730 GCF_044460245.1 Streptomyces sp. NPDC050145 | reverse complement strand
CCCGCCGCGCGCGGGCGCGCCCCGCCCCCCCCCCCCCCCCCCCGCCCCCGCGCCCCCCCCCCCCCCCCCCCCCCCCCCCCCCCCGACGACCCCGGCTGCTGGTTCTCGTACGAGCACTGCGTGGAGCTCGACGACAAGGAGGAGTTCCCCGGCGACATCTGCCGCCGACTCGACGACTGGGGCCTGCCCGGTCACTACGTGCCCGTCGAACACGGCGGCCGCCTGACCGACTACGCGACACTGCTCCAGGTCATGCGTGCCGTCGCGCGCCGCGACCTCACCGTGGCGATCGGGCACGGCAAGACCTACCTGGGCGGCATCTGCGTCTGGGTGGCCGGCACCCCCGAGCAGGCCGCCGCGCTCGGCGCGGACATCCGTGCCGGGGTGCCCGTCTCGCTCGGCCTGACCGAACGCGCCCACGGCAGCGACCTGCTCGCCGGTGAGGTGCGCGGCACCCAGAACGAGCGGGGCTGGCTCGTCGACGGCGAGAAGTGGCTGATCAACAACGCGACCAGGGGCAGCCTGCTGTCCCTGCTCACCCGCACCGACCCGGCCGGAGGACCGCGCGGCTTCAGCGTCCTGCTCGTCGACAAGCGCGAGCTGGACCCTGCCACCTACCGCCATCTGCCCAAGGTCCGCACCCACGGCATCCGCGGCGCGGACATCTCCGGCATCTCCTTCGAGGGCGCGGCCGTCGACCGGTCCGCACTCGTCGGCGCCGAGGGCGCGGGCCTGGAGATCGTCCTCAAGGCGCTGCAGCTCACCCGCACCATGTGCGCGGCCCTGTCCCTGGGCGCCGCCGACCACGGCCTGCGCATCGCGGTCGACTTCGCTCTCGAGCGCGAGCTCTACGGCCGGCGTCTCGTCGAACTTCCGCAGGCCCGCCGGGTACTGGGCACCGCCGCCGCCGACGTGCTGCTGCACGAGGCACTGGGCACCGCCGCCTCCCGACTGGTGCACACCCAGACGGACGAGATGAGCGTCACCGCGGCCGTCACCAAGTACCTGCTGCCCAGCGGCACCGAGGACGTCCTCTCCCGGCTCACCCGGGTGCTCGGCGCCCGCGCCTTCCTCAAGGGTGTGCACGCGCACGGCATGTTCCAGAAGGTGGAACGCGACCACCGCATCGTCGGCATGTTCGACGGCAACACCCTGGTGAACCTCAACTCCCTGGTCAACCAGTTCCGTTCGCTGGTACGTGGCCGGCAGCGCGGCACCGGCGACGTGACCGGCGCCCGGGAGGCCTACGACCTGTCCGCGCCGCTGCCCCGGCTCGACCCCGGACGGCTGTCCCTGGTCGCCCGCCGCGGCAGCGGCGTCCTGGCCGGCCTCGAACCCTCGGTGGACCGGCTGGCCGAGCTCGCCGTCGAACAGCCCGCGCTGGCACCCGCCGCCACGGCGGCCCGCCGCGTCGCGGACCTCACCGACCGCGTCCACCAGGAGATGGAGCAGTGGAAGGGCCTCGTCGGCGACGTACCGCCCGCCGCCTTCGAGGTGGCCCGCCGCTACGCCCTCTGCCACGCCGCGGCGGTCTGCATCGGCCTGTGGACCCACAGCGCACCCCTGTTCACCGGCACCGCCACGGAACCCCTGTGGCGGGACGGACTGTGGCTGAGGGCCGCCCTCGACCGGATCCTGGACCGCCTGGGCGAACCCGGCGGCGACGACGAGGCCCACGACGCGCTGCTCGACCACCTGATCACCACCCGGCGCGCCGGTGAACTGTTCTCGCTGCGCCCTCACCGACTGCCGAACACCCAGGCCGAGCCGGTGGCCGACGCCACCACTGCACGTAACTGAGAGGACGCCATGCTGATCGGTACCGCGGCCAACGGGCCGCACCAAGCGTCCGCCGGAGCACAGGGAACCCACCCGCCCGGCGGCCAGGAAGGCCGGGTCGCCGCCCGCATCGCCGAGCTGGAACACCGCCTCGGTGACCCCACCGACGAGCGCGCCGAGCTCTCCTACGCCGCCCTGCTCGCGGACGACGAGCGCGGCGAACTGTCCGAGCCCGGCGAGCGGGCCCTGGACGAACTGGCCCTCAACTCCGAGTTCGTGCCGGTGCACCTCGGCGGACGCCTGGAGCGCATCGACACCCTGGTCCGGGTGATGCGCCAGGTCTTCCGCCGCGACATCGCCCTCGGACTCGGCTACGGCGTCACCTCGTTCATGGCCGCCGTCAACGTGTGGAGCTCCGGTACCGAACAGCAGCAACGACGCCTCGCCGACCTCCTGCTCGACGGCAAGAAGGTGTCGGTGGCCTACCACGAACTCGCCCACGGCAACGACTTCGTCCGCAACGAGTTCCAGGCCCGTCCCGTGGACGGCGGCTACCTCCTCAACGGAGCCAAGCAGGTCATCAACAACGCGGACCGGGCCGCGGCCTGGGTGCTGTTCAGCCGGACCAGCCCCGCCCCCGGCAGCCGCAGCCACTCGGTCGTCCTGGCCGAGCGGGACAGCCTGGACCAGGACCGCTTCCAGGTCCTGCCGCGCTACGACGCGGTCGGAGTCCGCGGCTGCCACCTGTCGGGCCTGGACTTCAGCGACTGCCCGGTGCCCACCTCCGCGCTCGTCGGCGAGGAGGGCAAGGGCGTCGAACTGGCCCTGCGCGCCTTCCAGATGACCCGCAGCGCGGTGCCCGGCATGGCCCTCGGCGCCACCGACACCGCCCTGCGCACCGTCACCGGCTTCGCCCTCGGACGACAGCTGTACCGCAAGTCCGTCATGGACATCCCGCACGCCAAGGCGACCCTGTCCACGACCTTCCTCGACCTGCTGATCTGCGACAGCCTCTCGCTCGCCGCGACCCGCGCCGTGCACGTGCTGCCCGAGGAGACCAGCGTCTACGCCGCCGTGGTGAAGTACCTGGTCCCCAAGATGCTCACCGACGCGATGTACGACCTGTCCATCGTGCTGGGCGCCCGGTTCTACACCCGCGAGGGCGAGTTCGGGATCTTCCAGAAGCACGTACGCGACCTGCCGGTCCTCAGCCTCGGCCACGCCGGCTCCGCGGCCTGCCAGGCCACGATCATCCCGCAGCTGTCCCGGCTCGCCCGCCGCGCCTGGTTCAAGGACGACCCCGCGCCCGCGACCCTGTTCCGGCCGCGCGAGGACCTGCCCGACATTGCCTTCGACCGGCTCACCCTCGCCAGCGGCCGCGACGGACTCAGCGCCTCCCTGGTCGCCGCCGTCGACCGGCTGCCCAGCTCGAGCCCCGAGGAACGGGCCGCCCACGGCGCCGCACTGCGCCTCATGGACGAACTGCGCCAGATCCAGGAGCAGAGCCTCTCGCTCACCCCGACGGACCGCACCGCCCTGGCCAGCCCGGCCACCTTCGCCCTCGCCGACCGGTACGCGGTGCTGCTCGCCGCCGCATCGGTGATCGGCGTGTGGCAGCAGGCCCAGGGCGGCCAGGACGACTTCCTCGCCGACCCCGCCTGGCTCGCCGCCGCGCTGCACCGGCTCGGCCGGCGCCTCGGCCACCAGCTGCCCGACCTGCCCGCCACCTGTGAGACGCGGCTGCACGACGAGGTGCTCCGCCGTTTCCGCGACGCCCGCAGCTACGACCTCTACAACACCCCGCTGGCGGGCTGAGAGACCGTCCCAGCCAGTCGAGTTGACCGACCGAGGAACCCTTCCGAGGAGCGCAGAATGTCCGTTCCCACCACCGGACTCACCACCGAAGAACTGACCACGTGGCTGTCCGACCGCATCGCCCTCTACCTCAAGCGCAGGCCTCAGGAGATCGACCCGAGCGTGCCCCTGGCCGAGTACGGCCTCGACTCCGTCGCCGCCCTCAGCCTGTGCGGCGACATCGAGGAGGACTTCGACCTGATCCTCGAACCGACGGTCGCCTGGGACTACCCGACGGTCCAGGCCCTCGCCACCCACCTGGCACAGAGCCTGGCCGAGCCGGCGGCGGGCTGATGGACCGGATCGCCATAGTCGGACTCGACTGCAGATTCCCGGGGGCGCCCGACGCGGGCGCCTACTGGGACCTGCTGATGCGCTCGGGGGACGGGATCTCCCCGGTCCCCCGGCAGCGGTGGGACGCCGCGGACTTCCACTCGCCGACCCCGGCGGAAGGACGCGCCAACACCACCGAAGGCGGCTTCATCGACGACCCGGACGCCTTCGACAACGAGTTCTTCACCGTCTCCCCCCGCGAGGCGGCCGCCATGGACCCGCAGCAGCGGCTGCTGCTGCAGTGCGCCTGGCGCGCCGTCGAGGACGCGGGGATCGCCCCGAAACAGCTCGCCGGCACGGCCACCGGCGTCTACGTCGGCATCATGGGCAACGAGTGGGCCCAGCTGCACCTCACCGACTACGACCGGGTCAGCGCCCAGGTCGGCTCCGGCAACGGCTACTGCATGACCGCCAACCGGATCTCCTACCACCTGGACCTCAAGGGCCCCAGCCTCGCGGTGGACACGGCCTGCTCCTCGTCGCTCGTCGCCGTGCACCTGGCCGGCAACGCCCTGCTGTCCGGAGAGTGCGACTACGCCGTGGCGGCGGGCGTCAACGTGGCACTCACCCCCGCCCTCTCCATCTTCTACAACCAGGCCGGACTCTCCGCCCCCGACGGCCGCTGCAAGCCGTTCAGCGCCCAGGCCGACGGCATCGGCCGCGGCGAGGGCGTCGGCGCCGTCGTCCTGCGCCGCCTGGAGGACGCGCTCGCCGACGGACAGCAGGTGTACGCGGTCATCCGCGGCACCGCCGTCAACCAGGACGGCCGCAGCAACGGCATCACCGCCCCCAACCGCTGGTCGCAGCAGGAGGTCATCGGAGCCGCCTACCGGCGGGCCGGGATCGAACCGGACCAGGTGGCCTTCACCGAGGGACACGGCACCGGCACGGTGCTCGGCGACATGATGGAGGTGTCGGCCCTCGGTCACCACCACGCGGGACGCGCCGGCCGGCCGATGGCCCTCGGCTCCGTCAAGGGCAACCTGGGACACACCGAGGGCGCCGCCGGTATCGCCGGACTGATCAAGGTGGCCCTGTCCCTGCACCACCGCACCGTGCCCGCCAGCAGATTCGCGGCCAAGGAGAACGAGCGGCTCGACCTGCGCGGCAAGGGGCTGCGCCTGCTGAAGGCACCCCTGCGGCTGCCCCGCGGCACCAGCGTCGCCGGACTGAGCAGCTTCGGCATGGGCGGCACCAACGCCCACGCGATCCTGGAGTCCGCACCGCCGGCGGCCGCCCGCCCGGCCGCCGGGGCCGACGAGCAGCCCCGGGGCATCGGCAGCGCCCTGTTCACCCTGACCGCGCCCAACCCGCAGGCCCTGCACCGCAACCTCGCCGCGCAGGCCGACGCACTGAGCGCCCGGCGGGCCCCCGTCGGCGCCGTCGGCTGGAACTCCCACCAGGTCAAATCCGGCCACCGCCACCGCTTCGCGGTCAGCGCCCCGGACAGCGCCACCCTCGTCCAACGCCTGCACGCGGCCGTGGCCGACCCCGCCCTGTTCGCCCGCCTCACCGGCGAGGCGGGCGCAGCCCCGCGCACCGCGTTCCTGTTCACCGGGCAGGGTTCCCAGTACCCCGAGATGACGGCGGGCCTCTACAAGGACTCGCCGCTGTACCGGCACTTCCTCGACGAGGCCGACGCCGCACTGCTCCCGCACACCGGCCGCTCCGTACGGGACCTCGTCCTGACCGGCGACGAGTCCGTGCACCTCACCCGGTGGGCGCAGCCCGCGCTGTTCGCCGTCGGCCACGCCCTCGGCCGCACGCTGCAGGAACTGGGCGTGGAGCCCTCCCTGCTGCTGGGCCACAGCGTCGGCGAGTACGCGGCGGCCTGTCTGGCGGGCGTGTTCGAGCTGGACGCGGCGGCCCGCCTGATCACGGCACGCGGCGCGCTGATGCAGCAACTGCCCGACGGCGGCGGCATGCTGGCCGTCGTCGCCGACCGCACCGAACTCGAGGCGCTGCTGGCCGACGAGCCGCAGGTCGGCGTCGCCGTCGTCAACGGCCCGCGCGCCACCGTGCTCTCCGGCGACATCATGGCGCTGCGGCGCCTGGACAAGGAGTTCGAGCGGAACGGGATCCAGACCCGGATGCTGCGCGTCTCGCACGCCTTCCACTCCCACCTGATGGAGCCCATGCTCGACGACTTCGCCGAGGTCGCCCGCGAGGTCGGCGGGGGAGTGCCCCGGCTGCCGCTGTACTCCACGCTGCACGGCAGGCTCCTGGACGGCGAGGCGATGGACGCCGACTACTGGGTGGCGCACATCCGCCGGCCGGTGCTGTTCGCGGACGCGTTCACCGCGCTGCGCGACGCCGGGCCCAGCCACACCGTGGAGGTCGGTCCCTCGCCCGTCCTCTCCTCGCTGACCCGCAAGCTGCCACTTCCCGACTCCGGCACCCGACCCGTCGCCACCGCCCCGGTGCGCGCCGCGGACTCCGGCGGCCAGGACCTGGCCGACACCGTCGCCGAGCTGTACCGCGGCGGCCTCGACCCACGCTGGGAGAACGTCTACGAGACCCGCGACCAGGCACCGTACCGGCTCACCCCGTACGCCTTCAGCGACGAACACCGGTACTGGACCGCGGGCCCGGTCCGCCGCTCCGGCCGGCAGCAGCCGGCCGCCGCGCCCGAGGAACCGGCCCGGCAGGCCGGCCGGGGCACGGACACCGCGGTGCTCGTCCTCGAGCGCCCCGCGCCCACCGACCCCGTGACCGAGACGGCCCTCGCCGCCATCGGGCAGGTCGGCGGCTACGAGACGGCCGAACTCGGCCCGCTGCTGCGGCTCTACGAGGACCTGGGCTTCGACTCCGTGATGGTCATGGAGCTGAAGAAGCGTCTGGAGGAACGCCTGCCCGCCGTCGCCGAACTGACGGTGCAGGACCTGCTGCCCCGCCTGGCGTCGGTCGGTGACCTCGTGGACTTCCTGCGGGAGTACTGCGCTCCCGACACCGACATCACCCAGGAGAGGACAGCATGAGCGACCACCCGCACGAGAGCCGGGTCCATCTCGCCTCCGTCGGCACGGCCCTGCCCGGCGAGGCGGTCGACAACGCCGAACTGGCCCGGGTCCTGGGCGCCAACGAGGAATGGATCGAGATGTTCATCGGCACCAGGACCCGGCACTTCGCCCGGGACCTGAAGACCGGTGCCGTGCGCTGGTCGCTGGCCGACCTGTGCGCCCAGGCGGGCGAGCGGGCCATCGCCGCCGCCGGGGTGGACCCGGGCGACATCGACTTCGTCGTCCTCGGCACCGCCACCCCGGACACCCTGATGCCGGCCACCGTCAACAACGTCGCCGACCTGCTCGGCCTGGACCAGGTGCCCACGTTCCAGCTGCAGTCCGGCTGCGCGGGCGCGGTGCAGGCACTCAGCCTGGGCCGCACCCTCATCGCCTCCGGCGAGTACCGCACCGGCCTGGTCATCGGCGGCGACGTGTGCAGCAAGCACCTCGACATCGACCGCGACCTCACCAAGGCGGCACCCAGCGACCTGGTCAACTTCGTGCTGTTCGGCGACGGTGCCGGCGCCGCCGTCCTCACCGACGAGCCACGCGGCGCCCAGGTCGTCCTGCGGCACGTCCTGAACCGCTTCACCGGCCTGGGCCGCAAGCCCGGCCAGGTCATCGAGTGGTTCGGCCTCGCCGACCGCCACGACGACCGGCAGGCCCTCACCGAGGACTACAAGGCCATCGAGGAGCACGTCCCGGTGATGGCCGTGGAGATCCTCTGGGAACTGCTCGGCGAACTCGACTGGAGCCAGGACGAGCTGGACTACATCCTGCCGCCGCAGCTGTCCGGCCGGATGACCCGCAAGATCACCGAACAGCTCGACGTGCCCTCGGCCACCGAGATCTCCTGCGTCGCCGACACCGGCAACAACGGCAACGCACTGCCGTTCCTGCAGATCGAGCGGCTCCTGGAGAAGATGACGGCCGGCCAGAAGGCACTCGCCGTCGCCATCGAGTCCAGCAAGTGGATCAAGGCCGGCTTCGCCCTGGAGAGGATATGACCACCACACACCCCGCCTACAGCCTGGCCGACTTCGTCACGACCGTCCGCGACGAACTGGGCCTGCCCGTCACCGACGAGCAGGTCACCGCCGACTTCGACGAACTCCCCGAGTGGGACTCGCTGCACCTGCTCAAGCTCGTCACCGCGGTGGAACTGGCCACCGGCCTCGCCGTCCCGGTCGGCCGGGTCCTGGAGGCCCGCAGCCTGCGCCAATTCTACGAACTGGCGGTCCCGGCATGACCGACACACCGCGGTGGCACCAGGAACGCCGCCGCCGTCACACCCTGTACTTCCTGGAGTGGGCGGCCGGGCAACGGCCCGTGCACCTGGACACCGACATCGACATGACCCGGATCCAGGCACACCGGGCCGCCGCCCGCGCCGGCGGCACCCGCTACTCCGTCGTCAGCTACCTGCTGCACGCCACCGGGCGGGCGATGGCCCGGCACCCCGAGGCCAACGCGGTCATGGCGCCGAGCTGGCCGTCCCTGGTGCGCCGGCCCCGGATCGTACGGTTCGGCCCGGTGACCGCGAAGCTGGCTTTGGACCGCACCGTCGACGGGGAGCGCACCGTGCTCTCCGCCCTGGTGCCCGGACTGGAGGAGCTCTCGCTCGACCAGGTCCAGGAACAGGTCGACCGCTACCGGGGCGAGCACACCGCCGACCTCCCGGAGTTCAAGGGCGTGCGGATGCTGGGGCGGCTGCCCGTCCCGCTCGGCCGGGCGGCCTTCGCCGCCGCCCTGCGCGACCCGCGCCGCCGGCCGGGAATCTTCGGCACGGTGTCGGTCAGCTCACTCGGGCACGGCGCCGTCGACGGGTTCCACTCCGCCGGCGGCACCGCCGTCACCCTGTGCGCGGGACGCGTCGTGGACCGGGCCGTCGTACGGGACGGACAGGTCGTGGCGGCGCCCGTCATGCGGCTCGGGCTCACATTCGACCACCGGGTGATCGACGGGGCGGCCGCCGCCGACCTGCTCGGCGATCTCCGCAAGACCATGGAGGACTTCGATGACGGCTCCAGGGAAACCCTCCCCGAGCCGGACGTTCGGCGAACCGATCGAGATCACCGGGCCGCGCGGGGACTGGAACAGAGTCCGACGTGACCTCGCCACCCATGCCACCGCGATCCTCTACGCCCGCCTGGACGACTGGCGTCCCGAGCGGGCCGGGGGACCGCGGCTGCGCGCACTGCTCGGCCGGGACTGGCCCCGCTACCTCGACCTGACCCACCCCGAGGTGCGCACCCGGTTCGCCTCGTCACGGGTGCTCCTGAAATTCGCCGCGGGCGCCGCGCTGCACGTGCCGCCGCAGTCGGTGGAACTCGGCTACACCCCCTCGGGACGCCCGTACCTGCACGGCTACGACGGCGTGCAGATCAGCCTCAGCCACACCGAGGACCTGCTCCTGGTGGGACTCGCCACCGGCGCCGTCATCGGCGTGGACGCCGAACGCACCGACCGCACCCTGTACGCGGCAGGACTCGGCCGGCACCTGTGCACCCCGCACGAGG
This sequence comes from Streptomyces sp. NPDC050145, assembly GCF_044460245.1. Taxonomy (NCBI): domain Bacteria; kingdom Bacillati; phylum Actinomycetota; class Actinomycetes; order Kitasatosporales; family Streptomycetaceae; genus Streptomyces; species Streptomyces sp. NPDC050145. The sequence continues at coordinate 86,243 of NZ_JBITJS010000026.1, read as the reverse complement.
CCGAGCGGATCGAGGCGATGGGGGACGACGAGCGGGACCCGGCGATGGTGCGGCTGTGGACGCTCAAGGAGGCCTACAGCAAGGCCATCGGACTCGGCATGCAGTTCCGCTTCACGGATTTCGGGTTCGAGACCGACGGCACCCCGACCGAGGTGCGACGCCCGGACGGCACCCCCGGCTCCGGCAACGAGTGGTCCTTCCGCACCTACGGGCTGCTCGACCGGTACACGGTCAGCGTCGCCGTGGGCGACTCCGGGTTCGGCGTCACCACCGACACCCAGGCGCACACCATGCTCGACGCCGGCATCGTCGACGCCTTGTCCGAGGTGCTCGGAAACGAGGAGGACGACCGGCACGAGCGCGGCGACTGGTGGTGAGCGGGCCGCCGGCACCCGTTGTACAACCGGCCCGCAAGCGTCGGCCCGGACACTGACCGCACAGACAGCGGGGAGCCATCATGGACCGACAAGAACTGCAGCAGGCAGCTGTGACGGAGCACCCTCTGTCGGAGCTCAAGGAGTTCGCCCTGCTGCACGCCCGGGGACAGGGCATGGCGCCGGGCAAGGCCGCCCGCATCCTGTCCGGGATCAGCAACGACCGGCGCGGCGACCCCGAGTCCTGGGCCGCCACCTGGACCCGGGCCGGCCGCGCCGCCGCGGTCCGCGGCCGCCACCTGGAGGCCTGCGCCCACTTCGCGCTCGCCCGCTTCCCCTACCACGGCGACCCCGTCAGGGCCGCCGCCGGACGGCTCGGCGTCGAGTCGTTCGACACCTGGCGCCGCGACCGCGCCGTCGAGCGGCTCGACATCCCCTTCCAGAACGGCCGGGTGGCCTGCTGGGCCACCGGCCTGCACCCCGCCGGACGCCGCCCCCTGCTGGTCGTCATGGGCGGCATCGTCAGCGTCAAGGAACAGTGGGCACCACTGCTGCCCCTGCTCGGGCGCCTCGGATTCGCCGCCGTCGTCACCGAGTTCCCCGGCGTCGGCGAGAACACCCTGTCCTACCGGCCGGACTCCTGGGAGCTGCTGCCGCACCTCCTGGACCAGCTGTCCGACCGGGCGAACGTCGCCGACACGTCCCTGCTCACCCTCAGCTTCAGCGGCAGCCTCGCCCTGCACGCCGCGGCCGAGGACACCCGGATCCGCCGCATCCTGACGGTCGGGGCACCCGTCGGAGCCTTCTTCACCGACACCGACTGGCGGCCCCGGATCCCCCGCATCACCGTCGACACACTGTGCCGGCTCACCGGGGCCGCCGACCCCGACGCACTGTGGTCCACCCTGCCCGAACACGCCCTCGGCACCGACCGGCTGAGGCAGGTGCGCGTACCCGTGCGGTACGTCGCCAGCAGCCGCGACGAGATCATCCCGGCCACCGAGCGCGGGCTCCTCGCCGCACTGCCCGACCTGCGGGTCAAGACGTTCGACGACGTGCACGGCTCGCCCGGCCACCTCGGCGCGATGCGGCGCTGGCTCTTCTCCCAGCTGCTGCTGTCCCGGCTCACCGGCCGCCGGCACTGACCCGTATCCCGCCCGGCCACAGCACCACCCCACACCCGAAGAGGACACCACCGACCCTTTCGCCCGTACGGACGTCGAGGAGACGCAGCCATGACTGACGGACCCACACCCAAGGCCACGACCGGGACGGTACGCCCCTGGCAGTCGCTCGCCTCGCTCGGTGTCATCGAGAGCGATCTGACGACCACCCGGCACCGGCCCGCCCCGGCGCCGTACGCGACCGACGGCCGCCGCGGTCACACCCGCCGCCACGGGCGGCACGAGGAGGCATGACGTCCGTGTCCCTGTCCGCACAGTACGTACCCCGCGGCGCCGGCGGCGCCGGAATCCGGCTGCGCCACCGCACCGTGCACGGCCACCGCAGGGCCTTCCGGATGGCCGGCAAGGGCGACCCCGTCCTCCTGATCCACGGCATCGGCGACTCGTCCGACACCTGGCGGGACGTCATGCCCGGCCTCGCCCGCAGCCACCGGGTCATCGCCCCCGACCTGCTCGGACACGGACACTCCGACAAACCCCGGGCCGACTACTCCCTGGCCGCCTACGCCAACGGCATGCGGGACCTGCTGAGCGTCCTCGGCGTCGAACGCGCCACCATCGTGGGGCACTCCCTGGGCGGGGCCGTGGCCATGCAGTTCGCCTACCAGTTCCCCGAACGGTGCGAGCGCCTCGTCCTGGTCGGCACCGGCGGCGTCAGCCGGCACGTCACCCCGCTGCTGCGGGCCGCCTCCCTGCCCGGGGCCGAACTGGTCCTGCAGATGCTGCAACTGCCCACCATGCGCTGGCAGGTGGGAGCCGCCGTCAAGGTCCTGCAGTGGCTGGGCACCGACCTGGCCGTCGACGCCCCCGACCTGCTGCGCGTCGTCGACGCCCTGCCCGACGCCACCTCACGCAACGCGTTCGTCCGCACCCTGCGCGCCGTCGTCGACTGGCGCGGACAGGTCGGCACCATGCTCGACCGGTGCTACCTGGCCCAGGGCATGCCCACCATGCTGGTCTGGGGCGGCCGCGACCGGGTCGTCCCGGCGCTGCACGCCGGCCTCGGGCACGTCTCGATGCCGGGAAGCCGGCTGGAGATCTTCGAGGAAGCGGGCCACTTCCCCTTCCGCAGCGACCCCGACCGCTTCCTGTCGGTGCTGCGCGACTTCATCTCCACGACACAGCCGGCCAGCTTCAGCCCCGAACAGTGGCGCCAGATGCTCCGCAACCGCCGCCCGGCACCCCGCCGGACCGGCCTCCCGGACCTCGACCCGGCCACCCTGCGCGCGCTGCGCCCTGCCTGACCTGCGGCACAAGGCCCCGCCACGTCCCTGAGGACGCGACGGGGCCGCCGTCTGCCCGGACCCCGCCCCCGTCAGCCCGCGGGCAGCGCCCCCGCGGCCACCGGCCCGTCGCTCATCAGCCAGACGCCGGGCCGCACTTCGAGGTGCGGCCACGCGACGGTGCCCCGGCCCGCGGCCCGCACCTGCCCGGCGAGCCGCAGCGCGTAACCGCGCCAGCGGACGTCGCCCAGCGCACGGGCCGCGCTCGCGCATCGTTCGAGCGAGTCGAGGCAGTCGGCGGGCCGGCCCGTCAGGAGCGCGACCAGCGCCAGGCCACGCTCGGCCTCCGCGCACCCGCGGCTGTCCCCCTCGGCCGCGGCCCGCTCGAGCGCCTGCCGGTACAGCGCGTCCGCCCGCCCGAACTCGCCCTGCCCCAGCAGCACGTCGGCCTCCCCGGCGGCACAGCGGGCCGCCCCGATCCCGTCATCGGTCAGCGCGAACAGCCGCGCCGCGTGCCGGTGGTGGTCCACGGCCCGCGCGGCGTCCCGGCGCTGCCACGCCAGATCGCCCAGCGAGCGCAGCAGCGTGGCCTCCGCGAGCGCGTCACCGCTGCGGCGGGCCGCGTCGACCGCGAGCTCATGGCTGATCCGCCAGTCGTCCCACACACCGCAGGCCTCGTAGTAGCCGCTCGTCGCCGATGCCAGCGCGCAGGTCAGTCCCCACAGTCCGGCCCCGTGCAGCCGCCGCACCATCTCGAGCAGCCCCGCCGACTCCGCCCGGAACCAGCGCAGCGGCGTGCTCACCGCGGTGTCCCCGGCCGGCAGTTCCCCGCAGGCCGTCTCCAGCACACCCGCAAGCCGGTCCCGGCCGGGGGTCAGCTGCGCGTCGGCGGCCCTGGCCCGCAGCAGAAAGGCCCGGCCGAGCCGGCCGACCGTCTCCGCCACGGCCTCCTCACCGTCGACCTCGGCCAGCATCTCCAGGGCCAGCGAGCGCAGCAGCGTGTGATAGCCGTACCGCACGCCCCCGTCGAGGACGGCGTCCGGCCCCGGCTCCTGCCGTACGTCGAGGAGCTGGGCGCGCACCAGCGCGCCGAGCAGCTCCTCCGCGGCCTCCGGTGCGGTGCCCAGCAGGGACTGCGCGGCCCACGCGGGGAAGTCGGGCACCGGCGCGAGACCCAGCCGGCGGAACGCGTGCCGGTCGGCCTCCGACACCTCGTGGTACGCGGTGAGCAGGCTGCTGCGCACGTCCAGGTCGCCCAGCGACAGCGCGGCGAGCCGGGTGCGCTCGTCCTCCAGGCGGCGCGCGAGCCCGGCCGCCGTCCAGTCCGGCTGCACGGCCGTCCCGCCCGCCGCGACCCGCAGCGCCAGCGGCAGCCGTCCGCACAGCCGGGCGATCCGGGTCACCGCCGCCGGGTCCTGCGCCATCCGCGGGCCCCCGGTGGTGAGCAGCAGCGACTCGGCCTCCTCCTGCCCGAGTCCGTCCAGCACCAGGTGCCTGGCGTGTTCCAGGGCGGCCAGCGGCCGGCGGCCCGTGAGCAGGACCGCGGCGTCCGGCACCGCGGCGAGCAGCGGCCGGATCTGGGCCTCGGACACCGCGTCGTCGAGGACGAGGAGCAGGTCCCGGGCACGGGTGATGTGCTGCAACCGGTCAGTGAGGTCGTCGAGTCCGTCGGGGACGGCCGCGGGGCCGCCCGGGCTCGGGGGCAGCAGACGGCGCAGCAGCGCGGCCATGGCGGCAGGCGCGGTGAGTGCCCGCCCGGCCGAGTCCCGCAGCGGCACCAGCACCCGGCCGTCCGCGAACCCGTCGATCCCGCGGGCCAGCTGGACCGCCAGGGCGGTCTTGCCGACCCCGGGCCGTCCCGAGACCGCCACGATGCGAGGAACGGACCGGCCGGTTCCGGTGAGCAGCCGGGTGCACTGTTCGAGCTCCTCGGCGCGGCCGGTGAAGTCGGCGAGCGGCGGCGGCAGCCACAGCGGCGGACGCAGGTCGGCCGGCGACGCCTGCGTGGCCTCGGCGGCCGTGCGGGGACCCGGTGCCGGGGTGTCGGCCCGGCCGCGCGCGGGATGCCAGGCGAGCGCCGGATCGGAGGCGAGCAGCCGGGCCAGAATGCGCTTGAGGGAGCTGTCGGGCTCCACCCCCAGCTCGTCCACGAGCGTGCGACGGATCCGGTGGTAGGCCTGGATGGCGTCCGACTGCCGCCCGGCCCGGTACAGCGCCACCATGAGCAGCCCGTGCAGGCTCTCCCGCATCGGGAACTCGTGGGCCAGCGCCATCAGTTCACCGATCAGTTCCTGGTGGCGCCCCAGCTTCAGATCCGCGCTGATCCGCTGCTCCAGCGTCTCCGAGCGCAGCTCGTCCAGCCGGATCGCCGTGGACTGGAGCGCGGCCCCGTGCGGGATGCCGGACAGCGCCGGGCCCGTCCACAGCGCCAGGGACTCGCTCAGCAGCCGGGACGCGTCGTCGTAGTTCCGTTCTTCGTACGCGGACCGGCCCTGCGCCCGCAGCAACTCGAAAAGGATCAGATCGAGTTCCTCGGGCGCCACCCGCATGATGTAGCCCGGCGGCTGGGTCAGCAGCGGCTGTCCGTCGGCGCCCGGTACTCCGCCGGGCCCCGTGAGGGCCTTGCGCAGGTGCGACACGTACACCTGCAGTGTCGTGGACGCGGTGCGCGGCGGCGTCGTCCCCCACAACTCGTCGATCAGACTGTGCGCGGACACGACGCTGTTGTTCTTCACCAACAGGGTCGCCAGCACCACGCGCGGTTTGGCCGCCGTCGGCGTGCACGGCGACATCCGGACCGGGCCCAGTACCTGAAAGCGCATGGTTGCTCCTTGTGTGTGCCGCCCCCCACCGGTGCGCGGCCGTCAGCAGATCTGCAGGACGGAGGTACTGACCTCCGCCACAACCCGTATCCCTTGGGTGAACACGATGGAGAGCTCCGCGAAGGGGCGCCCCGCGGCATCCCGTCGCACCTCGCCCGGAGCGCCTCGGTGCTGCGGCTGCACCGAGCACAGAAGCGGCAGGCCCGGCTCGGCGAACCCGCGGAACACGGCTTCCCACCGCGTCAGGACGGCGTGCCCCGGCGTGAGGCCGTACAGCTCACCGACCCCGAACAGCGCGGCCTGTCGGGACGCCTCGAGGAACAGCGCGGCGGGCACCTCCGACCCCGAGTCGGGCAGTACCTCACGGGCGGCGGGGATGTTGACCGGGAAGGTCAGGGACTCCTCGTCCTCCTCCAGAGGCAGCCCGATCAGTACGTTGCGCAGGCTGCACCGGCCGACGAGTTCGGCGCCCGGGGCCCCGTGCCCGGGCGGCAGCCCGCTGTTGCCGTCCGCCGTCAGCTCGCTCTCCCTGCGCGAGTTCGCCCGGTGGTTGCGGTAGACGCCCGGCATCAGGAACACCAGCCGGGCCCGGACCGTCCCGCACTCCTCGTCGTCGATGCTGATCGACGCCTCGCAGTCCATCGACCGCGGCACTCCGTTGACCACGTCGGCCGGTGTCAGATCGAGGTCGAGCGTGAGCCGGGCGTCGGCAGGCGCGTCACGCTGCCACGCGGACAGCCCGGTGATGGCGAACGCGCAGTCGGCCAGCAGGATCCGCCGGTTCGCCGGTACCCGGAAGTAGCGGCCCGCGGCGAAGATCGCCATCTGCCGCAGGGACTCCATCGGGTACAGCACGTCGTGGAACGGGGCGGTGGAGTCGGAGAACAGCGGATGCCCGTCGGACAGCCGAGCGGAGAAGCCGAAACGGTGCCGGCCGGGAGGGGTGGCGGAGAGCAGGAAGCCTTCCGGGGTGTCAGGCCGGTGGACGAGATGGTGCGGCCCGAGGAAGGCCGCCGCGGGCGGCGGCACCTGCAACGGTGCGACGTCCGTGACCACACCGGCCCGACCGGTGGGCAGCGAGCCGGGGGACAGATCGGTGGACGGGCCGGTGGTGGACGGTGAGGAGGAGAGATTCATGGAGAGTCCTCTACGACGGAGTCCGGACGATGGCGCGCGGTGGCGTCGGCGAGCATGCGGGTGCTCTCGTCATCACCGTCTCCCGGCCCACTGAAGAACCACGGGAGAGGAGGTGAAGGCCGCCTCCCGGACCGCCTCCCGGACAGATCCTCGGCGCAGGGATCCAGGTCCTTGGGGGCCTAGCTCGGCTCGCTCACCGGTGCCCGTTCCACCACCGGATGGTCCGTGGCGAACGGTGCGATGCCGCTGGCCCCGGCAGGCGAACCGACCTCGGCGAAGATCTCCCGGTCGGCGGTGCCGTACCCCGCCCACTCGTCCGGCACCGCGTCCTCGTAGAAGATGGCCTCGACCGGGCAGACCGGCTCGCAGGCGCCGCAGTCCACGCACTCGTCGGGGTTGATGTACATCTTGCGCGGGCCCTCGTAGATGCAGTCGACCGGGCACTCGTCGACGCAGGCCTTGTCCTTGAGGTCCACGCAGGGCTGGGCGATGACGTAGGTCATGAGGAACGCTCCACGGTCCAGGTGTCGGTGCCGGCGAGCAGGGCGCCGAGTTCGCCCTTGCCGTTCAGGGTGATGGCGTCGTCGAGCTGGTCGGACATCTGCACGTCGTAGACGGCCCGTTCGACATCGCGGAAGACGCCGATGGGAGTGTGGTGCAGGGTGTCCGGGTCGGCGAGCCGGGACAGGGCGAAGGCGAAGGTCGGCGAGGCCGTGTGGGCGTCGTGCACGAGGACCTCGGCCCGGTTGCCGTCGGTGACGTCGACGACCTTCAGGTCGCCGGTGGCGCGGTCGCGCACGACGCCCTTCGCCCCGTCGGTCCCGAAGGTGATCGGCTGCCCGTGCTCGAGCCGGATCACGCTCTCCTGCGCCCGCTGCTTGTCCTTCAGGGCGTCGAAGGCGCCGTCGTTGAAGATGTTGCAGTTCTGGTAGATCTCCACGAGCGCGGTCCCCGGGTGCGCGGCCGCGGCCCGCAGGACGGAGGTGAGGTGCTTGCGGTCGGAGTCCACGGTCCGCGCGACGAAGGAGGCGTTGGCCCCGATCGCGAGCGACACCGGGTTGATGGGCGCGTCGAGCGAGCCCATCGGTGTCGACTTGGTGATCTTGCCGACCTCGGAGGTGGGGGAGTACTGGCCCTTGGTGAGCCCGTAGATCCGGTTGTTGAACAGCAGGATCTTGAGGTTGACGTTGCGGCGCAGGGCGTGGATGAGGTGGTTGCCGCCGATGGAGAGGGCGTCGCCGTCGCCGGTCACGACCCAGACGCTGAGGTCGCGGCGGGAGGAGGCGAGGCCGGTGGCGATGGCGGGGGCGCGGCCGTGGATGGAGTGCATCCCGTAGGTGTTCATGTAGTACGGGAAGCGGGAGGAGCAGCCGATGCCGGAGACGAAGACGATGTTCTCCTTGGCGAGGCCGAGTTCGGGCATGAAGCCCTGCACGGCCGCGAGGATCGCGTAGTCACCGCATCCCGGGCACCAGCGCACCTCCTGGTCGGACTTGAAGTCCTTGGCCAGGAGAGGGAGTTCAACGGGCATGGAACACTTCCTCCAGTACGTGGGCCAGCTGCTCGGCCTTGAACGGCATGCCGTTGACCTGGTTGTAGGAGTGGACGTCGACCAGGTACTTCGCCCGGATGAGCATGGCAAGCTGCCCGAGGTTCATCTCGGGGACGACGACGCGCTCGTACCGGGCCAGTACGTCGCCGAGGTTCGCGGGGAACGGGTTGAGGTGGCGCAGGTGGGCCTGGGCGATGGTCTCGCCGGCGGTGCGCAGGCGGCGGACGGCGGCGGTGATGGGCCCGTAGGTCGAACCCCAGCCGAGGACGAGGGTGTCGGCGCCACCGCTCGGGTCGTCGACCTCGAGGTCGGGCACCTGGATGCCGTCGATCTTGGCCTGGCGGGTGCGGACCATGAGCTCGTGGTTGGCCGGGTCGTAGGAGATGTTGCCGGTGCCGTCCTGCTTCTCGATGCCGCCGATGCGGTGCTCGAGGCCGGGGGTGCCGGGGATCGCCCACGGGCGGGCCAGGGTCTGCGGGTCGCGCTTGTAGGGCCAGAAGACCTCGGTGCCGTCGTCCAGGGTGTGGTTGGGGCCCTGGGCGAACTGGGTGCGCAGGTCGGGGAGTTCGTCGACCTCCGGGATCCGCCAGGGCTCGCTGCCGTTGGCGAGGTAGCCGTCGGAGAGGAGGAAAACCGGGGTGCGGTAGGTGACCGCGATCCGGGCCGCCTCCAGGGCGGCGTCGAAGCAGTCCGCCGCCGTCTTCGGCGCGACGACCGGTACGGGTGCTTCACCGTTCCTGCCGTACATCGCCTGCAACAGATCCGCCTGCTCGGTCTTCGTCGGGAGCCCCGTCGAGGGGCCGCCGCGCTGGATGTCGACGACGAGCAGGGGCAGTTCGAGCGACACGGCGAGGCCGATCGTCTCGGACTTGAGGGCCACACCCGGGCCGGACGTCGTCGTCACGGCCAGGGAACCGCCGAAGGCCGCGCCGAGTGCGGCGCCGATGCCGGCGATCTCGTCCTCGGCCTGGAAGGTGCGCACGCCGAAGTTCTTGTGCTTGGACAGCTCGTGCAGGATGTCCGAGGCCGGCGTGATCGGGTACGAACCCAGGAACAGGGGGAGTTCGGACCGCTGGGACGCGGCGACGAGTCCGTAGGCCAGCGCGAGGTTCCCGGAGATGTTGCGGTAGGTGCCCTGGGGGAAGGCCTTCGCCGCGGGGGCCACCTCGTAGGAGACGGCGAAGTCCTCAGTGGTCTCGCCGAAGTTCCAGCCGGCGTGGAACGCGGCCAGGTTCGCCTTCATGATCTCGGGCTTCTTGCCGAACTTGGCCTTGAGGAACTTCTCCGTGCCCTCAGTCGGGCGGTGGTACATCCATGACAGCAGGCCCAGCGCGAACATGTTCTTGGAGCGCTCGGCCTCCTTGCGGGAGAGGTCGAACTCCTTCAGCGCCTCGACCGTCAGCGTCGTGAGCGGCACCGGGTGCACGTGGTAGGCGTCCAGCGAGCCGTCCTCCAGCGGGCTGGCCTCGTAACCGACCTTCGTCATCGCGCGTTTGGTGAACTCGTCCGTGTTCACGATGATGTCCGCGCCGCGCGGCACATCCGCGATGTTCGCCTTCAGCGCGGCCGGGTTCATCGCCACCAGCACGTTCGGCGCGTCGCCCGGCGTGAGGATGTCGTGGTCCGCGAAATGAAGCTGGAACGACGAGACGCCCGGCAGCGTGCCTGCGGGCGCCCTGATCTCCGCCGGGAAGTTCGGCAGAGTCGACAGATCGTTGCCGAACGACGCCGTCTCCGATGTGAAACGGTCGCCGGTGAGCTGCATGCCGTCACCGGAGTCGCCCGCGAACCGGATGACGACCCGGTCCACGCGCTGCACCTGGCGGGACCGGTGCGGCGGCCGCGCCGGTGGGCTGTCTGCTGTCTGCACGGTCATGGCCGAACCGTAGGAAGCCTCCCTTGCGACCGACCAAAGCCGAGCCCCCGACGGGGGACGCCGCACCGGGTGGACATGAGAAATTCATGGGGGACGAGTGACGATCTTTCTGTCGGGGGGCACGGCGTCTCGGGAAGAATCGGGCCCCGACGAAAGGGGATGACATGTCGCGGGTCGTCGAGAGCCGCGCGCTCCATCTCTGGTCGTTGCACGAGGACGTGATCGTCGAACAGGACGACACCGGGGACGAGTTGGTGCTGCGCAGCCGATTCGGAACAGAGCGGATCGGCGCGCCCACACCCGTGGAGCGCGAGGCGCTCCGGAGGATGCAGCTGGGGCCCGTCCTGCTGGCCAACATCAGCACGCGTCAGCCGACGGCCGACGGGACGGGGCCGGGCCGAGGCGCGTACCTGATGCTGTGGCCGATGCTGCGCAGACTGTCCCATCTGATCGTGCGCACCCTGAGCCTGGAGGACCTGAAGGGTCCGCTGCTGTCGGTCATCACGACCCGGCAGGGTGCCGGGTTCACGCCCCGTGGAGTGTCCGCGCAGCGTCTGATCCGGCTGATGAGCGACGCGTCGATGACCCTGGAGTCGGCGGGGTTCGCGCTGCGCTCCGCCGGGTCGGCGCACTGGGTGCAGCTGCACCGGCCGGAGGCCGTATGGGTGGTCGGCCTGTTGGCCTGGCCGGTCACCCCGTCCCGGGCCGCGGCGATCCTGCCGCTGCCGCCCGAGGTGACCCAGGCCGTCCTCAGCTATCTGGTCGCCGCGGGGATGACGGAGGACTGCTGACCGGCCGGCGCCGGCGTCCTCACAGCAGCCAGCCCGATTCCTGCGCGATCAGGACGGCGTCCAGGCGGTTGCGGGCGTTGAGCTTGGTGGTGATGGTGGTCAGGTAGTTGCGGACCGTGCCCGTGGACAGATGGAGCTTGTCCGCGATCTCCGAGGGCTCGGCTCCCTTCGAGGTGAGCCGCAGGACCTCGGTCTCCCGTTCCGTCAGCGGGCTCGTCTGCCCGCCCCAGGCCGCCACCGCCAGCTGCGGGTCGACCACACGCATGCCCGCGCCCACCCGCCGTACCGCGGAAGCCAGTTCGGCCGGTGGCGCGTCCTTGAGCAGGTAGCCGTCCACCTTGGCGGCCATCGCCCGCAGCAGGGTGCCGGGGCGGCCCATGCTGGTCAGGATGAGGACGCGGCACTCCGGCAGCTCCTCCCGCAGGTTCGCGGAGGCCGTGAGGCCGTCGGTGCCGGGCAGATCGATGTCGATGATCGCTACGTCGGGACGGTGTCGCCGAGCCTCCGGGACGATGTCGTCCCCGTTCTCGACCTCGCACACGATCTCGATGTCGTGCTCCAGGTTCAACAAGGCCACGAGTGCGCCACGCACCATGTGCATGTCCTCGGCCAGCAGTACACGAATCAACGTGCCGCCCCGTTTCGTCCCCCTAGGCCCGCTTTCCGTGGGCCCTGAACTGCGGGGACTCTACCAACAGAACGCCAGTGCGAGTATGGAAAGTTCAAGGATTCAATACCGGCGTTCCGAGTGCGCTCACCTGGTGGGCTGTCGTGGGGTGACGGCCCGTACCTCGAAGGTGCCGTCCGCCAGGACGCGGGAGCTGAGGGTGCCGCCGATCTCGCTCACCCGCAGGGCGAGGTTCCCCAGGCCGCTGCCGCCGTGCGGGGACGGCGCCGTCGGCTCGTCCGGAACGCCGTCGTTGACCACCGTGAGGGTCATCCCGCCGTGCTCGGCGGTGAGCTCTATCGCGCACCGGCTCGCCTTGCTGTGCCGCAGCACGTTCGTCACGGCCTCCCGGAGCACCGCGGCGAGGACGTTCTCCACCTGGTGATCGGCCGGTCCCGCCACCACGCGCAGCCGCACCTCCACGTCGGCGGCGCGCAGCACCGACTCGGCCGAGGTGACCTCCTGGTCGAGCGACATGTCGCGGAAGCCGCTGGCGACCTGCCGCACATCGGCCAGCGACTGGCGGGAGATGGACAGGATGTCGGTCACCTCCTGCGTGGCCAGCTCGGGGTGGGTCGGGATCAGCCGGTGCACGAGCTCGCTCTTCAGCGTGATCGCCGAGAGGCTGAAGCCGAGCAGGTCGTGCAGGTCCCGGGCGAACCTCAGCCGCTCCCGCACCACCGCGAGCCGGGCCAGCTCGCCGTGCGCGTCGGCCAGTTCCTGGATCACCTCGCTGAGCCGCGACAGCGCGTAGACCACCAGACCGGTCAGCAGGGTGGACTGGCACAGGTAGATCGAGTCGACGATCCCCTGGCCGGCCAGGAGCGGAGGCAGGAACATGCTCAGCCCGGTGGCGGCGAACAGCGTCCAGGCGGGCCGGGGCGGCAGCAGGAGCAGCAGCGAGCCGGCGAAGAACCCGCCGAGCGCTCCCCACTGTGCGTGGTATACGAACAACGGCAGGTAGGTGAGCAGGAGTTGGGTGCCCAGGGTGAGCGCCTTGTCCAGCGGCGGCCTGCGCGCGGCCCATAACGAGGAGTGCCGCAGCTGGATGAGGAAGACCACGACGAGTCCGGCGACGGCGCCGGCCCGGCCGGTGGAGCTCAGGTTCGTACTGAACACGTTCAGCGCCGTGATGGACGTGTAGGACAGCAGGGCCACGCGCAGGATGACCCGGGCCAGCCGCGGCCCGGGCAGCGCCAGGCCCGACCGGGTTCCGGTCGGAGGAGCGCCTATCGATGCATCTGCCAGACGCTTACGCAGTCCCATGACCCGTCCCCCGGCGTGTATCGGCCTTCATGGACTCCTGCTCCGAACGCAGTGAGTTCGGCTCGGATCATATGGGAACTACGTGAAGACTGTGAGTGACACGTGTTGACAGAATGTTGACCGGATGCCCTTACACGAACAGCGGGACAGGGTTGAGGTCGGCACACCGCTTCGGCTGTGCCAGCCTGCCGAGCTCGACCGGCACGTCGAAGAGCCGGCCCGGTGCCAGCCGCGCCCAGAAGTGCCGCAGGCCGGGCACGATCACCTTGAGCACGGGCAGTTCCAGATCCGGCCGGGTCTGGTCCAGGACCAGCAGTTCGAGACCCCGGGCGCGCACCAGATCATGCACCGCGGTGATGTCGTCCAGGAGATCGGCACGTGGCGAGTAGGCCCAACTCCCGGGAACTCTCGCCCGGTCGAGCGGATCGGGGGTCAGGTACGGCTGGTTGGCGAGCGTGGCGGTGTGCCACCAGTGGACGGCGTCGGGGTCGTCGATCCCGTAGCCGGGGCCGCCGGGCCGGCGCGGCAGCACCGCCGGCAGCATCTGCCCCATCTCGGTCAGCGCCCGGCGCAGGGCGACCCGAGGATCGAAGTGGGCGCCGAAGCCGAAGATCACGTCCTGCGTGGGGGCGTCGGTGCGCCGGCTGAGCGCGGCGACGACGGGGATGCCGAAGTCCGAGGTGAGGTCGAGGGCCCACACCTCGCGCCCCATCCTCGCGCACCCCTCGCGCACCCGGTCCACCTCGGGTGCGGCGAACGCGTCGAGGTCCACGGCGGGCTGGCGGGTGCGGTTGTACCACCACAGGGCCACCGCGTCCCGCTCCACCAGTTCGAGGAAGCCCTGCAGGAGGGCGTCCTCGGGACTGCTGCCCGCCGCGTTCCCGTTGGAGTCGCAGGTCAGTCCGTCCTCGGCGGGAGCACCGCTGGAGAAGTAGAGCATCGACGTGGGCAGCAGCCGGTGCCGCCCGGCCGTCATCGACCACACCGGGGTCCACTCGGTGGGCCGGGTCTCGTCGAACGGCCGCGGCACGTACTGGAAGTGCGAGCCCCGCGCGTTCCACGTCTCACGGTCGCGCAGTTGCTGCTCCCCGAAGAGCTGGCAGGCATTGGGGTGCAGGGCGTCCGCGCCGAGCGCGCGGTAGCTGTCCCGGACGACGGGCTCGTCGCCCTGCCGCGTACCGCTGTACCGTTCGGCCGCCTCGCCCAGCGCACTGACCTGCGCCTCGATCGGGTCGAGCCCCTTGCCTCCGCTCAGTGCCCGCAGGCCCGCGCGCAGACCGGCCAGATTGTGCGGGCTGAAGGCGAGGTTGTGGCCGGACAGATAGCTGTCGACGAAGTCGGGGGTGCGCGGGGCGCGCCGGATCTCCTTCACGATCCCGGTGACGGGCCCCACGAGATGGCTGTAGCGCTCCAGCGTCCGCGCCGGCTCCTCGGCCCGGTGCCCGTTGCCGTGGCGCATGGTCTTCGGGCGGCTCGACGGGACGAACGGTGCGCCCACCGTCCGAGCCACGAGGCCCCGGTCGCCGCAGACCGCGCACTGGGGGCGCCGGTGCACGGGATGGGCGGAGGCCCGCAGCAGCATCGTGTCCAGGGTGTGCACCAGGTCCTGCGCCGGGTACCGCATCCCCGCCAGCCACTTGGCGGCCTCCAGGACCATGAGGTGCACGGCGATGGAACGGCCCGCGGCCAGCGAGGCGGCGGGCCGCGCCGGCGGACCCGCGAGCCCCAGCGCACGCTGCACCGGCCACTCCGAACGCCGGTGTCCGCGCAGCCGGTCGGCCAGACAGGACCAGCACGGGCCCTGCCCCGGACGGAAGATCGGCCCCACCCACGGGTCGGTGCCGCACACCTTGGCCAGCAGCCACGGCGTTCCGTCGGCGCGGTGCCGCGCGTCGACCTCGGCGAGTTCGGGTGAGAGGTAGTCGTCGCACAGGACGAGGGAGAGGCCCGTCGGCGCGGCGGGGGCGGCGGGGGCGGCGCCCGCGGCGGCGACCGAGAGCCCCGACTCCAGGCACGCGGCGCGCACCGGCTCCGCCTCGATACCGGGCAGCGCCTCCAGTCCGAGGGCGGCGCCCGCCAGTTCGGCCGAGGCCCGGTGGCCGTCGAGACCCGCCAGGTCCCAGTACGCCTCGGCCATCGGGTCGCTCTGTTCGTCCGGGGCGCCGGCCGGGGCCGCCGGGCGGAAGCCCAGCAGCCCCGATCGGGTCAGCGCGTCGAGCGACTGCCCCGCCTCCTCGGCGGGCATCGCCCGGGACGCCTCACGCAGCACCGAGTCGACGGTGTGCGTGCCGTCCAGCAGTGGCACGAGGACCTCCGCCTGGGGGCCGCGCAGCGCGGTGACCCCGCGCCGCGAGACCAGATAGGCGGCTTCGCCGGGAACCACGACCGGGCTGAGATGACGCTTGAAGCCCACCAGCGCAGTGTCGTCCGGGCGCACCGTCCCGGTTCTGTGCTCCCCGGCACCGGTCATGCCGCGATCTGCCCTCTGGCGTCGTTGACCGGGGCGGAGATGATGCAGATGCTGAACAGCGCGACGTCGCACTGTCCCGCGCCGTCCAGGTCCTCGATCATCAGCGACCGGCCGGCCCCGCGGGCCTGGGTGGTGTCGTCGAGGTGGTGAGAGCCGGACGATACTGCGTTGACCATGGGGAAACCTCTCCCTTGAATGTGCCGGGCAGTGAATGTCTGGACGCTGCGAGGAGCGGACGGAGACTCTCCGTGCGGGGGCCGCTGTCTCACGGCCAGAATTCTGCGATGACCGCTCGCAAGCGGACAGTGCTGCCCTCACTTGTGGGGGGTGACGTTTTCATACGCCATGGATGACCGGCCCTAGCCGTCGTTTAGCACCGCCCCCGACCATCGGGGCTCCGCGCCGCGCCGTCGTGTACGGCTGCCGAGAGGAGCCCCCGATGTTCCGGCCCCTGGATGTTATCGCCCGCGTCCTGGACAAGGCGTACAACTGCCTGGTCGCCGCAGGGCAGATGTGGGTCTACGTGCCCGTCGAGCACCCCCGGTCCACGCCCTCCCACCCGCTGGAGAGGGTCCGGCCGGACATTCCGCTGAGCCCGGTCGAGCGGGCGCTGGACCGACAGCTGCGGGACCTGGACAGCCTCGGCTGACGCGCCGCCCCGGCGCATCGCGGCGAACTCCACGACCTGGTCCGTGAGGATGTCCAGGCGGCGCGCGGTGCGCGCGTCCGCGCAGGCGCCGGACGCGGCGAACTCCGTGCCGGCCGGCACCACCACCCCCATCGGAACGGCCCAGCCGCGCAACGACTGCGCGCAGGTGCGCAGCGCGGCGAGCGCGGACGCGCCCGCCACCTCGTTCCACGCCACGCTCAGGCAGCCCACGGAGCGTCCGTCCAGGTAGCCGGGGACGTCACCGGCCAGCCCCTCCGTGTGATCGAGAGCGTTCTTCAGCAGCCCCGACATCCCGCCGTGGTACGTCGGGCTGGCCAGCAGCACCCCGTCCGCGGCGCGCAGCGCCGACAGCAGCCGCACCTCGGCGGCGCAGGGGTTCGTGGTGTCCGGGTCGTAGGGCGGAAGCACGAGATCGGTGCCGCACACCAGGGTGACCTCGGCTCCCGCCCGGCGGGCCCGCGCCGCGCACGCCCGCAGCGCGGCCGCGGAGACCGAGCCCGAGCGCAACGAGCCCCCGAGGGCGGCGATACGGATCGGACGCATGGCAACTCCGTTGTGTCGGAAGGGGATGGCTGGCAGCGGGCGGCGGCGGCCGCCCTCACAGACGGGCGGCCGCGGCCTCGGCCGCCCGGGTTCCGCTGAGCACGCAGGCGTCCGCGAGCAGACCGGCACGGCCGACCCAGTCACCCGCCACGAAGACCCCCTGCTGACCGGGGACCCGCACGTCGGGACGGCCCGTCAGGCCGCCGGTGCGCGCCTCGGGCACGGCCGTCATCGTGGTGATCCGCGGCAGGAAGCGCTCGTGCACCAGCGCGTCCTGCCAGCCGGGCTGGCACTGGTCGAGGAGCTCGTACAGCCGCTTGCGGACCTCGGCCGGGGTGAGCTTCGAGCCGTCGTCGTAGCGCGTCAGATGGAGCACGGCGCCCCCCTCGGGAGCCAGCCGGGCCGTGCGCGAGAACACCGAAAGGTACAGCGGCTCGTCGACACCGAAGACGAGCGTGCGGCGCGGATCGGGCAGCCGCTTCAGTGCCACGTCCAGGCAGGCGGTGTGCAGGGGCCGGGCGAGGGGAGCGCCCGTGCCCGGCCCGGTCAGGCCGAGGAGCCGGCCCGCGGCGCCCTGCGACAGACCGGCGAGCACCACCGAACGGGCCCGCACCGGATGCCCGTCGGCGGTCACCACCCGGGGGCGCTCCCCACCCTCCACGACGGCGCACCGGCAGCCCGTACGCAGCTCGACGCCCAGCTCGCGGGCCCGCGCGAGCAGCGCGTCCGTCAGGGTGCGCCAACCGCCGTCGACGTACTCCACACCGCGCCGCACCTCGGCGAAGTGCAGCGACAGCGCGTCCGCGCCGATCATGTCGGGGCGGCCCGTGTAACTGCTCATGCGCAGCACCGCGAAGGCCGCCTGCCGGGCCCGCTCGGTGGGCAGCCGGTCGCCCAGCCACTGCGCGGCGTCGGTGCCGGCCAGGTCGGTGCGGCCGCGGGCCAGGCCCAGCAGCCGGGCCACCGCGATCCGTTCACGGGGCGAGAGGAGACCGGTGCGCAGCAGCGGCCCGGCCGCCGCGTACCCCGGGTGCAGAGCCCCGTCCCGCAGGGCCAGGGCTCCGTTCAACTCGGGGGCCCGGCCGGGGACGCGTACGCCCAGCGCCCGCAGCCGGTCCCGGGTGGTGCGGTACAGGGCGCGCGGGCCGAGCCCCAGGTGAAAGCCCTGGTGCTCGGTGGTGCGGGCCCGCCCGCCCGGCTCGCCGCCGGCCTCCAGCAGCAGCACCCTGCGTCCGGGACCGGCGGCGGAGGCCAGCCGCACGGCCGCCACCAGGCCGGTCAGACCCGCCCCGACGACGACGGCGTCGGCCCGCTCGTCGGTCCCGGCACTCATGCCCGGCCGGTCCCGGGCAGGATGAACGGGAAGCCGTGCCGGTCGAGTTCACGCGCGGAGTCGGTGACGGCCGACACCAGGGCGTCCAGGTCCTCGGTGCTGTGCGCGCCGCCGGTGAACAGCATCGGCAGGCTGAGCGTGTAGAAACCGCGCCGGCGCAGCATCAGGGTCAGCAGGAAGAACGCGATGGGGTTCACCGACCCGGCGAACGCGCGGTAGTCGTCGTAGGAGTCGTGCTCCAGGAAGCCGAACGAGCCGATGAAGTCGCCGAACCCGACGAGCCGCAGCGGAATGTCCGTCTCGGCGCGGAACGCGGCGAGCCGCTCCTGGACCCGGGCGACCTTCGCACGGGTCTCGGTGTAGTACGTGTCCCGCTGCTCGTGCAGCAGCCGCAGGCTCGCGTACGAGGCGCACAGCGCCAGGTGGTTGCCGGCGTGGGTGGTCTGCACGCAGGTCTTGCGGCCGATGTCGGTCAGCGGGAGCCCGGAGGTCTGGGTGTGGTCGAGCAGCGCGGCCCGGCCGCCGACCGCGGACAGCGGGATGCCGAGACCGCTGAGGACCTTGCCGTAGCAGTACAGGTCCGCCTCGATGCCGAAGTACGCGGCGGCGCCGCCGGGACCGTAGCGGAAACCGGTGAGGACCTCGTCGAGGACGAACGGCACGCGCAGTGCCCGGCAGCGCTCGGACACCGTCTTCAGGAGCGGGACCGTGTGCTCCACGAACGGGAACGACGAGGACGCCGCCTCGGTCAGCACACAGGCCAACTCGTCCTTGTGCCGCTCGATCAGCTCCACGGCCCGCACCGGGTCGTTGGGCAGCACCAGCAGGTCCCGCGCATCGGCGACCGGCACCCCCGTGAGGGCCGACTGCCGCTCGATGCCGCCGTCCGGCGTGCTGCCGGGGAAGGGCTGGGTCGGATGGCCGTGGTACCAGAAGGCCGTGTTGTGCATGCCGAGGTCGTGCACGCCGTGCAGCGAGCCCTCGAACTTGGCGACCATCCGGCGCCCGGTGTGCGCCCGGGCGAGCCGGATGGCGGCCGCGGTCGCGTCGGTGCCCGAGTTCAGGAACGCGAACTTCTCGCAGTGCGGCACGAACTCGCCCAGCAGATCGACGAGTTGGGCCTCGACCGGCGTGCAGTAGCCGTTGCCGGTGGTGGTCGTGAGGTGGTCACGGACGAAGTCCACCACCGGCTGCGGGCTGTGCCCGTGCAGCGCCTGCGCGCCGAAGCCGAGGTGACAGTCGGTGTAGGTGTTCCCGTCGGCGTCGACGATGCGGCTGCCGTGCGCCTCGGTCACCATCAGCGGGAACTGCGGCGAGTGGAAGGGCCAGAAGACATGGGTGGCGGCGTCCTTGACGCGCAGCTGCTCGGTCGCCGCGGCAGACGCCTTCTGGCGCTCGGCGAGTTCACCGAACAGATCGATCAGCCACGGCTGGGTCAGCAGGTCGGCGACCAGCGACTCGACGGGCGTCGCGGCGGGGGCGGAGGTCGTCATGTCAGTCAGCTCCCGGCCGGCTTGGTCGCGCGCAGCACCCCGTAGTGCATGACCCCGCGCTCGTACGCCTGCTTCATCAGCGGCACCGAGTTGAGGAAACGGAAGATGTCCATGCCCTTGGCGCGGACCAGCTTCCAGATCACCGAGGGGTCGCGGACCACCGGCTTGACGATGTCCGTGGACAGCTTCCAGGTGTCCCACACCTGCTCCGACCAGTCCGCCGTGCGGACGTCGGCCAGGCCCAGCTCGCCCGCGAGCTCCGCATAGCGCTCCAGGGGGAGGACGTGGGAGACCACGAAGTCGCGGTAGATGCGGTGCAGCAGCCGGGTCTCGTCGGCGTCGAGGCTCTCGTCGCGGGCGCACCAGGTGGCGACCAGGAGCGTGCCACCCGGCTTGAGCACCCGGGTGCACTCGGCGAGGAACGCCTTCTTGTCCGGCATCAGCTCGCAGCTCTCCAGCGCCCACACGACGTCGAAGGTGTCGTCGGGGTAGTCGGTGTGCATCGCGTCGAGCAGCCGGAACGTGGTCTGGTCGGTGACGCCGGCCTCGGCGGCCTTCGCCTCGGCGCGGCCGATCTGCTCGGCGCTGATGGTGATGCCGTCGACGGTGCAGCCCAGGCGGCTCGCGAGGTGCACGGCGGAGGCGCCGATGCCGCAGCCGGCGTCGAGGACCTTGGCCATCGGAGGCACCGGGCCGAAGGCGATGAGCTCCTCGACCAGGCGCACCTGGGCGGCGTGCCGCCCGCGGTCGGGCTCGCCGTCGGCCCAGTACCCGTGGTGGATGTGCTCCCCCCACAGGTCCTCGTACAGCTCGATCAGCCCGTCGTAGTGGTCCTTGATGGCGGCATGCAGGTCGGGGGTGGTCCAGCGGGGTTCGAGCGCGCTCGTCGTCGTGATCGTCATGGCGGGAAGTCCCTCGGTTCGAATGCGTCGGGTCGGGGCGGGGTCAGAAACGGACGAGCGCCGATTCCATGGTCAGTCCGGGGCCGAAGGCCATGAGCACGCCGTACTCCCCGGGGGCGGGCCGTTCCTCGCGCAGGATCCGGTCCAGGATCAGCAGGATCGTGGCGGAGGAGCAGTTGCCGTGCTCGGCGAGGATCGCCCGGGACGGCGCGAGCTGACTGGACGTCAGGTCGAGCTTCTCGCCCACGAAGTCGATGATCTTCGGGCCGCCGGGGTGGATGCCCCAGTGCCGTACGTCGCCCACGCCCAGGCCGTGCGGGGCGATCAGCCGCTCGACGAACGGGCCGATGCTCTCGCCGATGTAGAACGGCACGTACGGGGAGAGCGTCATCCGGAACGCCTGGTCCTCGATGTGCCAGCTCATCGCGTGCGTGGTCTCGGGGTGGGTCTCGGTGTGCGTGCCCAGGAACACCGGCCCCGGCGTCGCCCCGCCGTCGTCCGCCGCCAGCAGCGTCATCGCCCCGGCGTCGCCGAACAGCGCGTTCACGACGGCCTGTTCGGCGGTGAACTCCGGGCGGTGGTGCACGGAGCAGACCTCGGCGCTGCCGGCCAGCACCAGCTCGTCGGGGCGGGCGGCCAGCGCGTCGAACGCGGTCTTGAGGACGTTGAACGCGGCGTTGCAGCCCATGTGCCCGATGAAGGTGCGGCGCAGGTCCTTGCGGAGCCCGAACTCCTTGGCCAGCAGGATGTCGGGGGTCGGCCCCGCGTACCCCGTGCAGCTGGCCATCACGAACGAGCCGATCCGGTCGGTGAACCCGTCCGCACCCGCGGCGCCCGCCGGACCGGCGGAATCCGCCGCGCTCAGGATGCCGCCCACCGTGCTGCGGCTCATCGCCAGGACGTTCTCCTCCCAGGCGGCCATCCGCGGCTTGATCGGCGGATAACCGTCCGCGTACGCGGTGCGCGGATCCCAGGCCATGTGCCGGGTGCGCACCCCCGACCCGCGGAAGATCTCCTCCGCCTTCGCCACGTCCCGGTACCGGTCCCGGTAGTACGTCTCGAACGCGTCCTGCTGCGGGACGACCGTGTCGGGCGCCGCGGTGCGCAGCGAGAGCAGCTTGGCCACTCCCCGGGTCCGGGTGCGGCCGGCCGCCGGGGCCTCGGACACCGTGGTCATGACGCGACCCCGGCGCCCGACTCCACCCGCTCCTTGATCGCGGCGAGGAAGCCCTCGGTGACCTGGTCGCTCTGCTGCCGCGCGAACGGCTCGACCAGCGGCAGCACCACGGCGGCGATGTCGACGTCCGCCTCGGACCGCGTGTCGATCTCCAGGAAGGTGGTGCCGGGTTCGGTGCCGTGACCGGTGCGGAACTCCCCCCAGGAGCGGAAGTTGTGCGCACCGACCGGCTCCCAGCGGATCCGGGCCGCGTCGGCCGTGTCGAAGCGGGTGCGGTGGTCGGGGGTGTGGCTGACGGCACCGTTGGAGATGGTGGCCAGCACATAGTGGTAGACGTCGCCGTCCTCGGCCGTGAGGCTCTCCACACCCGGCATCAGCAGGCCGCAGCCCACGATGTCGAGCAGGAGCGCCCGTACGGCGTCCGGTTCGGCCTTCACCTCGGTGCCGGCGACGCTGGCGGAGCGTATGGAGACCATGGTTGTCCTGTCCTTCACGTGGTGCTTCGTTTGACGGCGTGGCCGATGTAGCTGGCGCAGACGTCGCCGGTGAGGGTGAACGTGCCCAGGCGGCGGTGGCGCAGCAGGCCGGGCAGCAACAGCGGCAGCGGCCGGGAGGGGCCGAGCCCGTGGGTGTCGGCGAGCCGCAGTCCGGCGGACGCGAGCAGCACCCGCAGCTCGGCGGGCCGGATGAACATCTTCCAGTTGTGCGTGCCGGGCTTGATGATGCCCAGGAACTTCTCGGCCACGAGGATGAGCAGCAGATAGCTGCGCACCGTCCGGTTCACCGTGTCGAACAGCAGCACACCGCCGGGCACGAGCAGCCGGTCGATCTCGGCGAGCGCCGCCGGCACGTCGTGGAAGTGCTCCAGGACGTCGGAGGCGACGACCGCCTCGGCGCAGCCGTCCGGAAGACCGGTGCCGTACGCCGAGCCGACCTGGTACGTCACCTCGACGCCGGAGGCCGCCGCGTGCCTGCGGGCGGCGTCGACGGTGCCGGGGGACAGGTCGATGCCGGTGACCCGGTAGCCGCGGCCGGCGAGCTCCTCGGCGACGAGCCCGCCGCCGCAGCCCAGGTCGACGACGCGGATCGTGTCGGCGGACCGGCCCGGGTGACGCTCCTTGATGATCCGGTCGAAGTACGCGGTGCGGGCCGGGTTCATCTCGTGCAGGGCGCGCAGCGGACCCTCCGTGTCCCACCAGTCGTCGCCGACCTCTTCGTAGTACTCGTTGTCGATCGCCAGTGCCCCGGACATCACACCCACCTCGGGGTCTCGACCGGGCTGATGCCCAGCGTCGCCTTGCCGATGAACTCGCGGGCCATGTCGTTGGTGAACGGCAGCAGCGGCCCCGCCTTGACGTCCCGCCAGATCTGCCCGATGCGGGAGCCGTCCCGGATACCGGAGCCGCCGATCACCTCGAACGCGGTGGCGACGACGTGCTCGGCCTCGTTCGTGATGTGGTACTTCGGGATGCAGGTGTCGGCCACGAACGCCGGCAGGTCCTCGCCCGGGTCCACGTGCCGGGTCGCGTACTCGGTGAGCAGCGCGTCCATCGTGGCGAGCGAGGAGCGCATCCGCGCCACCGCGAACTGGATGCCGGGCAGCCGGGCCAGATCGGACACCGCCGTCGTGGCGCGGCCCCTGGTCCGTTCCACGGCCAGCTCGTAGGCCCGCTCGGCGAGCCCCAGGAACACCGCCGCGAAACAGTAGTGTCCCCACTGCTGACGTGCCATCACGAACAGCGGGGTCAGCCCGTCGGGGAACACCGAATCATCGGCGTCGACCCGCAGACCGTCCAGCTTCAGCGAGTGCGAACCCGTCATCGGCAGGGCGAAGCCGCTCCACGGGGCGACCACCTCGACACCCTCGTCGGGCTTCTCCACGAAGAAGGCCGCCAGGTTGAACGGCGGCTCCAGGTGGGCGTCGTCGAGACCGGCCGTCACCACCAGGTGCGTGGCCGCGTCGTAACCCGTGGCGAAGTGCTTCAGCCCGTCCAGGACGAAACCGTCCGGCACCCGCCGGGCCGTCGTGGACGGACGCACCCAGTTGCCGCCGGAACCCTCGTCGGTGAACGGGCCCACGACGAACGCCCCGTCGCGCACCGCGCCGAACATCCGCTCGCGCACGGCCACGCTCAGATCGCTGCGCATCGAGCCGGTCAGGACCGCGTGGATGGCCAACGTGAACGCCGTCGAACCACAGCCCCCCGCGATGATCCGCAGCAGCCGAGTGTTCTCCTCCAGCGTCGCCTCGAAGCCCCCCAGGTCCGCGGGCACGTTGATCGCGGTGATCCCGGCGTCCACCAGGTCACGGATGTTCTCGCCGACGAACTCGCCGGCCCCGTACGCGGTCTGCGAGCGCTCCTCGAAACGGCGGGCCAGGGCCCGGGCGCTGTCCTGCAACTCGGCCCAGCGCACGGCCCGTTCGGTGGCCCTCACTGGTGTGGCGGTGGTCATGTCGTTCAGCCCTCCCAACGGGGTTCGGCGAAGACCGGCACTCCGAGCGCGTGCTTGCCCGCCCACTCGGCGGTCACGTCGGAGTTCGGCGGGACGAGCAGCCCGGCCACCACGTCCCGGTAGGCGCGCTGCAGCGGATGCGAGGACATCAGCGCGGAACCGCCCTGGACCTGCATCGCCAGCGACACCACCTCGTGGGCGAGGCGGCACACGCTGTTCTTCATCACGCTCATCTCGATGTAATGACCCAGCGGATCCTCGGCGATCGCCGCGTCGTGATCGGCCCGCACCGACTGGTACAGGTGGGCCTCCGCGGCCGCCAGCTTGGTGCGCATCTCCGCCACCCGGAACTGCACGCCCGGCAGATGCGCGACCGTCCGGTCCAGCACGTGCAGGGTGCGGCCGCGCTGCTCACGCACCACGGTCTCCAGCGCCCCGCGGGCGATCCCGAGGAACACGGAGGCGAAACTGCACCACGCCCAGTGCACGCCCTGGATGAACATCAGCGGCAGCGCACCCGGCTGCCCCACCATGTGCGCGTCCGCGACGAACAGGTCGTCCAGGAGCAGCGAATGGCTGCCCGTGGCCCGCATGCCCGCCGCGTCCCACTCGGCCGTGACGCTCACCCCGTGCTCCGGCTTGGGCACCAGGAAGCCGACCGGCTCGGGCAGCCCCCGGTCGTCGGTGCGGGCAGCCGACAGGAACAGCAGGTCCGCCGCGGGGAACCCGGTGAAGAAGCCCTTGCGCCCGTTGAGCAGGTAGCCACCCTCCACCGGATCGGCCTTCGTGGTGGGATGCCACCAGTTGCCGCCCACTCCGGGCTCGCTGAACCCGCCCGCGATCACCGAACCGTCCTCGACGATGGCCCGGTAGGCCCGCTCGGCGGCGAGGCCGCCGATCCCCGCGATCATCGCGATGCCGTGGACGTGCATGTTGACCGCGAAGGCGGTGCTCGCGCAGCCGGTCGCGAGGGTCTCCTGCGCCCGGCACAGCTCCTCGAGCCCCGCGCCGCCGCCGCCGTGTTCGCGCGGCACGGTCATCGCGGTGTAGCCGGAGGAGACCAGCTCGGCGATGTTCTCGTGCGGGAAGTCGCCGGCCCGGTCGTGCTCCGCCGCCCGGCCGGCGAACCGCTCCGCCAGCTCCTCGGCGAGCGCGACGAAGTCGGTGCGGGCGGGCGCGTCCTGCGTGACGGTCATCGGGCGCTCCCCGCGACCAGCGGCCGCTCCTCGGGCACCGCGACCGCCAGGTAGCGCACCAGGCTGCCGACCGTGTCGCCCTCCGCCCGGGTCGCCGTCGCCAGCCAGTCCGAGATCTCCACTCCCGCGTACGTCTCCCGGATGCGCTCGAAGAGCTCGGCCAACTCCACCGAGTCCAGACCGAGGTCTCCGGTGAGCCGGGACCGCTCGGTGATGTGCCGCTGGGCCGTCTCGGGGCGCACGGCGGCGAGTTGTTGCGTCAAGGTCGTCATGAAGGCTTGCGCCCGGTCGTCCTGCACATCCGCTCCTGGATATCTGGGGAGAAAAGTGGGTCGAAACCGCGGGAGAACCTGGTGGTGCGTCGGCTGTGGGGTGCCTTTCGGCCATGGTGGGGGCCTTGGCTGTAGCGGCGGTTGCGCGGTCCGCCTTCCCTCCGGCGGGCTGCCCGCGGGACGTCTCCTGTCAGGCGGACAGGGCGCCGGCCAGCACCGGAGCCCGGTCGTACCGGCGGATCACGGACGCGAGCTCCTGCAGGAAGGCGTCCTCGTGGGCGCGGATGAAGAAGTGCCCGCCCTGCACCACCCGCACCTCGTAGCCGCGTCCCGCGTGGCGCCGCCAGGCCACCACCTCGGGCACCGACACGAGCCGGTCCTTGGCCCCGATGAACAGGTGCAGCGGCACCCGCACGGCCTCCGCGTCCGGTGCGAACGACGTCGTGCACAGCTGGAGGTCGTCGCGGGCGACGGGCAGCAGCGCCGCCAGGAACTCGGGGTGCTCCAGGATCACCCGTGGGATTCCGCCCAACGCGGCGAGCGAGGCCACGAGTTCCTCGTCACTCGCCCCCGGGTCGGCGATCTTCGGTGCCGGAAGGTGCGGCGCCCGGTACGAACTCAGGGCCAGCGCCATGGGCAGCGGCGCGCCGCGGAGCTGCCGCCGGGCGGCCAGCGCGTACGCCACGAGGGCGCCCATGCTGTGCCCGTAGAACACGTGCGGGTGCTCCAGCTCCGCGTCCAGCTGCTCGTCGAGGTCGGCGACGAGCGCGTGCAGGTCGGTGAAGCGCGGTTCGGTCATCCGGCCCTCGCGGCCGGGCAGTTGGACGGGCACCACTCTGGCGCCCGCACCGTGTGCGTCGAGGCCCTGCTGCCAGCGCCGGTAGGCCGACGCCCCGCCGCCCGCGTACGGGAAGCAGAACAGCCGCACCTCGGTCTCGGTGCCGTCCGTCGGGGAGGTGTGGGACAAGTAGCGTGTCATTCCGTTCCGCCTCGGGCTCGTCCGGTTGTCTGGACGCCTGCCGGGACCGCGGCACCGTGGGCGGCGAGAAGGACGGACCGGAGGGCGGCGGACGTCCGGGTCCCGGTGTGCGGACGCGCACGGGCACCTGCCCGACCGGCCGGACGTCTCGACGCAGGGTGGAGCGGGTGCCGGCAGGCACGCCACGAGTATGTGATTGACCGCTAAAAGACAGCCAAACCGATCTCGCGGCATGCCTGCCGCCCGATGCTCAGTGGCTGAGCAGCCAGCCGATGCGGTCGTACGCGAGCACCTGGTAGAGGACCATGATCGCCAGCAGCCAGCGGGCGGCCCGGCGCAGATCCGCGAGATACAGAGCCGCCACCGCGCCGAAGAACACAGCGAGCTCGAGGAGCAGCCGCAGCGGGCCGGGCGTGTGGACGTCGCTCTCGCCCGAGCGCGACGGGTCGTCCGGCACGGCGAAGGTGCCCCACATCCAGCCGACGGCCACCGGCAGCACGACCACCGTGATCCAGCGCCACGGCGACGGTGTCTTGCGCCAGGCCCAGATGCCGAAGCAGACCAGCGAGGTCACCTCGAGCAGGAAGCGGATGCCGAGCACGACGTCGTTGTTGGCGAGCGCCAGAGTCGTGTGAGTCACCGGGGAACCTCCGTCTGAGCAGTCTCGGCAGTGGTCCTGAGGGCTTCCAGCCAGTTCTGCAGGACGGTGCGCAGCTTGGCACTGGGGAAGTACAGGGCGATGAGCGGGCCGCCGATGGACTCCTCCGACAGCACGTCGGTGGCGTGTCCGCCGTCGGCGGAGGTGAGCCGGAAGCGGTGCACCGCCCGGGTGCCGGCGAGCACGCCGGTCCAGCACAGTTCCTGCAGCGGTTCGACGACGGCCAGCGTCGACCTGATGGGCATCCCGCCCAGTTTCCAGCGGAACTGCTCGTCCGGCACGGTGCCCTTCGGCCCCTGCCGCACGGAGGTCACTCCCGGCACCCAGGAGGGCCAGCCCGGCAGGTCGTGCAGCAGCCGCCACACGGTGGCCGGGGGAGCTTCGATCCGCACCCTGCTGACGGCGGTCACGGGCGCCCGGTCGTCGATGAGGCCACCCTTGGCGTAGTGCTGCTGGAGCTCGGCCAGCGTGGGTCCGCTGTAGAAGACGCGGCCGAGTAAGGAACGTGAGGCGACTGGCAAGGTGGCTCCCAGAGTGCGTGTGTGGAACGGTGTGGTCGGTCAGGGGAACGGCCGGCCGGCGGGGCGCCGGACAGAATCCCCCGGCGCATCCTTCCCCGCCCCCCGACCCCCCAGCCCCCCGTGAACCGGAGCCCGGCGCCCGGGGCGCGCCGGACCCGGCAGCAGCACGCACGCCGGCCCGGCAGGCGTGCGACGAGCGTGTGGCCTCCTGCTAAAAGGCAGCCAAACCGGTGGCAGCCGAGTCCAGCGCGGGATCGTCGCGGAGGACGGCATGGTGCAGTCGCTGCAGGCGGTGCGAGGGCTCGATGCCGAGTTCACCCACCATCGCCGCGCGCAGCCGGCGGAAGGCCTCCAAGGCCTCACCGGAGCGGCCGCAGCGGTACAGGCACACGATCAACAGGGCGTGCAGACCCTCCTGGAGAGGGTAACGGGCGGTCATGGCGCTGAGTTCGCCGAGAACTTCGGAGTGCCGGCCGAGCATCATGTACGCGGTGACGCGATGCTCCATCGCGGCGCGCCGCACCTCGTCCAGGCGGCGTGCCTCGGTCCGCAGCACCGGTCCGGTCCGCACATCGGCGAGGGCGGGCCCGCGCCACACGTCCTCGGCCCTGTCCAGCAGCGCCGCCGCCTCAGCGGCCTCCTGCTGTGCCAGCGCTCTGCAGCCGCCCATCGCCAGCCGTTCGAAGGTACTGGCATCCGCCTCGGCGCCCGGCAGGCTCAGGACGTAACCGGTGTGCGTACGGCTCAAAAGCTCCTTGGGATCCGTCCCGTCGGCCGGCCCGAGCGCGACGGCCAGGGAATGCCGCAACTGCTTCACATACGTCTGCACCACGCCCGTGGGGGAGCCGGGAGTCGTGCCGTCCCACAGTTCCCGGACAATGGCGTCCAGGGACACATGCCGGCCGAGGTTGGCCGCGAGCAGGGCGAGCACCTGCCGTGACTTGGCCGCGCTGGGCACAAGGGACCGACCGTGCACCGTCACCACGAGCGGCCCGAGGACACCGATCTCCATCTCCCTTTCTCCTTCCGCACTGTGCAGACCTTCTTCAGGCCTCCGCGGCGACAGTCGCACGAGCACGCCACCACCGACAGGGACAGGAGCATGTGCCAGAGGCTGAAAACATGGGGTTCGGCATATGAGATCTTCACGGACGCGTCCCGCACCTCCCCGTGACGCTGCGGCCGGGCAGGACGCGGACAGCGAGCA
Organism: Streptomyces sp. NPDC050145; assembly: GCF_044460245.1. Lineage (NCBI taxonomy): Bacteria > Bacillati > Actinomycetota > Actinomycetes > Kitasatosporales > Streptomycetaceae > Streptomyces > Streptomyces sp. NPDC050145. Next base: position 57,476 of record NZ_JBITJS010000026.1, on the reverse strand, counting down.
GACCCCGGTTGCGTGATCCGGGTTGCGTGATCCGGGCTGCGTGATCCGGGGTCAGGCCGACCGGACAGGCGCCTCGTCACCGGAGTGCGGGGTGCGCACGATCGGCTCGCCCGCCTCTTCGTTCGCCGCGGGGCGGGCCGGACCGGGCAGCAGCAGTGCGGCGAGCACCGCGCCGGCCGCGACGATGACCGCCGCGGTGACGAAGCCCGCTGTCGCGGCCGATTCGACGCCGGCGCCGGGCGCCGCGGCACCGACCGCGCCATGCGCGAGGACGGTGCCGACGACGGCGACTCCGACGGCGTTGCCGAGTTCCATCATGGTGTCGCCGAGGGCTGCCGCGTTGCCCGACCGTTCGGGCGGGATCAAGGACAACTGGGTGTCCGTCGCGGGCCCGAGGGCCAGGCCGACGCCCACGCCGAGCAGCGCGAGCCCGGGCAGGACACCCGCGTAGCCGTCGGCCGCCGCGAGCGTCAGGGCGCCGGCCGAGGCTGCCGCCAGACCGGTGCCGACGCCGCCGCGCGGCCCGGTGCGCCGGGCCAGCCACGGGGCCAGGGACGAGCCCGCACCGACCGCGACCGCGACCGGGGCGAGCGCGAGGCCGGCTTTCAACGGACCGTACGCCAGGCCGAGTTGAAGGAACTGGGTGAGGGTGAACAGAGTGCCGGCGAGCCCGCTGAAGAGCAGCATGATGCCGGCGCTCGCGCCGAGGAAGGCGGGGCGGCGCAGCAGCGCGAAGTCGACCATCGGGCTGGGGTGCCGCCGTTCCCACGCCACGAAGCCGGTGAGGCACACCAGCGCGCCGCCGAACGCACCGAGGACGGCGGCCGACGTCCACCCCTCGCCCGAGGCGTGGATGGCGCCGAACACCAGGGCCACCATGACCGCGGAGCCGAGCACCGCGCCCACCGGGTCCAGCGGCCGCGGTACGGGCGCCGCCGACTCCGGCAGCAACAGGAGACCCGCGGCCAGGACGACGGCGACCGGCAGCAGGTTCACGAGGAATACCGAGCCCCACCAGAAGTGGCCCGCGAGGGCGCCGCCGAGCACCGGTCCCACGGCCACCCCCAGCGCGGACGCGCTGCCCCAGACGGCCAGGGCGCGCGGCCTCTCCCGCTCGGGGAACACGTCCACCAGGATGGACAGGGTGCCCGGCATGACCAGGGACGCGGCCACGCCCATCACCGCCCGCGCGACGACGAGTTGGGCCGCACCGTCCGCGGTGAGGGCGAGGAGCGTGCCGACGCCGAACAGCACGACACCGAGCAGAGTGGCCCGCTTGCGGCCGTACCGGTCGGACAGGGTGCCCGCCGTGAGCAGACAGGCCGCGAAGACCAGCGAGTAGCCGTCGACGATCCACTGGGCGGTGCCGATGCCGATGCTCAGGTCGTGCATCATGCTGGGCAGCGCGACGTTGAGCAGCCCGTTGTTGAGGATGATCACGAACAGGGCGAGGGAGAGGACCGCGAGCACCGCCCAGCGGCGCGGGTCCGGCGGGCCCGCGAGCCCGGACGTGCGCACATCCTCGTCGTACGTCGACCGCATCGCTGGTCCTCTCCTCGCGCTCACGGGCGGGGCCGGCGCCGGTGCGCGCCCCCGACGAGCGTGGCCCCGCACACTGAAGTCCCGCTTGCGCGCAGCCCGCCAAAACCGTCACAGGGCCGGCCCGAACAGAATCCCTGAATGGTCACGGCTGAAGAACAGCCGCATTCCGCGCTGCCCGGGGACCGGCGCTTTGCCGGACTTTTAGCGCCGCGGCACACGATGGAGCCCCGCCGTCGTGTGCTCGCAGGGAGCGAACACGTTCGGGAAATCCACTCGAATCGTTCTGACGTCGCTATCAGCCGGAGACACGAAAGGTAGTCATGATCAATCTCTTTCAGCCTCAAGTCGGAGCGGAGGAACTCGCCGCGATTGCCGAGACCTTCGATGACAAATGGTTGGGACACGGCCCGCGCACCCGGGCTTTCGAGGCCGCGTTCGCGGAGCACATCGATGTGCCGGCGGAGCATGTCGTCTTCATCAACTCGGGCACGTCAGGGCTTTTCCTCGCCCTGGAGTCGATGGACCTGCAGGACGGCGACGAGGTGGTGCTGCCGTCCCTCAGCTTCGTCGCCGCCGCGAACGCCGTACTCAGCTGCGGTGCCCGACCGGTCTTCTGCGACGTCGACCCCCGCACCCTCAACCCCACGGTCGAGGACATCGAGCAGGTGCTCACGCCCCGGACCCGGGCGGTGATCGTCCTGCACTACGGGGGCTCACCCGGTGACATCGTCCGCATCGCGGACCGTTGCCGGGAGCTGGGCGTCACACTCGTCGAGGACGCCGCCTGCTCGGTGGCCTCCCGGGTGGACGGCCGGGCCGTGGGCTCGTTCGGGGACATCGCCATGTGGAGCTTCGACGCCATGAAGGTCATGGTCACCGGCGACGGCGGAATGATCTACCTCAAGGACCGGGAACGAGCGGCCCGGGCCAGGCGGCTGGCCTACCACGGGCTGGCCCAGCCCAGCGGTTTCGGCCACGCGAAAGTCTCCTCCCGCTGGTGGGAGATGGACATCCCCGAGCCCGGCCGCCGTGTCATCGGCAACGACCTCACCGCCGCGATCGGCGCCGTGCAGCTGCGCCGGCTCCCCGAGTTCGTACGCCGCCGCCAGGAGATCTGCGCGCTGTACGACCGCGAACTGGCCGAGGTGCCCGGGCTGCAGCTGCCCCCCGCCCTGCCGGACGGCCACGAGTCCACCCACTACTTCTACTGGGTGCAGACAGCCCCGGAGATCCGGGACGATCTGGCCGGCGACCTCTACCAGGACGGCATCTACACGACCTTCCGCTACGCCCCGCTGCACAAGGTCCCCGCCTTCGGCTCCCAGAGCCTTCAGCTGCCGCACTCGGACTGGGCCGCGGAACGGACGCTGTGCCTGCCCCTGCATCCCGGCCTGAGCGACGGTGACGTGCGCACGGTCGCGGCGGCCGTGCGCAAGTCGATCGAGAACCGGAGCGCGGCAGGGACCGCGTGAGCATCCTGACCACCGACGGGGCCGGATTCAGGGCGTGGACCGAAAAGGATCCGCTGCTGCCCGACCTCCCGCTTTCATGAATCGCGGGGTGGGCGCACAGCGCAAGTGGACCTTTAGAACCGGCCTGCACGCTGCTGGCGAACGGCAGCCGAAAGCGTCGTACCGACAATCTCAAGGAAGGTCAGCGATGCGTATTCTCTTCAACGTCTTCCCGGCATCGTCACATGTCTATCCCATCGTCCCCATGGCATGGGCACTGCAGAGCGCCGGTCACGAAGTCGTGTTGGCCACCTCTGAGGCCGGGCTCGACCCGAAGTTGTTTACGAACATCGCCTCGGCCGGACTTACCGCGGTGCCCCTGGGCGGCAAGGAGGAACTCGCCGAATCGCTGGCGCCCCTGCTCGCCGCCGCGAACCGTCCTGACCGGCGTACCGCGTCGATCGACCCGGACGACGAGAACGCCTGGCGCACCTGCCGGGACATGCTGATCGACCTGCTCGACGGGCACTATCCGCCGGAGTCGGTCAGCGGCGGCCGCCGGCCGGTCCTGGACACGTTGGTGGAATTCGCCCGGGACTGGCGGCCGGACCTGGTGCTGTGGGACCCACTGGCTCCGACCGGTGCGGTGGCCGCGCGGGCCTGCGGTGCTGCCCACGCCCGCCTCCTGTTCGGCATGGACAACGTCGGTCTGTGCCGTTCCAGGACGCTGCAGGAGCTGGCCGATCCGGCCTCCGGCCTGACGGAGGACCCGTGGATGCCGTGGCTGGGACCGGTGCTGGAGCGGTACGGTCTCGACTTCACCGAGGACACGCTGGTCGGCCAGTGGACCATGGACCTGACCGCGGCGCGGATGCAGTACCCGCTGGATCTGAGGTACGTACCGGTCCGCTGGATCCCGTACAACGGCGCCGGCACGCTTCCGAAGTGGCTGCACACCCGGCCCGAGCGGTCCCGGGTGGTGTTCACACTCGGCCAGACCCGCCGGCTCCTCGACGGCTCGCAGGGCGGCTTCCCCCTGCGGGAGTTCTTCGACTCCGTGTCCGACCTCGACCTGGAGATGGTCGCCACGCTGAACAGCGACCAGCTGGCCACCGTGGGCGCGCTCCCGGACAACATCCGCGCCATCGGATACGTACCGCTCAACCAGCTGCTGCCCACGAGCTCGGCAGTCATCCACCACGGCGGCGGCGGGACCTCCGGTGCCTGCGTGGCGTTCCAGGTACCGCAGCTGATCATGCCGATCCCGATGTGGGACGAGAAGGTCATAGCGCAGCACATCAGCGGCCGGGGTGCCGGACTGCTCATCGACCCCGCGGCGATCGATGTCGACAGCATGCGGAAAGACCTTGTCCGGCTGCTGACGGAACCGTCGTTCCGGACCGGGGCCCGCGACCTGTACGAGGACATGCTGGCCGCCCCGGCGCCGAAGGACGTGATTCCGGTACTGGAGCGGCTGACCGCGGAGCATCGCGGCTGACGTCCGCACACACGAAGTGAGAGGACCACTATGAAAGCTCTGGTGTTGGCCGGCGGATCGGGCACCCGTCTGCGGCCTTTCAGCTACTCGATGCCCAAGCAGCTCATCCCCATGGCGAACACGCCGGTCCTGGAATACGTCGTGCGCAACATCCTGGACCTGGGCGTGAGCGAGATCGGCATCATCGTCAACAGCCGCGACAACGAGATCCCGCAGGTTCTCGGGGACGGGTCGCGCTTCGGAGCCGAGCTGACCTACATCCGCCAGGAGGACCCCCTCGGTCTCGCGCACACCGTCGCCATCGCCCGGGACTTCCTCGGCGACGACGACTTCGTGATGTACCTGGGCGACAACATGCTGCCCGACGGAATCTCCGACATCGCCGACGACTTCGCCGCCGGCCGCCCGGCAGCCCACATCGTGGTGCGCAAGGTCGCGGACCCGCGAGCCTTCGGCGTGGCGGAGCTGGGGCCCGACCGTGAGGTACTGCGCCTGGTGGAGAAGCCGCAGCGGCCGCGCAGCGACCTGGCCATGATCGGGGTGTACTTCTTCACCGCCGCGATTCACGAGGCGATCGCGGCGATCGAGCCCAGCGCCCGCGGCGAGCTGGAGATCACCGACGCGATCCAGTGGCTGGTGACACAAGGCGCGGACGTACGGGCCAGCGAGTACGAGGGCTACTGGAAGGACACCGGGAAGGTCGCGGACGTCCTGGAGTGCAACGCGCGCATCCTGGACAGCCTCCGGCCCTCCGTGGACGGCACCGTCGACGACACCAGCGTGCTGGTGGGGCCGGTCGTCGTCGAGGAAGGGGCACGCATCGTACGCTCCCGCATCGAGGGGCCGGCGATCATCGGTGCGGGCACCGTGGTGGAGGACAGCCACATCGGCACGCACACCTCCGTGGGACGCGGCTGCGCGGTGGTCAACAGCCGCCTGGCGCACTCCATCGTCCTGGACGGGGCATCGGTCACCGGCGTGCAGGGCCTGCACAGTTCCCTCGTCGGCCGCTCCGCCTCCGTCGGCACCACCACACAGATCACGGACCGCTACCGCCTGGTCGTCGGCGACCACACCCAAGTGGAAGTCGCCGCATGAAGATCCTCGTCACCGGCGGAGCCGGCTTCATAGGCTCCCACTTCGTCCGCAACCTCCTCGCGAACAAGTACGCGGGCTGGGAGAACGCCCGGGTCACCGTCCTGGACAAGCTGACCTACGCGGGCAACCGCGGCAATCTCCCGGCCTCGCACCCGCGTCTCGAGTTCGTCCGGGGCGACATCTGCGACGCGGAGCTGCTGCACGAACTGCTGCCCGGACATGACGCCGTGGTGCACTTCGCCGCGGAATCCCACGTGGACCGCTCGCTGGCCGACGCGGGCGCGTTCTACCGCACCAACGTCCTCGGCACCCAGACGCTGCTCCACGCCGTGCTGGACAGCGGTGTCCAGCGCGTCGTGCACGTCTCCACCGACGAGGTCTACGGATCGGTGGACGAGGGCTCCTGGACCGAGGACTGTCCGCTGCTGCCCAACAGCCCCTACGCGGCCTCCAAGGCCTGTTCCGACCTGGTGGCCCGCACCTACTGGACCACACACCGGGTGAACCTCTCCATCACCCGCTGTTCCAACAACTACGGCCCGTACCAGCACCCCGAGAAGCTCATCCCGCTGTTCGTCACCAACCTGCTCGAGGGGAAGCAGGTGCCGCTGTACGGAGACGGACGCAACATCCGCGAATGGCTGCACGTGGACGACCACTGCCGCGGCATCCAGCTCGTCCTCGACCACGGCCGGCCCGGCGAGATCTACAACATCGGCGGCGGCAACGACCGGACCAACCGCGCCATCACCGAACGCCTGCTCGATCTGACAGGCCTGGGGCAGGAGATGATCCGCCACGTCGCCGACCGCGAGGCACACGACCTGCGGTACGCCATCGACGACTCCAAGATCCGCGAAGAACTGGGCTATGCGCCGCTGACCGGATTCGACGAGGGCCTGGCCGCCACGGCGCGGTGGTACCGCGACAACCCGGACTGGTGGAAGTCCGTCAAGTACGGAACCGAAGTCGCGGCCGACTGAAAAGGAATGACGATGACTGACAGCAAGGACATCGTGCTGGAAGCGGTCCGCGACTACCACCGGGCGACCGCACCAGAGGCAGGGTTCAAGCCCGGAGTGACGGAGATCTGGCCGTCCGGCGCGGTGCTGGACGAGGAGGACCGGGTCGCCATCGTCGAGGCCGCACTCACCATGCGCATCGCGGCCGGGCCCAGCTCCAAGAAGTTCGAGTCCGACTTCGCCAAGCTCCTGAAGCGGCGCAAGGCCCATCTGACGAACTCGGGCTCGTCGGCGAACCTCCTCGCGGTCTCCGCTCTGACCTCCGAGACGCTCGGTGACAGACGCCTCAAACCGGGGGACGAGGTGATCACGGTCGCCGCCGGCTTCCCCACCACCGTGAACCCGATTCTGCAGAACGGGCTCATCCCCGTCTTCGTGGACGTGGACCTGCCGACGTACAACACGACGGCCGACCGGGTGGCACAGGCGATCGGCCCCAAGACCCGGGCGATCATCATCGCTCATGCACTCGGCAACCCCTTCGAAGTGGCCGAGGTGGCCCAGCTCGCCCAGGACCACGACCTCTTCTTCGTCGAGGACAACTGCGACGCGGTCGGCACCCTCTACGACGGCCGGATCACCGGCACCTTCGGCGACCTGAGCACCGTCAGCTTCTACCCCGCGCACCACCTCACCATGGGCGAGGGCGGCTGCGTCCTCACCGACAACCTCCGCCTGGCCCGCGTCGTGGAATCACTGCGCGACTGGGGACGGGACTGCTGGTGCGAACCGGGCAAGAACAACACCTGCTTCAAACGGTTCGACTACCAGATGGGCAACCTGCCCGCAGGGTACGACCACAAGTACATTTTCTCCCACGTCGGTTACAACCTGAAGGGAACCGACATCCAGGCGGCGCTGGGCCTGACGCAGCTCGCCAAACTCGACAGCTTCATCGAGGCACGGCGCCGTAACTGGCGCCGGCTGCGCGAAGGCCTGGACGGCCTTCCGGGCCTGCTGCTGCCCGAACCGACCCCGCGGTCCGAGCCGAGCTGGTTCGGTTTCGTCATCACCGTCGACCCGAAGGCCCGCTTCACGCGCGCCGAACTGGTCGCACGCCTCGAAGAACGGAAGATCGGAACCCGGCGGCTCTTCTCCGGAAACCTCACCCGGCAGCCGGCCTACATCGGCCGCCCCCACCGCATCGTCGGCGACCTCACCAACAGCGACATCATCACCGAACACACCTTCTGGATCGGCGTCTACCCAGGGCTCACGGACGAAATGCTGGACTACGTGGTCGCCACCATCAAGGAGTTCGTGGCCGAGCGCGGCTGAGAACCTGCCCCACCCACATCACCAGAAGCCAGGGGAGTTACGTCGATGCCGTCCCATGTCCTCCAGAGGCGTGAGGTCCAGAGCCTGCCGGCCCGAATCGCCGCATCGGCCGCAACCAACCAGGGAGTGCAGCTGCCGACCGAGCACTTCGACGACTGGCTGGCCGAACGACGCAGAGCCAATACCTTCCGCGTGGACCGAATACCGTTCGCGGAAATGGAAGGCTGGTCGTTCCAGGAGCACACCGGGAACCTGGCGCATCGAAGCGGCCGCTTCTTCACGGTCGAAGGACTGCACTTCACAGAAGAGGGTCAGCCTCATGGCGACGGCCCGTACAGCGACTGGTACCAGCCCATCATCCGGCAGCACGAGGTGGGTGTCCTCGGCATCCTCGTCAAGGAGTTCGACGGAGTACTGCACTTCCTGATGCAGGCGAAGATGGAACCGGGCAATCCGAACCTGCTCCAGCTCTCACCCACGGTCCAGGCCACCCGCAGCAACTACACCAAGGCCCACCAGGGCGGAGACGTCAAGTACATCGAACACTTCGTCGGCCCGGACCGCGGCCGGGTCATCGTGGACGTGCGCCAGTCCGAACACGGCTCATGGTTCTCCCGGAAAGCCAACCGCAACATGGTCGTCGAGGCGGCAGGCGACGTGCCGCTGCTGGACGACTTCTGCTGGCTCACCCTCGGACAGATCAACGAGCTGCTGCACCGGGACAACGTCATCAACATGGACTCACGCACGGTGCTGTCGTGCCTGCCCACCGACGACACAGCGGGCGAAGCTCTGCACACCGACACCGAACTGCTCTCGTGGATCACCGGTGAGCGCACCCGGCACTGCGTGCGCACCGAACCCGCCCCGCTGGACAAGCTCCCCGGCTGGAAGCGCCGAGACAGCGCCATCGAACACGAGACGGGCCGCTACTTCGACGTCGTGGCCGTGTCCGCACAGGCGGGAAACCGCGAGGTGACCGGCTGGACCCAGCCCCTGTTCGAGCCGGTCGGCCAGGGCATCCACGCCTTCCTCACCCGCGAGATCCAGGGCACCCCCCATGTACTGGTACAGGCCCGGGTCGAACCGGGCCTCGTCGACACCGTCGAGCTGGCCCCGACCGTGCAGTACACCCCGCACAACTACGCCCACCTGCCGGAGAAGGATCGTCCACCGTTCGCGGAGACGGTGCTCCACGCCGCCGGCGACCGAATCCGCTACGACGTCGTCCACTCCGAGGAGGGAGGCCGCTTCCTCAACGCCGAGAGCCGCTGCCTCGTCATCGAGGCGGACGCCCCACTGGATCCGCCGTCCGGCTACACCTGGGTGACCCCCGCGCAGCTCACCTACCTGGTCCAGCACAGCCACTACCTCAACGTCCAGGCCCGCACCATGCTTGCCTGCCTCAACGCCATGAAGACCGGAACCCGATGACCGCCCCCCTCCGGGTCGGGGTGATCGGATGCGCGAACATCGCGGTACGCCGGATGCTTCCCGCCTTCGCCTCCAGCCCCGACATCGAGGTCGCGGCGGTCGCCAGCCGCGACCCCGACAAGGCACGACAGGTCGCGGAACGTTTCGACTGCCGTGCCGTACACGAGTACGGAGAGCTCCTGGAACAGGACGACATCCATGCCGTCTACGTGCCCCTGCCCGCGGCCCTGCGTCCCCGATGGGTCGAGGCGGCGCTGCGCGCGGGCAGACACGTCCTCGCCGAGAAACCCATATCCACCCGGTACACCCGCACCGGCGACCTGCTCGAGCTCGCCGCCTCCCGTGGCCTGGTGCTCATGGAGAACGTCATGTTCGTCCATCACCGCCGGCACGAAGCCGTGCGGCACCTGATCGCCGAAGGAGCACTCGGCGAACTGCGCTCGTTCCACGCGGCCTTCACCATCCCGCCGCTCGCGGAAAGTGACATCAGGTACAGGCCGGAGCTCGGTGGCGGAGCCCTGATGGACGTAGGGATCTATCCCCTGCGGGCCGCACTCCACCTCCTGGGCCCCGAGCTCGACCTCATCGGCGCCTGCCTCGTCCAGGGGGCGGGACGGCAGGTCGACACCTCCGGCGCCGCACTGCTGCGCACTCCCGGCGGCGTCACGGCCCAGATCACCTTCGGCATGGAGCACACCTACCGCTCGGCCTACGAGCTGCGGGGCAGCGAGGGCAGCTTGACCGTGGACCGGGCGTTCACCCCGCCCGCCGGGGACGTCCCCGTGATCGGCCTCCACCGAGGCGCGAAGGCCGAGGAGATCCGCCTGGAACCGAACGACCAGGTGGCGGCCACCGTGGCCGCCTTCGCCGCCGCGGTACGCGCCGGAACCCCGCCGGACACCCGTGACACCCTGCGGCAGTCAGAACTCCTCGACAGGATGAGCCGGACAGCCACCGTGCGAACAATTTCACGATCCAATACGGCGTTGCAGCTCCCTTGACCTGCGAACTACCGTGCAGCATGGGGAGCTCCGCGGCTCATCTGCGGGGCGGAGGGGATGAGGATGGCACTCGCGGGGAGAGCGGCGTACTGCGAGGAGCTCGCCAAGGCCGCGGCGGAGGACGAGCGGGTGGTGTGTCTGGAGGCCCTGAGCGTCGAGGGCCGCCACCCCTTCGAGCAGTCGCACCCCGACCGGTTCTTCGCCCTGCATGCCGCGGAGGCCGCGATGGTGCAGATGGCCGCCGGGCTTGCCACGGCCGGGTTCCGGCCCTTCGCCACCCTCGTTCCGCCCGAGCCCGGGGCGGACACCAAGGAGAATCTGCGGCTCACGCTCGACTACCTCCGGGCGGGGGCCACCGTGTTGGCGCCGTACGACCACCCGCCCGAGGACCTGACGGCGCTGCGCCGGCAGCCGGGTGTGACCATCGCGGCGCCGTACGGGGAGGCGGAGATGCGGGCGGTGGTGCGCGCGGCGGTGCGCTCCGGGCGGCCGCACTACATCCAGACCGGACGGGACACGCGGTACGAGTCGCCGGCCTGGGGCGCGGGCGAACTGCCCCTGCTCAACTGGGTGTCGGCCGGTGAGGCGGGTGGGGCGTGCCTGATCTCGGTGGGCGAGGAGGGGACCCGGCTCGCGCTGCGGGCGCAGTCCATGGCGCCCGAGCTGGCGCATGTGCGGCTCGTCTATCTGGACGACGAGCATCTGGCGGATGTCACGCGTCAACTCGCCGAAAAGCACTGGGAGTTCACCGTGATCGGCGATCTGGGTCGCGGTGGTGTGCGGCAGGCGCTCGGCCCGCTGCTGCCCGGGTGCGTGGTCACCGGGGTGCGGGTCGAGGACGGGCCGGCCGGGGTCCTCGCGGCGGTCGGCGTCGGCCGCGTGGGGGGCTGAAATCGGGGCCCCGGCCCCACTGCGAAGGTGCTTCGGACGGTCAGACGGAGGGCGGTGCGGACTCGGCCACGGTGGCCGGGGCTCCCTCGAGCAGGTCGGACTTGGCGAGCAGATAGGCGAGATGGGCCCGGCTGCGGCCGCCGATGAGGTCGGACGCCTTCTTGATGTGGCTGGAGACGGTCCTGGCGCTGACGCCGAGGCGGGAGCCGATCGCGGCGTCGGTGTGGCCCTCGACCATGAGGCGCAGGACGTTGCGGCGGGTCTCGTCGGTCATGAGCGGGGGGCGGACCTGGTCCTGGCCGAAGGTGATGGGATCGGCTCGCTGCCAGGCGTGGTTGAAGACCTTGATCAGGTACTGGACGATCGCGGGGTGCTCGATGGCCAGGGCGGTTTCGTCCTCGTCGTAGCGCGAGTCGGGAATGAACGCCACGGACCGGTCGTAGATGATCAGCCGGTCGAACAGTTCGTTGAGGGTGCGGACTTCGGCGCCTTGGGCGGTGATCTGCTCGATGTACGCCAAGGTGGGGCTGTGGGCCCGGATCGCGTGCTGGTAGAGCGTTCGCTGCTTCACTCCACGGCGGAACTTGGCGATCTGGTCGGGCATGGTCCTGGCGAGTGTCTCCGGTGGCCGGGAGCCGCCCGGCTGGGCGGTCAGTACCTCCGTCTGGCATTCCAGCCTCGCCTCCCGTAACGCGGAGCGGATCACCCCGGCGCCGTGCAGGACGCGGATCGGGAAGGCCGACTCACGGTGCTGCCTGCGGTAGATGGCCTCGGCCTCCGAGATCACCTCCTGTACTGCCGCGATGGTGTGCTGCTGGATCAGCACGGCCCGCTCCATGGGGTGGACCAGGTCACCGGCCGCGATGTCAGGGGGTACGGCGGCGTACGTGCTGGAGGATTCAGCCAGCGGGCGCATGAGCCCCAACTCCAGTAGGCAATCCGGAATGGCGCCCGAAACGGGGCCGTTCGCGAGTGCCGCCTCGTAGCGCTCCAGGCCTTGCGCGCAGAGCCGTACGACATTGGATTGCGGGGAAATGTCCGGGTTTCTACACATTTGCTCCCCCTTCTGGTTCCTACATTGCGTGATCGCGATGCTACCTAAACATCAATCCCTGCCTTGAGTCCGGCATGATTCTCGCTAGCGGGAAGCTTGAGGGGCTTTCGGCCAACGGGAGGAAATCATGGAATTCACACGGAAGATCACGCCGATTATGGGTGCGCTGGCTCTGGCGCTGACGCTCGGATTCACGGCGCACACGGCGACCGTCGGAGAGCGTTCTGCGCAGGCGGAAATAGCCACCCCGAATGACGACAACTGGGGCACCCCGCAGCCGGGGCCGAGTCCCAAGGCGTAGCGCGTCCGGATTTATTTGTCGGACCGTCGATTACTCAACTCGCAGGGGGCGTGATGAGTGCGAACCAGGAGCAGGAAACCGTAGGCATCATCCTCGCCGGCGGCCGGGGCGAGCGGGCGAAGCCCATCACCCTCGAGTCCGCCGACTACATCCGCAGCAAGGCGATGATCCCCTTCGTGGGGCGCCGCCTCATCGAGTGGGTGATCGAGGCCTGCCGCGAGCAGGGCATCCGGCGCTTCTACGTGGTCACCCACGGACTGGAGAACCGGAACCAGATCAAGCTGCTGCTCGGCCACGGTGAACGCTACGGAGTGGACATCACCTACTCCCGCTCCCGGTTCGACCGCTACAACGTCGGCTCGGCCGGCGCCACCCTGCACAACCTCGAACAGTGGGACCTCCAGGGCCGTGCCCTGGTCCTGCCGGTCGACTCGCTCTTCGACTTCGACCTGTCGGCGATGGAGCGGACACACGCGCAGCGCGACGCCCTGGTGACCGTGGCTGCCGTGGAACGTACGGCACAGGAGATCTCGGGCAAGTACGGAGTCATGCGCACCGACACGCGAGGCCGCGTACAGGGCTTCGTCGAGAAGCCGGGAGCGGAGCAGCTGCGCGAGCTGTTCCCCCAGGTCGCACAGGACCCGGCGGTCACCTTGCCCACCAACGCGGGCATGTACCTGGTCGACTGCGCCCGGCTGCGGGTGCTGGCCCGGGAGCCCGAGCTCTTCAGAAGGTCCCACCAACGCCTCGACTGGGGCGGCGACCTGCTGCCCGAGCTGGTCTCCCGCGGTCTCCCGGTGATGTCGCACGCCATCGGCAGACTCGGTGACCTGGGCAATGTCCCGGACTACCTGGACACCGTCCAACTCGTGCTCAACGGCGCGTACGAGCAGATGAACCGGCTGATGGACGAACCCGACCGCGCTGAACCGCGGTACTGGATCCATGAGTCGAGTCTCGAGATGAAGGACGACATCACCGGCACGACCCTCGCCCAGAAGATCGAAGAGGGTTCGGTGGTGATAGGAGCCGGCGTCCGCATCGGACGGGACGTCGAGATAGGCCTCGGGGTGCGGCTCGAGCACGCGGACGTCGGCGACGGCGCGGAGGTCCGCGAGGGCTCCACGCTGGTCCGCTCGGCCTGCGGCGAGTCCGCGGTGATCGGCGCGTACGCCGACATCTCGGACTCGTACGTCGGCCCGATGGCCGAGGCCAACTCCGAGCGCGGCAGGCCGCTCCGGCTCGAGGGCTACTCGGCCATCGGTGACGGCGCCGTGCTCTGGCCGGGATCGAGGCTCTGCGGGGTCATCGTGTACCCGCGCCTCAGCGTGCCGGCCCTGGTCGGCCTGCCCGCCCAAACGGAACTCAAGAGCGCCGACGACATCCTGCGCTGGGTGTGACGGCGAAGTCCCCGTAGGAAGACCGAAAGGGGAGGACCATGCACAGCCCCGTAGCAGTGATCGGTGGGGCCGGAAGGCTCGGCAGTCTGGTGACGCGCAGGCTGCTCGACGAAGGAGTCAAAGTACGGGTGGTGAGCCGGAATCCGCAGCGCGGACGGCTGCCGCTCGGAGTGGAACTGCACCGCGCCGACGTACGGTACGCGGACACCCTGACCGACGCCCTGCGCGGCTGCTCGGCCATCGTCTTCACCGTGGAGCCCGGCACCGCCGACTCCGGGCCCGACAGCCCCGAGACCACCGTCCACGACGGGGTGCGCAATGCGCTCGCCGCGGCGATGGAGCAGGGCGGACGTCCGCACTTCGTGCTGATCAGCCAGATATTCGTGACCCGCCGCGAGCACCCCATGAACGCCTACGGGCGGCTCCTGGACTGGCGTCTTCGCGGCGAGGACGCGGTCCGTGAATCGGGTCTGCCCTACACCGTCATGCGCCCCAGCTGGCTCACCGACGACCGCATCGCGGGCGACCGGGTCCGCCTCGAGCAGGACGACCGGGGCGACGGCTGGGTGTCGCGGTCCGCGGTCGCCGAGGCCAGTGTGGCGGCGCTGCGTGGACCGGCGGCGGTCGGCCGCACCTTCGAGCTCTACAACGAGCCCGGGCGGCCGCCGGCCGACTGGGACCAGATGTTCGGCAGGCTCCGCCCGGACCGCGTCCTGGAGCGCTGGGGCGCCTAGCGTCCGGCTCCCCCCGAGGGCTCCGGCCGGGCCCTGAGCGTCCGGCCGGTACGAGACGACGGGGTGGGGTGCCGACCCCCCCGCCCCGCCAGGCCCCCGTCGGTTCATTCCCCCGCGCCGACGGGACGGACCCGGGGCCGGTGCCGGCCTCGAGGGTGCTGCCGCACCCGCCCGCCGGCCCCGGTGTCCATCGAGGAATCCAAGGCGACGCCGCTGCCGAGCGGCACCACTCCCGTCATCCCCAGGGTGCCCGGTCGATGCCCCCTGCCCCGACGCGGTGCGAGAGAACGACCGAAACGAATCCTCGACATTCAACAGTCATTCCGGCAGCCAACCGGAATGCGCGGAAGTCAGTGGAGGAGAGGGCTGAGCAATGGCCGTGGAGAACGCACTGGAACTGCCCACCGACATGCCGTCGGTGGAATCATCGGAAATTGTCTCGGAGTTCCTCTCCGTGACACTTTCCTCCATTCCGCGCAGCGATCAGCGGCGCTGGGGCGAGCAGTACGCCCGGGCGCTCCTCACGGTCAAGGGCAAGAAGACGATGCGGGCACTCGCGCAGCAGGTGGGCGCCGGAACCGAGCAAAGTCTTTACCAATTCATCAGCAAGTCGCCGTGGGACGCCGCAGAGGTGCGCCACGCGCTCGCGCGGCAGTTCTACGAGGCGGCTCCGACGCGGGCCTGGGTCGTCGAGCCACTGGTGCTCACCAAGGTCGGCGACCAGTCGGTGGGCGTGGAACGGCAGTTCGTGCCGCAGATCGGACGCGTCGTCAACTGCCAGCAGACCATGGGCGTCTGGCTGGCCTCCGACCGGGCGAGCTGCCCGGTGGACTGGCGGCTCGCCCTGCCCGAGTGCTGGACCGAGCAGCCGGGCATGCGCAAGCGCGCCTCCATCCCCGAGCATGTGGGGTCCTGCCCGCCCGAGCAGTGCGCGACCGGCTCGATCGGCCGGATGAAGAACGAATGGGGGCTGCCGGTGCGGCCCGTCGTGATGGATCTGCGGGAGAGTGACCCCCACCCGGTCTGCGCGGACCTCACCGATCTGAAGACACCTTTCGTGGTCCGCGTCGACCCGTCCGCCTCCCACACCGCCCTGGAGCTCCGTCAGGTCGGGCCGCACGCCCCCGCGCGCCCCGGGGCCCGGTCCGCCGAGCCCGCCGGACTGCTCACCGCCGTCAGCCGGCACCGCCTGCCCGTCGAGTGGGTGGACCACGTGACCGGCACGGTCAGGGCCACCACCGTGGGCTCCGTCCGGGTCCGCCTGTCCGGCCCGTCCGGCCGCACCGAACTGCAGGATCTGGTGCTCCTCGCCGCGTGGGCCGACCCCGGCCGGCGCCACCCCAGCGAGTACTGGCTCTCCAATCTGTCCCAGCCGCGGCTCGGCACGGTCTACCGCACGGCGATGCTCAGCCGCCGGGTCCAGCGCGATCTCGCCGAGGTCAGCGACCGGGTGGGCCTGCGGGACTTCGAGGGCCGCTCGTTCCGCGGCTGGCACCACCACATGACCATGGTCTCGCTCGCGCACGCCCTCACGGTGCTCGCGGCGGACCGGCAGGCCGCGCCCGCCCCGTCCGATCCGCGTACCGCGAAGGTGTCCGCAGCATGACCCTGATATCCGAAGAGCTCGACAGCGATGAACTCGCCGAGGACCTGCGCCGGCTGCTGCCCGCGTGGCTCGGCACCCGCCGCTGGTTCGCGGACAAGGGCGACCGTGCGCCCACCGTGGAGCCCCTCCTGGTCGAGGTGGTCGCGCCCGGTGACCCGGCGCTGGTCCTCGCGGTGGTGCGGACCGGACACGAGGAGCGGTACCAGCTCCTGATCGGTGTCCGCGGCCCCGCATCGCCGCTGCCGGACGAGTCGGCGGCCGCACGGATCGGCAGGACGGCGAACGGCGCCCAGCTCTACGAGGCCACCGTGGACCCCGAGCTGACGGGCCGGCTGCTCGATCTGCTCGCCGAGGGAGGCGGCGCCGAGAGCGGCGGCTCCGGGACGGTGCAGTTCCACCGCATACCCGGCGCGGAGGTGCCACAGGGCCTGCCCGGTGTGCTCAGCACCGCCGAGCAGTCCAACTCCTCGATCGCGTACGGGTCTCGCGCGATGCTGAAGGTGCTGCGCCTTCTGGTGCCCGGGCCCAACCCCGAACTGGAGATGCTCGCGGCGCTGGAACGCGCCGGTGACGTGCCGAGCGCGGCGCCGCTCGCCTGGATCCAGACCTCGCCCGACATGCCGGGCGGCGAGACCACCCTCGGCATCCTGCAGGAGTTCGTGCCCAACCGGGGCGACGGCTGGAACATCGCCGTCGAGGAGGCACGGGCCTGCATCCTCGGGGAGTGCGAGTCGGTGGCCCCCATCGGTGGATTCGCGGTCGAGGCGGCCGGGCTGGGGCGGGCCACCGCACAGGTGCACGCCGCCCTGGAGAGCCGACTGGCCAGGCAGGAGCTCACGGGGGAGGACGTCGACGAGCTGGTGGACCTGCTCACCGGGAGGCTCGAGGCCGCGGCCGCCCAGGTACCCGAACTCCGGCCCCACCAGCGGGCGTTGCGGGGTGCGTACCGGGACCTCGGTGATGTCGTACGCCGGGGCCATCCGCTGCACACCCAGCGCATCCACGGCGACCTGCACCTCGGCCAGGTGCTGCGGGCCAAGGACGGCTGGGTGCTGATCGACTTCGAGGGCGAGCCGGGCAGGCCGCAGGCCGAGCGGCGTCATCTGCAGCCCGCGCTGCGGGATGTCGCCGCGATGCTGCGGTCCTTCGACTACGCCGCGCACCACGCGCTCGCGGGGGTGCTCGGGCTCGCGCCGGGGGAGCAGTCGCCGCAGGACGTACGGGGCACCCGGCTGGCCCGCCGGGCCTCGGCCTGGGCGGTGCACAGCCGGCGGGGCTTCTGCGCCGGATACCGCGCGGCGGGCGGGACGGACCCCACGGGGGAGCCCGTGCTGCTGCGCGCCTTCGAAGCGGACAAGGCCGTGTACGAGGCCCTGTACGAGGCCCACAACCGGCCCGGGTGGCTGCCGATTCCGCTGGCAGCCGTCCGACGGCTCACCACCCGGTGATGGCGTCCGATGCGGGAGGCGGTGGACGGGGTGCCGAAGTGTCCCGAGCAGCAGTGAAGGACGGGGAGCCGGTGCCGCTCCTGGACGCCGCAGTGGTCGGCGGGGGACCGGCCGGGCTGTCCGCGGCGATCTATCTGGCCCGCTACCGGCGCGACGTGGCGGTCTTCGACACCGGCCACGGGCGCTCCACCCACCACCAGGTCAACCACAACTACCTGGGCTTCCCCGAGGGCATCGCCACGGTCGACCTGCGCAAACTGGCCGCCGAGCAACTGAGCCGGTACCCGCACGCGCGCATCGTCCACCACCTGATCACCTCGGTCGAGGGCGATGCCGACACCGGGTTCACGCTGCGCTCACAGGGCCACGTCTGGCGGGCCCGGACCGTACTGCTCGCCACGGGGGTGCTCGACCACTTCCCGCACTTTCCCGGCTGGCGGGAGTACGTGGGACGGTCGATGTTCTGGTGCATCACCTGCGACGGCTACGAGAACCAGGGCCGGGACATCCTCGTGGTCGGGCACACCGATCTGGCGGCCGCCGAGGCGATGCAGCTGCACAGCCTCACCGACCGGGTGCGGCTGCTGACCAACAGCCGCAGCGACGAGATCACCGAGCCCTACCGCAGGCGGCTCACCGCCGCCGGCATCCCGGTCGTCCACGACCGGCTGACCGACGTCGAGGGCTCGGACGGCCGGCTGACGGCCGTACACACCCGAGGCGGCCGGCGACTGACCCTTCAGGCCCTGTTCTCCCTCCAGGGGGCCACCCCGGAGACCGGCCTGGCCCGGCAGCTCGGGGTGGCGCTCGGCGACTTCGGCTATGTGGCCGTCGACTCGGAGCAGAAGACCTCCGTGCCGGGGGTGTACGCGGCCGGCGATCTCACCGCGCTGCATTCCCATCAGGTGACGGCCGCGGTGCACGAGGGCGCCCAGGCGGCCTCGGCCGCGAACTACTTTCTTCATCCCCCCGAACTCAAGGTGTAATTCGGGGCATGCGCCGCTCCAGGGCGTAGGTCAGGAAGTCAGACGGTCTTCTTTGCCCACCGTGCACGCCGCGCCACATGCTGGTCCAGCACGTTCCGGAATGCATTTCTCTGCGCGTGTAATCCCCATTCGCGCCGCGGAGGACGAAGGAGATTCCCATGATCCACCAGTTCATTCTGGCGGCGCCCAAGCCGGGTATGACCGCTCAGGAGTTCCAGGACTACTGGGTGAATGTTCACGCGGTGAAGTACGCGGCGAAGATTCCGCAGATCCGCAAGTACCTGGTCGACACCGTGGTCGAGATCGAGGGCAACCTCGGCACCCCGGCCCTCGCCCACCAGGGCATCGCGGAGATCTGGCTGGCCAACGGCGAGGAGCAGCTGGCCTCGCTGCAGACCCCGGAGTTCCTCGAGGGCGCCCGCCTCGACGAGCCCAACTGGGCCGCCTTCTGGCAGACCATCCTCGTCGACACCACCGCGCACGAGATCGTGCCGGGCCCGGCGCTCGCCAAGGGCCAGGACTGGGTGAAGCTCACCGTGCTGCAGAAGCGCCGGCCGGGCCTCGCCCTCGAGGACTACCGCAAGGAGTCCCTCGCCGAGTACGCCGACGTGGTCAAGGAGACCCCCGGGCTGCGCCGCTATCTGCACGCGCACACCGTGGACGGCGCCTACGTCTTCGGCGAGTCCAACTTCGACAGCGTCGAACAGCTCTGGTTCGACGACGTGGCCGCCCTCGAAGCGGCGCTCCGTTCCCCGTACTTCACCGAGCAGGTCGCGGCCGCACGCGACCGGATCGCCGACCCGAAGTACGTCTTCTCCCTCGCTTCGAAGGAGAACTGGATCATCGGCCCCGATCCCCGCTGACCGCCCGGCCGATCCGCAGACCCCGGTGGCTGCCGCGCCGCCCCCTTCCGTCGCGGCGCGCGGCCCCGGTCCCTGAAACGATGACCGAAGGAGCAGGCGTGGCAAGGAAGAACGCCAAGAAGATCCTTGTGATCCTGTCGGAGTACGGCTACTGGGGCGAGGAGCTCGTCGGCCCCCTGCACCACTTCGACCAGCGCGGCTACGAGGTGGACTTCGCGACGCCGACCGGCAAGCGGGCGCACGCCCTGCCGCCGTCCATGGATCCCGAGTACATCGACCCGCCGCTCGGCAAGTCGGTCACCTCGGAGAAGGTCGCCGAGCTGACCCGGCGGATCGACGCGTCGGACCGGCTCGACGACCCGATCGACATCGCCGGCTGGCTGCCGGAGCGCCCGTACACCGCCGACGACGGCTACCTGCGCAAGCTGGAGGCCTACCACCACGCGGTGGACACCGTGGCGCAGGAGCTCGACGCGTACGACGCGCTGCTCATCGTCGGCGGCAGCGGCCCGGTCGTGGACATCGCCAACAACGAGCGGGTGCACCAGATCATTCTGGCGTTCCTGGCCGCGGACAAGCCGATCGCGGCCGAGTGCTACGGCGTCACGCCGCTGGCCTTCGCCCGTGACTGGGAGAACCGCGGCCGTTCCATCATCTACGGCAAGCACGTCACCGGTCACTGCAAGGAATACGACTACAAGGACGGCACCGGATTCCTCGGCACCGATTTCGTCATCGGTCCGCCGCCGTACCCGCTCGAGTACATCCTGCGCGACGCCACGGGTCCCGAGGGCCGTTACCACGGCAATTTCGGTAAGGAGACCTCGGTCATCGTGGACTACCCGTTCATCACCGGCCGCTCCACCCCGGACTCGTATCTCACGGGCGAAAAGGTCGTCGAGGTTCTTGAGGACGGCCTCCGCCGCTTCGGCTGGTAACAGCCGCAGTCAGCTGCATTCGACCGCGAGAAACCGAGAGAAGGACGACATGGCCAGGCAGGGTAATGCGGCGATCATCGAGCAGTTCATCGCTGACGGCATCCCGTACATGTTCGGCAACCCAGGAACGGTCGAGCAGGGATTCCTGGACGCACTGGAGGACTATGACGACCTCCAGTACATCCTGACGCTGCAGGAGACGGTCGCGGCCGGCATCGCGGACGGGTACGCCCGCGCCACCGGACGCCCCGCGCTGCTTCAGCTGCACAGCGGCGTCGGTCTCGGCAACGCCATCGGCATGCTCTACCAGGCCAAGCGCGGCCACTCGCCGCTCGTCGTGATCGCCGGTGAGGCCGGTGTGCGGTACGAGGCGATGGACGCGCAGATGGCGGCCGACCTGGTGGCCATGGCCAAGCCGGTGACCAAGTACGCGACCCGGGTCACCGACCCGAAGTCCGTGCTCAGGACGCTGCGCCGGGCCATGAAGACGGCCATGACGGCGCCGCGCGGCCCGGTCTTCGTCGCCCTTCCTCTCGATGTGCTCGACGCGCTCAACGAGGAGCCCGTCCTCAGGAGCACCTTCCTCGACACACGGTCCGCCCCAATCGATTCACTGGTCGAGCAGGCGGCACAGCTGCTCGCCGGCGCCGAGCAGCCGCTCATCCTCGTGGGTGACGGAGTCTCGGCGTCCGGCGGGCAGGACGAGCTGGCGGCCGTGGCCGAGCAGCTCGGGGCCGATGTGTGGGGCGTGGACTTCTCCGAGGTGAACCTCGACGCCCGGCATCCGCTCTACCGCGGCCAGTTGGGCCACATGTTCGGCGAGGTCAGCGAGAACGTCGTCAAGGACGCGGACGCCGTCCTGATCGTCGGGACCTATGTGTTCCCCGAGGTGTTCCCCCAGCTGACCGACCCGTTCCGGGGCGACGCGAGGATCGTGCACATCGATCTCGACAGCTACGAGATCGCCAAGAACCACCCGGTGAGCCTCGGCCTGGTCGCCGACCCCAAGGCCACACTCGCCGCGCTCGGCAGGCACCTGGAGACGGCGCTCTCCGCGGCCGACCGGGAGAACGCGGCCCGGCGGCTCGCCACCCGCCGCGCCGAACAGCCCGCGCGGCCGGCCGACGACGGCTCGCTGCTGACCGCCTTCCTCAAGGAACTGGCCGCCCAGGTCCCCGAGGACGTCATGGTCTTCGACGAGGCCCTGACCTCGGCCGGGCCGCTCAACGCCCACCTGCCCGGCCGGCTGCCCGGCCACTGGTTCTCCACCCGGGGCGGCTCCCTCGGCGTCGGCATCCCGGGGGCCATCGGCATCAAGCTCGCCCACCCGGACAAGACGGTGATCGGGTTCACCGGCGACGGCGGCTCGATGTACACGTTCCAGGCGCTCTACACGGCCGTCCGCCACGGCGTCGGCGCCAAGTTCGTGATCTGCAACAACCGCAGCTACAAACTGCTCGACCTGAACATCGAGCAGTACTGGCGCGAGCGCGACATCCCGCTGCACCGGCACCCGACGCCCTTCGACCTGGCCGACCCCGACCTCGGGTTCGCCGAGATCGCCCAGGGCTTCGGCGTGGACGCGCTGCGCGTCGACTCACCCGACCAGGTCGGCGACGCGGTCAAGCGGATGCTCGCCGACGACAAGCCGTTCCTGATCGACCTGCGCATCACCGAGGGGGCAGACCGTGGCTGAGACACCCGCCCGCGAGGGCGTGCTCTCGGGCCAGAAGATCGCCGTCTTCGCGGAGAGCGACTTCTACGAGCCCGAGATCGCCTACTACCAGCGCCGGTTCGCCGAAGAGGGCGCCCGGGTCGACTTCATCACCCGGCTGTGGGGCAACAAGTCGATCACCTTCAGCGGCCACGAGTACCGGGCCCCGCTGACCGTCACCCGCAGCCTCGAGGACGTCGACGACCGCCGGCTGCGTGAGTACAGCGCGCTGATCGTGCCCTCCGGCATGGTGGCCGACCGGCTGCGCTACACCGAGGACATCGAGCAACTCGCCCCCGCCACCGACCTGTTGCGCCGTGCCTTCGCCCGCTCCGGGGTGGTCAAGGGAATCATCTGCCACGGCATGTGGCTCGCCGCGTCCATTCCGTACGTGGTACGCGGCCGCAAGGTCGTCTGCCACAACAACCTGCTCGGCGACGTGCGCAACATGGGCGCCAACTACGTGGACCAGGACGTCGTCGTCGACGGCGACCTGGTGACGGCGCGCACCGGAGACCACTGCCATCTGTTCGCCAGGACCATCATCGACGAGCTTGCGCAGCGAGGGGCGTGACCGGCATGACCGAGACATCAGGCATCGTGAACTTCACGTTCTCCGACACCGTCGCGGGGCGCGTCACCGGCTTCGACCGGGCCGCCCGCACCTTCACGGTGGACACCGCCGACGGGCGCGCCTTCGAGGTGGCCCTGGACGGCGGGCCCAGCGCGGAACTGCTGCACAACCTCGGCGAGCCCTACCAGGACGCCTCGGGCCACATCGACGAACTCGTCGTCGAGGGCGCGTACGTCATCGCGTACGGCATCTTCTATCCGCAGGGCGGCACCGACCGGCTGCGCTTCGAGGCCAAGCGGCTCATCTTCCTGGGCCGCAACAGCGACGACTTCCGGTTCGAGGAGGCCGGCTGGTGGGTCAGGCAGATCGAGGAGATCGCCGGCTTCTACCGCAAGGCCCAGTTCGGCGAGGGACCGGTCGACTTCAAGGACTACCGCACCGAGATCCGGCTCAGCGGCGACAAGACCGGCAGCCACGTCCAGGAGACGGACACCATCTCGCGGCTCGTCTACGGCATGGCCTCCGCCTTCCAGCTGACGGGCAACGACGAGTACCTGGAGGTCGCCGAGCGCGGCACCGAGTATCTGCGCGAGCACATGCGGTTCGTCGACACCGACGAGAACGTCACGTACTGGTACCACGGCCTCAAGGTCGACGGCGACATCGAGACGAAGCTCTTCACCTCGGAGTTCGGCGACGACTACGACGCGCTCCCGGCGTACGAGCAGATCTACGCCCTCGCCGGTCCCGTCCAGACCTACCGGGTCACCGGCGACCCTCGGATCAAGGCCGACGCGGACGCCACCATCCGGCTGTTCGACCGCTTCTACCTCGACCCCGAGGAGGGCGGCTACTTCTCGCACATCGACCCGATCCTGCTCAGCCCCGACCATGACTCGCTCGGCCCCAACAAGGCCCGCAAGAACTGGAACTCGGTCGGCGACCACGCGCCCGCGTACCTGATCAACCTGTATCTGGCGACCGGTGAGAAGAAGTACGCCGACATGCTGGAGTACACCTTCGACACCATCGTCGACCGCTTCCCGGACACCAAGAACAGCCCCTTCGTGCAGGAGCGCTTCCACAAGGACTGGTCCGCGGACACCACGCACGGCTGGCAGCAGAACCGCGCGGTCGTCGGGCACAACCTGAAGATCGCCTGGAATCTCATGCGGATGCATTCGCTGCGCCCCAAGGACGCCTACCTCGAGACGGCCGCCGAGATCGGCGCGACCATGCCCGAGGCCGGCAGCGACCGCCAGCGCGGCGGCTGGTACGACGTGGTCGAGCGGACCAAGGCCGACGGCGAGGACCGGTTCCGCTTCACCTGGCACGACCGCAAGGCCTGGTGGCAGCAGGAGCAGGCGATCCTCGCCTACCTCGTCCTGGCCGGCATCACCCGCCGCGAGGACTTCCGGACCGAGGCGCGCGACGCCCAGTCGTTCTACAACGCGTTCTTCCTCGACCACGACGAGGGCGCCGTCTACTTCAACGTCCTGGCCAGCGGCCTGCCGTATCTGCTCGGCGTCGAGCGCCACAAGGGCAGCCACTCCATGTCGATGTACCACTCGGCGGAGCTCTGCTACCTGGCGGCTGTCTACAACAACCTGCTGATCAGCGGGAAGGCGATGGACTTCTGGTTCAAGCCCGACCCGGCCCTGGTCGAGGACCGCACGCTGCGTGTCGCGCCCGATCTGCTGCCGGCCGGCTCGGTGCGTATCGAGTCCGTCGAGATCGAGGGCGAGCCGTACTCCGACTACGACGCCGAGGCGCTCACCGTCCGTCTCCCGGAGACCTCGGGCCGCCTGAAGATCAAGGTCCGGCTCGCCGCCGGCTCCCGCGCGGAGGTCTCCGGATGACCATCAAGGTGACCTCGCGGGCCGAGGGTGACATAGCCGTCGTGGTGCTGGAGGGCGAGATCAACAGCACCACGTCCGGCGGACTGCAGGCGCAGCTGCTGCCCTTCGTACGTCCCGAGCGCGAGGTGCTGATCGATCTCACCAGAATCTCGTACATCTCCAGTGCGGGCCTGCGCACCCTGCTGATCGTCCATCGGCGGGCGCAGCAGGTGGAGACCGGGATCACCCTCGTCGGGCTCTCGGAGGAGGTGCGCTTCGTGATGAACGCGACCGGCTTCCTCGACTTCTTCCGCATCGGCGACGACGTCGACACGGAGCTGGAGCGGGCCGGCCGATGAACACCGACAGCGTTCAGGACCTCAGTCCCACGGCCCGCGTCGACGAGTTCCCCACGCACCGGATCGGCGGCTACCGGGTACGTGCCGGACGGCCGTTCCCGTACGGCGCCCATCCGGTGGCCGGCGGGGTCAGCTTCTCGGTCTACTCCGACCGCGCCACCTCGATGAGCCTGGTGCTCTTCGAACGGGGCGCCGAGGAGCCGACCGCGGAGCTGGTGTTCCCGCCCGAGTTCCGCACCGGCAGCGTGTACGCGATGACGGTGTTCGGCCTCGACCTGGAGAACCTCGAGTACGGCTTCCGTGCCGACGGGCCCTTCGACCCGGTGGCCGGCGACCGCTTCGACCGGCGCAAGGTGCTCAGCGACCCGTACGCCCGGCTGATCGCGGGCCGCGACGTATGGGACGCCGAACCCGACTGGAACAACGTCTACCCCTATCGCTCACAGGTCGTGAACGACGACTTCGACTGGGGCGACGACACCCAGCTAGGCATCCCCACCGAGGACCTCGTCATCTACGAGATGCACGTACGAGGCTTCACCCGGCACCCCTCCTCCCGGGTCCAGGCCCCGGGGACGTACGCCGGACTGCGGGAGAAGATCCCCTATCTGAAGGAACTCGGCGTCAACTGCGTGGAGCTGCTCCCGGTCTTCGAGTTCGACGAACTGGACAACCCGCGCACCGACCCGGCGACCGGTGAGCGGCTGCACAACTACTGGGGCTACAACACCGTCTCGTTCTTCGCCCCCAAGGCGGGCTACGCGGCGACCGGACGCTTCAACATGCAGGCCGACGAATTCAAGTCGCTCGTCAAGGAACTGCACCGGTCGGGCATCGAGGTGATCCTCGACGTGGTCTTCAACCACACCGCCGAAGGCAACGAGCAGGGCCCCACGATCTCGTTCCGGGGCCTCGACAACGCCACCTACTACATGCTGACCCCGAACGGCGAGTACTACAACTTCAGCGGCACGGGCAACACCGTCAACTGCAACCACCCGGTCGTCCGCGACTTCGTGCTCTCCTGCCTGCGCCACTGGGTCGCCGAGTACCACGTCGACGGCTTCCGCTTCGACCTCGCGTCCATCCTGGACCGGGCCCCGGACGGCAGCCCGCTGCCCAATCCGCCGCTCCTGGAACAGCTGGCGCACGACCCGATCCTGCGGCACACCAAACTCATCGCCGAGGCCTGGGACGCGGCCGGGCTCTATCAGGTGGGCAACTTCCCCAACTACGGCCGCTGGTCGGAGTGGAACGGCAAGTACCGCGACACCGTACGGAAGTTCATCAAGGGTGAACCGGGCCTGGTCGGCGAGCTCGCGACACGCCTGGCCGGCTCACCCGATCTCTACCAGGGGCGTACGTCGACGGCCTCCGTCAACTTCGTCACCGCGCACGACGGCTTCACGCTGAACGACCTCGTCTCGTACAACGACAAGCACAACGAGGCGAACGGCGAGAACAACAACGACGGCGCGAACGACAACCACAGCTGGAACTGCGGCGAGGAAGGCCCCAGCGCCTCCGCGCACGTACGCGACCTGCGGCTGCGCCAGATGAAGAACCTGCTCGCCCTGCTCCTCACCAGCCAGGGCGTCCCGATGATCCTCGCCGGCGACGAGGTGGGCCGCACCCAGCTCGGCAACAACAACACCTACTGCCAGGACAACGAACTGTCCTGGTTCGACTGGGGACTCGCCGAGGGGCCGACCGCCAACACCGAACTCCTCGCCTTCACCCGGGCGCTGATCGCGTTCCGGCACGCCCACCCCGTGCTGCGCACCGCCGAGCATCCGCACGGCACCGACCGGGTCGGCAGCGGACTGCCCGAGATCAGCTGGCACGGGGTGCGGGCCTGGCAGCCGGACTGGTCCGGGCACAGCAGAGTGCTCGGCATGCTGCGCTGCGGCCGGCACGCCAAGGGCGGCACCACACCCGACGACCACGTCTACCTCGCGGTCAACGCCCACTGGGAGGGCCACGACCTGGAGCTGCCCGAGCTGCCCGCCGGTCAGGTCTGGCATCTGTTCGCCGACACCGCGGCGGGCGGCGCACCGCATCCGCTCGGGGCCGAGCCGCGCCTCGAGCACCCGGGGCGCTACCGGCTCGGGGCGCACAGCCTGGTCGTGCTCGTCGGCCGGCCCACCACGGAGCGGGCAACCAGCGCTCAACCACGGCTCGTCGACGCATCACCGAAGGGGAGTGCCATGTCTTTCGACGTACGGCTCAGGATCAACGACAAGGTCGCCACCATCGAGATCAAGGGCGAGCTGGACGCCTCCACCGCGGGCCGGTTCCACGACACGGTCGACGACGCCGCGAAGGCGGGCGCCATCGAACTGGTGATCAGGGCGGAGCAGCTGTCCTACCTGTCCAGCGCGGGCCTGCGCTCGCTGGTGTTCGCCCGCCAGAAGATGGGCGACGAGGTGCGGATCGCCGTGGTCGGCGCCGCCGAGCCGGTCGCCAGGACGATCAAACTGGCCGGCTTCGACCACAGCATCGACCTGATCGACGGCTGAAGGGGGCGCGGCGACATGGCGTTCGACCACGGGGCCCGCGCCACGGCGTCCTCCGGTGCCCAGACCCGGCCCGATCCGACGGGCACCTGTGTCCGCACGCCGCGCGAGCCGGGGGCGCCCGCGTTGCGCATCCCGGCCGACCTCGGCTCCCTCGACGCGGTCGCCGCGTTCGTGCTGGCTCTCGGCGACCGGGCCGGGCTCGCCCAGAGCCAGCTCTACCGGCTGCGGCTCGCCGCGGACGAGCTGGCGACCAACATCGTCATGCACGGCTACCGGGGGGCCCCGGGCGAGATCGCGGTGGACGGCGGCATCGGCGACGACCAGGTGTGGGTGCGCTTCGAGGACGACGCCCCGGCCTTCGACCCACGGCAGGGAATGCAGCCGCCCGCCCTCGACGTGCCGCTCGCCGAGCGGCAGATCGGCGGGCTCGGCGTGTACCTCGCGTTCACCGCGGTGGACTCCTTCGAGTACGAGCTGGTGGCCGGCCGCAATGTCAGCACGCTCGTGATGCGCCGGCAGGGCTGCGGCGCCCCGTCTGCTCCCGCAGCGGGATAGAAGAAGAGGCATCCGATGGCACAGACGCTGCAGACCGCCACGGCGCAGAAGCCGGGGCCCGACCGTACGAAGGTCGTGGTCCTCGACGAGCAGCGGCGGCTGCCCGCCGAACTGAAACGGGCACTCGCCGACGTGGGCGCCCAGGTGTGGACGCGCACCCCGGGCGACGTCCTGGGCGCAGGCCCCGGCCTGCTCCCGGACGCCGAGGTGCTGCTCGCCCACGCGAGCCTGAGCCCGCACACCGTCCGGGCGGTGGCCCGGCGCCTGGACGACGAGGGGTCCCGGCCGACCGTGGTGGCCTTCGCCGAGCACGAACTGCATCTGCTCGGCAGCCACATCCACGCCGGAGCCGACTACCTCGTGCCGCCCTTCTACCCCGACCTGGTGCGGGCCCGGCTGCGCGACTGCCACGCCAAGGCCGCGTTCAGCCGGACCATGGAGGACGTGGCCTCGCACGCGGAACTCCTCAGTTACGAGCGGGAACTGGAGATCGGCCGGGAGATCCAGCTGGGCTTTCTGCCGGAGTCGCTGCCCGACCCGGACGACTGGGAGATCCACGTCCGGTTCCGGCCGGCCAGAACCGTCGCGGGCGACTTCTACGACGTCTTCGAGCTGGTCAACAAGCGACGCCTCGCGCTGGTCGTCGCGGACGTCTGCGACAAGGGGGTCGGAGCCGCGCTGTTCATGGCGCTCATCCGATCCCTGCTGCGGCACACCGCGGAACACAGCGGACTGCAGAGCCTGATCGCGGCCGACCTGCTCGGCGGCGAGTCCGACTGGCACGAGCAGAGCCGCGCCATCCCCGTGGTCGGTGCCACCCCGCTGCTCAACGCCGTGGTCGGCACCAACAACTACCTGACCAGGAACCACATCAGGCAGGGCTACTTCGCCACCATGTTCTTCGGCGTCCTCGACCCGCTCACCGGCAACCTCGTCTACATCAACGGCGGCCACAACCCGCCCGTCCTGGTCAGCGCCGACGGCGCCGACCCGGTGCTGCTCGAACCGACCGGGCCGGCCGTCGGCGTCATGCCCGACGTCACCTTCTCGCTCGGCTACGCGCAGATCAGCCCCGGCGACACGCTCTTCCTCTACACCGACGGCGTCACCGAGGCCCGCTCGGCCACCGGCGAGTTCTTCGGCGACGACCGGCTGCTCAGGGAACTCACCCGGGCCGCGGTGCGCGGCGAGGAACTCCTCGACCACATGGACGGCGCGCTCAGCGAGTTCGTCGGCGCGGCCGAGCAGTCCGACGACATCACGATGATGGCGGTGCACTGGCGCCCGCCCGAGCCGGAGGCCGCCGCCTGACCCTCGCCGACCCCCCAGCCGACTCACCGAACCAGGGTGGAACCCATGTCCCAGATCATCGCTGTGCACTCCTACCGAGGGGGCACCGGCAAGTCCAGCACAGCGGCGAACCTCGCGCTGATCCTGGCCTCCACCGGTCACCGGGTGGCCCTGGTCGACACGGACATCCAGACCCCGGCGCTCGATGTGATGTTCGGTGCGGCGGTGCCGCCGGCGGGCCGGTCGCTCGCCGACTACCTGATCGGGCGCTGCGAGATCGAGGACGCCGTGTACCCGGCCGAGGCCGACGCGGGGCACGACGGCTTCTTCCTCGTCCCGGCCCGCAGCCGGGCCGCGGGCAGCAACGAGATCATGGGCCGCGGCTACGACGTCGGGCTGCTCCGCGAGGGCTTCGACCGGCTCATCGACTCGCTCGCCCTCGACGTTCTGCTCCTCGACACCCACGCCGGGTTCAACAACGAGACGGTGACCGCGATGGCGTGCTCCGACTCCCTGGTCATCGTCACCCGTGCGGACCGCCTCGATCTCGCGGGCGCCCGCGAGACCATGGCGCTCGCGCAGCGGCTGGGCGGCGCCCGGATCTCCGTGGCGGTGAACATGGTGCCCGACGGCGAGGTGCACACCCGGCTGCGCGACGAGGTGGAGTCGGCGTACGACACCCGGCTCACCGCCGTCCTGCCGTACGCCCCGGAGATGGTCTCGCTCGCGGGTGAGCGCCTCTTCAGCACGGCCTATCCGCACCATCCGCTGGTCGCGGGCTATCGAAAGATCATTTCCGAAGTGAGCAACGGAACCACAGGGATACGTCGATGACACCGCCGGCGCCGACGAGTGAGCGCACCCCGGTCCGAGGAGGCACGAGCATGCAGGGCAGGTTCACCGTGACCGTAGGCCGGATACCGATCGTGGACATACGTCCCCAGGTCGACGCGGGCCGCCGTCCGGCCAGATCCGTGCCGGGGGAGTCCTTCGAGGTGTCGGCGACCGTGTTCCGCGAGGGACACGACGCGGTGGGCGTCAACGTCGTGCTCGTCGACCCGGACGGCAAGGAGAGCGACTGGACCCCGATGCGGCTGCTCGCCCCCGGCACCGACCGGTACGCCGCGCAGGTGACCGCCGACCGCGAGGGCGAGTGGACCTACCGGGTGGAGGCCTGGACCGACCCCGTCGCCACCTGGCGGCACACCGCCGAGGTGAAGATCCCGGCCCGGATCGACGTCGAACTCGTCTTCGCCGAGGGCGCGTTCCTCATCGAGCGCTTCCTCGACCGCGGCGCCGACGCCACCGCGCAGGCCGAACTCAAGGGCGCCCTCGACCTGATCCTGGACGACTCCGTCGACCCCGACGAGCGCCTCGCGGCGGCCCTCGCCCCCGAGGTCCAGGCACAGCTCGCCGCGCGTCCCCTGCGCGACCTGGTCACCGAGTCCCCGGCACTGCCGCTGCGCGTCGACCGCAAGCGGGCCCTGTACGGCGCCTGGTACGAGTTCTTCCCGCGCTCCGAAGGGGCCCGGCCCGCCGGCCCGGACGCCGACGGGGTGCCCGGAGCCCCCCGCTCGGGCACGTTCCGCACGGCCGCCGAACGCCTCGAAGGCGTCGCCGCCATGGGCTTCGACGTGGTGTACCTGCCGCCGGTCCACCCGATCGGAACGACCCACCGCAAGGGCGCCGGCAACACCCTCACCCCCGGCCCGCACGACCCGGGCTCCCCCTGGGCGATCGGCTCCGCCGACGGCGGCCACGACGCGATCCATCCGGACCTGGGCACCCTGGACGACTTCGACCGGTTCGTCGCCCGGGCCACGGAGCTGGGCCTGGAGATCGCCCTCGACTTCGCCCTGCAGTGCTCGCCCGACCACCCCTGGGTCAAGGACCACCCCGAGTGGTTCAGACACCGCGTGGACGGCACCATCGCGTACGCCGAGAACCCGCCGAAGAAGTACCAGGACATCTACCCCATCGACTTCGACACCGACCCGGACGGCCTGCACACCGAGTGCCTGCGCATCCTCCACCACTGGATGGACCACGGGGTACGCATCTTCCGCGTGGACAACCCGCACACCAAGCCCGTCGCGTTCTGGGAGCGCCTCATCGAGGCCGTGCACGCCACCGACCCCGATGTGCTGTTCCTGGCCGAGGCGTTCACCCGGCCCGCGATGATGCAGGCACTCGCCCGGACCGGCTTCCACCAGTCGTACACGTACTTCACCTGGCGCAACTCCAAGGACGAGGTCGCGTCGTACCTGAGCGAACTGGCGGGCCTCGGCGGTGAGGAGAGCGCGGCCTATCTGCGGCCCAACCTCTTCGTGAACACCCCCGACATCCTCAACGCCTACCTCCAGTACGGCGGCCGGTCCGCCTTCGCGATCCGCGCCGTCCTCGCCGCGACGGCCGCCCCGACCTGGGGCGTGTACGCGGGCTACGAACTGGCCGAGAACATCCCGGCAGGCCCAGGCAGCGAGGAGTACCTCGACTCGGAGAAGTACCAGCTCAGGCCCCGCGACTGGGCGGCCGAGGAGGCCGCGGGCACCTCCCTGGCCCCGCTGATCCGCACCCTCAACGAGGTCCGCCGCGCCCACCCCGCCCTGCACCAGCTGCGCAACCTGCGCTTCCACCGCACCGACAACGACGCGGTGATCGCCTTCTCCAAGAGGGCGGTGCGCCCCGACGGGCCGGCCGACTGGGTGCTCGTCGTGCTCAGCCTCGACCCGCACAGCGTGCGCGAGGCCACCGTCTTCCTCGACCTGCCGGCCCTCGGCCTGGACCGCGCCGACAGCTTCGACGCCCATGACCTGCTCGGCGGCGAGACCTACCAGTGGGGGCGCGACAACTACG
The DNA here is from genome assembly GCF_044460245.1 of Streptomyces sp. NPDC050145. Taxonomy (NCBI): domain Bacteria; kingdom Bacillati; phylum Actinomycetota; class Actinomycetes; order Kitasatosporales; family Streptomycetaceae; genus Streptomyces; species Streptomyces sp. NPDC050145. The sequence continues at coordinate 25,226 of NZ_JBITJS010000026.1, read as the reverse complement.
TACGCCTCGACCCACGGCAACAAGTGGCCCACATCTTCACGGACAGGAACCCGCGGTGACCCCCGGCCCGGGCCGGCCGGCCCCGCTCGCCCTCACGGCCCGCCCGCTCGCCCGCACCGACCTCCTGCGCCTGACGACCGGCGAGGTCAGCGACCCGCACGCGCTGCTCGGCCCGCACCCCGGCCCCGCCGGAGTCACCGTGCGGGTGCTGCGCCCACTCGCGGACGCCGTGCAACTGCTCACCCCGGACGGCGCGGCCTTCGCCGAACTGGCGCACGAGGCCGGCGGCGTCTTCGCCGGGCAGCTGCCGTGCACCGAGGTGCCGGACTACCGGGTGGCGGTCCGCTACGGCGACGAGGTGCACGTCTACGACGACCCGTACCGCTTCCCGCCCACCCTCGGCGAGCTCGACCTGCACCTGATCCGTGAGGGCCGGCACGAGCAGCTGTGGAAGGTGCTCGGCGCCAACACCACGGAACAGGAGGCCGGTCGGGGTCCGTTGGCCGGAACCGCCTTCGCCGTGTGGGCGCCCGACGCCCGTGCGGTGCGGGTGGTCGGCGACTTCAACCACTGGGACGGCGCCGCGCACGCCATGCGCTCGCTGGGCGCGAGCGGCGTCTGGGAGCTGTTCGTGCCCGGCGTCGGGGACGGCACCCGCTACAAGTACGAGATCCTCACCCGCGACGGACGATGGATCCAGAAGGCCGACCCACTGGCCCGCCGCGCCGAACCGGCCCCCGGCACCGCCTCGATCGTCTTCACCGAGCGGCACGAGTGGCGCGACGCGGCCTGGCTGGCCGCCCGCGGCGAGCAGCCCGTCGAGCAGGCGCCGATGAGCGTGTACGAGATCCATCTCGGGTCCTGGCGCAAGGGCCTCGACTATCGCCAGATCGCCCGTGAACTGCCCGCCTACGTCAAGGCGTTGGGCTTCACACACGTCGAGTTCCTCCCGGTCGCCGAGCACCCCTTCGGCGGCTCCTGGGGCTACCAGGTCACCTCCTACTTCGCGCCCATGGCGGCGCTCGGCAGCCCCGACGACTTCCGGTTCCTGGTGGACGCCCTGCACCGCGCCGGGATCGGCGTCATCGTCGACTGGGTGCCCGCGCACTTCCCGCGCGACGACTGGGCCCTGGCCCGCTTCGACGGCACCCCGCTCTACGAGCACCCCGACCCGCGCCGCGGCGAACACCCCGACTGGGGCACCCTCGTCTTCGACTACGGCCGCACTGAGGTGCGCAACTTCCTGGTGGCCAACGCCACGTACTGGTGCGAGGAGTTCCACATCGACGGCCTGCGCGTGGACGCCGTGGCCTCCATGCTCTACCTCGACTACTCACGGCGCGACGGCGAGTGGCTGCCCAACGAGTTCGGCGGCCGCGAGAACCTCGACGCGGTGGAGTTCCTGCAGGAGATGAACGCCACCGTCCACCGCCGCTCACCCGGCGTGGTCACCATCGCGGAGGAGTCCACCGCCTGGGACGGCGTGACCCGCCGCACCGACCACGGCGGCCTCGGCTTCAGCCTGAAGTGGAACATGGGCTGGATGCACGACTCGCTGTCCTACCTGGCCGAAGACCCCGTGCACCGCCAGTACCACCACCACTCCATGACGTTCCCGATGGTGTACGCGTACGCCGAGAACTACATGCTGCCGATCAGCCACGACGAAGTCGTCCACGGCAAGGGCTCGCTGCTCGACAAGATGCCCGGCGACCGCTGGCAGCAGTTCGCCAACCTGCGCGCCTGTCTGGCCTACATGTGGGCGTTTCCCGGCAAGCAGCTCCTCTTCATGGGACAGGAGTTCGCCCAGGACAGCGAGTGGTCGCACGACGCGGGCCTCAACTGGCCCGACGCCCGCCACGCACCGCACGCGGCCGTCCGTGACCTGGTGCGCGACCTCAACCGGCACTACCTCCAGGAGCCGGCCCTGTGGAGCCAGGACACCAGCCCCGAGGGCTTTCGCTGGATCGACGCGGACGCCGCCCAGGACAACGTCTTCTCCTTCGTCCGCCACGACACCAAAGGCAGGCCGCTGGTCTGCGTCTTCAACTTCCAGCCGGGAGTACGCCACCAGTACCGCGTCGGCCTCCCCGAGAGCGGCACATGGGTGCCGGTCCTCGACACGGACGCCACCGCCTACGGCGGCAGCGGGGCCGGCACCGCGGCGCCGGTACGGGCCGAGGCCGTGCCCTGGCAAGGCCTCGAGCACAGTGCCCCGCTCACGCTGCCGCCCCTCGCGGGCGTGTGGCTCCGCCCGCGTTGACCTCCGGACAGGACCTCAAGGAAAGGGGGCCGTTGTGCCCGCTCCGCGACTGCGGACCACCCCGTTGCCCGGGATCGGTGTCCAGTACGAGCTCACCACCCGCGCGCAGGACACCCTGTCCGTCATCGCGCACCGCGACGGCATCCGCACCCTCAACGTCCACCACGACGAAGACCCCGACTCGGCCGGTCTGTCGCTGCGGCTCACCGCCGCGGAGGCGCTGTCCCTGACCGACGCGCTGCTGCCCAACCACAACAACCCGAACCTGCTGCACACCAGCGACTTCGGGCTGCTCGCCGAGCGGGTCACCATCACCGGTACCTCGTACTGGAACGGCCGCACGCTGGGCGAGACGCACATGCGCACCGAGACCGGAGCCTCCATCGTCGCCGTGCTGCGCCGGTCCCACGCGATCCCCTCGCCCGGCCCGGAATTCCGGTTGCGGGGCCGTGACACCGTGATCGTGATCGGGACCCGGGAGGGCGTGGACGGCGCACACGACATCCTCGAGCGGAAGTGATCACGTGCATTCCGCTGTCTTCCTGATCGAGTTCGGCGCGGTCGTGCTGGCCCTCGGGCTGCTCGGCCGGTTCGCCGTGCGCATGAAGTTCTCCCCGATCCCGCTCTATCTCCTCGCCGGACTGGTCTTCGGGTCCGGCGGCATCGTGCCGCTCGGCGGCAGCGAGGACTTCATCGAGGTCGGCGCCGAGATCGGCGTCGTCCTGCTGCTCCTGATGCTCGGCCTGGAGTACACGGCCGGGGATCTCGTCGGGCACCTCAAGACGCACGCCCCCGCCGGAGCGGTCGACTTCGTGCTGAACGCGCTGCCCGGCGCGGCCGCCGCGCTGTTGCTCGGCTGGGGGCCGGTGGCCGCCGTGGTACTGGCCGGGGTGACCTGGGTGTCCTCGTCCGGGGTGATCGCCAAGGTGCTCGGGGATCTGGGCTGGCTCGGCAACCGTGAGACTCCGGTGATCCTCAGCGTGCTGGTCCTCGAAGACCTCGCGATGGCGCTGTACCTGCCCATCCTCACCGCGCTGCTGGCGGGGGCGGGCTGGGCGGCCGGCGGCCTCACCCTGGCGATCGCCCTGGTCGCCGTGGGCACGGTCCTCCTCGTGGCCGTGCGCTACGGCCGGGTGATCTCCCGCTTCATCTCCAGCGACGACCCCGAGAAGCTGCTGCTCGTGGTGCTCGGGCTGACCCTCCTCGTGGCGGGTCTGGCCCAGCAGCTCCAGGTCTCCGCGGCCGTCGGGGCCTTCCTGGTGGGCATCGCGCTCTCCGGCGAAGTCGCCGAGAACACCCATCACCTGCTGATGCCGCTGCGCGATCTGTTCGCCGCGGTGTTCTTCGTGTTCTTCGGCCTGAGCACGGACCCGACCACGATGGTGCCGGTGCTCGTTCCGGCCCTCGTCCTCGCGGTGTTCACCGCCCTGACGAAGATCGCCACCGGCTACTGGGCCGCCAAGCGCGCCGGGATCGGCGAGCGCGGGCGGTGGCGGGCGGGCGGTGCTCTGGTGGCACGGGGCGAATTCTCCATCGTCATCGCGGGGCTGGCGGTCGCGTCCGGCCTGGAACCCGCGCTCGGCCCGCTGGCCACGGCCTATGTCCTGCTCCTCGTGATCATCGGCCCGCTCGCGGCCCGCTTCACGGAACCGGTGGCGGGCCGGCTGACCGGACGGCGCCGCAAGCGTTCCGCCACCGCCACCGCCACCACCGCCTCCGACACCGCGTCCACCAAGGCGTCCGGCACCGCGTCCGAGCCCGCCGCCGACCCCCGTCCGGCCGGGTCGAAGCCCGCGGCCGCGACCTCCTCGGGAGCGGACCGCCACTGAAGGACACCGCCCGAGGCACCGCCCCCGGCACCGGCCCCTGGGAGCGCCGGTGCCGGGAGCGGCTCGGCTCACCGCCTGAGCGGTTCCCGAGGCTCGGTTCGCGGCAGCGTCCGGTCGAGCAGCCGCAGCCCGGGGCCGGCCGCCGCGGTCGTGACCAGGGCCACCACGGTGAGAGCCACCAGGAGCGTGCGGTCGATGAGCCCGGCGTCGTACCCCACGGAGAGCACCACGATCTCGGTGAGGCCCCGTGAGTTCATCAGTACGCCGAGGCGCATCCACTGGTCGGCGGGCAGGCCCTTGGCCGCTCCCACCGCGGCGCACGGCACCAGCTTGGTGAACGCGGCGAGCAGGGTCAGGCCCGCCAGCAGGCCGAGGAAACCGGGCGTCCACGCCACCGCGCCCAGGTCCAGCCGCTGGCCGAAGCCGAGGAAGAAGCAGGGCAACAGCACCTTGGACGCGACCGTGTCGACCCCGTCCGGGACCGGCCGTCCCTTGCCCCACAGACAGCCGAACACCATGGCGCCGAGCAGCTGGTGCAGCCCGGCGGCGGACGACACGGCAGCGGCGAGCACACATCCGGCGACGAGCACGGCGAGGTCCCTCGGGCGCGCGGGGGCAGCGGCCGCGGCGGCGTCCGGGCGGCTGCCGCGCAGCCGGAGCAGGAGCAGGACCGTCAGCACGCCGAGCGCCGCGACGAGCAGCCTCGCCGGGGAGGCGGTGCCGGCGCCGACCAGGGCCGCGGTCAGCACGCACCAGGCGGCCGCGTCGCCGATCGCCGCCGCGGCGAGACTGATCCGCCCCGCCGGGGTGTCCGTCAGGCCCTCGTCCTGGAGCAGCCGGGCGAGGACCGGCAGCGCGGTGATGCCGAGGGCGCAGCCGAGGAACAAGGAGAAGGCCACCGGGGTGGCCCGGGGGCCCGCGAACGTGTCGTCGAGGGCGAACGCGAGGGCTGCCCCGACGGCCATCGGCACGACGAAGGAGGCCACGCTCACCGCGATGACGGTGCCCCCCTCGCGCCCGTCGCTCCCCGCACGGCCCGGCCCGGACAGCATCCGGCCGACCTGAAGCGCGTAGAGCACCAGGCCGAGTTGGGCCAGGCCGTCGAGCGCCGGGCGGACTTCCGGACCGAAGAGCAGTTCCTGCGCGTCCGGTGCGAGCGCGCCGAACAGCGAAGGGCCGAGCAGCACCCCGACCGCCAGTTCGGCGAGGATCGCGGGCTGCCCGGCCCGGCGGGCCAGCCGGCCGGCGCCATGGGCGAGCAGCAGCAGACAGGCGAGGCCGAGCAGGAACCGGGTGGTGGGATCGAGCCCGGCGACCGCCCCGTCCACCGCGAGCCGGACGGGGCCGGCGCCGGAGGAGACTCCGAGGGGATGGAGCACGGTCACGCGGAGGCCGGCGCCGCTGCTATGGCCTCCGCCACCTTCAGGTCCTGCTCGGTGGATCCGCCGGAGACCCCCACCGCGCCGATCACGGTGCCGTCCTCGGCGACGAGCGGCAGCCCGCCGGGGAAGGTCACCAGGCCGCCGTTGGTGTGCTCGATGCCGTACACGGGACCACCGGGCTGGGACATTTCGCCGATCGCACCGGTCGGCATGCAGAACAGCGCGGAGGTCTTCGCCTTCTTCAGCGCCCAGTCGACGCAGCCGAGCCATGCGCCGTCCATCCGCACGAAGTGGAGCAGATGCCCGGCGGCGTCGACGATCGCGATGTTCATGTTCGCGCCGAGGTCGCGGGAGACGGCGATGCCCGCCTCGGTCCGGGCGACCGCGCCCGCCAGGGAAAGAGCCGGCTGAGCAGCCATGGTGAGTACCGCCTTGGGGAGTCGAGGGTCGTCGGGTGCGGGAGCGGCTGGTTCAGCCGGCGGGCGGGACCAGCGCGGGCACGGCGCTGAACACGTTGTGCGGGTCGTAGCGGCGCTTGACCTCGAGGAGCCGGCCGGCGTTGGGCCCGAACCCGAGGAGCGCGCGCTCCCGTTCGTCGGAGCCGAGCAGATTGGGGTAGCCGCCCGGCAGGGCGAACCCGGCGAGTTCGTCGGAGACCCGGCGTGCCCACTGCCCGTGCGCACCGTCCGCGGCCGGGGCACCCGCCGGAGTCCAGGAGGCGGCGATCTCCACGAGCAGGTGGTCCTGGCGCAGCGCGAAGGCGGTGTCCGCCACCGGCACCCGGGCCGCGGCGCCGTGGAAATGGTGCAGATACAGACCCGAGTACGGGGAGGTCATCCGGGCCGCGGCCTCCGTCAGCAACTCCGCGCTGTCCTCGGTGAGTTCGGGTGTCCAGCGCGTCCGCATCTCGTTGTGCCGGCCGTCGACGATGCTGCCGTCGAACATGCCGAGCACGTCCTGGTAGGCCATCGGGCCCACCTCTCCGAACACCGGAGTACCGAGCTTCCTGAGCCGCGCGACCACGTCCTCGCCCTGCGCCGGATCGCCGCTCCACATAGGGAGCAGGAACAGCACGGGAGAGCCCTCGGGGCCGGTGAAGAACCCGGCCATCACCGTCAGCTCGTCGGGGGCCCCGGCCACCAGCTCCCGGTAGCCGCGCAGCACTCCGGCCGCTTCGGCGAGGGGGAAGAGAAGCAGCCCGGACAGAACCGTGGTGCCCGGATGTACGCGGCAGCGCAGGCTGGTGACGACACCGAAGTTGCCGCCGCCACCGCGCAGGGCCCAGTACAGGTCGGGGTTCTCCTGCGCGTCGGCGGTGACCTCCGTGCCGTCCGCGAGCACGACCCGCGCCCCGAGCAGATTGTCCGAGGCGAGACCGTGGTGGCCGCCGAGCAGTCCGTAGCCGCCGCCGAGCGTGAGCCCGCCGACGCCGACGGCCTTGACCGTGCCGACGGCCGGCTTGAACCCGTGGGTGTGGGCGGCGGCGACGAGATCACCGGCCCGGACGCCGCCCTGGATCTCGGCTGTGCCGGCCGCGGGGTCCAGGGCGACGCCGCGCAGCGCGGACAGGTCGAGGACGACGCCGCCCTCGCGCAGCGCCCGGCCCGACCAGTCGTGGCCGCCGCCGCGCACCGAGAGCGGCAGGCCGTGTTCGCGGGCGATACGGACGGCCGCGGGAACATCCCGGCCGTCCGCGCAGCGGACGATGACGGCGGGACGGTGCTCCACCGCGCCGTTCCAGATCCGTCGTGCCCCGTCGTACGACGGGTCCGTCGCCACCAGCACGGTTCCGCGGAGGGCCGAACGAAGCTCGCGCTCGGCCGCCGCCGTCTCGCCGGGGAGTGAAGTTGAAGGTGCCATGGGGCTCTCAGCCCTCCGGATTCTGATGTCGGCAGGGGGTGGAAACGCCGTGAGGGCGCCCGGGCAGCCCGGACACCCTCACGGCGGCGGAAGCCCTGGATCCGTGTCCCAGGCCCCTAGCGCTCGAGCTGCGTATAGCGGCCCGACTGCACGGTCGTCTTGTCGACGGCAGCGAGGAAGTCCTGCGTCTCCGGTGCGCCGAAGAAGCCCTGCATGGTGGCGTCGGCATCCTCCGGGGTCGCCCAGTGCACGATCACCAGGTACTCGCCGTCCTCGCTGCGGGACACCTCACGGGAGAGGAAGCCCGGGCGCTTCTCCATGTACTCGGCCTCGACCTTCCGGTCGCGGTTCACGAAGTCGGCCGCATCGACGGTGGGGCTCAGCTGGAACCGGACGGTCTCTATGACGCTCATGCTGTTCCTCCTGATGGAAGTGCTGCTCTGTGAAGTGGTGGTACTTCCGGGCTGCGGTCAGACGAACGCGTCGGCGTGCACCGCGGCCCACTGCGCGAAGGTGCGCGGCGGCCGGCCGAGCAGTTGCCGGACGGTGGGGCTGACCTTGGAGTCGTCGAGCGTGCCGACGCCCTCCGCGTAGTAGCGGAAGAAGGCGTCGATGTACTGCGGGGGCGTGCCGCTCGCCACCATGTCCTCGCGGGCCTCGGCGTCGCTCTGCCCCTGAAGGCGAAGGTCCCGTCCGAGCACTTCGCCGAGCACCCGCACCCGGTCCTCGGGCAGCAGCGCCTCGGGTCCACTGATCGCATGCGAAAGGCCGAAGTGGGCGCTGTCACCGAGGACCTCGGCGGCCACGGCCCCGATGTCGTACGGATCGATCATCGCGATCGGCACCTTCGGGAAAGGCGCCCGCACCACATCGGAGACCTTGAGCTGGGGCAGCCACTGGAAGGTGTTGGACATGAAGCCGCTGGGCCGCAGGATCGTCCAGGCCACACCGGACTCGCGTACCGCCTCCTCGGACTCGATCATCATCCGGGAGATGGCGTTGTCCAGGTCGCCGTCCGGCGCCGCGATGCTGGAGAGCTGCACCACATGGCCGACTCCGGCCCGCTTGAACTCGGTGAGCAGACCCGGCATGTCGGCGTACCCGGGCAGCAGGAAGACGGCCTCGACGCCGTCGAGTGCGGGCCGCAGCGAAGCGGGGTCATTGAGGTCGCCGACCGTCGTGCTCACGCCTTCCGGCAGGTCCGCCTTCGCGGCGTCCCGCACCAGTGCGCGCACCTGTCGCCCCGCGCCGAGCACATGGCGGGCCACCTCGCCGCCCACGTGTCCGGTCGCGCCAGTCACCAGGATCATGCTTGAACTCCTCTTTCGGTACGTCATGTTGAGGTGCGCAGGGTCCTGGTCGACGTCAGGCCAGGTCCAGCACGAGCCGTCCCTGCACATGACCCTGTTCGCCGAGCGCATGCGCCCGCGCGACCTGGTCGAGGCGGAACACCTGCTGCACGACGGGGCGCACCCGGCCGTCGGCGAGCAGCGGGGCGATCCGCTCCAGGGCCGCCGAATCCGGGTGGACGTAGGTGTACCCGGCCCGCCTGCCGCGCTCCTCGGCGGAGCGGCGCTGCCCGTCCGCCTCACCCTTCAGCGTCACGACGATGCCGCCGGGGCGCAGCACATCGAGCAGCCGGTGGAAGTCACCGCCGCCCCTCGGGTCGATCGCCACGTCGACGTCCTTGACCGACTCGGGGAGCGTCCCTCGGTAGTCGACGACGTCGCTCGCACCGAGGCCGCGTACGAATGCGAAGTTGTCGGGCGAGGCGGTGCCGATCACCTCGGCGCCGGCCGCCACGGCCAGCTGCACCGCGAGATGGCCGACCCCGCCGGCGGCCCCTGACACCAGGACCCGCTGTCCGCTCCGCAGATCGCCGTGCTCGAAGAGCGACTGCCAGGCGGTCAGCGCGGGCATGGGGACGGCGGCCGCGTCGACATGGGTGATCTCGCTCGGTTTGCGGGAGAGCTCGGCCTCCGGGGCGACGACGTACTCGGCGTAGCCTCCGGCCGGCGCGGGAAAGCGCGGCATGCCGAAGACCTCGTCACCGACGCGGAAGCGCTGTGTGCCGGGACCGGTGGCGGCCACCGTCCCGGAAACGTCCCAGCCGAGGATCGCGGGGAAGGCGGACACGCCCACACCCTCGCCGGCCCGGGTCGCCCAGTCGATCGCATTGATGCCCGCGGCATGGACCCGTACGAGAATCTCGCCGTCACCCGGTACGGGCACACGGACGGACTCCGTGCGCAGCGCCCCGGCCGCCCCGAATCCGTCGATCACCACGGCCTGCATCGTCGCCTGTTCTGCCACTGTCCTGTCTCCCATTCGATCCGATCCCCGCATGCTGCGGATGCACCACCGCGTCCTACCCCAGGTGGGGGGGGGGGGGGGGGGGGGGGGGGGGGGGCGGGGGCGCGGCCCCCCCCCCCCCCCCCCCCCCCCCGCGCCCCCCCCCCCCCCCCCCCACCACGCACGACCACAGCCCCACCCCCCCCCCCCCGGCCGGGGGGCCCCCCCGCCCCCCCCCCCCGGGGGGGGGCCCCCCCCCGGGGGCGCCCCCCGCACGGATCACAGGGCCAGCTGCAGATCGTGGCGCGGCGCGAACTCCACGATCTGGCGCTTCTGCTCGTCGGTCAGCGGCAGCGGGGCCTCGCCCGCGCGTGCCTCCTCGCCGATCTCCATGAAGAACTTCTCCAGGTAGGCCGGGGTGAACATGAACAGCAGATGGGACGTCTGCATGCCGATGTTGCGGAAGCGGTGCCGGGTCCCCCGCGGCACGAAGACGAAGCTGCCCGCGCCCGCGACAAAGGTCTTCTCACCGTTGAGGAACTCGATCTCGCCGCTGAGGATGTAGAAGGCCTCGTCCGCGTGGGGGTGGATGTGCGGCGGCGGACCGCCGCCCGGCGGAACGGTCGCCTCGGCGAAGGTCAGCGAACCGCCGGTGTTCTCCTTGGTCGCCTTGAAGGTGTAGATGGCGTCGCCGAACCAGTACGTCGGGCCCTCGCCCGCCGGGTAGTGGACGACATTGCCCTCCGGGTGGGCGGCGTTCCGCGCCGCTCCCGGCTCCGCTGTGGTGGTCATCATGTCTCCTGAGTCACGACTCGGACAGGTGAGTTCGCGGTACGTGATCCGTGGGGCCCCGGCCCGCCGGCCGGGGCCCCACGGGGTCAGAGGCGGAACAGGCCGGGGTCGGCGACCATGACGTCGAGCAGGACGGGACCGTCGGCGTTCAGCGCGTCCTTCAGCGCCGCCTGCAGTCCCTCGGGGGTGTCGATGCGCTCGCCGCGCACGCCGAAGCCGCGGGCCAGCTGGGCCATGTCGACACCACTGAGGTCGTAGCCCTTCTGCCAGGACTTCTGATCCTGCAGGTAGTACTTCAGGGAGAGGTAGCCCGCGTTGTCCGGGATCACGAAGGTGACCGGCAGGTTGTGCTGCGCCGCCGTCCACAGGGCGTGCAGCGTGTACTGCGCGGAGCCTTCACCGACCACGACGACCACACGGCGGTCCGGGCGGGCCAGGGCGTAGCCGACCGCACCGGCGAACGGGAAGCCGAGCGCGCCCGACGCGGTGGCGAAGTAGCCGTTGTCGGCGCCCAGCGGGATCTGCTCGTGGAAGTCGGCACGGGCGATCGGCAGCTCCTCGAACAGCACCGCGCTGTCCGGGAGTTCCTTGGACAGCAGATGGAAGAGGTACGCCTGGGACAGCGGCGTCGACGCCTCGGGCACCGGCACCGGCTCGCGCACCGGGGCCAGATCGACCCGCTCGCGCCCGGTGACCAGCGGCACCAGACCCTTGACGACGGCGCCGGGCGGGGCGACATAGCTGGTGTTGGCCAGCGTGGCCGCCGCCGCCTGCGGGTCGTCCGTGACATGCAGGAAGCGCACCGAGTCGGACAGCGTGGGCCGCGGGCTCTTGTCCAGGTCCGCGGGCGCGGTCGAGAACAGGTCCCAGGCGGTGAACAGGGTGAACGCCGGACCGCCGAGCACCACGACCACGTCGTGCTGGGCGGAGAGCCGCTCGTTGATCAGCTCGGGGATGGGCGGCAGCACACCGGCGAACAGCGGGTGGTCCTCCGGGAACGCACCGCGGTTCCACACCGGCGCGCCCCACACCCGGGCGTTGAGCTTCTCGGCCAGCGCGATCAGATCACCGCGCGCACCCTGGGCGTCCACCGGACCGCCGGCGATCAGGCCGGGCCGCTCGGCGCCGTCGAGGATCGCCGCGATCTCGGTGAGCGTCGAGCGGGCGGGCTCGACCGCGCTGCGCACCTCGGGGATACGCACCGGGTTGGGGTCGGCCGGCCGGACCCAGTCGTCCTCGGGCACGGACACGAACACCGGGCCCTGCGGCGCCTGCTTGGCGATCTGGTACGCCTGCGCGATGGTCGCCGGCACGTCCTGCGGACGGGCGGGCTCGGAAGCCCACTTGATGTAGGGCTTGGGCAGCTGGGTGGAGTCCTTGGCGATCAGGAAGGGCTCGCCGAGGAGCATCTTGCGGGCCTGCTGGCCGCCGAGGATGACCATCGGGGTCTTCGCGGAGGCGGCGGTGTAGACGCTGCCCATCGCGTTGGCGAGCCCGGGGCCGCCGTTGATGATCACCAGCGAGGGCTCGCCGGTGGCCTGGGCGTAGCCGTCGGCCATACCGACGACAGAGGCCTCCTGGAGCCCCATGACGAACCTGAACTCGTCCTCGGGCCAGGCCTCGAAGAGCTTCATCTCGCTGTGACTTGGGTTGCTGAAGATGGTCGTCAGACCAAGCTGCCGAAGTACGTCCAGCGTTGCGTCACGTACGGTCTTGTGGCCGGTGTCGTCGGTCACGGTCACGGTCACTCTCCTGACGGATTGGGGTGGGTTCTCGTGGCGCGCTTCAGCGGCCTGCGGCCAGCGGGGCGCCGTCGGCCGTGGCTTCGCCGTTGTCGGGCGCGGCCCCCGCGCTCCCGGCCCGGTCGTTGTCGACGGGCACCTTCAGCCAGCGGGTGGCCCAGGTGGCCGGCAGAGCGACGGCGCAGATGATCAGTGCGGCGAGCGGCACCTCCTCGACACCGTTGGCCGCCACGGCCCAGCCGCCGATCGCCGCACCCGCGGCGATTCCGGCGTTGACCGCGGAGGCGCCCAGGGTGGCGGCGAGGTCACCGCCGGGGCCGGCCAGGGAGATCACCCTCAGCTGCAGCGAGGGCACGATGCCGAAGCCGACGAGACCCCAGGCAGCCAGGGCCAGGCCGACGAGCACGGCGTTCGAGCCGATGAGGTAGAGGGCGCCGAGGGCGACGACGAGGACGACATTGCCGACGAGCAGCGTGGCGCTGGCGTTCTTGTCGGCGAAGTTGCCGCCGGCGAAGGTGCCGACCGCGCTGGCCACACCGAAGATCAGGAGGAAGGCGCTGACCGCTCCGCCGCCGATACCGGTGACGTCCTCCAGGAACGGGGCGAGGAAGGTGAAGGCGGTGAACTGCCCGCCCAGCAGCAGCAGTCCGGTGCCCAGCATGGCGAGTACCCGCGGGGCGAAGGCGTGCTTGGCCTGCGCGCCCAGACCGCCGGAGCCGCTGCCCCCGACGGACGGCACCAGGACCAGGGTGGAGACGAGAGCCAGTGCGCCCAGGACGACGACACCGACGAAGGCGGCGCGCCAGCCCACGGACTGACCGATCAGCGTGCCGAGCGGAACACCGATGACGGTGGAGACGGCGATGCCGCCGAAGACCATGGCCACGGCCTGACCGCGGCGTTCGGCCGTCACCAGACTCGCGGCCACCGCGCAGGCCGCGCCGATGAACAGGCCGTGAATGGCGCCGGTGATCACTCGGGCCGCGAGCAGCAGCCCGAAGGCGGAGGCGAAGACCGCGAGCACGTTGCCCGCGATGAAGACCGCCAGGGCGAGCCAGAGCAGGGTGCGCCGGGGCAGCTTGATGGTGGCCGCGGTCAGGATCGGGCCGCCGAAGGAGATACCGAGGGCGTAGGCGGTGACCAGGAGCCCCGCGGTGCCGACGGAGACGTCCAGATCACCGGCGATCAGGTTCAGCACGCCGACGATCACCAGTTCGGCGGTGCCGATGGCGAACGCGCCGAGGCCGAGGGTGGCCAACGCGTACTTGCTCCGGGTCTCACTGACCCCGGGAGCGGTTTCGGTGCTCATGAGTGAGCGCCCTCCTTTGTTCGGAACTGTGGGTGGACGGGAGCGGTCAGGCGTACCGCAGGTCGAGCCGTGCGATACGCCCGTCGCGGACGTCGAACTCGTAGGAGGCCTCGAAGCCGCCGGGATCGACACGGACGAGCAGCGTGGTGCCGCCCTGCTTGGGGGTGGTCTTGAGGATCTGCAGCTTGCCGCCGATCACTTCGGCCTCGGCCCAGTCGCGGATGGCGTCCCGGCCGCGGAACTCACGGCCGACGTCGATCGCGACCCCGTCCTCGTGGAAGGCGTCGACGAGGGAGTCCAGGTCGCGTTCGGCCACCGCGTCCACATAGCGCCGGGCCGCGGGATCGACCTTCGCGGCGGCGCGCGCGGACGAGGCGGCGGGGGCGTTCGTGCCGCCGTCCTTGTCCGTGTCGTCGGAACAGCCGGTGAGGCCGGTCAGCAGCGCGGCGGTCAGGGCCGCCGGCATCAGCACGCGGTGTCGCACGGGGGCTCTCCTCGTCGTCTCGAAATCAGGCACAGTTCATGGAAATGCGGGTCACCAGTCGATGGGCTTGCGATGACGGAAGAACCCGCCGGTGGGACCGTTGGCGGGCAGCCGGGCCAGCCACACGGCCGTGTCCGCGCCCTGCTGGACGCTGCTCGGCGCCCATGAGCCGCCCATGTCGGTGCGCACCCAGCCGGGACAGACCGCGTTCACCTTCACGGAGGCCGGCGCGGCCGCGGAGACGACCAGGGTCAGGGCGTTCAGGGCGGCCTTGGAGATGCCGTACGCCGCGGGGGAGGGGACGTTGTCCGTCATGCCGCCGAGCCCTGACGACAGGTTCACCACCCGGCCGTAACCACGCTCGGCCATCGCCGGGACGAACGCCTGGCAGGTACGGAAGGCACCCATCAGATTCACGTCGAGGGCGCGGCCCATGGTCTCCTCGCCGAGCGAGAAGAACGCGTCGGTCGGGTAGATCCCGGCGTTGTTGACCAGTACGTCGACCTCGACGCCCGAGTCGGCCAGCCGGCCCGCGCAGTCCCGGACGCTCTTGGAGTCGGTGATGTCCAGCTCCTCGACCCGGACCGGGGCGCCGCCGGTGCCCAGCTTGCGGGCGGCGGCCCGGCCGCGCGCGGGATCACGCGCGGCCAGCACGACCTGGAGCCCCGCACGGCTCAACTGGCGGCAGATCTCCAGACCGATGCCCCGGTTGCCTCCGGTGACCAGGGCGGTACGCGTCCGCTCCTGGCGGCTGCCTGGGCTCATGGGGTGTCCTCTCGCCCGGCCTCAGACCTGGTAGCGCTTCTTGACGTCCTCGGCGAAGCCGAGGTAGTCACGCAGCGGCCAGACCTGCTCGAACTCCAGGTACTCGCGCATGGGCAGCCGGCCGAGCGCCGTGCGGTCCAGCTCCTCGGCGTCCGGCGAGTCGATGATGGCGATGACGCGCTTCTGCGCGGCCACCTTCCAGATGCCCACGCAGAAACCGGACTCGACGGTCTCCTGCGCGTGCTCAGCCTCGTCCTGCTCGAGCTCCCACAGCTCGTCGAGGGTGATGCGGCCCTCGTGCTTCCACTTCATCTGGACGTAGAACAGCATCTGCAACTCCCCTTCAATCGCCGGCGGTGTCGCGGATGAGCCCGGTCAGCGCGTGCTCCGCGCCGAACACCTCGATGGCGAGGTCGAGCGGCTTCTTGCCGTCGTGGCCGACCAGATCGAGCCGGGCGCCGGCCCGCACGAGGGTGCGCGCGCAGTCCTCGTAGCCGTGCCACAGGGCGTCGTGCAGCGGGCTGTAGCCGTTGGTGGCGCCCTGGAAGTTCAGGTCGATGCCCGGACGCTCGACCAGATCGGCGGTGATTCCGGCATGGCCGTTGTAGACGGCCTTGTGCAGCGGTACGGCGCCGAAGGTGGGCTCCGTCGCGTTGACGTCGGCGCCCGCGGCGAGCAGCAGCCCGACGATCTCGCGGTGACCGTCGCGGGAGGCGACGAGCAGCGGGGTGTGGTCGTCGTTGAAGCCGTTCAGGATCGGGTAGCGCTCGTCGACCCGGGCGCCGGCCGCGAGGAGGGCGCGGACCTTGTCGGTGTCGCCCGCCGCGGTGGCGGCCATCAACTCCTGGCGCCCGACGGCCTCTTCGTCGCTCTTCCGGCGGTGGTTGAGGTGCTGCTCGGCCTTGAGGAGCTGGTCCTTGCCGAAGGTGTTGACGTTCAGCTCGTACTCGAAGTGCTGCTCGAGCGAGAAGCCGTAGTGGGTGAAGACCTTCAGGCCGGCGCCCTGGCCGAGCAGGTACTCGGCGATGTCCGGGTACTTGTACCAGAGGGCGTCCATCAGGGCGGTGTGCCCGGTGGTCGGCGCGACGGCGTCCACGAACGCACCGGCCTCGACCAGAGCGCGCACGACGTCGAGGCTGCCGCCCTGGCAGGCCTTGTGCAGGGCGGTGGCACCGGCCCGGGTGTCCGCGGTGAGCACATCGGCACCGGCCGCGATCAGCGCGCGGACACCGGCGGCGTCCGCCTGGCCTGCGGCGATCATCAGGACGGTGAGCCCGGAGACATCCTCGCGGGTGGAGGGGTCGGCGCCCGCGCTGAGCAGACCCCGGACGTTTGCGGCGTCCCTGTCGCGTACGGCGGCGATCAGTTCGCTGCTCACCGGCCGGCCTCCGCGGCCTTGTTGTCGCCGCGCAGCGCGCGGATGATCTGCGACGGGTCGGTGTACGACTTCCAGCGCACGATCTTCCCGTCACGGACGGTCAGCCACTGGACGAACTCGATCTCGAACTCCTGGCCCGTCTCCTTGACCACCGAGAGCTCATGGATGACACCGGCCGCCTGGTCACCCTCGACCACGAGGTTGATGAGCTTCTCGAACTTCACGTCCACGGCCCCGGAGAAGATCTGCAGGGTGCCGAGCACCGCGTCGGGGCCCCGCACCGTGCCGATCCACTTCATGTCGTCGTTGTAGCCCGGGACCGGTGCGTAGTTGATCCACTCGACGTCGTCGGCAAGGGTGTTGAGCGCGGTTTCGAAATCGCCGCTCGACAGCGCGGTGAACCAGCGCTCGGCGACAGTGCGCGTCTCTTCTGTGAGCCCGCTCATGTGCTCTCCTTGAGATTTCGGGAATCCACCGGCAGTGAAATTGCCAACGACATCGTGGGCGTTCCTCCCAGGGGTGGCCAAGAAGTGGTAAAGGACTTCCTGAGGTCCTCCATTCCGCTTCGCCCCGGGAGGATTCGACGGAATTTCGTCAGGACGTCCGCTGACCCTCGGGCGTCATGATGTGGCGGTTTCCGTCGGACCAGAGCGCGGTCATCACCATGGCCGAGACACGCCACCCCGCAGGCGTGCGCAGGGCCGTCCAGCGGTAGCGGCCGCCCAGCGTCCAGTGCGGTCCGCCGAGGCCGTTGGGCAGTCGGTGCACGGCCTGGAACATCGCGGTGCAGACCGCCTCGTCGCCCTGTACGTCGACCAGGAAGTTGCTGATCAGGTGCTGCGTGGAGGCGAGGCCGCCGAGCAGCTGCGACCAGGCTTCGATGATCTCGCGCGGGGTCGCCGTGAAGGGTTCGCCGCCGTTGAGGCTCGTGTAGTCGAGCAGCACCTTGTCGGCGAACACCTCGTAGAGGGCATCCCATTCACGCAGATCGGTGTGCCAGGCGACCCGAGTGCACAGATCGGTGACGTCAAGACGGTCCTGCACGGAACTCTCCTGTGCGGAACTCATGAATCTCCTCCGGTTGGCAGTTCGCCGGCAGTTTCAGTCATCTGCTGGGTCCACCGGTGCTCGATGAACAGCGTGCTGACGATCAGCAGGCCGAGCACAGCGACCTCGGCGACCGCCGCGCCGAAGTGCCCGACCGGAACGGCCACGGCGGCGAGGACCGCGGCCGCGAAGTGAAAGCGCTGCGGCCCGATCTTGAGAATTCCGTGGAACCAGGCGATTCCGGCGAGGTAGAGCCCGACACCGCCGGCCAGTGCGAGCGAGGGCCCTGCCGCGAGCGACACGAAGGGGTGCGCGATGGTCTTCTTGACGGCCGCCGCGATGAGAATCAGGCCGAGCAGCATCGGTATGTGGGCGTAGAAGAAGGCCAGCAGAGCGGTGCCCGAGCGCTGCACCGGGTCCTGCCGTTCCAGGGCCCGCTCGGCGCGCCCCGCCTTCTCCGACTCGTCGAAGTACACCCACCACAGGCAGGCCGGGATGATGAAGATCAGCACGGCGGTGGTGACCACGGAGAGGCCCGCGGCGACGCCGTCGGTCCCGATGCCGAGGGCCAGGAACGAGTCACCGAGCGCAATGATCATCAGGAGGCCGTGCCGCTCCACGAAATGGCCCGGTTTCAACTCGAACCCGGACACCCCGGTGATGATCGGCGCCACGATCTCCAGGACCACCGCGAGTGCCCAACAGGCGTACACCACGGGCCCGTCGAGGAATCCGGCCACAATGACCATGAGCGCCCCCGCCGTGTGGAAGGGGGCGATGCGCAGCATGTTCCGAGCGGCCTTGGGACCGCCGAAGGCGAACAGTGTGGCGTGTGTCAGCACGATGAGCAGATAGCCGACGCCGAACGCGACACCGTCGCCGTCGAAGGCGTTCGGTGTGGCGAGGCCGACGATGAGGAAGGACGCCATGCCGAGCAGCAGAAGCAGCCGGTGCCGCTTCCGGTGAGGCGGGAGATGGTTGGTCAGCCAGGCGTATCCGCCGTACATCCACCACAGCAGCCAGAAGATCAGCACGACCTGCAGCAGTCCGCGCGGCGTCATGTCCTGGGCGAGCAGCCTGGCCAGCTGGGTGAAGTTGAAGACGAAGGCCAGGTCGAAGAACAGCTCCAGCGTCGTGACCCGGGTCCCCTGGTCAAGTGCGGAGCCGGCCTCGGCACGGTCCTGCCCGGGAACTCCAGTTGTTTCCGCGGCAGCTGCTACGTCAGACATGACTCCGCAGTCAACTGCCGCGGCCCGCGCCCCGGCAAAATACTCGAACGGACAACATGAGGTCGGCGCCCCGCCCTCCGTCTTTCGCCTGCCCCACCCGTACTCACCGGCCCACTCCTGCTCACCGGTCGAGCACCTGTTCGTAGACGGCCAGCGCCCGCCGTGCCGCCTGTCCCCAGCTGAACTGCTCCTCGGCGCGCACCCGGCCCGCCTTGCCGAGGGCCTCGGCGCGGGCGGGGTCGGCGAGCAGGCTGTTGACCGCGGTCGCGAGGCCCGTGGCGAACCGTCGCTCGTCCAGCGGGGTGCCCGTCCCGTCCTGCACCTGTTCGACGGGCACGAGCAGGCCCGTCTCACCGTCGGCCACCACCTCGGGGATGCCCCCGGTCGCCGTGGCCACGACCGCCGTGCCACAGGCCATCGCCTCCAGGTTGACGATGCCCATGGGCTCGTACAGCGAGGGGCAGACGAACACCGCGGCGTGGGTGAGCAGCTGGCGCAGCGAAACCTGGTCGAGCATGCCGTCGATGCGTACGACACCGCTCCTCGCCCGGCTCAGCTCATCGACCAGGGCCGCCGTCTCGGCCGCGATCTCGGGGGTGTCGGGCTGCCCGCAGCAGAGCACCAGCTGGGCCGCCGCATCCAGTTCGAACGCGGCCCGGAGCAGCTGGGACAGGCCCTTCTGGCGCGTGACGCGGCCGACGAAGAGGACGATCGGGCGGCCGGGGTCGATGCCGTACCGCGCCAGGGCGGCCGTACCGTGGTCGGGGCGGTGCACCCGGGTGTCGATGCCGTTGTGCACGACGTGGACACGGGCAGGGTCCACGTCCGGATAGACCCGCAGGATGTCGTCACGCATGCCGCGGGAAACGGCTATGAGCGCGTCGGCGTGCTCCAGCGCGTCGCGTTCGATCTGCGAGGACAGGGCATACCCGCCGCCCAACTGCTCCGCCTTCCACGGCCGCAGCGGCTCCAGGCTGTGCGTCGTCACCACGTGCGGGATGCCGTACAGAGTCTGCGCGAGCCGGCCTGCCGCGTTCGCGTACCAGGTGTGGCTGTGCACCAGGTCCGCCCCCGCACAAGCCGCCGCCATCGCCACATTGGCGCCGAGGGTACGCAGCGCCGGGTTGGCATCACCCGCGAGACACGGCTCGCGGTGCGCCAGAACCCCCTCCTCGGCCCTCGGCTCACCGAAGCAGTGCACGCGCAGATCGGCCAGCGAGCGCAAGTGACGGGACAACTCCGCGACATGAACGCCCGCACCCCCGTACACCTCGGGGGGAAACTCCTTGGTCAGCAGATCGACGCGTGGCGAATTCGGCTTCACGGTCATGAACACTTCCTGAGGTCGAGATCCGGAAATTCCCTTCACCCGCCTGCCTCGTACAGGCCGGCCTGGTGCGACGGGAGTCACTTGGCATCCGCAAACTTGGACGGTGTCTCAGCCAGGCGTTGCGGAGTTCGGTCCGCCGTTCCCAGCGGACGGCGAGCCGTTTCAACTGGTGGAGCAGGGCGAAGGTCTGCTCCACGACGTGGCGGAGCCTTCGCACCACGCCAGGCCGTCGCCGCAGCCCAGGAACCGGAAGCCGGCCGCGGGAGCGGAGACCGCTCGGGGCATCGGTCCTGGCAGCGGCGCGGCAGCGGCAGCACCCCCACGGTCAGAAGGACCCCGGCCACGGCTCCCGCAGTGAACACCTCCGTGGACATCCCGCGGGTCAGAAGCGGCGCGGCCAGGGCCACGCTCAAGGCACCGGAGAGCATCCCCGACGTCGCGAAGACGGATGCGGCCGTGCCACGTGCCTCTTCCGGCAACAGGCGCGGCAACCACGCCTGGAGGGTGGTGTGCAGATAACTCCAGGCGACCCCGAGGAGCACGGCGGCAGGGATCAGCGTCGTCAGCGACACCCGCTGCCCACCCACCAGGGAGGCGCCGACCACGCACACCCCGCCCAGACCCAAGAGGCTCCGTGCCGCCCACAGCCGCACATGGTGACGCAGCCACAGGGAGCTGACGAACACGCCGATCCCGTACGCCACGACGACCGCCGACTGGCCACCGCCCACCCCGGCGCCGGTCAGCGCCGGAGCGAGCAGCGCGGGCAGCGCCAGCAGAGTCGCACCCTCGAGCGCGCCCACGGCGGCGACCGCGCACCAGCGGCGGTGCCGTACCGCACCGGCCCCCGCACCGCGTACCGGCCTTTCGGCGAGAGCGGGCTCAGGCAGAGCCCAGGTGGCCCACACGCTCCCGGCGGTCAGCAGGGCAAGCGCCGCGAACACCAGCCGCCAGACCGTGGGACCGTCCAGGGTGCCGATGAGCAGCGGCGCCAGAATGGCGCTGGCGGAGCTGACGGTGACCAGCGTCGCGAAGGCCTGCTGCCGAGCGACACCGGTGGCGGCCGTCCCGTAATGCACGGCGGTGACCGGCGTCACCACCGCGAACGCGGCACCGGTGAGCGTACGCAACGCGATCCATACCCCGACGGTGGCGCACAGGGCCGAACCGGCCAGCGCGAGCGCCGCGACGACCAGCCCGGCACGCAGCGCCCGCCGGGCCCCGAACCGGTCGACCAGCCGCCCCCACACCGGCAGGGCGATCCCATGCCCCAGCAGATGCCCGCCGATGGACAGGGTGAGGGTCGCCACGTCGGTGCGCAGGACCGGCACGAGCACGGCGAGCAAGGGTGCGGTGGCGTACCAGTCGGCGTTGGCGATCGCCGCCGCACCCCGCAGTCCCCACTCCGCCCGCGCCCGGGCACCGGCCCGTTCGCCACGCGTGCTCCGCGCCGAACACGCCGCACCCGGGCGTTCCGAACCGCCTTGGGACACGCTGACCGACCCCTCCCTGATAGAGACAGACACGCAGCACAGCGACCCGGTGATGAGGCGCCCGATCCAGTGGAGGCCGGGCCGGCGAATTCGCGACGAAGAGGTTCGCGGTGGCGAAGAGCACCGCGTTCACCGACGGGCGCTGCGAATCGGCCGCGCGCGCGGGGTGCCGCAGGGCTCCGTCAGATGGCTCGTCAGACGAGCCGACTGCCGTCCGGGACATCAATGCGGCCCCGGACACCCTTGGTGCCCAGGAAGCTGCCGAGCACGGTGTACCTCAAGACCTCAAGACCTCAAGACCTCAAGACGTCTCCTGCACCAGGGTCCCCGTCTGCACATGACCGGCGTCCCGCCACGGCATGGTGTCGTGAATGCTGGACATGTACGTGATCTGTCCGCCTGAGGTACGGAAGTAGTAGGAGACCTCGGCGTCGATGCTCGCGCCGGTCGGCTTGACAGCCGACAGGTGCGTCAGCGCGACGCCCTCGTCGCCGTCGACCACAATGCGCCGGGGCACGTTCTGGAACGAGGCGTACCACTCGGGGAAGTGACTCATCACGTCGCGCAGCGCCTCCCGTCCCTCCAGGTGGCCGACCATCTGCTCGTCCATCACGAAGTCGACGGCGAACAGATCGACGAACGCCGCCCAGTCCGCGCGGTTGGTACGCACGTAGTACTGGGTGATCAGTTCTCTGGTGTCCATCGCACCCTCCCTGCTCACAGAGATCGCTCGGATCGGTCGAGCAACGAGTGAAGCAGGATCACCAGCCCGGGCACCAAGCGATCTCGGGCGACTTCATGAGGTGCGCACGCAGACGCTCCGGGAGCCCGTACAAGGCAGTTGGGATGGCGTTCACCAGCGCATGTTGAGTGTGTTGAGGTCGTCCCGTCGTTCGTCGGTGAGTTTGTCGGCGCGGCGGCGTGTGTTGGTGATCCACATGCCGAGGTCGACGAGGACGGTGTCCTCGGGTGTGATCTGACGCCCGGAAGCGGCGGGCCCGGCATCGGATACGGGTACCGCCTCGATGTGTTTGCGGGGCACGTTCAGGTGCCCTTCACGCGCGTGGAACTGCCGAGCCGCGGCGAGGTTGAGCTGCCACTTGTCATCCTGTGTCCGCCGTACCGGCTGCTCGTCCTCACCCGCGGGTTCCAGCCCGAGGACGTTTTCCAGCAGCCACGCCTGCGCGGTCTGCAACTGGCCCCACCCAAGGCGCTGCGCCTGCACCCACCGACCGAGGTCCTCGCCCTGGACGATGATGTCGCCGGTCTCGGTCGGTACGGTGCCGCCGCCGGCTACGTGGATGCGTACGAGGCGGAAGTTGCGCTGCCAGCCGATGTCCCATACCGGGCACCATCCGGGATCGATCTCCTCCAGCGCCTCCCGCCGCGACTCCGGCAGAGCGCCGGCCTCCGAACCAACCGACTCGCCCGCTGCGCGGCGGGCCTCGAGCTCGTCAGCGAGCTTTGCTGCTGCCCGCTGGGCCTTGGCCCAGTTCCCGACGGGGTAGCCGTTCCACACCGCGCCCACCGGCGGCAGGAAATGCCCGTGCACGCTCGCCCACTCCCGCGCCGCTGCGAGACCTTCCTCGAAGGCGAGGTCCTGGTGGGACCACACCATTCCGAGCGCATCCAGCTCGGCGGCCCGCTCCCGCTCCAGGCGCCCCGCTTTATAGGCCGTGCGCTGCGTCTTCAGCCACACCCCGAGCGGGAACCCGCCCGGCGACCACGCCTCGGGGGTGATGTAGTCGTACGCCACCCGCAGCTGCTGCGCGCCTGTCTCTCTCCTGTACCGGGCGGCGGCCTCGATCCCGCGCCGCCAGTACTCACCCTCCGGCTCCAGCACCCTGAGCCTGACGAACCGGGCCAGCTGGGCCGGATCACGCGGGCTGGAGAACTTCAGCAGCTCCCGTGCCCCTACGCTCACCGGATCCGCAGGCTCACCAGCCTCCTCCAGATCGTCGACGTCACCTCTGAATTCGCTCTGGCCCTCGCCGGACTCGACGGAATCGCCACTCTCATCACTCCGACTCCCGCTGCGCGGGCGGGAGTCGGCGAGTGCCTCGATGGTGTCCGAGTCGTGCGCGCGGAGCGCTTCGAGGATCTTGGCGAGGGCTCCGTAGGCCGGTGAGGTGAGCATGTCGTCGGGATTCTCGTCCTCGGCGAGAAATACCGGAACGATGAGGGAAGCAATTTTCCCCTGCCCGGGCTTCATGCGAAGTGCCCGGCCGACCATTTGCACGATGTCGACCATCGAGCCACGCACATCGCCGAACGCGATGGAGTCCGCGACGGTGTCGACGCCTTCGCCGAGCACCTTGACCGACGCCAGGACACGCAGCGCCGCGGGCAGCAACTCGGGCTCGGCGCCCTCACCGCCGGCGTGGGCCTGGCGCTCGATGACATCGGAGTCGAACTCGGCGAGCACGGCCTGCCGGTGCGCGGGCGCATGGTCTCCGTGCAGCCAGGAAGCCCACACCCGCTTCGGGTCCGGATACGTCCGCGGATCCGCCTCCCACAGCTGTGCTGCAGCATCCGCGATGCCTTCGGCCATGGCCTCGGCCTCCACGACCCGGGAGTGAAAGGTCAGCAGCTTGCGTACGTTCTCCCGCGCGGCCGCCGTTAGGACCCCGGCCTGCAACGCCGCCAGCCGCGCCCCACGCACCCGCTCCGTCCCCGATCCGAGCTGCGCCCGCCTCCCGTACTCCGGATCGCGGATATCGACGCACACGACCTGGTAGGGGGCGACCAGTCCCCGGCCGATCGCGTCGGACAGGGTGAGCTTGTAGGCGACCGGCCCGAAGACGGGGGAGTCCTCACTCATACTCGCGACCAGCCGCGGCACTGCACGCCCCTCGGCCGCTTCCCACACGCGCGGGGTGGCCGTCATGTACAGCCGCCGTGCGGCGGGAATCTTCTGCTGGTCGTGCACCGCCGCCCACGGCTTCAACCCGTCCCCACTGGTCCGGTGCGCCTCGTCGACCACGATCAGGTCCCAGGCTGCCAGGCCGGCCGCGTGTGTCCGCTGGAGGACTCCGACGGACGCGTAGGTGCCGAACACCGTCACGGCGTCCAAGTCCCGTACCCAGGACAGGAGTTCACCCACGTCGGTGGTGCAGGGAACCCCTTCTGAGTCCGAGGCGGGCAGCGAGCACGCCCCGATCATCGCGCCCGTGCGGCCTCCGTCGCGCCGCCAGGCGGTCGCGGTCTGCACGAGCAGGCTCAACGTGGGCACCAGCACGAGCACCCGTCGTGCGCCGAGCTTCCGGGCTGTGGCGGCGGCGATGAGGGTCTTGCCGGAGCCGGTGGCGGCGATGCACTGGCACCGCAGCCCCTCGGTCGGCAGGCGCCCGTCCGAAGGCGTCTGAAGAGCCCTCAGGATCCCGTCGACCGCCTCGACCTGATGGGGCCTCAGTACCTGAAATCCTGTCGGCAATTTCCCCTCCTACGACGGAAACACTGCTAAATCTACTGAGGCCAGCTGGCCGTCCCGAACCAATAAGAGCTGACCCAAGCACTAAGACGGTGTCTCACGTGGCGATCTCGTCCCCTGCGGGGCATAGGACTGAGGGCGGGGGGAGCCGTCAGGACGGCCAGCTGAGCCGGCCGTTCATGACGGTCGGGAGAGACGTGGGCATCTCGTCGGTGACCCAGGCGAACTCCAGGGCCGCGAGCGTGGCTCCCCGGTCTGTCCATACGAGGATCTCGCCGACGTAGGCGCCGGAAAGGTCGTGGACATGCGCGTCCACGGGAACGAGCTCGTTCGGCAGTGCCGCATGCTCGCACGGTTCTCGGACCTGCAGATCGACGCTCACGGAGTCGGGCCCCCAGACAGCGGTCACCGCGGTGCGGCCCAGTTGATTCCGCAGTTGCGACGCGCCATCGAACTCCGCCGACAGGATGTGTTCGAGTACTGCGCGCTCGTCGGCGTTCAACGAGTGGTGATGTTGGTTGGTTTGTCGGTGGTGGGTCGGTGTGGAGATGTCAGTGGTCTGGCGGGTGTCGGGGGCTGGTAGAGGTGGGTTTCGAATCTG
>NZ_JBITJS010000025.1:0-117085 GCF_044460245.1 Streptomyces sp. NPDC050145 | reverse complement strand
TCGAAGACGATCGTCGCGATCAACAAGGACCCCGAGGCCCCGATCTTCGACCTCGTCGACTACGGCGTCGTCGGCGACCTCTTCGACGTCGTCCCGCAGCTGACCGAGGAGGTCAAGACCCGCAAGGGCTGACCCGCTCCACTGTCGACGGGGCCGCGTGGTGTTCATCACCGCGCGGCCCCGTCCGCGTGACGGGACCATGCAAGGGAGCCATTGACTGACGTCATCACGGCCGTTAACTTCACTATGCGGATTGTTGATTCCGTGGAGTGGAAACATCGAGCATATGGAGGGTGCAGTAATGGGTCAGCAGGAGAAGGTGTCGACGAGCCTCGCCGGTGCGGTCAGCGAGGGCATCAGCGCCTCACTCGCCCCGGTCGACGCGGAGCTCGGGCGCCGCTACCCGGGAGACCCCGGCACCCGCCAGCCGGTCCACACGGTCTATGTCCCGGGTGACGCCTTCGACGCCGGCACCATCCGGTCCTGGGGCGACCAGGCGCTCGCGATGCTCGACGAGCACGCGCCGGACGCCGCCTCGTTCGCCGCGGTGCTCGGTCTGAGCGACGAGCTCGCCGAGCCCGTCTACAGCCGTGTACGCGCCAAGCTGGAGCGCGAGCCCGTCGAGGACCTCCGGGTCGACTTCGAGGACGGCTACCGCCCCAAGTCCGACGCCGACGAGGACGAGACGGCCGCCCGCGCCGCCCGCGTCATCTCCGAGGCGTTCGCCGACGGCACGGCCGCCCCGTACATGGGCATCCGCATGAAGTGCATGGAGGCCCCGGTCCGCGACCGCGGCATCCGCACCCTCGACATCTTCCTCACCGGCCTCATGGAGCACGGCGGCCTGCCCGAGGGCCTCGTCCTCACGCTGCCGAAGGTGACGTACCCCGAGCAGGTCACCGCGATGGTGCGGCTCGTCGAGGCCTTCGAGAAGCACCACGGCCTGGAAGAAGGCCGGATCGGCTTCGAGATCCAGATCGAGACCAGCCAGTCCATCCTCGGCGCCGACGGCACCGCCGCCGTGGCCAAGATGATCGACGCCGCCGAGGGCCGCGCCACCGGCCTGCACTACGGCACCTTCGACTACAGCGCCTGCCTCGGCGTCTCCGCCGCCTACCAGGCCAGCGACCACCCGGCCGCCGACTACGCGAAGGCCGTCATGCAGGTCGCCGCCGCCGGTACGGGCGTCCGCGTCTCGGACGGCTCCACCAACGTCCTGCCGATCGGCACGACCGCCAAGGTCCACGACGCGATGCGCCTCCACTACGGCCTCACCCGCCGCGCCCTGGCCCGCGCCTACTACCAGGGCTGGGACATGCACCCGGGCCACATCCCCACCCGCTACGCCGCCGTCTTCGCCTTCTACCGCGAGGGCTTCGAGGCCGCCGCCGCGCGCCTGGCCGCCTACGCCAAGCAGGCCGCCGGCGACATCGCCGACGAGCCCGCCACCGCCAAGGCCCTCGCCGGCTACCTCCTGCGCGGCATGGACTGCGGCGCCCTCGACTCCGGCGAGGTCGTCAGCCGGACCGGCCTCACGCTCGCCGGGCTCGAGCACTACGCGGGCCCGCGCCGCGGCGACCTGACGGTCAAGGGCAAGTAGCCCCCACCGCGCACTCCGCAGCGCGCCGCACAAAGACTCTGCCCCTCCCCGGGGTCGGCCGGGGAGGGGCAGAAACGTGTCCGGGACCGGATCGGTCAGTCGGCGGGCGGCAGTTCGCCCGAGCCGCGCCGGATCAGCCGCGTCGGCAGCTCGATGCGCTCCGGGAGCAGCGTCGCCCCGTCCAGCTGACGGAACAGCCGCTCGGCGGCCGTGCGGCCCAGCTGCGCCGCGTCCTGCGCGACGACGGTCACGCCGGGGCTCAGCAGATCGCCCAGCTCGATGTCGTCGAATCCCACGAGCGCGACGGAGCGCTTCTGCTCGGCCAGGACGCGGATCACCGTGACCGTCACGCGGTTGTTGCCCGCGAAGATCGCGGTCACCGGGTCGGACCCGGACAGCATCTCCTCGGCGGCCCGCCGCACCCGCTCCGGGTCGGTGACCCCCAGCGACATCCAGCGGTCCGCCACCGGTATACCGGCGTCCTCCATCGCGGCGCGGTAGCCGCGCAGCCGCTCCGCGGCCGTGTGGATGCGCGGCTGGTCGCCGATGAAGCCGATCCGCCGGTGCCCGCCCGCGATCAGGTGCGCCACACCGTCCCGGGCCCCGCCGAAGCTGTCCGACAGCACCACGTCCGCGTCGATCCGCCCGGCCGGACGGTCCACGAACACCGTGGCCACGCCCGCCGCGATCTCCGGCTCCAGATAGCGGTGGTCGTCGCCGGCCGGGATCACCACGAGCCCGTCCACGCGCCGCGCGCACAGGGCGAGCACCAACTCCTGCTCGCGGTCCGGGTCCTCGGCGCTCGATCCATTGATGAGCAGCGCGCCGTGCGCCCGCGCGACCTCCTCCACGGCCCGGCTCAGCGGCCCGTAGAACGGGTCGGCGAGGTCCTCCAGGACGAGGCCGATGCTCGCCGTGCGGCCCTTGCGCAGGACGCGCGCGCTGTCGTTGCGCCGGAAGCCGAGCGCGGCGATCGCCTCCTGCACGCGCCGCTCGGTGTCCGGGGTGACGCCCGGCTCCCCGTTGACGACACGGGACACGGTCTTGAGGCCGACTCCGGCCCGCGCGGCGACATCCTTCATCGTCGGGCGGTTGCCGTAGCGGCTCTCGGTGCGGCGGGCGGTACGGTCCACTGTGCGCTGTCCTGTCCTGTCGTCGCGGCCGTGCGACCGGCCGAGGCGACCGCACTCGGAGGCGGGGCGACGGCCGTTCGTCAGGGGTTCATCATGCGGTATGCCTATGTGGCGTCGAGCATAGGCCCTGGACAACGTTGTCAGACTCGGGGGAGACTGTCGACCGCATGCTCAGGCTTCCTTACAGTTGCCTCCTCGACCTGCCTTTTCCCGGCCTTCCCCAGGGGGATCCGACACCGATGCACATGGACCTCGTCGCCGCGCTGGACATCGGCGGCACCAAGATCGCCGGCGCCCTGGTGGACCACCGGGGCCGCATCCTGCTGCGGGCACAGCGGCCGACGCCCGCGCAGGAGGACGGCGACACGGTGATGGGCGCGGTCGAGGCGGTGCTCGACGAGCTCGCGGCCTCCCCGCTGTGGTCCGGCGCCCGCGCCGTGGGCATCGGCAGCGCGGGGCCCGTGGACCGCCCGGCGGGCACGGTCAGCCCGGTCAACGTGCCCGGATGGCGCGGCTTCCCGCTCGTCGCCCGCGTCCGGGACCGTGTCGGCGGTCTGCCCGTCGAGCTCGTCGGCGACGGCGTGGCGATGACCGCCGCCGAGCACTGGCAGGGCGCGGCGCGCGGCCACGACAACGCGCTGTGCATGGTGGTGTCCACCGGCGTCGGCGGCGGGCTGATCCTGGGCGGGCAGCTGCACCCGGGCCCGACGGGCAACGCGGGCCACATCGGCCACATCAGCGTCGACCTCGACGGCGACCTCTGCCCCTGCGGCGCGCGCGGCTGCGTCGAGCGCATCGCGAGCGGTCCGAACATCGCCCGGCGCGCGCTCTCCGACGGCTGGCGCCCGGGGTCCGACGGCGACGCGTCCGCCGCTGCCGTGGCCCGCGCCGCCCGGGCGGGCGACCGGGCTGCCGTCGCCTCCTTCGAGCGCGCGGCCCAGGCCCTGGCCGCGGGCATCGCCGCCACCGCGACCCTCGTCGAGATCGACATCGCCGTGATCGGCGGGGGAGTGGCGAAGGCGGGTGAGGTCCTCTTCGCGCCGCTGCGCCGCGCCCTGCGCGACTACGCCACGCTCTCCTTCGTCCAGCGCCTCGAGGTGGCTCCCGCGTCCACGGGCACCGACGCGGGGCTCGTCGGGGCGGCGGCCGCGGCGCTGCGCAGGGGCGCGCACGCGGGCGAGGCGCACCCGCAGGCCGTCTGACCGGCGCCCGTCGGCTGTCCGACCCGACGCCTGCCGGCGTACCGCGCACCGCCGTTCACCTGCCCTTCGCCCGGAATTCATACGCGATTTCGGGGCATCGCGGGCTTCTGCCGCTGTGCTTGAAGTGCGTGCACCTGTTCCCCTACGGTCGCTGGAACGCGGCGCCCCCACGGCGCTCGTCCCCACCCCCCTTACCCCCATGTACGCCGTCACGTCGTCTACCCGTGAGGGTCACCGAACCATGCGAGCGCTACTTTCCGGCAAGACCGCCCGACGGGCCCTGCGCCCGGTCGTCGACCTCATCGACCAGCGGATCGACCAGCGCGTCGAACGCCGCGTCGCCCCTCTGCGCAATCGCCAGCGCCCTCTGGAGCTTCTGCTCGACGGCACGGGACGCGGCCCGTCCCGGCTCCCCGCCCAGGTCCATCTCGACCGCCTCGTCGGGGAGTTGGAGCAGCTGACCGGCGACCGCGCGGGCGCGGAACGCAACGTCGCCCAGTCGTTCCGCCTCCTCATCGCCCTGGAGTCCCTCGGCGTCGGCCGCATCGCCGGCGGCACCATGAACATCTGCGGCAAGCTCTCCGCCGTACCGCTGCTCGACCCGCCGAACGACGACGTCCTCGAGATCGGCACGCTCTACGGGATGTTCGGCGCGGCCATGATCCGGATGCTGGAGCGCGCGGGACGCGATCCGCGCCTGACGATCGTCGATCCGCTCGCCGGACTGCAGCTCCAGCCGGGCACCACCGAGGGCGCCGACCCGACGGGCACCCCCGTGCGGGGCGCCGCCGTCCGCACCAACCTCGCCCTCGCCGGCGAGGCGGGCGCCGCGGCCCGCGTCCAGCGCGGCTTCTCCGGCGACCCGGACGTACGCGCCGCCGTCGCCGACCGCGCGTACGGCGTGATCATCGTCGACGGCGACCACTCGGCGCCGGGCGTGGCGGCGGACCTGGCCTGGGCCGAGGAGATCGCGGCGCCGGGCGGCATCGTGGTCCTCGACGACTTCGGCCATCCCAAGTGGCCCGGCATCAAGGAGGCGTTCGAGAAGCACATGGCGGGCGACACCCGCCTGAGCTTCCTGGGCCAGGCCGCCAACTCGGGGTTCCTGCGGGCTGATTGACGTCGGGCCGGCGCGCGGGAGTCAAGGTTGCCGGGGCTATTGCGGATACCCCTGCTCACTCATGCACTCGGCGAACGTCTTCTGCTGCATCGTGGCCGAGTACTCGTCGGTGAGGGTGTCGAGGGCTTCGTCGCCCGAGTCGCTGCCGCCGGGATAGGCCTCGTCGGCGACGGTCTGGCAGTGGGCGTGCGCCTCCGTCCGGCTGAGCGCGGCGGGGACGTGCGCGTCGGAATCGGGCGGGACCACGACCGCCGGGGCGGCGTCCTGTCCGTCGGCGCCGTCCTTGCCCGCCGGGCCAGGGGCGCCGCGGGGGCCGATCGCTCCGGCCGGCCCGACAGGTCCGGACGGGCCCGCCGGGCCGGGTGCCTGGCGCTGGTTCTGAAGGTCGCTGATCTGCAACTGCTGCGCGACCAGGACGCCGGTCTGCGCGGCGAGCACGACGACGAGCCCGACGAGCAGGGCCGCGCGCCGGCGCGGCCGTCCAGGTCTTGCCGACGGCTCGGCGGGTATCTCTTCTGTGGACATGTCCCCCCTCTGGCGAGGGCAGGATCCTATGTCAGCCGGGGCGGCCGCTCTGGCGGGGCCGACGGCTCGGCCGGACGTTCCCGGTTCGCGGCGCGGGTTCTCTGGCCGGGCTCAGCCGGTCAGGCGCTCCACCAGGAGCAGCGCGCCGATGGCGATCATCATCGCGCCGCTGACGCGGGTGACGAGGCGGGCGGCCGCGGGGCGGGTGCTCAGGACCGTGCGGGCCAGGACGCCGACGGCCAGGTAGACGACGGCGCACGCGATCAGGTGCACCGTGCTGAGCAGACCGGTCTGCGCGGCGGCCGGCCAGCCCGTGGCGGGGTCGATGAACTGCGGGAACAGGGAGAAGTACAGCAGCAGCGCCTTCGGGTTCAGGCCGCTGGTCCCGGCGCCCTTGACCATGGTCCGCAGCCGGGACGTCTCGGGGCCCGCTTCGGTGGTCGTCGGTACGGCCGGCTCCCGCAGCACGCCCCATCCCAGCCACAGCAGATAGCCGGCGCCCGCCACGGTCAGCGCGGTGAGCGCGGCCGGGTAGCTCGCCACGACGACCGCCAGGCCCGCGACGGCCACGAGGGCGTAGACCGCGTGTCCGGCGATCAGCCCGGCCACCGCCGGGACGACGGAACGTCCCCGCAGTCCGGCGGAGATCGCGTAGGCCCAGTCCGCGCCCGGAGTGAACACCAGCAGCAGGTCCACCACCAGGAAGGCCGCCAGCGTCGTCGTGTCCATCGATCGTTCCCTCTCGCTCTTCTTGCTTCGGAGGGAAGGCTAGGTCGGATGTGCCCGAAAGTGTTGCCATCCTTACCCCGCTACGGCGCGATCTGGGGGAGAATCTTCGCCATGGACGCTCTGGATCGGAAAATTCTTGCTGAGCTGCAGTTCGACGGCCGTCTGACGATCACCGAGCTGGCCGCCCGGGTGCGGCTCAGCGTCTCGCCCTGTCATCGCCGGCTGCGCGATCTCGAACGCGCGGGTGCGATCCGCGGCTACCGTGCGGTCGTCGACCCGGCAGCCGTAGGTCTCAACTTCGAGGCGCTCGTCTTCGCGACCCTGCGCTGGGAGACCCCGGACACCGTCACCGCCTTCGAAGAGGCCGTGTCGGCCGTCCCGCACGTCCTCCAGGCGCAACGCCTCTTCGGTGAACCGGACTACCTGCTGCGCGTGGCCACCAGCGACCTGGCCGCCTTCCAGCAGCTCTACGACGAACAACTGGCGCGGCTGCCCGGAGTCCAGCGCCTGACCTCGACCCTGGTCATGAAGAACGTCATCACGGACCGGCCGCTGCCCGAGTAGAGGAGGTGCCGAGCGGCTCCGGTCGACCGTGTCCGGGGCCCGGGAGGATCATGGCCTCATGAACGGCATACGCGTACCCGCGACGGCGCGTCTCTCGATCGCCGCCGCGATGACTGCGTGCCTCCTGGCGTCCAGCGCCGGGGTGGCGGTGGCTGCGGCTTCGCCCTCGGCGGCCGCGGATGCCTGGGGGAAGACGAAGAAGTGGAATGGCGGCCTCTCGGTCACCGTCTCGAAACCGGTCAAGTTCACGCCGAGCCCCTACTCGATCGGGCACACGACCGGGAACCAGGCCGTGAAGTGGCGGATCACGGTGCACAACGGGTCGGACGAGGCTTTCCAAGGGGCGCTGCTGACGGTGAACGTGAAGGCAGGGCCGGACGGCGACGTCTGTGAGCAGATCTTCGACGGGGATCTGGGCGGAGGCATCACGGGAAGCGTGTCCCCGGGCTCCTCCGGCACGGCCGACTTCGCGTTCGACATTCCGCGGAACAAGCTGAAGAAGGTCGATGTGGAGGTCGTGCCCGACTTCCTGAAGGACGGGAAGCACTGGGTCGGCGCGGTGAAGTAGTGAAGTAGTGACGTAGGGGACGCGGGGCGGTGTCAGCCCGCCTCGGGCGGTCGGGGTGTCTCGTGCTGCCGGTCCGCGCGGCGCGCCGGCCGACCGGGGCCCCGTCGGGGCGCGGGTGCCCGTGCGGTGCGGCCGGCGGATGTCCTCGGTGGCTCAGCGGAGCGCTTCGTGGAGCGTCGGGACCGGGGTCAGGGTGTCGGTCAGGCCTGCCACGTCGATGACGCGCAGGGTCAGGGGGTGACGGCAGATCACCGTGGTGCGGGCGCCGCGGGCGCGGGCGCGGCGGCTGGCGCGGACCAGGAGGGTCAGGCCGGAGCAGTCGAGGAAGGTCGTCGCGGTCAGGTCCACGGCCACGACCCGGTACGGGCCCGCCGCGACCGTGTCCAGGAGCGGCGTCATCCGCTGGAGCGCGAGGATGTCGATCTCCCCGTCGAGCTCGACCACGACGCTGTCGCCGGTCTCGCGGACCACGGGCGGGGGGCCGGGGTCGGCGGCGGAACGGGTGAGGGTGAGGTGGTCTGCGCGGTGGCCCTGTCGCATGGGTCCCCCCGGGTTCGGGCACCTGTCCGGCTCCGGGAGGGGAGCCGAGGGTGTGGTCACGGAATCTCGGTATGCGGACGAACACGCGGACGCCGGGGGCTGGGGCGTCTGCGCGGTCACGGTAACGGCCGGGCCCCCGAGTTGGCCCGAGGTCTCGAATTCCCGCACGGACTCGTCACTTGATGGAGTGAATCGGGTGGTGGAGGGTTGACCGAAAGGGGCAGAGTGGCGGCGTGACGACCGCTGATGAGCTCGCGAGCCCGCCGCCCGTCATCGACACCGCGCTCGTACGACGCCTCGTCGACCGCCAGTTCCCCCAGTGGGCCGCGCTGCCCCTGACCCCGGTCGACCCCGGCGGCTCGGACCACGTCATCCACCGCCTCGGCCCGGACCTCGCGGTGCGCCTCCCGCGCCGCGCGGACGTGCGGGGACAGGCGGACAAGGAGTCGGCCTGGCTGCCCCGGCTCGCCCCGCACCTGCCGCTCGCCGTCCCCGTCCCGGTGGCCGTGGGCCGCCCCGGACTCGGCTACCCGTTCCCCTGGGCAGTGGCCCGCTGGCTGGACGGGCGTACGGCGACCGTCGAGGAGGTCGGCGGGTCCACCCGGGGCGCGCGTCAACTGGCCGGATTCCTCCGGGCGTTGCAGTCCGCCGCCCCGCCCGTCGACCGCTCCGGTCTGAGCGGCGAGACGCTGGGTGAGAGAGACGCGGGAACCCGCCGAGCCATCGCCCGGTTCGCCCACGTCTTCGACGCGCCCGCCATGACGCAGCTCTGGGAGGCCGCCCTCGCGGCCCCGCCCCGCGCCACCGGCCCCGTCTGGTTCCACGGCGACTTCCACACCGGGAACCTGCTGACCGTCGACGGCCGGATCAGCGCAGTCATCGACTTCGGCGGCCTGGGCTTCGGCGACCCCGCCGTCGACCTCATGGTGGCGTTCACCCTCCTGTCCCCACCCGCCCGCGCCGTCTTCCGCACCGCACTCGGCACGGACGACGCGACCTGGCTGCGGGGCCGCGGCTGGGCCCTGACCACGGGATTGAGCGCCTACGCGGCCTACGCCGGCAGCAGCCCGGCGATCGCCGCGCAGACCGCCCGCCAGATCCGCGCGGCGCTCGCCGGCTGACCCCGGCCGCGCCGGGCGCGCGCGGCGTGTCCGCCCCCTCATCAGTGCCTGGTTTCCGTGGCAGGGTGTTGCGGGCAAGCCTCTGGGGGCCGACGAAGAGGGGGAACCGTGATCGTCTGGGTCAACGGCGCGTCTCGTGCGGGCAAGACCACCGCCGCCCGGGAGCTGATCGATCTGATCCCGAACTGCACGCTCTTCGACCCCGAGGTGATCGACGCCGAACTGGAGCGCCTGCTGCCGCCCAAGCGGCTCGCGGAAGTCAGCGACCGGCAGGACCTGCGCATCTGGCGACGCCTCGTGGTCGACACCGCCGCCGCCCTGCACGCCGAACTGGGCGGGGTGCTCGTGGTGCCGATGGCGCTGCTGCGCCAGGAGTACCGCGACGAGATCTTCGGCGGGCTCGCCGCCCGCCGGATCCCGGTGTGCCATGTGCTCCTCGCCCCAGGGGAAACGATCCTGCGCGAGCGGGACCCCGCCGGTGAGGCCCCGGCGGACATCGAGCCGTACCGCGCCGCGTTCACGACCTGGCTCGCCGCCGACGCCTACCCCGTCGACAACGGCGCCCTGACCCCGCGCGAGACCGCCGTACGGATCGCCGCCGCCGTCCGCACCGGAGAGGCGGCGCCCTGCGACATCGTGCAGACGCCCGAGCCGACCGCCGAGACCGTCGCGGCCGGTGTCCTCCTCTTCGACGCCGAGGACCGGGTGCTGCTCGTCGACCCGACGTACAAGCCGGGCTGGGAGTTCCCCGGCGGGGTCGTCGAACCGGGGGAGGCGCCCGCGCGAGCCGGGATGCGGGAGGTCGCCGAGGAGACCGGGATACGACTCGCCGACGTGCCCGGGCTGTTGGTCGTCGACTGGGAGCGGCCGGTGCCTCCGGCGTACGGGGGGCTGCGGATGCTGTTCGACGGGGGGCGGCTGGAGCACGGCGTCGAAGTCGTGTTGCCCGGGCCCGAGTTGAGGGCTTGGCGGTTCGTGACGGAGGAGGAGGCGGCGGGGATGTTGCCGCCCGTCCGCTTCGAGCGGCTGAGGTGGGCGCTCAGGGCGCGGGAGCGCGGCGCTGCCCATTACCTGGAAGCGGGCGTGCCCTTGGGGTGACCCGGGGCTTGGTGCGGGGATGGCGCCACAGGGGTGTGGAGCGTTGTCGGCTTGCGGTGCGTCGTGGCTGGTCGCGCAGTTCCCCGCGCCCCTGGAGGCATGCGGCTTCGCCGCGCCTCCCCCAGGGGTGGGCCCCTCAGGCCGGGAGGTCGTAGGTCGCTGCCGACGCCCGCAGCGCCGCGCCCGCGTCGCTCGTCACCGGGTCGCCGTGGCCGAAGCAGGCCAGGTCCGTGTCCAGGGATGCCAGGTGGTGGAAGGATCTGACGGCCTGGGGGCGCTGCTGGTTGAAGACGCCGAGGACGATCTGGGAGTCCACCGGGGAGGCGGCGATGGCGTCGCCGGTGAACAGGACTCCGTGGTGCGGGAGATGGAGCGCGATCGAACCCTCCGTGTGGCCCGCGGCCGGGACCACCACCGCGCCGCCGCCGATGCCGTCGAGCAGCTCGCCGTCCTTCAGCTCCCGCACCGAGGGCGGGAACTCGGGGTGCGCGGGCGGGGCAGGAAGCGCGGCGAGGGCCGTCTCGTGGATCGGGCGCTCCCAGTCCTCGAAGACCGGTTCCGGGCCGGGGTGTTCGCCGCGTATGTACGGGGCGTCGAGGTGGTGGGCGAGGATCTCGGCGCCGCTGAGGCGGGCGAACTCGGCGGCGCCGCCCGCGTGGTCCTCGTGGAAGTGGGTGAGGACGATGCGGCGCACGTCCTGCGGGGCGTGCCCCCAGTCCCGTACGGCTTCGGCGATCGGCCGGCCCGCGCCGTACGCGCCCGCGTCGATCAGTGTCAGGTCGGAGCCGTCCCGCCAGAGGTAGGCCTGGCCGACGGGGAAGCGCAGGAGGCGCAGGTGCGGGCTGAGGTCGCGGATCTCGGTCACGGGGTAGGGCTTCATGCGGTGACCGTAGGCGCGGAACGGGCCGAGGGCCGCCCGTCTCTGCCGGGAGCAGAGCGGAACGGCCCTCGGGGACACGTCAGTTGGCGGCGGCCGCGTACTTCTGGAGGAACAGCGCCTCCGCGACCGAGAGCCGCTTGAGCTCGTCCGGCGACACGCTCTCGTTCACCGCGTGGATCTGCGCCTCCGGCTCGCTGAGCCCGATGAGCAGGATCTCCGCCTCGGGGTAGAGCGAGGCCAGCGTGTTGCACAGCGGGATCGAGCCGCCCTGGCCGGCGAACTGCATCTCCTGGCCGTCGTACGCCTCCGCCATGGCCTCGGCCATCGCCGCGTACGCCGGGCTCTGCGTGTTCGCGCGGAACGCCTGGCCCTGGCCGACCTGCTCGACGCTCACCCGCGCGCCCCACGGGGTGTGCGCCTCGATGTGCCCGGTCAGGAGCTTGGTCGCCTCGGCGGCGTCCTGGCCCGGCGGCACTCGCAGGCTGATCAGCGCGCGGGCGCCGGCCTGCACGGACGGCGTCGCGCCGACGACCGGCGGGCAGTCGATGCCGAGGACGGTCACGGCGGGCCGCGCCCAGATCCGGTCGGCGACCGTGCCGGAGCCGATCAGCTCGACCCCGTCGAGCACCTTCGCGTCCTTGCGGAAGCTCTCCTCGTCGTACTGCAGCCCGTCCCACTCCGCACCGGCCGGCAGCCCGTCGACGACGGTCGAACCGTCCTCGTCGCGCAGCGAGTCCAGTACGCGGATCAGCGCGGCGAGCGCGTCGGGCGCGGCCCCGCCGAACTGGCCGGAGTGCCGATTGCCGCCCAGCGTGTCGACCTGGACCCGCACCAGCGTCATGCCGCGCAGCGTCGAGGTCGCCGTCGGCAGGCCGACGCGGAAGTTGCCCGCGTCGCCGATGACGATGGTGTCGGCCGTGAGGAGGTCCGGGTGCTGCTCGGCGTAGCGCTCGAGGCCGCCCGTGCCCATCTCCTCCGAGCCCTCGGCGATGACCTTGACGCCGACCGGCACGCCGCCGTTCGCCTTCAGCGCGCGCAGGGCGAGCAGGTGCAGCAGCACGCCGCCCTTGCAGTCGGCGGAGCCGCGTCCGTACCAGCGGCCGTCCTCACGCTCGGTCAGCTCGAACGGGGGCGTGGCCCACGCGCTCTCGTCCAGCGGCGGCTGCACGTCGTAGTGCGCGTACAGGAGCACGGTGGGCGCGCCCGCCGGGCCGGGCAGGTAGCCGTAGACGGACTGGGTGCCGTCCGGGGTGTCGAGGAGCGCGACGTCCTGGAAGCCCTCGGCCCGCAGCGCGTCGGCGACCCAGTTCGCGGCGCCCTCGCTCTCGCTCTTCGGGTACTGGTCGAAGTCCGCCACCGACTTGAAGGCCACCAGTTCGGTCAGCTCCGCCTTGGCGCGGGGCAGCAGAGAGGTGACGGTCTCGGCGATCGGATGCGGCGACATGGGCACGCTCCTCGTGGGTGCGACGTTGTACGGGGTGTGCCGATGATCCTCCCACAGCGGGTCAGCGCGGCCCCGGTCGTAGGATGCGGGGGAGCAAGGCGGCAGGCAGTCCCATCAGTGGCGATTCGGGAGCAGTAGACCATCGTGAGCAGCGAGAACCCGGCGGACGGCAACGAGATGGCCGACGAGCGCGACCTGGGTGTGTGGGACGTCGTCGTGGTGGGCGCGGGACCCGCCGGGGCGTCCGCCGCGTACGCGGCCGCGGTCGCCGGCCGCCGGGTGCTGCTCCTGGAGAAGGCCGAGCTCCCGCGGTACAAGACGTGCGGCGGCGGCATCATCGGCCCCTCGCGCGACGCGCTGCCGCCGGGCTTCGAGCTGCCGTTCAAGGACCGGATCGACGCGGTCACCTTCTCGCTCAACGGCAAGTACACGCGCACGCGGCGCTCCCGCAGCATGCTGTTCGGTCTGATCAACCGTCCGGAGTTCGACGCCCGGCTCGTCGAGCACGCCCAGAAGGCCGGGGCCGAACTGCGCACGGGCGTCACCGTGTCGCGCGTCGAGCAGCACGGTTCGGCCGTCCCCGACCGGCGCACCGTCGCGGTCGTGCTGTCGGACGGTGAGACGGTCCTGGCGCGGGCCGTCGTCGGCGCGGACGGCAGCGCCAGCCGCATAGGAGCGCACGTCGGGGTCAAGCTCGACCAGGTGGACCTCGGCCTTGAGGCGGAGATCCCGGTGCCGGAGACGGTGGCCGAGGACTGGCGCGGGCGCGTCCTCATCGACTGGGGCCCGATCCCCGGCAGTTACGGCTGGGTGTTCCCCAAGGGCGACACGCTCACCGTCGGTGTGATCTCGGCGCGCGGCGAAGGCGCCGCCACCAAGCGGTACTTGGAGGACTTCATCGGGCGGCTCGGCCTCGCCGGGTTCGAGCCCGCCATCTCCTCGGGGCACCTGACCCGCTGCCGCGCGGACGACTCGCCGCTCTCGCGCGGCCGGGTCCTCGTGTGCGGTGACGCGGCCGGCCTGCTGGAGCCGTGGACCCGTGAGGGCATCTCGTTCGCGCTGCGCTCGGGGCGGCTCGCGGGGGAGTGGGCGGTGCGGGTCGCCGAGGCGCACGACGCGGTGGACGCGCGGCGGCAGGCGCTGAACTACGCGTTCGCGATCAAGGCCGGGCTCGGCGTCGAGATGGCCGTGGGCCGTCGGATGCTGACCGTGTTCGCCCGGCGGCCCGGACTGATCCACACGGCCATCACCGGCTTCCGGCCCGCCTGGCACGCCTTCGCGAAGATCGTCCGCGGCTCGTCCTCGCTGGCCGAGATGGTGCGCACGCATCCGGTCGCGGGACGCGCGCTGTCCCGGCTCGACCGGCAGGAGGGCGACGCGGTCAGTTCGTGACCGTGATGCGGAAGACCGGGTGGTCGGGCGCGATGCGGCGCAGCTCCTCGTCGGAGGAGTCGGGCCCGACGCCGTTGAAGAACACCCCGACCTCGGCCTTCCAGCGCTTCAGGTAGGACCGCAGCAGGACCGGCTTGTCGTCGTCGGTGACCTCGACCGCCGTGAACGTGTCGGCGCGCTTGCCGAGGCGCAGCTCGCCGCCGCCCGCGGCCCGCATGTTGTGCGTCCACTGCACATGGCCGCGCGGCGCGACGAGGTACTGCTGCCCGTCCACGGTCAGGAGGTTGACCGGCGTCGTGCGCCACTCGCCGCTCTTGCGGCCCCGGACGGCCAGCACCCGGGAACCCCAGACGCTGATGCCCCTGCGAGTGATCCAGGCGACGGCCCGGTTCATGACGTTGACGGTGAACCATCCGGGCTTCTGCACGTGCGGGGCCGACGCGGACATCGTGTCCTCCAGGAAAGTGTGAGCGGTGCTCTCGCTTGAGAGCATTCTGCACCCGTCCGGCATGCCGATGCAAGAGCAGTGCTCTCTTTTGTGTGCGGCGTTCCGCGATGTGTGCACCGCTCCGATCGCATGCGAGACTGGCCGTATGAGTACGACCCGCAGCACGCCTTCCCGGACCACCCAAGGGGCTCGCGCACGCGCCCGCCTGGAGATCACCGCGGCCATCAAGGACGAGGCACGCAGACAGCTCGCCGACGAAGGAGCGGCCAAGCTGTCGCTGCGCGCCGTCGCCCGTGAGCTCGGGATGGCCTCCTCGGCCCTGTACCGGTACTTCCCGAGCCGCGACGATCTGCTGACCGCTCTGATCACCGACGCGTACGACTCCCTGGGCGAGGCCGCGGAGAGAGCGGACGCCGGCCGGGCCGAGGGAGCCACGTCCGTCACCCGCTGGGTGGCCGTCTGTGCCGCGGTGCGGGACTGGGCGCTCGCGCATCCGCAGGAGTACGCCCTCATCTACGGTTCGCCCGTGCCCGGCTACAGCGCGCCGCAGAGCACGGTCCCGGCCGCGGCCCGTGTCGGCCTGCTGCTGATCGGCCTGCTCCGGGAGGCCCACGAGGCGGGTGAGACCGTACTGCCGCCGCTCGCACCGGCGGCGAGGCCCGAGGCGGAGCGGATCGCGGCGGATCTGGCGCCCGATCTGCCGCCCGAGATCGCGGCGGCCCTGGTCGCCGCGTGGGCACAGCTCTTCGGACTCGTCGGCTTCGAGATGTTCGGCCAGTTCCAGCGCGTCGTGGAGGACCGCGCCGCGTTCTTCGCGCAGGCCGCAGCGCGGCTTGCGGAGGGTGTCGGGCTGACGCACTGATCCGGGGCGGCTGGTGCCGTGGGGCGGGTGCCCCGGTCCGGGAGAGTGGTCGGTTCTGCCGGGCGGTCCAGGGCGTGGCCGGTCTCTTCTTGTGGGCGTGAGTTCGGGCTTGCGTACCGGCGTGGTGGGCGAGGTGTTCGGACAGCCTCTGCCGGGTGAGGGCGACTTTCGCCTCGTCCGGGCGGGCCGCGTGGTGGCTTGCCCACGGCGTGGGCCATCGGGTTGACGCGGAGGTGCGTGCGGCGGGCGCGTACTCCGCCGGGAGTATGCGTGATCGCCACGCCCGGCTGACGCCGGTCGCGGGCCCTGGCCCTTAGCGTGGCGGCATGGACGAACGACGCGAGCGCGCCGGCGGGGGGCCCCCCCCCCCCCCCCGGGGGCGCCCCCCCGGGGGGGGGGGGGGGGGGGGGGGGGGGCGGGGGGGCGGGCGCGCCGCCCCGCCCCCCCGCCGCCCGCGGCCGGGCGCCCCCCCCCCCCCCCCCCCCCCCCCCCCCCCGCCGTGGAGGCGGCCGGGGCCCGGGTGGTGGAACCAGGGGCCCGCCTGGTGGAACCGGACCGGCGGGACGCGGTGGCCGTGGCGGTCCACGCTGCTGGTCACCGCGTTCGTGCTCCTCGGATCGACCTTCGCCGGACACGGCCAGACCGACCGCGTCCCGCTCGACGTGTTCGCCCGCCTTCTGCTGATCGCGGGCGGGCTCTCGCTGCTGTGGCGGCAGCGGTACCCCGTCGCCGTGGCCTTCGGCACGGCCGTCGCGGCGCTCGTCTACCTGGGCGCCGGATATCCGTACGGGCCCGTCTTCCTCACCGTGGCGCTGGCCTGCTTCTCCGCGATCGTCGCCGGGTACCGGTGGGCCGCGTGGGGTGCGGTCGGGCTGCTCTGGGCCGGGCATCTGGTCCTCGCGCACTGGCTCTACCCGCACCTGCCGCCCGCCCACGACGACGCCGCGTCCTGGGGGCAGGAAGGGCTCATCCTCGCGTGGGTGCTGGCCGTCGTCGCCGTCGCCGAACTGGCCCGGGCCCGCCGCGAGCAGTGGCAGCAGGCCCGTGCCGAGCGGGAGCGGGCCGCACGCCGCCGGGCCGACGAGGAACGGCTGCGGATCGCCCGCGAACTCCACGACGTCCTCGCCCACTCCCTCTCCGTGATCAACGTGCAGGCGGGCGTCGGACTTGCCCTCCTCGACGGCGACCCGGAGCAGGCCCGCACCGCCCTCACCACCATCAAAGCCGCCAGCAAGGAGGCCCTCGGCGAGGTGCGCCAGGTCCTCGACACCCTGCGCACGCCCGGCGACGCGCCCCGCACCCCGGCCCCCGGACTCGACCGCCTGCCCGAACTCGTCGAGCAGGCGGGCCACGCCGGACTCACCGTCGACGTCGGCACGGAGGGGAAACCGGTGCCGCTCGCGCCCGGGGCCGATCTCGCCGCCTTCCGCATCGTGCAGGAGGCGCTCACCAACGTCGTACGGCACTCCGGGTCCCGGCGGGCCCGGGTGCGGGTGCGGCACGACGCCGACGCGGTGACCCTCACCGTCGACGACGACGGGCCCGCGAGTCACGCCGAGGCCGGCGGCAGCGGCAACGGTCTCGCCGGAATGCGGGAGCGGGCCGCGGCGCTCGGTGGCACCATCGAGGCGGGTCCGCGGGCCGACGGCGGATTCCAGGTTGTCGCCACGCTGCCGCGTACCCCGCCCGCCGCGTCGTCGGCGCCCGAACCGACATCGGAGGCCCCCCGTTGATCCGCGTCCTGCTCGCCGACGACCAGTCGCTGGTCCGCGCCGGATTCAAGGCGCTGCTCGACGCCCAGCCCGACATCGAGGTGGCGGGCGAGGCCGCCGACGGGGAGGCGGCGGTGCGGATGGTCCGTGAACTGCGGCCCGACGTCGTGCTCATGGACATCCGGATGCCGCTGCTCGACGGGCTCGCGGCGACCCGGCGCATCGGTGACGACCCGCACCTGTCGGCCGTGCGCGTCGTCATGCTGACGACCTTCGAGCTCGACGAGTACGTCTTCGAGGCGATCCGCGCCGGGGCGTCCGGGTTCCTCGTCAAGGACACCGAGCCGGACGAGCTGCTGCGGGCGGTGCGGGCCGTCGTGCACGGGGACGCGCTGTTGTCTCCCGGGGTGACGCGCCGGCTCATCTCGGAGTTCGCCGCGCGGTCGAAGGAGCCGTCGGCCGCGGCGTCGCTCGCGGAGCTCACGGAGCGGGAGCGGGAGGTGATGGCGCTGGTCGGGATCGGGCTGTCCAACGAGGAGATCGCGCGACGGCTCGTCGTCAGCCCCCTCACGGCGAAGACCCATGTGAGCCGGGCGATGGTGAAGCTCGGGGCGCGCGACCGGGCCCAGCTCGTCGTCCTGGCCTACGAATCGGGACTGGTCCGCCCGGGCTGGCTGGGCTGACGCGGGGCGGTACGGGGAGAGGGACCGGCTCGCACCCCCGTGGCGTGCCGGTCCCTCGTGTGCGGGGCGGGATCAGTCCCGTACGGGGACGCGGTCCTCCGCTGCCTCCGGCACCGAGCGCGCCACGACCACCGAGTCCCGCGACCGGCTGCGCCGCAGCCCCGGCAGGGTGATCAGCAGGCCCGCCACCGCGATCGCGGTGACCACCACGAGGCCCGGTCGGAAGCTGTCGAGGACGGCCTGCGGGGAGGAGCCCTTCGGCGCGTTCGCGGTGACGACCGCGGTCACGACGGCCAGGAAGATCGCCCCGCCCACCTGCACGGACGTGTTCAGGAGGCCGGAGACCATGCCCTGTTCGTCGTCGTCGACGCCATTGGTGGCCTGGATGTTGAGGGACGGGAAGACCAGGGCGCACGCGGCGCCGATCAGCAGCATCGTCGGCAGGATCACGAC
Organism: Streptomyces sp. NPDC050145; assembly: GCF_044460245.1. Classification (NCBI taxonomy): domain Bacteria; kingdom Bacillati; phylum Actinomycetota; class Actinomycetes; order Kitasatosporales; family Streptomycetaceae; genus Streptomyces; species Streptomyces sp. NPDC050145. Next base: position 99,011 of record NZ_JBITJS010000025.1, on the reverse strand, counting down.
CGCGTAGACGGGGTCGAGGTTGATCCGGAGGAAGAGCGCGTAACCGACGACCATCAGCCCGAACCCGACGGCGATCAGCCGCGGCGTGCCGAACCGGTCCACGATCGCGCCGACCTTCGTCGAGGACAGCGCCACCAGCGCACCCGCCGGCAGGAACGCCAGCGCCATGCTGAGCGCCGACCAGCCGAGCAGGGACTGCAGGTACAGCGTCGCGAGGAACTGGAAGCTGACGTACGAGCCGAAGAAGGTCATGGCGCCGAGCTGGGCCCGGATCTGCGAGCCGGAGCGCAGTACGCCGAGCCGGATGAGCGGGCCGGGCGAGCGCCGCTCGATGCGGACGAAGAGGGTGAGAAGGACGGCGACGGCGAGGAAGGAGAGGAGGGTGCGGGGCGAGCCCCAGCCGGCCTCGGGCGCCTGGACCACGGTGTAGACGAGGAGCAGCATCGACAGGGTGCCGGTGACGGCGCCCGGGACGTCGTAGCCGCGGTGGTTCTCCTCCTTGGCGCTGTGCGGGATGAGCTTGATGCCGAGGAGCAGGGCGATCAGGGCGATCGGCGCGGGCAGCAGCATCGTCAGGCGCCAGCTGGCCTCGGTGAGCAGCCCGGACAGGACCAGGCCCATGGAGAAGCCGGTGGCGGCGCAGGTGGTGTAGATGGACAGGGCGCGGTTGCGGACCGGGCCCTCGGCGAACGTCGTCGTGATGATGGAGAGGCCGGCCGGTGCGGTGAAGGCCGCGCTGAGGCCCTTGATGAAGCGGCTGGCGATCAGCAGCGGACCCGAGTCGACGAGTCCGCCGAGCACGGAGGCCAGGGCGAAGACGCCGAGCGCGATCAGGAAGACGCGGCGGCGTCCGAGCAGGTCGGCCGCGCGGCCGCCGAGCAGCAGCAGGCCGCCGTAGCCCAGGATGTAGCCGCTGACGACCCACTGGAGGGTCGCCGTCGACAGGCCGAGTTCGGTGCCGATCGAGGGCAGGGCGACGCCGACCATCGAGACGTCGAGCGCGTCGAGGAACATCGCGGCACAGAGGACGAGCAGGGTCCCCCACAGCCGGGGCGACCAGTGGGACTGATCCGGTGCGGTCGACTGAGCCTTGGCGGTCGGCTCCGGGGACGACGGAGCGGACGCCGCGGCGTCGGTGAGCGGAGAGGTCATGTGCAGCACACTACATGCACATGCATTGACTGCAAGTGCATTTAATTCCGATGCAACAAAGGGCGTCTTTTCTGCTACGGTGCGGTTATGACGGCACAGGAGTCGGGAGCGAGGGCCGGCGCGGGCCTCGTGGATCAATGGCGGGACATCCTCGCCAAGCACGCGCGCACCATGTGTGAGCTCGATCGCGAGCTGCACGGACACGGCCTGGGCGCCAGCGACTTCGAGGTGCTCGACGTGCTCGCCGAGGGCACCCCGCAGGACGACTCCGCCGGGTTCCGTGTGCAGGAGATCGCCGGCCAGGTCCACCTGAGCCAGAGCGCCCTGTCCCGGCTCATCGGCCGCCTGGAGAAGGACGGCCTCGTCGCGCGCGGCATGTGCAGCGAGGACCGTCGCGGAGTACGGGTGTGCCTGACCCCGAAGGGGCGCGCGCTGCACACCGAGGTGCGGCCGCTGCAGCGGGCCGTACTGAGCCGGATGCTGGAGTCCGGCGCCTGACGGCCCGCGCGGCCCACCGGCTCAGCTCCAGGTGATCGCCGAGTTCTCCCGCCACAGCGTGGCGACGGTGGCGTCGCCGCTCACGGACGGGAACGGGGCGCGGTTCCACAGCGCCACGTACAACCGCGCGGCGGACCCGGTCACTTCGCAGTCCGCCTCGCCCGTGTCACCGGCCTCGGTCGCCGGGGGATCCTGGCTGATCCGCACGGTCCAGACGCGGTCCGCGTCCGTCGCGCGCACCCGCAGCACCTTGGGCACGTCGGACCGGACCCGGCTCTTGGGGCGCGCGTGCATCCCGAGGAGCAGTTCCTCGATCCCGTCGACGGCGAGCTCGCGCGGGACGGGGTCCGGCGCGGTCGCGAGCGCCGACTGGGCGTCCACGCGGTGCACGGTCGTCTCGTGCGCCTGACGCCGCGCCCAGAACGCGAGCGGCGACGGGGCGGGCAGGAAGCTCCAGCACGCCACGTCGGGCCGGGCCCGCGTGAGCGTGTCCACGAGCCGCGCGTGCCCCTCCCGGAACCAGGCGATCAGCGCGTCCCCGTCGAGATCGGGAAGCCCTCCGTCGGGGTGGTACGAGGTGTGGCCCTCCGCGACGAAGGCCGCGGCCCAGCGGTGCACCATGCCCGTGTGCCGCAGCAGGTCGCGGACCTGCCAGTCGGGGCAGGTGGGCACCTTGGCGTCGGTCCCGGCCCGCTCGGCGGCGTCCGCGAGCGCGTGGCCCTCCCGGTCGAGGGCCTGAAGGTGTTCGGCGATGTCCATGCGGTGAGTGTGCCGGGTGGAGCCCGCTCCGGGGCAGGTGTTTTCCTCCGCCTTCCTGTGGCCTCAAACGCGTTGCCGGGGACGGGAGGAGCGGCTAAGTTCGGTCCGCCGTCCGCCCGTTCGGGAGGATCGGCGCCGTCGACGAGGAGGTGTGGAGCACATGCGCAGGAGTGCCCGGCAGCTGGACCCGCGTACCGCCCATGGCCGCACCCTCATCACGGAGACACCTTGTCGCTGCACCTCACCCCGCTGACCGACCCCGCCGACGGACCGCACAGCCGGCGTCTGGCATGGCTGGCGTCCGATGCCGACGGCCACCCCGTCGGCACCGCGTTCCTGCGTCTGTTCACCGACCCCGGCCAGGAGCACCTGGCCGAACTGACGCTGCGCGTCCACCCCGCGGAGCGCCGCAAGAACGTCGGCTCCCGACTGCTCGACGCCGCTGTGGCCGCCGCCCGGGACGAGGCCCGGCGCAGCGTCGTCGCGCAGGCCGACGAAGGCTCGTCCGCCGACCGGTTCCTGCCCGCGCGCGGTTTCCGCAAGGTCCTCACCCTGAGGTACGCCCGGCTGCCGCTGGCCGACGTGGACACCGCCGCACTCGCGGAGATCGTCGAGCGTCCGCACCCGGGCTACCGGCTGGAGTCCTGGCAGGGCACCGTCCCCGACGACCTGGCGCCCACGTTCGCCGCATCGCGCCGTGCCATGGACGACATGCCCATGGACGACACCGACTACGGCACCGTGACCTGGGACGTGGACCGGGTCCGCGCCGTGGCGCGGGCCGTCGCGGAGCGCGGCGACCGGCTGGACACCGTCGTGGCCGTCGACACCGCGGACGGCTCCATCGCCGGGTTCACCGAACTCGTCACGCCCGGCGACGGCACCGGTGACGGTCAGCACTACGGCACGGGCGTCCTGCCCGAGCACCGGGGTCACGGCCTCGGCCGGTGGATGAAGGCCGAGTCGATCCGCCGGGCCCACCGGGACGTCCCGGGCCTCGGCGGCCTGCTGACCGACACGGCGGACAGCAACGCGTACATGCGGCACATCAACGACAGCCTCGGATACGTGCCGACGCACACGACGCACCAGTATCAGTTGGACCTCTAGGACCTCTAGGACCTCTAGGGCCTCTAAGGCTGCCAGGATCTCTAAGGCTTCCGGGATCTCTAGGGGTCTTCGGGCGGGCCGGGCGGGGTGATGTCGTTGTCCCCGACCGGCCCGTCGCCGTACGCGGGCGCGGACCGGGCCGTCACGCCGGCCTGTCCGTCACGCGCCCCGAGCCCTCCGGCCGCCAAGGGCTCAACCGCCGACCGCCACCCGCCGCGTCGCGAACCCGATCGTCGCCGCCACCGCCGCGAGCAGCGCCACGCTGGTGAGCGCCGTCGGCAGCGAGAACCAGTCCGCCATGAAGCCGATGGCCGGCGGCCCGAGCAGCATCCCGCCGTAGCCGAGCGTCGACGCGGCCGCGACCCCCGTCGGGCCCGCGAGCGCCCCGGCTCGCTCGACCGCGACCGGGAAGAGGTTCGCGAGGCCGATCCCGGTGATCACGAATCCGGCCAGGGTGAGCCAGACGGAGGGTGCGAGGGCGCCGAGCAGCATGCCGGCCGCGCCCGTCGCCCCGCCCGCCACCAGCGTCCGGGTCCTGCCGAGCCGTTCGAGCAGTGCCGTGCCGCTGAGCCGGCCGATCGTCATGGCGAACGCGAAGCACGCGTAGCCGGCCGCCGCGACGCCCGGGTGGGCGCCCAGGTCCCGCTCCATGTGCAGCGCGCTCCAGTCCGCGAGCGCGCCCTCCCCGTACGCCGTGCACAGGGCGATGAGGCCGAAGACCAGCACGATGCCGCGGGTGCCGCGCCGTGTCTCCCGGGGTTGTCCGGCGGGGGCCGGGAGCTGCTCCGGCGGGCGCGGGGCAGGGGTGCGCAGAAGGGCCGGGGCCGTGACTGCGGTGACGACCAGGCCGATCACGGTGATCGCCAGAAGGTGCCGGGTGGGGGAGAGGTGCCCCGCGACCAGCCCGCCGAGGCCCGAACCCAGCATGCCGCCCAGGCTGAACGCGGCGTGGAAACTCGGCATCACCGGGCGGCGCAGCGCGGCGACCAGGTCGACGGCGGCGCTGTTCATCGCCACGTTGATGCCGCCGTACGCGGCGCCGAACGCGAGCAGCACCAGGCCGAGCGCGAGGGGGCTGTGGGTGAGCGGCGGCAGGGCCACGGTCAGCGGGAGCAGGACGCCACAGGCGACCGTGACCGTGTGACTGCCGAACCGGCGGCACAACCGCCCCGTCAGCATCATCGTCACCACGGCCCCGGCCGACACCCCGAGCAGGGCGAGTCCGAGTGCACTCGCGGAGGCCCCGGTCTGCGCCTTGATCGCCGGAATCCGCACCACCCATCCGGCGAAGACGAACCCGTCGAGGGCGAAGAACACGGTCAGGGCGATGCGGAGCCGGGTCAGCGCGGTCGTACGCGGGGCGTCGGCGTTGACGGTCCGAGGTTTGTTCAGTAGCGGCACAAACTCAGGGTAGGGGTGTGCGGCGGGGCGGGACAAGACGGCCTGAGTGAGACGTGGCCCGCAGTCCGGGCGAGTGGGCACGGTGCCGGTGCCGATCCGGAGCGTGGCCGCGCGGTGAGGTCGAGGCGGCAGGAGTCCGGCTCGGCTCCGGGGCGGGTCGGCCGCCGGCCACCGTCGCGGCGCGACGTGCGTCAGGGGCGGGACCGCTGACGGGGTGGGCCCGTGTTCGGGTGTCGAGGCGCCGTGCGGGTGATCCTGCCGCTCGGTCGTGACGGCCCTGGCTCGCGCCTTGCCCTCGCGACGGTCGTCGGACCGCGATCATGGTCGGCCCGAGAGCTCGAGTGGGGCCGCGCTCGCTCAGCTACCGGCCCGAGCCCGCCCCCGGCCCGAGCCTGCCCCCGGCCGGAGCCTCGCCCCCGCGATGGTCGTCGGACCGCGATCACGGCCGGCTCGAGAGTCCGGGTCGGGCCGCGCTCGCTCAACTACCGGCCCGAGCCTGCCCCCGGCCCGAGCCCGCCCCGGCCCGATGGCCGTTGTTGCCGGCCCGAGGCGCCCCCTCTGCCGTGCCTCAGACCGCCACCACCGTCACGCCCGCCTCCTCGAAGCGGGCCAGGACCTCCGGGTCCGCCGCCGTGTCTGTGACCAGGACGTCCAGGGCGCTCACGTCGCAGATCCGGGCGAAGGCGCGCTGGCCGAGCTTGCTGGAGTCCGCCGCCACGATCACGCGCTCGGCGCGCTCGCACAGGAGGCGGTTGATCGCGGCCTCCGCCTCGTCGTGCGCGGACGCGCCGTGCGTGACGTCCAGGCCGACGACACCGAGCACGGCGGTGTCCATCGTGATCTGGCCGAGCACCCCGTCGGCGAGCGGGCCGATGAGCTCGTAGGACTGCGGACGGGCCACGCCGCCGGTGAGCACGATCTTGAACTGGGGGCGCACCGCCAGCTCGTTCGCGATGTTCAGCGCGTTCGTGACGATCGTCAGCGCGGGCGTGCCCGAGGAGAAGTCGGGGCGGACGGCCAGCGCGCGGGCCACCTCGGTCGTCGTCGTGCCGCCGGTGAGTCCCACCGCCTCGCCGGGCGTGAGGAGTTCGGCGACCGCCTTCGCGATGCGCTGCTTCTCGGCGGCGCCCAGCGCCGTCTTGTACCGCAGCGGCAGCTCGTAGCTGACGCCGTGCACGACGGCGCCGCCGCGCGTGCGCACGAGCATCTGCTGCTCCGCCAGTTGGTCGAAGTCGCGCCGGATCGTCGCGGCCGAGACGCCGAGCTCGGTCGCCGCGTCCTCCACGTCGAGCCGGCCACGCTCGACGAGCAGCTCGAGAAGGGACTTCCAGCGGGCGTCGCGGGACATGCGCGGTCTCCATTCGTCGAGCGGCCCGTTCGTCACCGGAACCCTAGCCGGTGTGCGCACGAATGCTTGATAATGCTTGAAAGATAGCTATATCTTGCAGGAACAAGCAAGGGAATGTGTCGCGCTGTGTCAGCGCGCCGAACCGGGGAGTGGGGCACGGCATGAGCCATGTCGAGAACGAGCTGAACAGCCAGCCGGAGTGCTGGACGCGGGCCGCGGGCCTGGCCGCGCAGCACAAGGCGGCGCTGCCGCAGGCGGGGGAGCGGGTCGCGATCGTCGGCTGCGGCACCTCGTGGTTCATGGCCCAGGCCGCCGCCGTGCTGCGCGAGGAGTCCGGGCAGGGCGAGACCGACGCCTTCGCCGCCTCCGAGTTCCCGGCCGGGCGCCGCTACGACCGCGTCGTCGCGCTCACCCGCTCCGGCACCACCACCGAGGTCCTCGACCTGCTCGCCGCCCTCAAGGGCACGGTCCGTACCACCGCGATCACCGGCGACCCCGAGACCCCGATCCGCACCGCCGCCGACGACCTCGTCGTCCTCGACTTCGCCGACGAGCAGTCCGTCGTGCAGACCCGCTTCGCCACGACCGCGCTCACCCTGCTCCGCGCCCACCTGGGCCTGCACACCGAGCAGGCCGTCGCCGACGCCCGGACCGCGCTCGCCGAGCCGCTGCCCGAAGGCCTCGACGCCTGCGAGCAGTTCACCTTCCTCGGCCGCGGCTGGACCATCGGCCTCGCCAACGAGGCGGCGCTGAAGATGCGCGAGGCCTCCCTGTCCTGGACCGAGGCGTACCCCGCGATGGAGTACCGCCACGGCCCCATCAGCGTCACCACCGAGGGCACCGCCACCTGGATGCTCGGCGAGGCGCCCGAGGGCCTGGCCGAGCAGGTCGCCGGGACCGGCGCGCTCTGGGTCGAGGGCCGCCTCGACCCGCTGGCCGAACTGGTCCGCGCCCAGCGCCTCGCGGTCGCCGTCGCGGCCCGCCGCAATCTCGACCCCGACCAGCCGCGCCACCTCACGCGCTCCGTGATCCTCGACGCCAACTGACCCTCGCGTCACCGTACTTGAAAGGGGGCATCACGTGCCTCTCGCCACAACGGGGACACTCGTCGGCGCGGCGGCCGCCCGCCGCGGCGCGGTCGCCGCGTTCAACGTCATCACCCTGGAGCACGTCGAGGCCGTCGTCGCGGGGGCCGAGGCCGTCGAGGCCCCGGTGATCCTCCAGATCAGCGAGAACGCGGTGCGCTACCGCTACGGCCGGCTGCTGCCGCTGGCCCGCGCCGCCGCCGCAGTCGCCGAGTCCGCCGGCGTCGACGTCGCCCTCCACCTCGACCACGTGCAGAGCGACGAGCTGCTGCGCCAGGCCGCCGACGCCGGTTTCAGCTCCGTCATGTACGACGCGGCGAAGCTGCCCTACGACGAGAACCTGGCCGCGACCCGCGCCGCCGCCGACTGGGCCCACGCCAACGGCCTGTGGGTGGAGGCCGAGCTCGGCGAGGTCGGCGGCAAGGACGGGGCCGCGCCGCTCGACGCGCACGCCCCCGGCGCCCGCACCGATCCCGGCGAGGCCCGCTCCTTCGTCACCGACGCGGGCGTGGACGCGCTCGCCGTCGCGGTCGGCTCCTCGCACGCCATGACGACCCGCACCGCCGCCCTGGACCACGACCTGCTCAAGCGGCTGGCCGAGGGCCTCGACGTGCCGCTGGTCCTGCACGGCTCCTCCGGGGTCCCCGACACCGAGCTGGCCGAGGCCGTGCGCGGCGGCATCGCCAAGGTGAACGTGGGCACCGCGCTCAACATCGCGATGACCGGCGCCATCCGCGAGTTCCTCGCGGCGCACCCCGACGCGGTGGACTCCCGCAAGTACCTCTCGGTCGGGCGCGAGGCCATGATCCGCACGGTCAGCGACCTGATCATGGTGCTGCGCGGCTGACCCCCGCCGCGCTCCGCCCCGGTGCGCGGCTCCCCGCCCAGGCACGGCTCCGGCGTGCGGCTCCCCTGCGGGAGACGGACGATGAAGCCGTCGAGGGGAGCCAGCCGTGTCCCAGGAGATTCCCACCCCCGCCACGGGCGATCTGGTCGTACTGAGCCGTGTGAACAAGCACTACGGCGAGCTCCATGTCCTGCGGGACATCGACCTGACCGTCGCCCGTGGCGAGGTCGTCGTCGTGATCGGGCCGTCCGGGGGCGGGAAGTCCACGCTGTGCCGCGCCATCAACCGCCTGGAGACCATCGACTCCGGCGAGATCAGCATCGACGGCAGACCGCTGCCGGGTGAGGGCCGCGAGCTGGCCGCACTCCGTGCCGACGTGGGCATGGTCTTCCAGTCCTTCAACCTCTTCGCTCACAAGACCGTGCTCGGCAACGTGACGCTCGGCCAGGTCAAGGTCCGCAAGAAGGACAAGAAGGCCGCCGAGGAGCGGGCGCACCGGCTGCTCGAACGGGTGGGCGTCGCCTCCCAGGCGGACAAGTTCCCCGCGCAGCTCTCCGGCGGCCAGCAGCAGCGCGTCGCGATCGCCCGAGCCCTGGCCATGGACCCGAAGATCATGCTCTTCGACGAGCCGACCTCCGCCCTCGACCCCGAAATGATCAACGAGGTGCTCGAGGTGATGCGACAGCTCGCGCGGGACGGAATGACCATGGTCGTCGTCACCCACGAGATGGGGTTCGCCCGTTCGGCCGCCAACCGCGTGGTGTTCATGGCGGATGGCCAGATCATGGAGGAGGCGACGCCCGATCGGTTCTTCACCGAGCCGAGTAGCGACCGGGCCAGGGACTTCCTCTCGAAGATCCTTCACCACTGAACCCTTCCCCACGCCTCCCCACAGTTCCCCGAGCACTAGGGACGACCCCCCATGAAGCTTCACAAGGTCACCGCCACGGCCGCTGTCACGCTCGTGCTGTCCCTGACCGCCGTCGGTTGCGGATCCTCCGGCGACACCGAGATGAGCAGCAGCAGCGGCAAGAAGATCACCATCGGCATCAAGTTCGACCAGCCGGGCATCGGCCTGAAGACCCCGGACGGCAAGTACACGGGCTTCGACGTCGACGTGGCGACCTACGTCGCCAAGCAGCTGGGCCACAGCGCCGGCGACATCGAGTGGAAGGAGGCCAAGAGCGCCGACCGCGAGTCGCTGCTCCAGCGCGGCGACGTCGACTTCATCGCGGCCTCGTACTCGATCACCCCCGAGCGCGCCAAGAAGGTCGACTTCGCCGGCCCCTACCTCCTCGCGCACCAGGACGTCCTGATCCGGGAGGACGACAACTCCATCAAGAAGCCGTCCGACCTGAACAACAAGAAGCTCTGCTCGGTCACCGGCTCCACCTCGGCGCAGAACGTCAAGGACCGGATCGCGCCGAAGGCCCAACTCCAGGAGTACGGCGGGTACTCGGAGTGCCTGACCGGTCTGGAGAACGGGGTCATCGACGCCCTGACCACCGACAACTCGATCCTCGCCGGCTACGCCGCGCAACCCGAGTTCAAGGGCAAGTTCAAGCTCGGCGGCTTCAAGATGAGCAACGAGAACTACGGCATCGGTGTCCAGAAGGGCAGCGATCTCAAGCCGAAGATCAACAAGGCCCTGGAAGAGATGGTCAAGGACGGCTCCTGGGCCGCGGCCGTGAAGAAGAACTTCGGCCCGGCGAACTTCAAGAGCGGGCCCGCGCCCAAGATCGGCGTCGTCGTCAGCTGAAGCCGGCGGCACACGGAGCGCGCGACGGCAGCCGACTCAAGAGGAAGGCGGGGAGCCCGTGTTCGACTTTCTTGAGGGCTACAACGTGCTCGGGGCGTTCTGGGTGACCGTACAGCTCACCTTCTACGCCGCCGTCGGCGCCCTGATCTGGGGCACCGTGCTGGCCGCCATGCGCGTCAGCCCGGTGCCCCTGATGCGGGGCTTCGGCACCGCCTACGTCAACGTGGTCCGGAACATCCCGCTCACCGTGATCATCGTCTTCACCTCGCTCGGCCTGTTCCAGACGCTCGGTGTCACGCTCGGTGCCGGCGGCGACTTCAAGACGATCAACTTCCGGCTCGCCGTGCTCGGGCTCATCGCGTACACCGCGTCGTTCGTCTGCGAGGCGCTGCGGTCCGGCATCAACACCGTGCCGGTCGGCCAGGTGGAGGCGGCGCGCGCCGTCGGCCTCAACTTCCGGCAGGTCCTCGGCCTCATCGTCCTTCCGCAGGCCTTCCGATCCGTCGTGGGGCCCCTGGCGAACGTACTGATCGCGCTGACCAAGAACACCACGGTGGCCGCCGCGATCGGTGTCGCCGAAGCCGCGGCGCTGATGCGGGTGATGATCGAGAACGAGGCCCAGCTCATCCTCATCTCCGTCATCTTCGCGTTCGGATTCATCTGCCTCACCCTGCCGACCGGCCTGTTCCTCGGCTGGGTGGGCAAGAAGGTCTCGGTCAAGCGGTGAGCGAGTCCACGCGCCTGTACGACGCCCCGGGGCCGCGCGCCCGACGGCAGAACGTCCTGCTCACCGTGGTGTTCCTCATCGCGCTCGCCGCCGTCGTGTGGTGGGTGGTCCAGAGCCTCGCCGACAAGAACCAGCTCGAGTGGGCCAAGTGGCGGCCGTTCTTCACGGACTCCCGGGCCTGGCAGACCTTCCTCCTGCCAGGGCTGAAGAACACGCTCGTCGCCGCCGCGCTCGCCATGGTCATCGCGCTGCCGCTCGGCGCTCTCTTCGGCGTCGCCCGGCTCTCCGACCACTGGTGGGTGCGGGGTGGGGCCGGCACCGTCGTGGAGTTCTTCCGCGCCATCCCGGTGCTGATCCTGATGCTCTTCGCGAACGCGGCGTACTCCGAGTTCACCGGCGTCAGTTCCGACAGCCGGCCGCTGTACGCCGTGGTCACCGGCCTCGTCCTCTACAACGCCTCCGTGCTCGCCGAGATCGTGCGGGCCGGCATCCTCTCCCTGCCCCGGGGCCAGACCGACGCGGCCAAGGCGATCGGCATGCGCAAGAGCCAGGTCATGCGCCATGTGCTGCTGCCGCAGTCGGTCACCGCGATGCTGCCGGCGATCGTCAGCCAGCTGGTGGTCATTGTGAAGGACACCGCGCTGGGCGGCGCGATGCTCGGCTTCTCCGAGCTGCTCGCGTCGGTCCGCCCGATGAGCGCGAACTACGGGGCGAACACCATCGCCAGCTTCACCGTGGTCGCGGTGATCTTCGTCGTGCTGAACTTCACGCTCACCACCTTCGCCGGTTGGCTCGAAGCCAGACTCAGGCGCGGCAAGCGGTCCACGGGCGCGGTGGTCGGCGCGGCGGCGGTCGAGGAGCTGGCCACACCCGGCGAGCACGTGGGCCACGACGATCTCGGCGGACCCGGCGGACCCGGATCAGGTGGCGCCTCCGGCGCATGACGACCGGGTCCCCGATCAACCCCGCTGTACGGCAGCCCCCTGGGCGCCCTGAGCGGCCGTCCCACCCTCACCCTCCGGGTGAGCGGCTACGATGCCTGACGGTGATCACGGCGAGGAGTTGCTGATGGGCGGCAGGGCGGCCTCCGGAAACGGGGGCCCTACGACGGGCGACGGTGCCGTACGCACACCGCGCCTGGAGCGGGGGCGCAGCGCGCTCGGCCCCGCACTCGAACTCGTCCACACCGGACGCGCCCCGACCCGCGCCGTCCTCACCTCCGAGCTCGGCGTGACCCGCGCCACCGCGGGCGCCGTGGCCGCCGAACTGGAGGCGCTCGGCCTCATCCGGATCGACGCGCGCCCCAGCGCCGCCGCCGGTGCCCAGGGCCGGCCCTCGCACCGCCTCTCCCTCGCCGACGACGGGCCCGTCGCGCTCGCCGCGCAGGTCCACTCCGACGGCTACCGCGCGGCGCTCGTCGCGCTCGGCGGCCGCATCGTCGCCAGCGCCCCCGGCCGCGAGATCATCGACCCCGACCCGGCGAAGGTCCTGCGCTCCGTCGTGGAGACCGGCGTCCGGCTCCTGGAGGAGACCGGCCGGCGCTGCGTCGGCGCGGGACTCGCCGTGCCGTCCGCCGTCGCCGAGCCCGAGGGCACCGCCCTCAACCCCCTGCACCTCGCCTGGCCCGCCGGCTCCCCGGTCCGCGAGATCTTCGCCGACCGGGTGCGCGAGGCCGGGCTCGACGGGCCCGCCTTCGCCGCGAACGACGTCAACCTGGGCGCGCTCGCCGAGCACCGGCACGGCGCCGGGCGCGGCGCCCGCGACCTCCTGTGCGTCGCCACCGGGCACCGCGGTGTCGGCGGCGCCCTCGTCCTCGACGGCCGTCTGCACACCGGGAGTTCGGGACTCGCCCTGGAGGTCGGCCACCTCACCGTGAACGCCGAGGGCCACCCCTGTCACTGCGGCAGCCGCGGCTGCCTCGACGTCGAGACCGACCCGCTCGCCCTGCTCACGGCAGCCGGCCGCGTCCCCGACCCGAACGGTTCGCTGCTCACCCAGGCCCGCGAGCTGATCTGCACGGAGAAGGACGACCCCGCGGTCCGCGCGGCCACCGAGGCGCTCATCGACCGCCTCGGTCTCGGCCTCGCCGGGCTGGTCAACATCCTCAACCCCGACCGGATCATCCTCGGCGGCCTGCACCGCTCGCTGCTCGACGCCGACCCCGAGCGGCTGCGTGCCGTCGTCGCCGACCGCAGCCTGTGGGGCCGCAGCGGCGGCGTCCCGATCCTGGCCTGCACCCTCGACCACAACAGCCTGGTCGGCGCGGCCGAACTCGCCTGGCAGCCCGTCCTCGACGACCCGCTCGGGGCGCTCACCGCACAGGGCTGAGCGCTCACGCCCAGTCGACGGCGAACGCACGGGCCGGATTGGCGACGAGCACCCGCTCCAGTCCGTCCTCGCCGAGCGCCGTCTCCAGCCGGGGCCGCACCCGCCGCAGCAGATACGGCATCCCCGGGCCGCCGCTCACCGACCGGGCGCCCGCCGTCGTCGTGTCCCCGCCGAGCAGCAGCCGGTCCGCGTACCCGGCGTCGGCCAGCGCCGCCATCGCCTCCGGCATCCGCCAGTCCGTCGCGTGATGGGCGCGCGACGGGCCGTCGAAGGCCAGATAGGCGCCCGAGCGGGCGGCCTCCGCCTGGAGCACGAGGTCGGGGGAGCGGTTGAGGTGCCCGAGGATCACCCGGTGCGCCGGGACCTCGAACTCCCCGCACAGCACGTCCAGCACGTCCAGCGCGCCCGTCCCCATCTCGTGGTGGACCGCGATCGGCGCCCCCGTCGCGTGATGCGCCTCGGCGGCGGCCGACATGGTCCACCGGGCGTGCGCGTCGAGCGCGTGGAAGCCGCCCGCGACCTTGATCAGGCCCGCCCGCACCCCGCTGTCCCCGATGCCCTCGGTGAGCTCGCGCACGAAGAGCGCGGCCAGGTCGGAGCGCCCGGCATCCAGCAACTCCGGTGCGTAGTGCGCCGCTTGGTGCATCCCCGTCGCGGCGACGATGTGCACCCCCGTGGCCGCCGACAGCGCCGGCAGCTCCTCGGCGCGGCGGCCTAGCCCGTACGGCGTCCACTGCACGACGGTCCCGCCGCCGACCGCCGCGAACGCCGCCAGCTCCTCCCGCGCGAGGCCGCTGTCGTCGAGCTCCTGCCCCTTCAGCAGCGGGCTGCGGAAGAAGAGATGGTCGTGCGCGTCCACGACCCCGAGCAGCCCCGGATCCAGGTCACCGCGCACACCGCGGACGGCCGCGCTCACCACTGCCGCCCCGGCTTCAGCCCGTCCCGCTCCGGCTCGGACAGATGCAGGACCTGGAAGACCTCGCCCCCGGCGGCGGGCGCCGGATCCGACCACACCGAGAAGACGCACCGCTCCCAGGTGCGCGGATCCACCGCGCCCGCCGCGAACACCACGCCCTCGGACGCGGCGAGTTCGGTCACCTCACGCTCCAAGTCCGGTACCAGCAGCTCCAGTTCGGTACCCTCGGCGATCGGTGTCCGGCGGCGCACCGCCGTCCGCGCCGGTGCGCCGCCCGCGCGCCCCGGCTCGTACGTCACGCCCAACCAGTGCTGCACCACCGGACGGCCGAAGTCGGCGGCGAGACCGCGGAATCCGGGGCCCCAGAGAAAGCTGTTCATGCCCTCGGCGGTGGCCCACAGGTAGAAGGGCGCGTACTGGTTCACGGGCGAGCCGGCGACGCCGCGCTCCCGCATCAGATACGCCTTCGCGGCCAGCCCCGGGAAGTCGTCCAGCAGATGCCCCTTCGTGGCGACCCGCTCCCGGATCACGTCCATGTCGTAGTCGGCGGGCAGAGTGATCTCGTACTGCAACGCGTGCACGGGGATTCCTCTCGGGCGTCTCGGGCGTCTCGGGCGTCTCGGGCGTCTCGGGCGTCTCAGGCGTCTCTCAGGCGTCCGGGTAGGCGGCGGGGCCGACGTGCTCGCCCCAGCACACGGTCGTGCCGTCCTCGGCGGCCTCGACCGTGGCCAGATGGGTCATGGAGGTGTGAGGGCCCGCGCCGTGCCAGTGCCGCTCGCCCGGTTCGATCCACACCGAGTCGCCCGGCCGGATCACCTCCACCGCGCCGCCCTCGCGCTGCACCCGGCCCTCGCCCGCCGTCACGTGCAGCACCTGACCGTGCGGGTGGGTGTGCCAGGCGGTGTGCGCGCCGGGCGCGAAGTGCACGTTGAACATCCGCAGGCGGGACGGCGGTCCGGGCGCGGCGACCGGTTCGAGCCGGACGGTGCCGGTGAAGTGTTCGGCCGGACCCTGCTGGGACGCGGTGCCGGTGCGCGTGATCTGCACGGGGAAAGTCCTCACTCGTATGAAGGGGAACTCATCAGGAGGGAAAGCGGAGTTGAATCAGGGCGCGAGCAGGGAGAGCAGGCCGCGTACGGCGGCGTCGAAGGCCTCCGTCGTGCCCGAGGCGCGGGCCAGCACATAGCCGCCCTGCACCGTAGCGAGGACCGTCGCCGCGATCTCGGCCGGTACGACGCGCGCCGCGAACTCCCCGCTGTCCACGCCCTCTTGGACGATCGCGGCGAGCCGGCCCTCGATGTACGCGATCGTCTCGTCGACCGGGGCGCGCAGCTCCGGGTCGGCGATCACGTCCGGGTCCATCGTCAGCCGGCCCACGGGGCAGCCGCGCAGCACGTCGCGCTCGCGCAGCAGGTACGCCTCGATGCGGCCGTACGCCGTGGTGTCCGCGTCGAGCAGCCGGTCCACGGCCGTGCGCAACTCCTCGCCGGTGCGCCGGATCGCGGCCAGGGCCAGGTCCTGCTTGCCGGTGAAGTGGTGGTACATGCTGCCCTGGCCGACGCCCGCGCGCTGCAGGATCGCCTTCGGGCTCGTCCCCACGTAACCGCGCTCCCACAGCAGCTCGCGCGTCGCCTCCACGAGGCGTTCCTGAGTGCTCATGCCCTCACTGTACATACTAGTAGTTACAGAATCGAGGGGGTCGGGACCGAAGCCGGGGGAGCAGGCGCCCGTGGCCCCCGTACTCCCGTGGTGGTACGCGCACTGCCGCCGGCCGCACGACGACTCGGACCCCCCTGCGGCGGGACGCTCGAGGTGTCGGAGAAACCGGCAGCAATCCCCTCGGGAGATGAGTCAGATGCAGACCCTGGCGTACTTCGGCGGTGACGGGCCCGGCCCGTGGATCCTGTTCTTCCCGCTGATCTGGGCGGCCGTCGTGATCGGTGTCGTGACCCTGCTGCGCCGCACCGTGTGGCGCGGCCGCCGCGGGCCCTGGAACCAGGGGCCGCAGGCGCGCACCGACGAGACCTCGCCGATCACCGTGCTCGGGCGGCGCTTCGCCGCCGGTGAGATCGACGAGGACGAGTACTGGCGGCGCCTGAGCGTCCTCGACGAGGAGTTCGGCCGGCACGGCACGAAGGGCGGTGCGGCATGACCACCACGACGCTCACCCACACCGCGGCGCGCGTCGAGAACGCCGTCAAGGTGTACGGCTCCGGCGACACCGCCGTCCGTGCCCTCGACGGCGTGACCGTCGGATTCCGCGCCGGACGCTTCACCGCGATCATGGGGCCCTCGGGCTCCGGCAAGTCGACCCTGATGCACTGCGCGGCCGGGCTCGACACCCTCACCGAGGGCTCCGCCCACATCGGCGACACCGAGCTGAGCGCCCTCGACGACCGACGGCTCACGCTGCTGCGCCGCGACCGGATCGGCTTCGTCTTCCAGGCCTTCAACCTGGTGCCGACCCTCACCGTCGCCGAGAACATCACCCTGCCGACCGACCTGGCCGGACGCCGGCCCGACACGGAATGGCTGGACGCGCTCATCGACGTCGTGGGACTGCGCGACCGGCTGCACCACCGGCCCGCCGAACTCTCCGGCGGCCAGCAGCAGCGCGTCGCCGTGGCCCGGGCCTTCGCCGGCCGGCCCGAGGTCGTGTTCGCCGACGAACCCACCGGCAACCTCGACTCCCGCTCCGGCGAGGAGGTCCTCGGGCTGCTCGGCGACACCGTGCGGCAGACCGGCCGCACCGTTGTCATGGTCACCCACGACCCGGTCGCCGCCGCCCACGCCGACGAGGTCGTCTTTCTCGCCGACGGCCGCCTCGTCGACCGCATGGAACAGCCCACCGCCGACAAGGTCCTCGACCGCATGAAGGCCTTCGACACCGCCGCGTCCCGGCCGGGAGGCCCGTCATGAACGCCTCGGCACGCCTCAGCCTCAACTCCCTGCGCGCCCACAAACGCCGCTTCGCCGGTACGTTCATGGCGGTCCTGCTCGGCGTCGCGTTCCTCGCCGGCACCCTCGTCATGGGCGACACGCTGCGCGCCAGTTTCGACTCCCTGTTCGCGGGCGCCACCAGCGGCACCGACGCCGTCGTGCGCAGCGCCGACGCCATCACCACGCCCGGCGAGGCCCAGGGCACCCGGCAGCCGGTGCCCGCCGCGCTCGCCGACGACCTCGCCGACGCGCCCGGCGTCGCCGCCGCAGTCCCCGACATCCAGGGCGCGGGCCAGCTCGTCGGTGCGAACGGCAAGCCCATCGGCGGCCAGGGACCGCCCACCCTCGCCGGGAACTGGATCGCCGACCCCGAGCTCAACCCGTACCGGCTCGCCGAGGGCCGCGCCCCGCAGAAGACCGGCGAGGTCGTCGTGAACCGGGGCGCCGCCGACAAGGGCGGCCTGAAGATCGGCGACACCACCACCCTGCGCACGCCCGACCCGGTGCGCGTCACCGTCGTGGGCCTCGCCACCTTCGGCGGCGAGGACGGCATGGCCCAGGTGACCTTCACCGGCATGACCCGCGCCGACGCCGAGAAGTACCTCACCGCGAAGCCCGGCGAGGCCGCGTCCGTGCAGGTCCGCGCGGAGCCCGGGGTCAGTCAGCGGCAGCTCGTCGACGACCTGCGCCCCGAACTGCCGCGCGGCGTCGAGGCGATCACCGGACAGGCCTCGGCGCAGGAGAACACGGACATGATCTCCGGCCAGTTCCTGACCCTGTTCACCACCTTCCTGCTCGTCTTCTCCGGCATCGCGCTGCTCGTCGCCACCTTCTCGATCCACAACACCTTCGCGATCGTCGTGGCCCAGCGCACCCGCGAGAACGCCCTGCTGAGGGCGCTCGGCGCCGCACGCCGCCAGGTCACCTCGATGACGCTCATCGAGGCCGGCGCCGTGGCCGTCGTCGCCTCCGCCGCGGGGCTCGCGGGCGGCATCGGCATCGCGGCCGGACTCCAGGCACTGTTCCCCGCCATCGGATTCCCGTTCCCCGACGGGGCGTTGGTGATCAGCACGCTGTCCATGCTGCTGCCCCTGGCCGTCGGCATCCTCGTCTGCCTCGGCTCCGCGCTCGTGCCCGCCCTCAAGGCCGGCCGCACCGCGCCGCTCGCCGCGCTCCGCGAGACCTCCGTCGACGACTCCGGCGCCTCCCGCGCCCGCGCCGTCACCGGCATCGCGCTCGGCGTGATCGCACTCGCCACCGCGCTCGTCGGCGTCCTCGCCACCCCGTCGCTGACCCTCGCCGCCGTCGGCGCGGTCCTCGCCCTCGCGTCGTTCGTCGTGCTCGGCCCGGTCGCCTCGACCTCGGCGGTCCGCGTTCTCGGCAGCCCGCTCGCCCGGCTGCGCGGCGTCACCGGCGCCCTCGCTCGCCGCAACGCGCTGCGCAGCCCGAAGCGCACCGCCGCCACCGCGAGCGCGCTCATGATCGGCGTCGCAGTCGTCTCCCTGTTCACCGTCTTCGGCGCCTCGCTGAAGGCGACCATGAACCAGACGGTCGACCGCTCCTTCGCCGGTGACGTCGCCGTGTCCGCCCCCTCCTTCGGCGCCGGCGGCAGCGGCCTCAGCCCGAAGCTCGCCCCCGCACTCGCGCAGGTGCCCGAGGTGGACACCGCCGTCGGGCTCGGCAAGGGCGTCGCCAAGGTGGACGGCGCGGGCCGCGCCCTGACCGTCACCGACCCGGTCGCCCTCGCCCGCTCCTTCGACCTCGGCAGCGTCCAGGGCTCCCTGGACCACCTCGGCACGCACGGCATCGCGATCACCCGCGACGAGGCCGACCGGCAGCACCTCGCCGTCGGCGACACCGCCCGCGTCACGTTCACGGACGGCACCACCACGCCCTTCACGGTCCGCGCCGTCTACGGGCAGTCCGAACTCGCGGGCGACTACGTCATCACGCGCCAGGCATGGGCCCCGCACCGCGTCCAGGACTCCGACACGCTCGTCTCCGTCACCTTCAAGGACGGCGTGAGCACCGCCGACGGCAAGGCGGCGGTGGAGAAGGTCGCCCAGCGGTACGGCAACCCCGACGTGCAGACCCGCGACGCCTACGCACAGTCCTCGGCGGGCGGCATCGACATGATGCTGACCCTGGTCTACGCGCTGCTGGCCCTGGCCGTGCTCATCGCCCTGCTCGGCATCGCCAACACGCTGACCCTCGCCGTGCACGAACGCACGCGCGAGCTCGGCCTGCTGCGGGCCGTCGGCCAGACCCGGTCCCAGCTGCGGGCCATGGTCCGCTGGGAGTCGGTGCTCGTCGCCGCCTTCGGCACCGCGGGCGGCATCGTGCTCGGCGGCTTCCTCGGCTGGGTCCTCGTGAAGGCCTCCGACGCGGCGAGCGACAGCGCGTTCGCCTTCGCGCTGCCGCCCGTGCAACTCGTCGTCGTGGCCCTCGTCGGGCTCGCCGCCGGCGCCCTCGCGGGACTGCGCCCGGCCCGCAGGGCGGCACGGCTCGACGTGCTGCGTGCCATCGCGACGGAGTGAGACCTCCGCCGGTGGAGGATCACCGCCCGGTCAGCCTGCGACGGCGGACCGGGCGGGAGTCTGTAAGGGAGCCTCGGCGCTGCGCATCGCCGCTGTCCGGTACACCGGGTACGGGGCCACGGCCGCCGTCGCCGCGGGGGCCGGCAGCGCGAACCACACGACCTTCCCCTCGACGCCGTGCCGGTGCGCGCCCCAGCTCTCGCTGACCGCCGCGACCATGGCGAGGCCGCGCCCGCAGGTGGCGAACGTCTCGGCGTCCCGTACCTCGGGCAGCCGGGGATCCTGGTCGTGCACCGAGACCGTCAGCCGCTCGCTGAGCAGCTCGATCTCCACGGTGCATTGCTTGTCCGGCCCCGCGTGCCGGTGGACGTTGGTCAGCAGCTCGGTCACCCCGAGCACCGCCAGGTCGATCAACGGCTCGAGATGCCAGTGGCGCAACTGCGCCGAAACGATGGACCGGACATGTCCGATCCGCGACGGCAGGGCCTGGAGCTCCACCGTGCAATGCCTGCTCGGCTGGCTGATCACGACTGCCTCCCCGAATGAGTCCGGAAGACCGAATGAGTCCGGAAGAAGACGAGAACGGATCGAGCGGAGCGACCACACCGTGCCGGAACCGCCCGCTGCATGTCCGGCGGGCTGGTTCGCAGCGTCATCGCCGGTAAACCCTGAGTAGTGATGTGAGACCAGCGTGACTCAGGGGGCGTGTGCGTGCAACTCCGGCGGGTGACCGTGCCGGTGGAGGGGAGAACGGGGGCGGGGCAGGTCTCAGCCGGAGCGGCCCGTCGCCCTGCGGACCGCCTCGATGAAGCGCCGCGCCGCGTGCGGCCCCGCGCCGCCGCCCAGGTCACCGCTCGGATCGTCGCCCTGGGCGCCGAGCCGCAGCAGGTAGCGCCGGCCGTCGACCTCGGCCGTGGCACGGTCGTCGGACCCGAACCAGGGCTTGCCCGCGCGGACTTCACCGATCGGCGCGCTGTCGATCTCGCGCCCGTAACTCGTCAGGAGCTCGAGTCTGCCGCCCCTGATCCGGACCTGTCCCGCCCGGGTCAGCGAGCGCAGCCGCCGCCCGATCCGTACGCCCGTGGCCGTGAACTCCGGTTCCGTCATGCCGCTCGCCCCCTTGGCCGTGTCCGTCGCGTCCGTCGTGTTTGTCGTGTCTGCCGTGTCCTGTGCGGGTGCGCCGTGCCGTGCAGTCTGCACGTGCCCGGCCCGCAGTACCAGTATGCCCACTCCACCAGGCCTTGCTTTGAGCTGCCCAAAGCAGTGTTTATGCAGGTGAGAAGCGTGTGGAAGGTGTCTATCATCGGGGGCGGACGCTCGGGACGATGCGAAGGAGCCGCGCGGTGAGCACGATGCAGCAGGGCCGTTCTCAAGACGAGGGCCCGGCCGGCGGGCCGATGCCGACACTCGACGTCGACCACACCGACCCGGACTACCGCGCCTGGCTCAAAGAAGCCGTACGCAAGGTGCAGGCGGACAGCAACCGCTCGGCCGACACCCACCTCCTGCGCTTCCCGCTCCCCGAGCACTGGGGCATCGACCTCTACCTCAAGGACGAGTCCACCCACCCCACCGGCAGCCTCAAGCACCGGCTGGCCCGCTCGCTGTTCCTCTACGGCCTGTGCAACGGCTGGATCCGGCCCGGCCGCCCGGTCATCGAGGCGTCCAGCGGCTCGACGGCCGTCTCCGAGGCCTACTTCGCGAAGCTGATCGGAGTCCCCTTCATCGCGGTGATGCCGCGTACGACGAGCGCCGAGAAGATCCGGCTGATCGAATTCCACGGCGGCCAGTGCCACTTCGTCGACGACTCCCGCACCATGTACGAGGAGTCGGCGGCCCTCGCGGCCCGCACGGGCGGCCACTACATGGACCAGTTCACCTACGCGGAGCGGGCCACCGACTGGCGCGGCAACAACAACATCGCGGAGTCGATCTACCGGCAGATGGAGCTGGAACGCTACCCCTGTCCGACCTGGATCGTCGCCACCGCCGGCACCGGAGGCACCTCCGCGACCCTCGCCCGCTACGTCCACTACATGCAGCACGACACCCGCATCTGCGTCGCCGACCCGGAGAACTCCTGCTTCTTCGAGGGCTGGACGACGGACAACGCGGACGCGCGCAGCGACTGCGGCTCCCGCATCGAGGGCATCGGACGGCCCCGCATGGAGCCGAGCTTCGTGCCCGGCGCCATCGACCGCATGATGAAGGTCCCCGACGCCGCCAGCGTCGCCGCGGTCCGCGCGCTCGAGCACGCCATCGGCCGCAAGGCGGGCGGTTCCACCGGCACCGGCCTGTGGAGCGCCCTGAAGATCGTCGCCGAGATGGTGGCCGAGGGCCGCAAGGGCAGCGTCGTCACCCTGCTGTGCGACCCGGGCGACCGCTACCTGGACAAGTACTACTCCGACACCTGGCTCGCCGAACAGGGCCTGGACATCGGCCCGTACGCCGAGGCCATCGACCTGCTCCTGGAGACGGGCAACTGGCCCGGGTGACGTTCTAAGCCGTGGCGGAGGCGAGGCGGCGCTCCAGGGCGCCGACCGCGTCGCGGAACGCGCGGCCGAGCCCGGCCCGCGCCGCCTTGAGGCCTATACGGAACGGGGCGGCGCCGTCCGCCGCGAACGTCCACTGCACCCGCGAACCCCCGGGCACCGCGACGATCCGCCACTCCTCCAACAGGGCCCGCACCCCCGGCGCGTTCGTCTCGTCCACCCGGTACGCGTAGACCTCGTCGGGCTCCGCGGCCACCACCGTCTCCACGAAACGCGTGCCGCCCTTGAGCCGCACCTCGCGCCGCGCCCCGCCGTCCAGCGACCGGGCCGAGGTCACCGCCGAGAACCACTGGGGCCAGCCGGAGACATCCTCCGCCAGCGCCCGGTACACGGCGCCGGGCGGCGCGGACACCTCACGCGCGAAGACCAGACGCAGCGGCGCGGTCTCCACGAAGTCCGGGCCGACGGGCAGCAGACGACGTGCCATGAACGTTCAGCTCCCACAGAGGACGACGGCTCGACAGGCTTGCGCGACACACCCGGTGACCGGGCTCGCGCCACCATAGCGGCCGCACCGTCAGTTGTCTGTACCGCTCTCCGGCTCACCCGCGACGACCAGCCGCATGTGCTCGGAGACCTCCGCACGCGCCTCCGGAGCCAGCCCGCGGTCCGTGACCAGCGTGTCGACCTGGTCCAGCGCGGCGAACGAACTCAGACCCACCGTCCCCCACTTGGTGTGGTCCGCGACCACCACGACCCGGCGCGCGGACTGCACCAGCCGCCTGTTCGTCTCCGCCTCCGCCAGGTTCGGCGTCGACAGGCCCGCCCGCGGACTGATCCCGTGCACGCCGAGGAACAGCACGTCGAAGTGGAGCGCCGCGATCGCCTGGTCCGCGACCGGCCCCACCAGTGAGTCCGACGGCGTGCGCACCCCGCCCGTCAGCACCACCGTCGCCGCCCCCGGCCGGCTGCCCGCGCTGCGCTGCGCGGTGTGGAACACGTCGGCCACCCGCACCGAGTTGGTCACCACGGTCAGGTCCGGCACGTCGAGCAGGTGCTGCGCCAGCGCGTACGTCGTCGTCCCGCCGGAGAGGGCGATCGCGGTGCCGGGCGCGGCCAGCGCCGCCGCCGCCCGCGCGATGTCCTCCTTGGCGCTCAGCTCCAGGCCCGACTTCGCCTCGAAACCCGGCTCGTGGGTGCTCGCGTCGACGACCGGGACCGCCCCGCCGTGCACCTTCTCCAGGACGCCCTGACGGGCCAGCGCGTCCAGATCGCGGCGCACCGTCATGTCGGACACGCCGAGCTGCCTGGTCAGTTCGTTGACCCGGACGCCGCCGCGACGGCGGACCTCGTCGAGGATCAGGGTGCGGCGCTGCTCCGCGAGCAGGTTCTGATTCTCGCTCACGTCCCGTCGGGTCCCTTCGCCTCGTCACACCGGTCGCACCGTCGTCGTCCACGGCCTGTTCGTCATCCTCGCACGTGGCACCGACACCGGTGGCACCACCTGTGCAACGCCCGAAGACCACGAGGGTGACAGGTCGGGGAGATTCGGTGACGAGGGGTACGCACACAAGCGGAGAGCCGGGATCCTGGTCCCCTGAAGAACGGGGGACACATGAATACGGCGAAAGAACAGCACGGCAAGGAAAGCGGCCGGCACCCGAAGCGCGCCGACGAGACCGCGCTCGAACTCCTGGTGCACGGTGTCGGCGGCACCACACCCGAAGCGATGCTCGACGATCCGCGCACCGTGCGGATCTCCGGCGACGACACTTCGGCCCTCTTCCGCCGCGTCGCCGACCGCGACGCCGAGAAGCGGCCCGACGACTACCGAGGCAAGCCCGTCCCCGAGGCGTACGTGTGGTGCAACCTCACCTCGGGCAACGGCTCCCGCGCCCTGTGGCTGCTCCTGCTGCCCTTCATGGTCGTGAACCTGGCGCACTGGATGCGCCCCAACGCCCGCCACAAGCCCAAGGCCGTGCGCCTGTACGGCCTACTGATCCGCTTCATCGGCCTCACCCTGACCGTCCTCCTCGTCGCCGCTGCCTGCGAGGTCGCGCTCGACCTGGCCGCCTGGCAGTGCGCGGGCACCGTCGCGTGCGCCGAGCGGCACAGCTGGCTCGGCTTCCTCGCCGCCGGCCCGGACGGCAGCGGCGGCTGGTGGAGCCAGCCCGGCCGCCGCCTCGCCCTCGCCGCGATCGTGCCGACCGCGCTGACGACCCTCCTCTGGTACCTCTCGCACCGCACCTGGAGCGCCTACGAGTCGCAGCGCCCCGTGCCGCACGAGCCCGACGCCGACGACAGCGGCCCCACCTCCGCGCTCGGCAAGCCCGGCTTCTGGTACGGCCGCCGGCTCGTCGCCCGGCTGCGGGCCGCGCACACCGCCGCGGGACTGCTCACGGTGTCCGCCGCCGTCGGCACCTCCGCCGCCCGGTACGACCGCGGCTCCGGCGGCCCCGTGCTCCTGAACGTCCTCGGCTGGGCCCTCGTCGGCGCCCTGATCGCGGGCACCGCCACCGTCATCGTCGTCGTGGCCCGGCGCGGCCGCAGCGAGAACCGCCTCGACACCACCATCGACCGCACCGTCCTGCGCGCCCTCCCGCGCGGCGCCCTCGCCCTCCTCGCCCTGACCGTGCTCTACGCGGCCTGGTCCCGGCCCGGCTGGCACTCCGCCGGACGGCTGCCGGGCGACACGACGTTCGGCGGCATCGCCCTCGTCGAGGGCGCACTCGTCCTGTGCGCGGCGCTCGTCGCCCGCGCGCTCTACCGCACGGCTCCCGACCGTCGCACCGCGCTGCGCGGCCTCGGCGGACCCGCCACCGCGATGCTGGCCTGCGCCCTCGGCGGCGTCATGACCGGCGGCGTCGCCCAGCGCGTCGCGGACTGGCTCGACGGCACCGGCCACACCATCGCGGGCCCGCCCGTCCTGCTGTCCTGGCAGGCCTCCGTGATCCCGCCGCTCCTCGTCGTCCTCGCGGTCCTCGGCGCCTACCTCGCCGTGCGCACCCTGCGCATGAAGAAGGAGGAGGTGCGGCAGGTCCTGGCCGACTACGACCTGCACGCCGACGCCGCCATCGAGGGCGCGCACCGCCCCGACCACGCCCGCACCGAACGCATCGCGGGCACGCGCGCGCGGGCCGCGCTCACCGACCGCGCCCCCCTGATGATCGGCGCCGTCGGCGCCGTCAGCCTGCTGCTCGGAGCGCTGGCCGTGGCCGGCGCCTGGGCGACGGGCAAGGTCCCCGGCGTCGCGGCCGACGGCACCTACCCGATCGTCGAGGGCGCCGCCGAGGCCGCGCAGGCGCTCGGCTCCTGGCTCGTCGGACTCGGCTTCATACTTCTCGTCACCTCGGGCCGGCGCGCGTACAAGGACGCCTCCGCACGCCGCACCATCGGCATCCTGTGGGACGTGGGCACCTTCTGGCCGCGCGCCGCCCACCCCTTCGCCCCGCCCTGCTACGCGGAGCGCGCGGTGCCCGACCTGACCTGGCGCATGGCCGGCTGGACCCGCGCCACCGGCGGCCGCCTCGTCCTGTCGGGCCACTCCCAGGGCAGCGTCCTCGCCGCCGCGGCGGCCTGGCAGCTGCACCCCGCCGTCCGCAAACGCGTCGCGCTGCTCACCTACGGCTCCCCGCTGGAGCGGCTCTACGGGCGCTGGTTCCCGGTCCACTTCGGCCCGTCCGCGCTCGCCTCCCTGCACCACCAGGTCGACTGCTGGCGCAACCTGTACCGCAGGACCGACCCCATCGGCGGGCCCACCGGCCTGCCCGGCGAGGGCGCGGAGCAGGTCGACCACCCGGCCCTGCTCGACCCGCTTGCCTACGGACGCACCGAGCGGCACCCGCTGCCCGCGCCGATCCTGGGCCACAGCGACTACCAGGCCGACCCGGTCTTCGCCGAGGAACGCACCCGGCTGCTCGCACGGCTGCGGCCGGAAGTGCCTCAGCCGCGCCCCGAGGGCGAGCCACGTCCCGAAGGGGCGGCTCAGGAGAGCGGCGAGGGTCAGGGCAGCGCCGGCAGGTCCTCCGGATAGAGCAGGGTGAGGTCGTCCGTGCTCGGCTCCGGGAGCTGGGCGACCCGCCCCGCGTGCCGCTCCACCATCGACTCGAAGGTCTGCCGCGCGGTACGGCCGTTGCCGAACGCGGGGCCCTTCGGCATCGCCGTGAAGTACTTCAGCAGCGTCTCGCCCGTGCCGTCGCCGAGCCGGTACTCGTGCTCGTCGGCCTGCTGCTCCACGATCCGCAGCAGCTCCTCCGGCAGGTAGTCGCAGAAGGTGATGGTGCGTGAGAAACGGGACGCGACACCCGGGTTGACCGAGAGGAAGCGCTCCATCTCCGCCGTGTACCCGGCGACGATCACCACGACCGCGTCCCGCTGGTCCTCCATCAGCTTGACCAGCGTGTCGATGGCCTCGCGCCCGAAGTCGCGGCCCGAGTCCTCGGGCGACAGGGCGTACGCCTCGTCGATGAACAGGACGCCGCCGTGGGCCCGTTGGAAGGCCTCCTGGGTGCGGATCGCCGTCGAGCCGATGTGCTCGCCGACCAGGTCGACCCGGGACACCTCGACGAGATGGCCCTTCTCCAGGACGTTCAGCGAGGCCAGGATCTCTCCGTACAGGCGCGCCACCGTCGTCTTGCCGGTGCCGGGGGAGCCGGTGAAGACCAGATGGCGGCGCACGGACGCGGCCTTGAGGCCCGCCTCCTGGCGCCGGCGCCCCACCTCGATCATGTCGGTGAGCGCCCGCACCTCCCGCTTCACGCTCTCCAGGCCCACCAGCGCGTCGAGTTCACCCAGCACGTCCTTCGACGAGCGCGCGGCGGACGAGGAGTCCTCGGCGGCGGCCGCGGGCCGCTGGTCGGGCACCGCGCTGAGCAGGCCGACGGTCTGCGTCGCCGTCTGCACGACCGGCTCGGGCGCGGGGGCCTTGGCGCCCGGCCGCAGCCCGCCGCTCTCGTCGCTGGTGCAGTCCTCCACCTGAGGCCCGTCCTCCGCGAACTCGAAACCGCCGCGCGCGCAGCGCTCCGTACGGCACTTCCGCAGGGTGGTGCGGCAGCCGTCGATCACATGGAAGCCGTAGCCTCCGCTGCCCGTCACCCGGCAGCCGTTCAGCGTGCCGCGGCCGCCCGCCGACACGTAGAAACCCGCTTCGGCGGGCGAGGTGACCGTGCAGCGCTCGATCGTCGGGTCGGCGCCCTTCGTGACGATCACGCCCGTCTGCGTCGTGTCCACCGTGCAGTTGGCGAGCGTGCCGCCGCTGCCGTGGTCACGGAACCAGGCGCCGGTCGCCGCCTCACGGATGCGGCAGTCGTCGAGCTGCGCGGTCGCGCCGTCGCTCACCGACACCGCCGTGTTCCGCACCTGCGACAGGTCGCTGTCCACGACGTCGACGCGCGAGCCGCGGTCGAGCACGAACAGCGCGTCCGGCACGTCGTGCACCCGGCAGGACTCGAGGACCGCCGTCGCCCCGTCGCTCACCCACACCGCCGGGTAGTCGCCCGTACTGTCGTGGATCTCGCACTGGTTGGCGTCCACGCGCGTGCCCGGGTCCCACACCGACAGGCCGTTGCGCCCGAAGCGGCCCACCGTGGAGCGGGTCAGGGTCAGGACGGAGCGGGACCTGAGGTCGATCGCGTTCTCCGGGATGTCGTGGATGCGGCAGTCGGCCAGCGTGAGCACCGCGTCGGTGTCCATGGTGACGCCGTCGGCGGTGGTGCGGTGCACGTCGCAGTCCGTGAGGTGGGCGACCGCCCGGCCGGTGATCTGCACCCCGGCGCCCTTGACCTCGTACACCTCGCAGCCGACGGCCTCCAGGCCGCTGTGCTCGCCGGTCGCGGAGAGCCCGGCGCCGGAGGAGTGGTGCACCCGGCAGCGCTCCAGGCGCGGGTGGGCGCCGCCGCGCACGGCGACACCGGCCTGGCCGGCCGCCACGATCTCGCACTCCTCGAAGACGCCGCCCCCGCCGTCGAGCACGGCGATCCCGATACCCGCCGGGTTGTCCACGGTGCAGCGGCGGACCGTCGGGCGGGCGCCGCCGCGCACCTCGATGCCCGAGGCGGACCGGGTCACGATCCGTATGTCGGCGATCTCCGGCGCGCCCTCCTCGATCAGCAGGGCCGGCGCCGCGGCGTCCTGGCCCTCCAGATGCAGATCCTGGACCGTCGCCGATGAGCGGACCGTCAGCGGCACCCCGTCGACGGGCGCGATGCGCACCGAACCGGGGGAGCCCTCGGGGCCACGGAGCGTGACCGCGCGCTGCACCACCAGGTTCTCCCGGTAGGTGCCCGGGGCGATCGTCAGGACGTCGCCGTCGCCCGCCGCGTCCAGGGCCGCGGCCAGGGAGGCGTACTCGCCTGTGCGGCGGCGCCACCGCGAAGTGCCCGTGTGCGTCACCTGGACCGTGCCCTGTGCCATGGCGCTGATCTGCCCCCACCTCGTCGTACGCGGGTCCGTTCGCGCCCTGCCCGGCGCTGTTTCTGCCAAAGGTGGGTCCACCGTAGCGTGCGTGCGGCACCCTGGTTGACCAGAGTCGAGAGCCCGTCAGCTGCCCGTGCCGGTCCGGCCCCAGTCGGGTCCCGCGATGTCCCAGGCGTGGTCCCAACGCGCGTACCGGCGGCGGATCATGCGCCAGACGACCACTCTGCGTGTGCCCTCGACCAGACCCCCGACGGCGACCGCGGCACCGAATCCGGCCAGGACCGCGTGCGTCGTCGCCGTCGCCCTGTCCAGCGGCCGGCCGACGACATGGCCCTGCTCGTCGGTCCACAGCGGGAAGGTGTCACCGCTCTGCGGGGACTTGAGGGCGGCCACGACCCGGTCACGGTGCGCCGAGCCGTCCGGCGCCGTCCAGGTCGCGATGACGCGGCTGTGCGCGTCCCGCGCGGTCGCGGTCTCGGGGTCCGTGTCCAGAGGAGGCTGAGCCACCTTCTTCACGACCGTGGCGACGACCTCCTGCCGGCGGCTGTGCTGCTCGTCCACCGATCGGTACAGGGCGTCCCGCGACAGGGATCCCGCGACGACTCCGACGACGGGTCCCGCCACGACGATGAGGAGCAGGGCGGCCAACGCGATCCAGGCCTCGGCCAGATCGGTGCCGCGGCGCAGCGGATTGTGGCGCCAACGCCAGAGTCCGACGATCGCTCGCACGGTCCGCACCCCCTTCCGCTCCCGTCATAGCCCGCGGCGCCGGCGTTCACGCGCCGGACGGGCGAAGAGAGAGCGACATCACCCCACCCGCCGCAGAAGGCCGATGGCTCCGCCGGGCCATTGTCCCGCCAATCTCTCCTAACGGCGGGTCGAGGCTCCGGGTTCCCCTGGGGATGACGCTTATTCGAGGGTAGTGAGCGGATCTGTTCGAGGAGGATCCGAAGGAGAGCCGCGGCCGGTCAGAGGATGATCAGCGGATCCCCGACGCGGACCGTGCCCGTGGTCTCGGGGACGAGATTGGTCCCGAAGCACAGCTGGTCGCCGAATCGGCGGTGGCGGGCCAGCGTGCGCAGCGGCTCCTTGCCGCGCTGCGCGGTCGCCTGGTCCGTGGTCGTGACCACGCAGCGGCCCGACTTCTTGGTGACACGGAAGGTGACGTCCCCGATGGCGATGCGTGACCAGTCGTCCTCGGCCCAGGGGGCGGTGCCGGACACGACGACGTTCGGCCGGAAACGGTCCATCGGCAGGGGGCCCTCGTCCGCGTGGTCTCCCTGGGCGATCAGGGAGTTGAGCGCGTCCAGGGAGGACACCGTGGTCAGCAGCAGCGGATAACCGTCGGCGAAGCTGACCGTCTCGCCCGGGCGGGCGTACGCCGGATCGATGGGGCGCCGCGTCGCCGGGTCGTCCAGGTGCAACTGGCGCACGTCGGCGTCCAGGTAGGCGCTCCACCAGGCGTGCGCGGCGTCGTCCGCGAGCACCGCCTCGACCTTGTCGCCCCAGACGTCGATGGTGGTCGTGGCCACGGGTGCGGGCACGTCCACCGTCAGTGGGTCCATGCCGGGCGCGGACAGCCGGACGCCGCCGGGCAGCAGCTCGGCGGCGGCCAACGCGAGACGCGGGTGCGGGCGTTGGGTGACGATCTTGCCCGCGGGGTCGACAAGGACCCAGCGCCGATCGCCCGCGAGCCCCCAGGGCTCCACGTCCGCCGCCTGTGGCGCGTGCCCCCGAACCGCCTTGAGCGGGTGGACGTGGATCGAACTGAGTGCGGGATTCGACATGGGGGCCATCCTGCCAGCAGGCACCGACAGCCCCCGAGTTCGGGCCCGGTCCGGGCCCGGACCGTCAGTAGCCGCGGTACTGCTGCCGGTTGTACGGGTCCTCGTACGGGGCCGGGGCGGGCGCGGGGCGCGGTGCGGCCGGACGCATCGCCTCGTAGCCGGTGCTCTGCATCGGGCGCTGCTGCTGGACCTGCGGGCCCGGGTAGCCGCGCGGGGCGCTCGCCTGCTGCGGGATGTACGCGGTCGGCGCGGCCTGCATCGGGGCGGGCTGCTGGGCCGCGTAGCCGTACTGCGGTTGGTGCGCGGAGGGTGCGGCCGGGAGCGCGGGCAGCGCCGCCGGCAGCGCGGGCAGATGACTGCCGGTGTCGTACGCGGGCGAGACCCGGATCGGTGCGATCTGGGGTGTGCCCCGCTCTGCGACGAGAGAATCGTAGATCGGAGTGTCCGGGAAGGACGGGGCGGAGTAGTAACCGCCGCCATAGGTGGAGCGGGGGGAGGTCATGGCACATAAGTTAAGCCCACGATGTGGTGGTTGGGGTAGACCGATAAGAGGGTTCTTTTGAGCGCCGGGTGTGACCACGCGTCCCCAATCCGAGCGAACTTGGGAAAATCGGTCGTCTGACAGCGTTCGGATCGTGTAAAGGCCGAGTACGGGCGGGTTACCGGCGGTTGGCCGGCGATCTTCGGATGTGCCTCTGGGGTGCCGTGGGGGCCTGGGAATAGGTTGACCGGGAAGCCGAAGGCGAGCATTGGGGGAGACATGACAATGGTCAAAGGATCGAATGTCGCGGTGCCGGCTCCGGCGGTGCGTGTCGAATTGGGATGGCGGTCCGGGCCAGGCGTCCCCGACGCCGACGCGTCCGCTCTCCTCCTGGTGGCCGGAAAGGTCCGCTCGGACGCCGACTTCGTGTTCTACAACCAGCCCGTGCACGCCTCCGGCGCGGTCCGGCACGAGGGGAAGAACGCCGCGGGCGGTGCCGTGACGGACACGCTGTCGGTCGACCTCGCGCGCGTGGAGCCCGGGATCGAGCGGATCGTCCTCGCTGCGTCGGCCGACGGCGGCTCCTTCGGCCAGGTCCCCGGCCTCTACGTCCGCGTGCTCGACGCGGCCGGCGGCGCCGAACTCGCCCGCTTCGACAGCACCGACGCCTCCGTGGAGACCGCCTTCGTCCTCGGAGAGCTGTACCGGCGCCAGGGCGCCTGGAAGTTCCGCGCCGTCGGCCAGGGCTACAGCACCGGTCTCGAAGGACTCGCCACGGACTACGGGATCACCGTCGACGAGCCGCAGCACGCCGCGCCGCCCCCGCCACCCGTGCCCCAGGCACCGGCCCGCCCGGCGACGGTGCCACCGCCCGTCGCCCCCGCGCCCCCGATGTCGCCCCCGCCCCCGGCTCCCGAGCCGGTCCGCCTCACGAAGGTCACTCTCACCAAGGCCGCGCCCTCTGTCTCCCTCGCCAAACAGGGCGGCACCTCCGGCGCGATGCGCGTGAACCTCAACTGGGAGATGCGCAAGCAGTTCAGCGGCTGGGGGAGCAAGCGCGGCCGCGCCACCGCGATGCACCGCGACCTGGACCTCGACCTGTGCGCCCTCTTCGAGCTCGCCGACGGCCGCAAGGGCGTCGTCCAGGCCCTGGGCAACGCGTTCGGGGCGCTGCACCAGCCGCCGTACATCCACCTCGACGGCGACGACCGCACCGGAGGCGTCGCCTCCGGCGAGAACCTCACCATCAACCTGGACCACAAGCAGGCGTTCCGCCGCATCCTCATCTTCGTGACCATCTACGAAGGCGCGCGCAGTTTCGCCGACCTCCACGCGACCGTCACCCTGACTCCGCAGGGCGGTGCGCCGATCGACTTCTCCCTGGACGAGTGCACCGTCCCGTCGACGGTCTGCGCCCTCGCCCTGATCACCAGCACGGGACACGACCTGACCGTGCAGCGCGAGGCCCGCTACCTGGTGCCGGAGCGCGGCGTCAGCCCGCAGCGCACCGTCGACCAGGTCTACGGATGGGGCATGAACTGGACGCCCGGCCGCAAGTGACGCCCCCCGGGAGCGCGGCTCACCGCTGTTCGGGCGCAGCGTCGGGACGGGCGTACGTACGCCCCTTCCATGCGGCGCCGCGCCCCCTGTAGTGCTGCACGGCGGAGTCCACCGTCATCAGGAGGTACAGGAACGCGGTGAACGGAAGGAGCGGGGCGAGCCACAGCGGCTGCCCGTAGTAGCGCAGCATCGGCGTGTAGGTGCCCGCCATCACGGCCCAGGCGAGCCCGCCGAGGACGGCCGTCGCCGCACTGCCCGTCGCCGCGCCGGTGATCAGGGCGAGCGGCGGGACCAGATAGACGAGCGTCAGGCCCAGCACCGTGCCCAGCAGGACGAGCGGGTTGTGCCGCAGTTGCGCGTACGCGCTGCGCGACACCATCTGCCACAGGTCCGCGAGGCGGGGGTACGGGCGCACGCTGTCCACGTGGTCGGCCAGGCCGAGCCAGATGTGCCCGCCGGAACCCTTCACCGCGCGGGCGAGCGACACGTCGTCGATGACCGCCTGACGGATCGCGTCGGGGATCCGGGCCCGCTCCGCCGCCTCGGTGCGCAGCAGTACGCAGCCGCCCGCGGCCGCGGCCGTGCGCGAACCCCGTACGGCGATCCGGCGGAACGGATAGAGCTGCGCGAAGAAGTAGACGAACGCGGGCACCACCAGGCGCTCCCATACGCTCGCCACCCGCAGCCGTGCCATCTGGGACACCAGGTCGTAGCCTCCGGCGTGCGCCGCCGCCACCAGCTCGCGCAGGCTCCGCGGCCCGTGCGCGATGTCGGCGTCCGTGAGCAGCAGGTACTCCGGTTCACGCGCGCGTGCCAGGGCGATGCCGTGCCGCACGGCCCACAGCTTCCCGGTCCAGCCGGCGGGCGGTTCACCGGGGGAGCCGATGGTCAGCGGCAGTCCGCCGTGGCGCTCGGCCAGGGCGCGGGCCACGTCCCCGGTGCCGTCGGTGCTGCCGTCGTCGATCAGGAAGATCTCCGCGCGCCCGGGATAGTCCTGGGCCAGGAGCGAGGGGAGGCTGTCCGGCAGCACGGCCGCCTCGTCGCGGGCCGGGACCACGACGCACACGTCCGGCCACGCGGCGGGTTCCGCGCGCGGCGGGAGCCGCAGGTCGGTGCGCCAGAAGAACCCCTGGCAGAGCAGCAGCCACACCCACGCGGCGAGCGAGGCCGCGGTGATCCACGCAACGACGTCCATCCGTCGCAGTCTGCCCCACGGGCGGTGCCGTGTCGGCGGCATCGTCTATGGTTTCCGGGTGAAGATCGCGCTGATGGACTCGGGAATCGGACTGCTCGCGGCCGCCGCCGCGGTACGGACCCTGCGGCCGGACGCCGACCTCGTGCTCTCCTCGGACCCGGACAACATGCCCTGGGGCCGCGGCACCTCCGAGGACGTCACGCGGCGCGCCCTGGCCGCCTGCGAGGCCGCCGCGGCGCACGGCCCGGACGCCCTGATCATCGCGTGCAACACGGCGACGGTGCACGCGCTCCCCGCCGTCCGCGCGCTGCTCGAGCCGGAGATCCCCGTCATCGGCACCGTGCCCGCGATCAAGCCCGCGGCCGCGGGCGGCGGCCCCATCGCCATCTGGGCCACCCCCGCCACGACCGGCAGCCCGTACCAGCGCGGGCTGATCCGCGACTTCGCCGCGGGGGTCGAGGTCACCGAGGTGCCCTGCCCGGGTCTCGCCGACGCCGTGCAGTGGGCCGACGAGGACGGCATCGACCGGGCCGTCGCGGCCGCCGCCGCGCTCACGCCCCGTGACGTGCGGGCCGTCGTGCTCGGCTGCACCCACTACGAGCTCGTCGCCGAGCGCATCCGGGCCGCCGTGCAGCGACCCGGCGCCGAGCCGCTCGTGCTGCACGGCAGCGCGGGCGCCGTCGCCGCGCAGGCCCTGCGCCGGATCGGCGCGCGCCCCGAGCCGGCCACGGAGGCCCACGGCGGGCTCACGGTGATCCTCAGCGGGCGGCACGAGACCCTGCCGCCGGCCGCGCTCACGTACGCCGAGGGACGTGGACTGCAGGCGGTCAGCCACGCCGGGTGACGCCCGACGCCGCCCGGGGGAGTCACCCTCCGCAAGGCGGTGCCTTCGCAGCGGAACCTGAGTACGCTCGATGACATGAGGCAACACGCCGCAGGAGAGCAGCCCGGGCGCCGCACGGCCGCGC
The DNA here is from genome assembly GCF_044460245.1 of Streptomyces sp. NPDC050145. Taxonomy (NCBI): domain Bacteria; kingdom Bacillati; phylum Actinomycetota; class Actinomycetes; order Kitasatosporales; family Streptomycetaceae; genus Streptomyces; species Streptomyces sp. NPDC050145. The sequence continues at coordinate 64,707 of NZ_JBITJS010000025.1, read as the reverse complement.
CGGGCAGCGACATCTGGACCGGCCACGCGCACAACCGGGTGCAGTGGTTGCTGGCGCTGGGCGGCCTCGCCTGTCTGGCTCTGGGCATCCAGCTGGCCGTGGCCAGCTCCTGGGCGACGGGCATCGCGGCGCTCGCCATGTCGGTGGTCGGCCTCATCGCGGTCGGCCTGCTCATCCTCTTCGGCACGCTCGCGTTCCTGCAGGTCGCGGTGAAGGTCGACAAGGACCACCTGGAGGTGCGCTGCGGCCATGTCGGACTGCCGCGCCGCCGCATCCCGCTCGACCATGTCGTCGACGCCGACTTCGCGCCCCGGGTCACGCCGCGTCAGTGGGGCGGCTGGGGGTACCGCTGGCGCCCCGGCATCGGCACCGCCGTCGTGGTGCGGCGCGGCGAGGGCCTCGTCCTGAGCCTCGGCGACGGCCGCAAGTTCACGGTCACGGTCGACGACGCGGAGAGCGCGGTCCGGCACATCCGCGACCGTCTGAAGCCCACCGCGGCGCTCTGAGCCACTCGTACCCGCTCTACTCGCGGCCGTCCCGGACCCGTTCCGGGGCGGCCGCCTCGTCGTGCGGGGGCTCCTCCGCGAGAGGTTCCGCGGTCGCGATCCCGGCGAGCAGCCCCACGCCCGCCGTCACGCTGGTGAAGCTCAGCGCGTTGCCGACCGTGGCCAGCACGGCGACCGCGGTCAGGGCCGCGCCCGCGCTGAGGACGACCGGGGTCGAGCGGGCGGAGCGCCACAGGACGTAGAGCACCCAGCAGTAGGCGGCGGTCAGCAGGAACAGGCCGATGGCGCCCTGCTCGGCGGCGACCTGGAGCACGGCCGAGTGCGGCTTGCCGTCCGGTGGCGCGGTCGTGACGAGGCTCGTGCCGAGTTCGCCGAAGCGGCCGGGGCCGACGCCGAGCGCGGGATCGGACTTCGCCAGCCGCAGCGCCTCGTGCCAGAGCTGGAGGCGGTGCCGGGTGATCCGGCCCTCCAGGGTGTCCGTGAGGCCGGACGGCAGGGCGCCCTCGGCGAGGGCCAGGCTCACCGCGACCACGAGCGTGGTGGCGAGCCCCAGGCCGGCGAGGCCCAGTGCCCGCCGCCGCATCCGGGCCGCCGCGAGCGAGCACAGGACGACGGCGGTGCAGGCGGCGACCCCCGCGCCCGAACCGGTGACCGCGGCCAGGACGACGACCGCGGCCGCCGCGACGTGCAGCACGACACGCAGCTCCCGGCGCCGGGCCGACCAGGCCGCACAGCACAGCGCGCCCGCCGACAGGGCGAGCAGGGCGGCGGTGGCCCCGGAGCGGCCCAGGGGGGCCAGGGTGTCGGGCGCGGGCACCGAGCCGGGGGCGAGGAGGGCGATGCCGAGTCCGCCGCAGCCGACCAGGCACGACGCTCCTACGGGGACGAGCGCGCCGCCGATCCGCCCGCAGGCGTAGCCCGCGGCGACGGCGAGGACCGCGAGGAGCACGCCCTCGGGACGTCCCGCCCGCGCGGTCGCGCTGATCAGTGCCCACACGGCGCAGGCGCCGAGCACCGCGATGCCCACGGCGTCCGGCAGACCTCGGCGCCGCCGGGCCGGTTCCTGGCCCGTGCGCGCAGGCCACCCCGTCGTTCCCACCCGTAGCCCCCCGACTAGTGACGGGCACCCCGCGCGATGGCCGGATCCGGTCGTTCGCGGGAACCCGGGCACACGGTAACGGCTGGCGCGACGGATTGGGCCCGCCTTGCGCAGGAACGTTGCTGCCTTGCGCAGGAACGTTGCGGCATGGTCACACGCGCTCCCTGCCCGGGCCCGGGCCACCGCCTCGCCCGGCATGTCCCGCGGCGGGCCCCGCGCCGTAGACTCCCCGCGTGACCGCCACCGCACCTCCCGTCGCCCCGTCGGACGAGCCCGCGCAGACGCCCGTCCGCCGCTCCCACCTGCGACGGTTCGCGCCCGTCGGCCTCGCGGCCGCCGCCGGACTGCTGCTGTACCTGAGCTTCCCGCCGCGCGAACTGCCGTGGCTGGCGCCGCTCGCGTTCGCGCTGTTCGGGGTGGCTGTGTACGGGCGGCGCATGAGGGCGGGTTTCGGCCTCGGCCTGGTGTTCGGTCTCGCCTATCTGGTGCCCTTGCTGTCGTGGACCGGCGTCGACGTCGGTCCACTGCCGTGGCTCGCGCTCGCCCTGGCCGAGGCGCTGGTCCTCTCCCTGGCGGGGCTCGGGATCGCATACGTCTCCAAGCTCCCGCTCTGGCCTCTGTGGGCGAGCGGCGTGTGGATCGCGGACGAGGCGCTGCGCGCGCGTTTCCCCTTCGGCGGTTTCCCCTGGGGCAAGGTCGCGTTCGGGCAGCCGAGTGGCGTGTTCCTGCCGCTCGCCTCGCTCGGCGGCACCCCGCTGCTCGGCTTCGCGGTCGTCCTCAGCGGCTTCGGGCTCGGCGCCCTGGCCCTGCGCCTCAAGGCCCTGCGCGGCGGTGACCGCGCCCGGGTCCTGCGCGACGGCGGGGTCGTCGCGGCCGCCGCCTTCACCGTCGCCCCGGTCGTCGCCGGAGCCGTCATGCTGCCCTTCGTGCCCACCGGCGCCGAGGCCGGCACCGCGCGCGTGGCGCTCATCCAGGGCAACGTGCCCCGCATGGGCCTCGACTTCAACGCCCAGCGGCGGGCCGTGCTCGACTACCACGTGCGCGAGACCATGAAGCTCGCCGAGCGCGTCAAGAAGGGCGAGACGAAGCGCCCCGACCTCGTGCTCTGGCCCGAGAACTCCTCGGACATCGACCCGTACGTGAACATGGACGCCTACGACGAGATCAGCAAGGCCGCCGAGGCGGTCGGCGCGCCGATCTCCGTCGGCGCGGTCGTCACGGCGAAGGACGGTTCGATCCGCAACCGGCTCATCCTGTGGGACCCGGAGAAGGGCCCCGGCGCCACGTACGACAAGCGGCACCTGCAGCCGTTCGGCGAGTACATGCCGTACCGGAGCTTCTTCCGGATCTTCAGCAAGGACGTGGACCGCGCCGGGAACTTCGTACCCGGTGAGAAGGCCGTCGCCTTCGACATGAACGGCACGAAGATCGGCAACATCACCTGCTACGAGGCCGCCTTCGACGACGTCGTGCGCGACCAGGTCGACGCGGGCGCCGAGATCCTCTCCGTGCCGAGCAACAACGCCACGTTCGAACTCAGCCAGATGACCTACCAGCAGCTCGCGATGGACCGGGTGCGCGCCGTCGAGCACGGCCGGGCCGTGATGGTGCCGGTCACCAGCGGGGTCAGCGCCGTCATCCGGCCCGACGGGTCGATCGCGCAGCGCACCGGCATGTTCGAGCCCGACACCCTGATCGCCGACGTGCCCCGGCGCACCAGCGAGACGCTCGCCACGCGCGCGGGCGTCTGGCCCGAGGCGCTGCTCGTCGCGATCGGCGTCGGCGGCCTGGCCTGGGCCGTGACCCGCTCCCGCCGCACCCGCGGCACGCGAGCCTGACGCGGCGGCACGTCAGGGCGTGGCCGCTGCCCGGTTAGGCTCGCGGGCATGGCTACTCCTGAGTTCATCCGCACCATCCGGGCCACCGCGGGCCACCAGCTGCTCCTCCTGCCGGGAGTCAGCGCGATCGTCTTCGACGACGAGGGCCGCGTCCTGCTCGGCCGGCGCGCGGACACGGGCAAGTGGTCGATCATCGGCGGCATCCCCGAGCCGGGCGAGCAGCCCGCGGACGTCGCCGTGCGCGAGGTGTACGAGGAGACGGGCGTCGAGTGCGTCGTCGAGCGGGTCGTGCTCGTCCAGGCCCTGCCCCCGGTCACGTATCCGAACGGCGACACCTGCCAGTTCATGGACACCACCTTCCGCTGCCGGGCCACCGGCGGCGAGGCGCGGGTCAACGACGACGAGTCCCTCGACGTCGGCTGGTTCGCCCTCGACGCGCTGCCCCCGCTGCAGGAGTTCGCCCTGTTCCGCATCAAGCAGGCCCAGTCGGACGGGCCGACATGGTTCGAGACCATGTCCGGGCACTGAAGTATGGGTGCTCACCACATCGGGCGGCGGGGAGCGGCTGCCTAGTGTGCGGAGCATGACCCCGCGCACCCCCTTCGCCGCAGCCCACGCCGCACCCCTCGACCTCGGCGGCCGCACCGCACTCGTCACCGGCGCCGCCGGCGGCATCGGACGGGCCTGCGCGCAGCGGCTCGCCGCGGCGGGCGCCAAGGTCAGAGCCGTCGACCGGGACCCGGAGGGCCTGGCGGCCCTGGCGGAGGAGACCGACGGCGTCGAACCGGTCGTCCTCGACCTCACCGACCTCGACGCCGCGGAAGCCGCGGCGGCCGGCTGCGACATCCTCGTCAACAACGCCGGACTCCAGCTGGTGCGCCCCATCGAGCAGTTCCCCCCGGACGTGTTCCACACCGTCCTGACCGTGATGCTCGAGGCCCCGTTCCGATTGATCCGCGGTGCGCTCCCGCACATGTACGAGCAGGGCTGGGGCCGGATCGTGAACGTGTCCTCCGTGCACGGACTGCGGGCCTCCGCCTTCAAGTCCGCGTACGTCGCCGCGAAGCACGGCCTGGAGGGCTTGTCGAAGACTGCCGCGCTGGAAGGCGCCCCGCACGGCGTCACGTCGAACTGTGTGAACCCCGGCTACGTGCGCACCCCGCTCGTCGAGCGGCAGATCGCCGACCAGGCCGCCGCGCACGGCATCCCCGAGGAGCGGGTGCTGAGCGAGATCATGCTGCGGGACAGCGCGCTGAAGCGGCTCATCGAACCCGCGGAGGTCGCCGAGGCCGCGGCGTATCTGTGCTCGCCCGCCGCCTCGTTCATGACCGGCACCTCCCTCGTCCTCGACGGGGGCTGGACCGCCCACTGACGCACCGAGGGTCTTTCGTCCACAGGCCCGCTCACCGCCCGTTCACCCGGGCGGGTGAACGGGATTCTGTGCCGTCCGGAGTTGTCCACAGGGCTGGCGGCGCCGGCCGTACGGCGGGTAATCCTGTTGAGCATGTCGCACCACCGACCGCACCCAGCCCCGGCCTCCACCCCGGTGACCACCACCGACGCGGAGGCCCCGTTCCTGGAGCTCCTCGCCAGGGGCGCCTCCGCCGACGCCTACGAGCAGCCGGCGCTGCTCGCACGCGCCGAGGGCGCCGGCCCCGAGCGGACCGCCGCCCTGGAGCGGGCCAAGCTCCTCGCGCTGACCGTGCGGGCGGAGATGGAGGGCAGACGGCGCCGCGAGGCCGAGCTGTCCGCCCTGTTCGAGACCGCGCACGACCTGGCGGGACTGCGCGACCTCGACTCGGTCCTGCAGGCGATCGTGCAGCGCGCCCGCTCCCTGCTCGGCACGGACGTCGCCTACCTGACGCTCAACGACCCGGCCCGCGGCGACACGTACATGCGGGTCACCGAGGGCTCGGTGGCGGCCCGCTTCCAGCAGCTGCGGCTCGGCATGGGCGAGGGGCTCGGCGGCCTCGTCGCCCAGACCGCCCGCCCGTACGTCACCGACGACTACTCCCAGGACGTGCGCTTCCAGCACACCCGCACGATCGACGCGGGCGTCGGCGACGAAGGACTCGTGGCCATCCTGGGCGTGCCGCTGATGCTCGGGCCCCAGGTCATCGGCGTACTCTTCGCCGCCGACCGGCGGGCCCGCGTCTTCGAGCGGGAGCAGATCGCGCTGCTCGGCTCCTTCGCGGCGCTCGCCGCCGCGGCCATCGACACCGCGAACCTGCTCACGGAGACCCGCCAGGCCCTCGCCGAGCTGGAGCGGGCCAACGCGATCATCCGGGACGGCAGCGCCGTCGTCGAGCGCGCCTCGGAGGTCCACGACCGGCTCGGTGAGCTGGTGCTGCGCGGCGGCGGGGTGCACGACGTGGCCGCCGCCGTGTCCGAGGTCCTCGACGGCACCGTCGAGTTCGCCGACGTCGAGGACGCGCCCGGCGACGCGCTGGAGGCGTCCCGGGCCGAGGGCCACGCCGTGCGCCGCGGCACCGACTGGGTCGCCGCCGTCGCGGCGGGCGGGGAGCTGCTCGGCGCCCTCGTGCTGCGCGGCCATCACGGCCTCGACCCCGTCGACCAGCGCACCCTGGAGCGCGCCGCCCTGGTCACCTCGCTGCTGCTGCTCGCCCGGCGCTCCGCCTCCGAGGCCGAGCAGCGTGTCCGCGGGGAGCTTCTCGACGACCTCCTGGACGCGCGCGACCGCGATCCGCGGCTGCTGAGGGAGCGGGCCGCCCGGCTGCACGCCGACCTGGACGCCACCCACGTGGTGCTCGTGGCCCGCATCGAGGCCGCGGCCGCCGACGCGGAGGAGGAGGCCGAGACCCGCCGGCGCCTCTGGTCCGCCGCCGACCACGTCGCGGCCACCCGGCACGGTCTCGCCGCCGCGCGGGACGGCCAGGCCGTGCTGCTCCTGCCGCTCGGCGCGGGCACGGCCTCCGCGATCGCGGCCCAGGTCGCCGGGCGCCTGTCCGAGGCGATCCACGAGAAAGTCACCGTCGGGGCCTCCGCCCCGGTCACGGGCCTGGCGGGGCGGTCCGAGCGCGCGGCCGCCGCCCACACCGAGGCGCGGCGCTGCCTGGACGCGCTGCGGCTGCTGGGCCGGGCGGGGGAGGGCGCGGCGGCCGAGGACTTCGGCTTCCTCGGGCTGCTGCTGTCGGACAGCCGGGACATCGCCGGGTTCGTCGCCCGCACGGTCGGCGAGGTCGTCGACTACGACGCGCGCAGAGGCACCGACCTGGTGCGGACCCTGGACGCGTACTTCGACTCGGGCATGAGCCCGGCCCGCACCAAGGACGCCCTGCACGTCCATGTGAACACGGTGGCGCAGCGCCTGGAGCGGATAGGCCGCCTCCTCGGCCCCGACTGGCAGGCGCCGGCCCGGGCCCTGGAGATCCAGCTCGCCCTGAGACTGCACCGCCTGTCCGGTTCCTCGCTGCGCATACGGTGACCCCCGTACGCCGGGCGGCGTACGGGGGTCGAGAGGCCGGACGCGGGCCGGTCGCAGGTCGGACGCGGGGGCGTCAGACCTGGTGCGCGTCGGCCGGCCGGTCCGCGGGCACGGGGTCCGCGCCCTCCTCGGAGCCGATGGCGGCGAGGTCGCGGTGGCGGGTCTCCTTGGCGACGCCGACCGCGATCAGGGTCAGCAGCGCGGCGGCGATCACGTAGAGGCAGATCATCGTGGCGTCGCCGTACTCGGACAGCAGGGCCGTCGCGATGAGCGGGGCGGGCGCGCCCGCCGCCACGGAGGCGAACTGGGCACCGATCGACGCCCCCGAGTACCGCATCCGCGTCGCGAACATCTCCGAGAAGAAGGCCGCCTGCGGGGCGTACATGGCGCCGTGCAGGACCAGCCCGACGGTGATGGCGAGCAGCAGCTTGCCGAAGCCGCCGGCGTCGATGAGCGCGAAGAACGGGAAGATCCACAGGCCGACACCGGCGGCCCCGAGCAGGTACACGGGCCGGCGGCCGACGCGGTCGGAGAGGGCGCCCCACAGGGGGATGACGGCGAAGTGCACGGCGGAGGCGATGAGGACGGCGTTCAGCGCGGTCTGCTTGGAGACCCCCGCCTCCAGCGTCGCGTAGACGAGGACGAAGGCGGTGATGACGTAGTAGCTGATGTTCTCGGCCATGCGGGCGCCGATCGCGACGAGCACATCGCGCCAGTGGTGGCGGAGCACGGCGACGAGCGGCATCTTCTCCACCGTGTCGCGCTCGGTGGCCTTGCGCTCCTCGGCGCGGGCCAGCGCCTCCTTGAACACGGGCGACTCGTCGACGGAGAGCCGGATCCACAGGCCGACCATCACCAGGACACCGGAGAGCAGGAACGGGACGCGCCAGCCCCAGGAGGTGAACGCGGCGTCCGAGATCAGCGCGGTGAGCGCCGACAGCACACCGGTCGCGAGCAACTGGCCGGCGGGCGCGCCGGTCTGCGGCCACGAGGCCCAGAAGCCGCGCCGGTTCGCGTCGCCGTGCTCGGAGACCAGCAGGACGGCGCCGCCCCACTCGCCGCCGAGCGCGAAGCCCTGGACGAGGCGGAGCACGGTGAGCAGGACCGGGGCGGCCGTCCCGACGGTGGCGTGCGTGGGCAGCAGACCGATCGCGAAGGTCGCGCCGCCCATCATCAGGAGGCTGATCACCAGCAGTTTCTTGCGCCCCAGCCGGTCGCCGTAGTGGCCGAAGACCAGCGCGCCCAGTGGCCGCGCGGCGAAGCCGACCGCGTAGGTGAGGAAGGAGAGCAGGGTGCCGACGAGCGGGTCGGACTCGGGGAAGAAGAGCTTGTTGAACACGAGTGCGGCGGCGGAGCCGTAGAGGAAGAAGTCGTACCACTCGATGGTGGTGCCGATCAGGCTCGCCGCGACGATGCGCTTGAGGTGTCCGGGGGAGGGCGGAGCGGTTGCTGCGGAGGCCATGTGCACCACTTCCAGGCGAAGGCGGGGACGACTGCGTGCTGGCACAAGGTAGGAACACGCAGGTCAGCGGCACATGTGGTGGGACACCATACTTTCGGGCTCGGCTGTGGTGCCAGCCGTGGGGCGGACGACGGGCCGCCGTCGGCGGGTTCTGTGATCCTGCAGGCAGGGCCCTTTCGGATAAGGACCCGGTACGAGATATCTTGATGTCGAGCAATCTGAGAAACATGCAGACGACGTGGAAGACGTGGAGCGGAGCCCCCGGTGACTGACTCGACCATCATTTACACGCACACTGACGAGGCCCCGGCCCTCGCGACGTATTCCTTCCTGCCCGTGATCGAGGCGTACGCGTCCACCGCCGGTGTGCGGGTCGAGACCCGTGACATCTCCCTCGCCGGGCGCATCATCTCCTCGTTCCCGGAGTACCTGAACGAGGACCAGCGCATCGCCGACGCGCTCGCCGAGCTGGGCGACCTGGCCAAGACGCCGCAGGCCAACATCATCAAGCTGCCGAACGTCTCGGCGTCCATCCCGCAGCTGAAGGCCGCCATCGCGGAGCTGCAGGAGCAGGGCTACGCGCTGCCCGCGTACCCCGACGAGCCGAAGACGGACGAGGAGCGCGAGGCCCGCGCCCGCTACGACAAGATCAAGGGTTCCGCCGTGAACCCGGTCCTGCGCGAGGGCAACTCCGACCGCCGCGCCCCGGCCTCGGTGAAGAACTACGCCAAGGCCCACCCGCACCGCATGGGCGCCTGGACCCCCGAGTCCAAGACCAACGTCGCGACCATGGGCGAGAACGACTTCCGCTCGACGGAGAAGTCCACCGTCATCGCCGAGGCCGGCTCCCTCAAGATCGAGCTGGTCGCCGACGACGGCACCGTCACGGTCCTGCGCGAGTCCGTACCAGTCCTCGCCGGTGAGGTCGTCGACGCCTCCGTGCTGCGCGTCGCCGCCCTGCGCGAGTTCCTCGCCGCCCAGATCGCCAAGGCCAAGGCCGAGGGCGTCCTGTTCTCCGTGCACCTCAAGGCCACGATGATGAAGGTCTCCGACCCGATCATCTTCGGCCACGTCGTGCGCGCCTTCTTCCCGAAGACGTTCGCGAAGTACGGCGAGGTCCTCGTCGCCGCCGGCCTGTCCCCGAACGACGGCCTCGGCACCATCCTCAAGGGCCTGGACTCCGTGCCGCACCTGGGCGAGGAGATCAAGGCCTCCTTCGAGGCCGAGATCGCCGAGGGCCCGGAGCTCGCCATGGTCGACTCCGACCGCGGCATCACCAACCTGCACGTGCCGTCCGACGTCATCGTCGACGCCTCGATGCCCGCCATGATCCGCACCTCGGGTCACATGTGGGGCCCCGACGGCCAGGAGGCCGACACCCTCGCCGTCCTCCCGGACAGCAGCTACGCCGGTGTCTACCAGGTCGTCATCGACGACTGCCGGGCCCACGGCGCCTACGACCCGTCGACCATGGGTTCCGTCGCCAACGTCGGCCTGATGGCGCAGAAGGCCGAGGAGTACGGCTCCCACGACAAGACCTTCGAGATCCAGACCGCCGGCACCGTCCGCCTGGTCGACACCGCGGGCAACGTGGTCCTGGAGCAGGAGGTCGCCGAGGGCGACATCTTCCGCGCCTGCCAGGCCAAGGACGCCCCGATCAAGGACTGGATCAAGCTCGCCGTCACGCGCGCCCGCGCCACCGGCGACCCGGCCGTCTTCTGGCTCGACGAGACCCGCGCCCACGACGCCCAGCTGATCAAGAAGGTCGAGCAGTACCTGCCGGAGTTCGACACCGAGGGCCTGGACATCCGCGTCCTCTCCCCGGAGGACGCCACCAAGCTCTCCGTCGAGCGCATCCGCCAGGGCCTGAACACCATCTCGGTCACCGGCAACGTGCTGCGCGACTACCTGACCGACCTCTTCCCCATCCTGGAGCTGGGCACCAGCGCCAAGATGCTGTCGGTCGTCCCGCTGATGAACGGCGGCGGCCTCTTCGAGACGGGCGCCGGCGGCTCCGCCCCGAAGCACGTCCAGCAGCTGGTCAAGGAGAACTACCTGCGCTGGGACTCCCTCGGTGAGTTCCTCGCGCTGGCCGTCTCCCTCGAGCACCTCGCCACCACCACGGGCAACGCCCGCGCCAAGGTCCTCGGCGAGACCCTCGACCGCGCCACCGGCACCTTCCTCAACGAGGACAAGTCGCCGACCCGTCGCCTCGGCGGCATCGACAACCGCGGCTCGCACTTCTACCTGGCCCTGTACTGGGCCCAGGAGCTCGCCGCGCAGACCGAGGACGCCGAGCTGGCGAAGGCCTTCGCCCCGCTCGCCGAGTCGCTCAAGGCCAACGAGCAGAAGATCGTCGACGAGCTCATCGCCGTCCAGGGCTCCCCGGCCGACATCGGCGGGTACTACCAGCCCTCGCCGGCCAAGGCCGCCCAGGTCATGCGCCCGTCGCAGACCCTGAACGAGGCCCTCGCCTCGCTCGCCTGATCCCTGCCGGACCTCCACCGCCCCGGTCGGCCCCGTGCCGCCGGGGCGGTGGCGCGTCCGCAGGGGCAGGGGACGCGCTTCCCCGCCCCTGACCTGGGTAGGCTGCGTCGATGAGCACTCTGGATGACGCACGTCCGGGCATGGACCCGGCGATCCGCCCGCAGGACGACCTCTTCGGTCATGTCAACGGCCACTGGCTGGCGACCGAGCCGATCCCCGACGACCGCTCCAGCTGGGGCCCCTTCGTGCAGCTCGTGGACGTCGCCGAGCAGCAGGTCAAGGAGATCATCCAGGAGATCGCCGAGGGCGGCCCGACCAGCCTCGACGACACCGAGGCACGCAAGATCGCCGACCTGTACGCGTCGTTCATGGACGAGGAGCGGGCCGACGCCCTCGGCCTCGACCCGGTCCGGCCGCTCCTCGACGAGGTGGCGCGGATCGGTGACGTCGCCCAGCTCGCCTCCTTCCTGGGCCGCTTCGAACGCACCGGCGGCTCCGGCCTGTTCGGCGCGTACATCGACACCGACGACCGCGACTCCGACCGCTACCTCTTCAACCTCCTGCAGGGCGGCCTCGGCCTGCCCGACGAGTCGTACTACCGCGACGAGAAGTTCGCCGAGACCCGCGAGAAGTACGAGGCGTACCTCACCGAACTGCTCACGCTCGCCGAGCACGCCGACCCGGCCGCCGCCGCGCGCACCGTCCTCGCCCTGGAGACCCGGCTCGCCGAGGGGCACTGGGAGCGCGCCGAGACGCGGGACGTGCAGAAGACGTACAACCTCACGACCTTCGACGAACTCACCGCGCTCGCCCCGGCGTTCGACTGGCGCGGCTACGTCACCGGGCTCGGCGGCAGCGACGACACGCTCGCCCAGTCCTGCGTGCGCCAGCCCTCGTACCTGGCCCACCTCTCGACCGTCCTCACCGAGGTCCCCGTCGAGCAGTGGCGCGACTGGCTGCTCGCGCGCGTGCTGCGCTCCAGCGCCCCGTACCTGTCCTCGCCGTTCGTCCGCGTCAACTTCGACTTCTACGGGCGCACCCTCAACGGCACCCCGGAGCTGCGGGCCCGCTGGAAGCGCGCCGTCGCGTTCGTCGAGGGCGCCATGGGCGAGGCCGTCGGCAAGGAGTACGTCGCCCGGCACTTCCCGCCGGCGTCCAAGGCCCTGATGGACGAGCTCGTCGCGAACCTGCTCGAGGCCTACCGGCAGTCCATCGGCGCCCTCGACTGGATGACGGACGAGACGAAGGAGCGGGCGTACGAGAAGCTCGCCACGTTCCGCCCGAAGATCGGCTACCCGGACCGCTTCCGCGACTACTCGGGCCTGACCGTCGTCCCCGGCGACCTGCTGGCCAACGCGCACGCGGCCGACGCCTTCGAGCACGACCGGCAGATGGCCAAGATCGGTGCCCCGGTCGACCGCGACGAGTGGTTCATGCTGCCGCAGACCGTCAACGCGTACTACAACCCGGGCACGAACGAGATCTGCTTCCCGGCCGGCATCCTGCAGAAGCCGTTCTTCTCGCCGGAGGCGGACGCGGCCGAGAACTACGGCGGCATCGGCGCCGTCATCGGCCACGAGATCGGCCACGGCTTCGACGACCAGGGCGCCCAGTACGACGGCCGGGGCAACCTCAACGACTGGTGGACCGCGGACGACAAGGCCGCGTTCGAGGGCAAGTCGAAGGCGCTCATCAAGCAGTACGACGGGTTCTCGCCGCGCAATCTGCCGGGCGAGTTCGTCAACGGTGCGCTGACCGTCGGCGAGAACATCGGCGACCTCGGCGGCCTCACCATCGGGCACACCGCCTACCTGATCGCCCTCGCCGGGGCGCCGGTTCCCGAGGCGGACGGACTGACCGGCTCCCAGCGGCTGTTCATGAACTGGTCGTTCTGCTGGCGCACCAAGCGGCGCAAGGAGCAGGAGCAGCAGTACCTGACGATCGACCCGCACTCGCCGCCGGAGTTCCGGGCGAACATCGTGCGGAACCTCGACGAGTTCCACGAGGCGTTCGGCACGGTCGCGGGGGACGGGCTGTGGCTCGACCCCGCGGATCGGGTGCGGATCTGGTGAGTTGTCGTTGAGCGGGGTCGGGGGGTTCAGGCCCCCCGGCCCCGCCGTCTCGGGGCTCCGCCCCGGACCCCGCTCCTCAATCGCCGGAGGGGCTCGGTCAACCGATCGTCGACTTCAGGAAGTCGAGTGTGGCCGTCCACGCCTGGCGCGACGACTGCGCGTCGTAGACCTCGGGGCGGCCGTCGTTGAAGAAGGCGTGGTCCGCCGGGTAGAGGCGGAAGTCGGGCACGATGCCGGACTGCTGCTCGATCGTCCGGCGCAGGCCGTCGAGCGTCGGCAGCGGGATCGTCTGGTCGTGCTCCCCGTAGTGGCCGAGGATCTGCGCCCTGAGCCCCGAGAAGTCGGGGACCTCGTGCTGGATGACCCCGTAGAACGGGACCGCCGCCGAGACCCGCGCGTCCCGTGCCGCCAGGTGCAGCACGAACCCGCCGCCCATGCAGAAGCCCACCACGCCGACCGTGCCGGACGTGACCTCGGGCCGCGCGAGGAGATGGCCCACCGCGCCCGAGAGCAGCTCCACGGCCCGCTGCTCCGGCAGCTCCCGCATCATGCGGAACGCCTCCTGCGCGTCGTGCGCCACGTTCCCGCCGTACAGGTCGGGCGCGAGCGCGACGAAGCCCTCGGCGGCCAGCCGGTCGGTGACGTCGGCGATGTGGTCGGTCAGGCCCCACCACTCCTGGATCACGATGACGCCCGGGCCGCTGCCCGAGGGCGGCAGCGCGAGGTAGCCGTGCGCGGGCGTGCCGTCGCTGTCGAACGTCACGTTCTGGCGGGCCGGGCGTCCGGTGGACCGGGGCGCGTCGGGGGTGTCCGTCACGAGGTGCCTCCTGTAACTGGATGATCGGATTCCACGATGCCAGTCCGGTCACCTCGTGAAGACGCGGGGCGCGCTCAGGTCGTCAGGCGGGTCCCCGATCCGGCCGGGCCGCCCCCGGCACCCAGCCCCGCCGCGGTACGGAGTCCAGGAGCAGCCGTGTGTACGGGTGCTCCGGCGCGTCCAGGACCCGGGCCGCCGGGCCCTGTTCCACGACCTGGCCCGACTTGAGCACCAGGACCTCGTCGGCGATGTGCCGGACGACGGCGAGATCGTGCGTGACGAACAGGTAGCCGATGCCCGCGTCCCGCCGGATCGCGGCGAGCAGTGCGAGGATCTGCGCCTGGATCGACACGTCCAGCGCGGCGACCGCCTCGTCGAGGACGAGGACCCGCGGCTCGACGGCCAGCGCGCGGGCGATCGCCACGCGTTGGCGCTGCCCGCCGGAGAGCCGGCGGGGGAGCGCGGCCGCCTCCCGTTCGCCGAGGCCGACCTGGTCGAGGAGTTCGGCGACCCGGGCCCGGCGCGCGGCGGCGTCCAGGTCCGTGTGCAGCCTCAGCCCCTCCTCGACGCACGCGCGCACGGTGATGCGCGGGTCGAGCGAGAGATACGGGTCCTGGAACACCATCTGGATCTCGCGGGCGCGGGCCAGCCGTTCGGCCCGGCCCCGGGCGCGGGCCGAACGGTCGCGGCCGTCCAGCCGCACGGTGCCGGAGTCCGGCCGCTCCAGGCCGACGAGCATGCGGACGGTCGTCGTCTTCCCGCTCCCCGACTCGCCGACGAGTGCGAGCGAGGCGCCGGGCGCCAGCTCGAAGGAGACGCCGTCGACGGCCGTGTGCCCGCCGAACGTCTTGCGCAGCCCCTCGACCACGAGGCCCTGCCGGGCGGCGTCGGTGGTGGTGGTCGTGCTCGTGGTCGTCGTCATGGTGCGATTCCTTCGTCGGCCCGGTGACAGGCGGCCAGTCCGTCGCCGTGCCGGGCGAGCACGGGCGTCTCCTCGGTGCAGCGCGGCAGTACGTGCCGGCAGCGCTCGGCGAAGGCGCAGCCCGGCGGTGCCTCGGCGAGCGACACCGGACGCCCCGGGATCGGCCGCGGCGGCGGCGCGTCCGGTTCCAGGCGCGGGGCGCAGCCGAGCAGGCCCGCCGTGTACGGATGCCGGGGCCGGTCGAACAGTTCGTCCGTGCCGCGCGTCTCGACGATGCGGCCCGCGTACATCACGTACACGCGATCGCAGACCGCCGAGGCGAGTTCGAGGTCGTGCGTGACGAACAGCAGTCCGGTGCCGCGCTCGGCCCGCAGCCGGGTCAGGATCGAGATGATCTCCGCCTGGGTCGTGACGTCCAGGGCGGTGGTCGGCTCGTCGGCGAGCAGCAGCGCGGGCTCGGCCGCGAGGGCCGCCGCGATGACGACCCGTTGCAGCATGCCGCCGGAGAACTGGTGCGGGTGCCGGCGCAGCGCCCCGCGCGGGTCGCGGATGCCGACCGCCGCGAGGAGTTCCTCCGCGCGGGCGGTGGCCTCGGCGGCCGGGGTGCCGGACGCGCGCAGTCCCTCGGTGAGGAAGTCGCCGACCCGGCGCAGCGGGTTCACGGAGGCGCGCGGGTCCTGGAAGACCATGGTGACCTGCCGGGTGCGCAGCGCGGTCAGCTCCGCCGGGCCCATGCCGAGGACGTCCCGGCCCCGGACCCGCACCTGCCCATCGGCCCGGGCGCCGCCGGGCAGCAGCCCGAGCACGCTGCGGCAGGCCACCGACTTGCCGGAGCCGGACTCGCCGACCAGGCCGACCGTCTCGCCGGGCAGCACATGCAGGCTGACACCGTCCAGGATCGGCCGGGCGGCGCCTGATCCGGCGCCGAGCGCGACGGTCAGATCCGTGATCTCCAGGACCGGACCCGGGCCGTCGGCGCGATCGGCCGGACGCCCCTCGGGGTTCTTCTCCAGCGTGCTCATCGCTCCCGCCTCGCAATCCGGTCGGCGAGCCCCTCGCCGACGATGCCGAAGGCCACCACGGCGAGCACGATGCACACCGAGGGCGCCAGCGTCGGCAGCATCGCGCCGAGCTGGACGGCCGACTGCCCCTCGTTGATCATGGCGCCCCAGTCGGCGGTCGGCGGCTGCACACCGAAGCCGAGGAAGGAGAGCGCCGCCAGGTCCATCAGCGCGTAGCCGAAGTTCATCGCCGACTGGGCGAACACCGTCGGCGCGATGTTCGGCAGCAGGTGCCGCAGCGAGATGGACCACCCGGACCAGCCCTGCACCCGGTACGACTCGATGTACGCCCGCGCCTTCTCCTGCCGGGCGATGCCCCGCACGAGCCGGCCCACGTACGGGGTGTACGCGACGGCCATGGCGGCCACCGGCGCCGTCATCCCGGAGCCGGCCACGGCCACGAGCAGGATCGCGAGCAGCAGTCCGGGGATCGCGAACACGAGGTCCATCGAGCGGGACAGCAGGGCGTCCACCCAGCCGCCCCGCCAGGCGGCGGCCACGCCGAGCACGGTGCCGAGCAGGGTGGACACGGCGACGACGAGCAGCGGTCCGAGCAGACCGGTGCGGGCACCGTACATCACCCGCGACAGGATGTCCCGGCCCGACTGGTCGGTGCCGAGCGGATGGTCGCCCGAGCTGCCGACCAGGCTGTTCGCCAGGTCGACGGCCTCGGGGTCGTGCGATGCGAGGACCGGGGCGAGCAGCGCGACCAGGACGAGGGCCGCGAGCACCGCGATCGACGCGGTGAACATCGGTCCCTGGCCGAGGAGTCGGAGCCGCCCGAAGCCGATCCGGCGGTGCGGCACAGCAGTTGTCGTCGTCATGCGGAACCTTCCCCGCGCAGCGACAGGCGCGGGTCGATGAGGGGAGCGAGGAGGTCGACGACGAGGTTCACCACGCCGAAGGCCGCCACGCTGAGGAGGGTGATCGCCTGCACGACCGCGAAGTCCTTGGCGGTCACCGACTGGACGAGCAGCGAGCCGAGCCCGGGCACGTCGAACGCGGTCTCGACGATGGACGTGCTGATCAGCAGGCCCGCCAGCATGGTGCCGCCGACCGTGACGACGGGCCCCAGCGCGTTGCGCAGCACGTGCCGGCGCACCACGTCGCGGTGGGCGACACCGCGGGCCCGGGCCACCTCGACGTGTTCGCGGCCCAGTTCGTCGAGCATCGCCGAGCGCGTCACGCGGGCCAGCAGCCCGGCGAAGGTGAGCGCGAGGGCGAACGCGGGCAGCGTCAGGTGGTACAGCCGCTCGGTGAGACCGCTCGGGGTGCCGCCGGGCCCGGGGAACCAGCCGAGCTGCACCGAGAACAGCGACACCAGCACCAGCGCGGTCACGAACGACGGGGTCGCCGTCGCCACGCCGGTACCGACGAGCACCGCCCGGTCGAACAGGCCGGGGCGCAGCGCCGCCGCGATCCCGGCCGCCGTGCCGAGGACGGCGACGAGCAGCGCCGCGTACCCGACGAGGACGGCGGTGCCCGGGAGACGGGAGCCGATCAGCCCCGAGATGTCCTGGTGGAACTGGGCGGAGCGGCCGAAGTCCCCGTGCAGCACACCGCCGAGCCACTTTCCGTACTGCAGCGCCAGCGGGTCGTCCAGGTGGTACTGGGCGCGCAGCGCCGCCACGGCGTCCGGGGTCGCCGGGCGCCCGTGCAGCAGGAACGTCACCGGGTCGCCCGGCGCGAGATGGATCGCGCCGAACACCACGAGGGAGGTCACGAACAGCACCGCCACGAGCCCGGCGAGCCGTCCTGCCAGGTAGCGCGTCATCGCTTCGCGGCCCCGATCATCGCGGCCCACGGGTAGTACAGCTGGGCGATGCCGGTGGGCGCGCCCGTGACGCGTGCCCCGAGGAACACCGAGTACGGGGCCTCGTACACCGGGATGATCGGCAGCTCGCGCACGGCGATCTTCTGCAGCTCACCGGTGAGTTCGGTGCGCTTCGCGGTGTCCGGCTCGGCGTTGGCCCGGTCGAAGGCGGCGTCGAACTCGGGGTTCGACCACTTCCCGTAGTTCCCGAAGTCGCCGGTGCGCAGGTACTGGTAGAACTCCAGCGGGTCCGGGGTGTTGTCGTAGCCGTTGGTGATCACCAGATCGAGGCCCTTGCGGGAGCTCGGGTCGACGAAGATGTTGCTGTACGCGTCCGGGGCGACGGCCTTGAGCCGCACGTCGAGGCCGATCTTGCGGCCCGCGTCCTGCACCGCGTTGGCGACGACACTGATCTCGGGAGCCAGGCTGCTGGTGACGATCGTGAGGCGCGCGCCCTTCGCGCCGGCCTCGGTGACGAGCTTCTTCGCGGCCTTGACGTCGAACGTGGGCTCGGGCAGGGCGTCGTGCAGCTTGTGGCCGCGCTCCGCGTCGAGCGCCCAGGCGCCGCGCGCGGCCGGGGCCTTGGCCGGTTCGCCGACGCCGCCGGCCGCGGCCTTGATGATGTTCTTGCGGTCCAGCGCCATCGACAGGGCCTTGCGGACCTTCAGATCGCCGAGCGGGCCCTTGAAGTCGAGCACGGCGAGGTCGGCCGCCGCCGTGTTCGGGCCGAACAGGAGCTTCCCCTTGCCGCTGGAGCGCAGCTGGGTGAAGGACGAGGACGGCACGAGGTAGCCGCCGTCGGCGGTGCCGGAGCGGAACGCGTTGGAGCGCGCGGCCGGATCCTCGATGAACGTGAACTTCACCGCCGCCGACTTGGGCGCCAGCCCCTTGTCCCAGTACCCGGCGAACCTCTTCAGCGTGATGCTGTCGCCCTGCTCCCAGCGGTCGAAGGCGTACGGGCCCGTGCAGTTGACCGTGCCCTTGGGGGTGCCGTAGTCCTTGCCCTCCTTCGCGAGGGTCGCGGCGGACTCGATGGTGCCCGGGGAGGCGGCGAGCAGCTCGTTGAAGAGGACGTCGGGCTTGGAGAGGCGCACCGTCACCTCCAGGTCGCCGGTCTTCGCTATGGACCTGACGTTCTTGAACGCCGAACCCCAGGGCGAGCCGGTCCTCGGGTCCATCTGCCGCTTCAGCGAGGCGACCACGTCGTCGGCGGTCATGGCCGAGCCGTCGTGGAACTTCACGCCGGAGCGCAGGGAGTAGACGTACGTCTTCGGGTCGGGCTGCGTGTACTTCGTCGCGAGCCCCGGCTCGATCTTCAGGTCGGGCGTCACGCGCAGGAGCTGCTCGCAGACGTTGGCGAGCACGGTGTTGGGCGGGTAGTCGTAGGCCAGCGCGTAGTCGAGCGTGTACGGCTCCGCGTACAGCGACCAGGTGAACGAGTCGAGCGGGCCCCTCGCGGCCGGGGAGGTCGCCTCGACGGAGTCGGTGGCGGACGGTCCCGCGGACTGATCGGTCCGGGCGCCGGAGCACGCGCTCGTGGCGGCGAGTGCGGCGACGCCGGCGAGGCACAGAGCGGTTCTGGGCATGCGCATGCGAAATCACCCCTATACGGGTTCGACGGATGCAGGTGGTGGTTTCCCGGAGTGGAGACCGGGCGGGGGGTGGACCGAAGTATTGATGCGGGAACGTTCCCGCACAAGGCTTTGCGGGAACGGTTTTGCTGAGGTCGTGGGGGTGGCAGCATCAGTGCCATGACCGAACCTTCACGGCGCCCCGGCCAGGCGCCGCCGCCCGCGCGCGTCCGGCTCGTGGACGTCGCCCGGGAGACGGGCCTGTCCAAGACGACCGTCTCCGCCGCGCTCAACGGCACCGGCCGCCTCTCGGACGCCGTGCGCGAGCGGGTCAGGGAAGCGGCCCGCGCCATGGGGTACCGGCCCAACGCCACCGCGCGCCAACTACGGGCGGGGCGCGCCCGGTTGATCGGCTACGTGGTCGGGGAGTACGCCCAGGAACCGTGGGCGTTCCTGGAGTCGCCGTACGTGGCCCGGCTGACCGGGTCCACCGCGGCGACCGCGCTCGACCGGGGCTACGCGATGGTGCTGCTGCCCTCCGGCACGCTGCAGAACGAGTGGGCCGACCTTCCCCTCGACGGCGTCGTCGTCGCCGACCCGCTGTCCGGGGACCGGATCGTCGACGACCTGCTCGCCGCCGGGATCCCGGTGTTCAGCGACCGCTCGGTGGCCGGGAGGGAGGGCGCGTACTGGGTGGACGTCGACGCACGGGCGGCCCTGCTCGAGGTCCTCGACCATCTCGGCGGGCAGGGGGCCCGGCGTCCCGCGCTCGTCGTGCCGGCGACCGACACCCGTTTCAACCGGGACGCGTTCGCCGGGTACGGCGCGTGGTGCGCGGAGCGGGGTGTGCCCGAGCGGGTGGCGCGGGCCGAGGAGGCGGGGAACGGGCCGGTCATCGCGGCGGTGGAGGCGGTGCTCGGACGGCCCGGCGCCGACGCGCCCGACGCGCTGGTCCTCGTCGCCGAGGTGAGCCCGCCGCTCCTGCTGGAGGCGGTGCGGCGCGCCGGCTTCGACGTGCCCGCCGACCTGCTGGTCGTCTGCGTCAGCGAGGACGTGACGGCGCTGCACACCGACCCGCCGATGACCACACTGAGCCTGAACCCGCGCGCCGTCGCGGAGGCCGGTGTCGAGCACATGGTGGCAGTCCTGGAACACGGCCACCTCGATCCGGCCGGAACGCTGGTGCCCACGCGGCTGGAGGTACGGGGATCGTCGGTGCGGAGGCCTCCGGCGGGGGAGGCGGGCTAGCTCCTGGAGCGCGCCGGCTGCTTGATGGCGAGGCTGAGTTCTCGGTCGCGGGGTGCGGGCGAGGGCGGGTGGTGCCGGAGCCGGCCGGGATGTCGGTGCGCACGTGGTGGGGTGCGGAGGTATCCGGCCGGGGACGCGGGCGGGGCGTGCCGGGCACCGCGTGGCGTTACGGGAGCCGGATCCTGGCCGTCGGGCGGGTCGCGGCGACGGACCTGCCGAGCCCGCGGGCTCGGCAGGGTCCCTGGCCGGGTCAGGAGGCGGGGTGGGCCTTCTGGAGCGCCGTGAGGCACGCGGCGATCGCCTGCTGGAGTTCCTCCAGGCGCCGCACCATGTCGTCCTCCACGATGTCGTCGATCTCCGCGACGTCGTCGAAGGTCAGCTCCTCGAAGGCCTTCGTCGCCTTGGAGATGCTGCTGTAGAACTTGGCGCGGCGCTCCTGCACGCGCAGCTCCGGGTCCTTCTCGACGGTCTCGGCGAC
Source organism: Streptomyces sp. NPDC050145 (assembly GCF_044460245.1). NCBI lineage: Bacteria > Bacillati > Actinomycetota > Actinomycetes > Kitasatosporales > Streptomycetaceae > Streptomyces > Streptomyces sp. NPDC050145. The sequence continues at coordinate 43,888 of NZ_JBITJS010000025.1, read as the reverse complement.
GAGGTTGCGCACGGTGTCGTACGCCTCGCGGGCCCACTCGCCCGCCTCCTCGTCCTCCTCCAGCTCGTCGATCAGCGACAGGTGCCGCTCGGCCTCCTCGCGCAGCGCGGGCGACGCCTCGATCTTCTGGCCTGCAGCCGTCTTGACCTGGCCCTCCTCGGCGATCTTCCGCACGTACTCGAGCTGGCCGCCGGTCTTGGCCTCCTCGGCGACGGCCTTCTTCAGCTCGTCGGCGCGCACGATGTCGCGGGCCAGGCCCGAGCGCAGCACCGGGTCCTCGCCGAGGCGGTCCATCAGCGCCTTGCGGGCCGCCTCCGCGGTGCCCGGGTCGGCGAGGATCGCGGCGCGCAGCGCGGTCGGGTTCTCCGCGACCTCCAGCGCCTTCGTCGGACGGATGCCCTCCGCCTCGGCCGCCTCCGTGATCGCCTGACCGCGCACGGACGTCGCGCTGGAGCGCGACACGTAGTACGACAGCCAGACGTCGGCGTCCGGCAGCTCGACCTCGACGCCCGGGGCGAGCGCCTCGAACTGCGGGACCAGGCCGTCGTCGGCCGCCCGGTCCCACGTCTTGTAGAAGCGCATGACGCGGTCGGCCGAGCACTCGGCGAGCGCGGCGAACCGGCGTGCGGAGACCTTCTCCGTCTCGCCCGCGGCCTGCCCGCCGGGGCGCACGCTGCGCGCCACCTTGAGGGCGAAGGTCCAGCCGCCGGTGCGGGCGTAGCCGCCGAATTCGCGGGCGTCCCGGACGATGGCCTCCGGCACCTCACCGGGGACGTCCTCGGCCTCCTCACCGACCTCCACCTCCGCGCCGGAGGCGTCGGCGGCCGGAGCCGCGGCGGGCGCCTCGGGCTGCCAGAAGTTCTCCTCCCCGGCGGCGGGCGCCGCAGGCGCGGGCACGGGCGGCACGGCAGGCCCGGCCTCGACGGCCCCAGCGGTCTCAGCAGCCTCAGCGGCCGCAGGGACGTTGTCCTCGCCGGACGGGACGGCTGCCGCGGACGAGTCGATGGCTACGGTCACGTAGGTACTCCTGGGTGATCGGGCGCGTGTGGGTTGACGGGATACTTTATCGCTCCGATTGGGGTGTTTTGTGCGCGAGTTGTGTTCCCTCGCCGTCGAGCCCCAGTTCGGCCAGTACCGCGGCGGTGTGCTCGCCCGCCGCGGGCACCGGCGCCATCCGGGGCTCCAGGCCGCGCGGCGTCGCCGGCGGGAGCAGCGCGCGGACCGGCCCGCCCGGGGTGTCCACGTCGCGCCAGCGATCGCGGCCGGACAGCACCGGGTGTGCGAGGAAGTCCTCGACCGTGTTGAGCCGGGCGCTCGCGATCCCGGCCCGGTCCAGCAGCGTCACGACCTCGTCCGCGTCCAGCTCGGCGAAGCGCGCCGTCACGATGGCGTCGAGCTCGGCGCGGCGCGCGACCCGGGAGGAGTTGCGGTGGAAGCGCGGGTCGTCGGTGAGCGCCGCGTCGTCCAGGACGTGCGCGCAGAACGCGGCCCACTCCCGCTCGTTCTGGATCGCCAGCAGCACCGTCCGCCCGTCGGACGCCGGGTAGGGCCCGTACGGGGCGATCGTCGCGTGCGCCGCGCCGACCCGCGGCGGCTGGGCGCCGGAGTACGCCGTGTAGTACGCGGGGTACCCCATCCATTCGGCCAGCGCCTCGAACAGCGACACCTCGACCGAGCGCGTCACCCCCGTGTCCCGGCGTTCGTACAGCGCCGTGAGGATCCCGGAGAAGGCGTACATGCCGGCCGCGATGTCGGCGATCGCGATGCCGACCTTCGCCGGTTCCTCCGGGCTGCCGGTCACCGACACGACCCCGGTCTCGCACTGCACCAGCAGGTCGTACGCCTTCCGGTCCGCCCACGGCCCGTCGGATCCGTAGCCGGAGATGTCGCACACGACGAGCGAGGGGTGCCGCTCGGCGAGCGCGGCGGCGGACAGGCCGAGGCGGGCCGCGGCGCCCGGCGCCAGGTTCTGCACGAAGACGTCCGCCCGGGCCAGGAGCCGCTCCAGCGCCTCGCGGCCCTCCGGCGTCTTCACGTCGAGCGTGACGGACTCCTTGGACCGGTTCAGCCACACGAAGTGGCTCGACTGGCCGTGCACCGTCTCGTCGTAGCGGCGCGCGAAGTCGCCGCCGCCCGGCCGCTCCACCTTGATCACCCGCGCGCCCAGATCGGCGAGCTGGCGGGTGGCGAACGGGGCGGCCACCGCCTGTTCGAGGCTGACGACGGTGATGCCGTCGAGGGGCAGGCGGGCCGTGCTCATGGGGCTTCCTCCGTGCAGGGGCGGGGGCGACGGACGCAGGGGCGCGGCGTCCGTCGGGCTCTCCCGCCGGACGGTACGCGACGCGCGCGCGGCCCCGGCCGGAGACCTCCCGTTCAGCCCGTTCCGCCCGCTCAACCGGTTCCGCCGCTGTCGGCCAGCCGCGCCGACCAGCGCTGCTCGACCTTCGCCAGCCGCCAGTACGCGACCGCCGCCACCCACACCACGACGAACAGGCCGACGATCACATAGCCCACGTTGTCGAGGTCGAGGCCGGCGATCCAGCCCGTGACCGCGTCCGTCAGGTCGAGCTTCTCGTGGAGCACGCCCACGAGTTCGATCGTGCCGATGAAGAAGGCCACGGCGATCGACAGCCCGGTGATCGTGAGGTTGTAGAACACCTTGCGCACCGGGTTCGAGAACGCCCACTGGTAGGCGAAGTTCATGAACGTGCCGTCGAGCGTGTCGAACAGGCTCATGCCCGCGGCGAACAGCAGCGGCAGGCACAGCACCGCGTACCAGGGCAGTCCGGCCGCGGCGCCGCTGCCCGCCATCACCATCAGGGTGACCTCGGTCGCCGTGTCGAAGCCGAGCCCGAACAGGAAGCCCAGCGGGAACATCTGGCCGGGCCGGGTGATGGAGCGGGTGAAGCGGCCGAGGATCCGGTTCATGAACCCCCGTGAGTCCAGGTGCGCTTCGAGTTTCTGCTCGTCGTACGAGCCGGCGCGCATCGCCCGGAACACCTTCATGATGCCGATCAGGGCCACCAGGTTCAGCGCGGCGATCAGGTAGAGGAACGTGCCGGACACCGTCGTGCCGACAACCCCGAGGACCTGATGGGTACGGGAGTCGTCGCTGGTCAGGGTGGTCGCGAGCGCCGTGCCGCCGGCCACCAGCGCCGCGAGGACCACGACCACGCTGGAGTGGCCGAGCGCGAACCAGAAGCCCACGGACACCGGACGCTTGCCGTCCGCCATCAGCTTGCGGGTCGTGTTGTCGATCGCGGCGATGTGGTCGGCGTCGAAGGCGTGCCGCATGCCCAGCGTGTACGCCGTGATGCCGAGCCCGATGCCGAACGCCTTGTGGTCCACCCGGTAGTGACCGGGGACGACGAGCAGGAAGAGCACGCCGAACGCGACGACGTGCAGGGCCAGGATCACCGCCATCAGGCCCGCCGTGCGCAGGGTGTCCTCGCGCCGCCATCGGTAGGCGGACGGCGGACTCGTCGGGGAGTGCGCGGGCAGGGGGGAGTTCGCGGGCAGGGTCAAACCGATCACGCTCCAGCACCTCGTGGATCACTTCGTGAGATGCCGTGGCCGGTCTCCTGGCTTACGGGCGAGCGACACCGCTCCGGCCTTCCCAGCGGCACGGGGCCGCCAGTGGCGTGATGGCGCGGTGCGCCTCGTGCCGCCCGAGGACGGGGGCACGAGACCCGATCACAGTGGCGAGGGCCGCTCCGGACTTGGCCCCTGAGGGCTTGTCACCGGTCTTCCCGAACACCACGGCCCGCCCACCCTAGAGGGGCCGGAGCGTGACTGCATAGACGCACTCCGCGCACGTAGGAAAGATCACATACGGCCGCGCCCTCAGCCGGCGGTGCGGCGCAGACGGGCCCGCGCGATCTCCTCGTACGCCTTCACGCGCCCCTCCCAGTGCGAACCCTCGACGGACTTGCCGGGCTCCAGGTCCTTGTAGACCTCGAAGAAGTGGGTGATCTCCAGACGGTCGAACTCGGGGATGTCGTCGATGTCGCGGACCGTGCTGTGCCGCGGGTCGTGGGCGGGGACGCAGAGGATCTTCTCGTCCGGGCCCTTCTCGTCGCTCATCACGAACATGCCGATGGCCCGGCACTCCACGGCGCAGCCCGGGAACGTGGCGTCGCCGCCGGTCAGCACGAGCGCGTCCAGCGGGTCGCCGTCGCCGCCGAGCGTGCCTTCGACGTAGCCGTAGTCCGCGGGGTACTGGGTCGAGGTGAAGAGCATCCGGTCGAGCCGGATCCGGCCCAGCTCGTGGTCCATCTCGTACTTGTTCCGGGAGCCCTGCGGGATCTCCACGATCACGTCGAACGCCTCGTCGGCGCCCGCCTGTCCGCTGTCCAGCGTGCCCAATGTGGCCTCCTTGCCCCATTCCGACGTCCCGAGTGTGCGCCGGGCGCGGCGGATCGGGAACCCCTCAGACGCCGTCCGGAACGGCGAATTCGAGTTCGGGCCGCTCCCAGCCGACCGCGGGCGGCTGTGCGGGGACGGTCCCGGTGCGCAGCGCGCCCATCCCACGGTAGAAGCCCTCGGCGGGCGGATGCGCGACGACACGGACCCGATCGAGGCCCGCGGCGCGCGCCTCGGACCGCATGTGGTCGACGAGGAGCCGGCCGATGCCCAGTCCCTGCGCCTCGTCCGCGACGAACATCAGGTCCAGCTCGGCCGCGTCGACGAGCAGCGCGTAGAAGCCGAGAACGCGGTCCTCGGCGCGGTCCACGGCGGCGAAGACCCGGTGCGCCTCGACGTAGCCGGAGGTGACGCGGTAATCGGCGACCATCGCCGCGTAGTGGCCCTCGTAGGCACGCGAGCCCCGGACGATGCGGGTGAGGCGCCGGGCGTCGCGTGCGACCGCTCGCCGGACCGTGACATCGGGCCGGGCACCGGGCCGGGTAATCCTCGCGTTCATGCTTCGAGTATTACCCATCCTCGGGGCGCGCTCAGGCGCCGGGCACGGTGGAGCGGACCTGGCGCAGGAACGCCGCGTTGTCCGGCGTCTGCCGCATGCGCTCGAGCAGCGTCTCGTACGAGGACCGGTCGTCCCGCCGGCCGAGGGCGCGGCGCAGGGCGTGCGCGGCGGCCGTCTCCTCGGCGGTGAGCAGGAGCTCCTCGCGGCGGGTGCCGGACGGGTCGAGGTCCACAGCGGGGTGGATCCGGTGGTCGGCGAGGGCGCGGTCGAGCCGCAGCTCCATGTTCCCGGTGCTCTTGAGCTCCTCGAAGAAGAAGTCGTCGGCGCGGGAGCCGGTCTCGACGAGCGCCGTCGCGAGGATGGTCAGGGAGCCCGCCTCCTCGGTGTTACGGGCCGCGCCGAACAGCCGCTTCGGCCCCTGGAGGGCCCCGGCGTCGACACCGCCCGACAGGGTGCGGCCACCGGCGGCCGCCGCGTTGTTGTGGGCCCGGCACAGCCGGGTCAGCGAGTCGAGCAGGATCACGACGTCACGGCCCCGCTCGACCATCCGCTGCGCGCGGGCGACGGCGAGCTCGGCGAGCGCGATGTGCGCCTTCGCGGGACGGTCGAAGGTCGAGGCGAACACCTCGCCGCGCACCGAGCGCCGCATGTCGGTGACCTCCTCGGGCCGCTCGTCGACGAGCACGACCATGAGGTGGGCCTCGGGGTGGTTGGCGGCGACGGCCGCGGCGAGCTGCTGGAGCAGCACGGTCTTGCCGGTGCGCGGCGGCGCGACGACGAGGCCGCGCTGCCCCTTGCCGACCGGTGCGAACAGGTCGACGACCCGGCCCGCGAGCCCGCCGGCCGGGCACTCCATGCGCAGCCGCTCGGCGGGGTGCAGGGGGGTGAGGTCGGCGAAGCGCGGGCGGTGCCGGGCGGCGTCGGCGGGCAGAGCGTCGACGGTGTCCACGGCCGTCAGGGTGTGCGGCCTGGCGCAGGTGCCGTCGACGAAGTCGCCCTTGCGCAGGGCGAGTCGGCGCACGAGCGCGGCCGGGACCTGGACGTCGTGGGAGGTGGGAAGCAGATCGGGGGCGCGCAGGAACCCGGCCCCGTTCGGGCCGATGTCGAGGACGCCGCGGGCCCGCACGGGGGTCGTCGTGGCGGGCTTCTCGGGTGCGATGGTGGTCATGGTCGATCAGGGTCCTTTCGAGGACGGACGACGTGCGGGGAACGCGGGTGGGGATGGCTCCGGCGGACGGCGGGGCGGAAACGAACACGCCCCCGGCCGGGAGAGACCTGGCGCAGGGCCGGGCGAAGCCCGACAGAAACCCGTGACCAGGGAGAACGCGCAGAATGAGCGCGGTGAGAACCCGTGCGTGAAGCACAGATGATGCAGTGGTGAAACAGAAGGTGAAACAGAAAGAAGAGAAGAGGAAATCGGTACCGGCGATCCGACGGACCTGCACACGTACCACAGGAACCGTACCACCCCGACCCCGTCGTGCGGCAAGTCCCTTGTCCGGCGGGCGGCCCGCCTATGCTGAGCCGCGATGTTCACCTCCCAGGGCCCCACCCTCCGCGAACTGGCCGTTCAGGCGCTCTCCTCGGTCGAGCACGGCTATGACCTGCTCGCGCCGAAATTCGACCGGACCCCCTTCCGTACGCCCGACGCCGTGCTCGCCCCCGTCACCCGCGCCCTGCGTGAGCTCGGCCCGTACGGCAGTGGGCTCGACCTGTGCTGCGGCACCGGCGCGGGACTCGGTGTGCTGCGCGAGGTGTGCACGGAGCGCGCCGTCGGCGTCGACTTCAGCGCGGGCATGCTCCAGGTCGCGCGCGAGGCCGAACCCGCCGCCTCGTACGTCCGCGCGGACGCGCAGGCGCTGCCGTTCGGGCCTGTCTTCGACCTGGTCGTGAGCTTCGGCGCGTTCGGGCACTTCCTGCCGGAGCGGCAGCCGGAACTCTTCGCCCAGGTCTGCCAAGTCCTGCGCCCCGGCGGGCAGTTCGCCTTCCCTCTGCCCGCGCCCGCGCGGCCCGGATCCTGGGGCTACTGGGCGATGCTCGGCTTCGACGGAGCCATGCGGGTGCGCAACGCGCTGTGGCGCCCGCCGTTCGTCATGTACTACCGCACCTTCCGCCTCGGCGACGTCCGGCGGGAACTGGACCGGGCCGGCTTCGACGTGGCGCTCCACGCGCTGCCCGAACTGGGGGAGCGGCCCGACGGCAGCCCCCGCGCCCGGCTCGTCGTCGCCACCCGCCGCTGAACCATCCCTAGGACGCGGCCAGTTCGATGATGATCCGAGCCGTCGCGTCCGGGTCGACGAGCTGGTGGAGGTGCTCGCCGGTCAGCCGCGCCGTGCGCCAGCCCCGGGCCCGCGCCTCGGCCTCCTGCTCGCTGTAGGGCGGGCCGAACAGCAGGTACGCGCACGGGTGGTCGTCCCAGCCGGCGGGGACCGGGATCTCCTGCTCGTAGTACGACAGGGGGAGTCTCGGCTGCTCCTCGACGACCGTGCGCCGCGTCACCGGGTCGGGGAGCATCGGCGCCACATCGGCCTCGTCCCACCAGTCGGTCCAGCGCGGCAGCCGTCCCTCCACCGCCAACGGGCGCAGGAAACGCAGGAGTTCGGGCGGCGCCACCGGGGTCGGTCCGCTCCGCGCGGGAAGCGCGGCGTCCACGAACACCGAGCCCGCCACCGGGTGGTCGAGGCCCGCGCGGATCGCCGGCAGGAACAGGCCCGCGTTGCTGTGCCCCACCAGCACGACCGGGCTGCCCGCCGGAAGGCGCCGCAGGTCCTCGCGGACGGCCTCGACGACCGCGGGCCAGAACGGTGGCGCGCCGTCCGCCACGTGCAGCAGCGAAGGCAGCCGCACCGGATGGCCCGCCGCGGCGAGCCGCTCGGCCACCGGACGCCAGGTGGAGGGACCCACGGACGGACTGTGCACGAGAACGAAGGCCGGTCGCATACGACGATCCTGCCGTCCGCCGGCCGCGCGGCGCGAGCGACTCGGCCGACAGCAGAGCGGCGCGTGCCTCTTCAGGACGTCCGGGGGGCGGGGAGCGGGTAGCGGACCTCGGTGAGCCGCTCGGACAGCTCCCACAGCAGGCGTCCGGTGTGCTCGTCCGTGGCGCGCGGCGCGAGCGCGACCCGCGTCGGGGCGCCGCGCAGCTCGCCCGCGCCGCCCGGGCCGATGAACTCGCCGCCGGACACGCCCGGTTCGGTCGCCGCGTACAGCTGGGAGCGTGCTCCGGCCTCCGGTGACTGCGCCAGCGGCGACAGCAGGCGGCCGTACAGGAGTCGTACGGCCCGCACCGGTGTGCCGTGCTGGAGGCCGGTCGCCGTGTAGCCGGGATGCGCGAGCACGCTGCGCACCTTGCTGCCCGCCGCCGTCAGGCGCAGGTGCAGCTGGTGGCCGAAGACGGCGTTCGCCAGCTTGGACCGGTTGTAGTGCCCCATCGGGGAGTAGCCGCCCGGGCCGTCCGCGCTCTTTGGGCCGTCGAGGTCGAGCCGGCCCTGACGGTGGTTCGGGGAGCTGACCGTGACCACACGCGGGTCGGTGCCCGCGGTCAGCAGGTCCAGGAGCAGGCCGGTGAGGGCGAAGTGGCCGAGGTGGTTGGTGGCGAACTGTAGCTCGTGGCCCTGGGGGCTGGTCCCGTGTGGCGGGGCCATGATGCCCGCGTTGTTCACGAGGACGTCGATGTGCGTGTGGTCCGCGCGCAGGGCGTCGGCGAACGCGCGGACCGAGGCGAGGTCGGCCAGGTCGAGCGGGCGCACTTCGAGGTGGGCGCCGGGTGTCTCGGTGGTGATCGATGCGGCGGCCCGGCGGCCCTTCTCGGGGTCCCGTACGGCGAGGACCACCCGGGCCCCGCGCCGGGCGAGCGCCCGGCAGGTCGCGAGCCCGAGCCCGCCGGAGGCGCCCGTCACGACGTACACACGGCCCGTCTGGTCGGCGATCGGCTCGGCGGTCGGTCCGGCGTCCCGGTGGTCCTGACGCTTCTGCTTCTGCTCCTGCTTCCGTGTCATGTGGCACAGGTTGACTCTGATGGCACTTGGTGTCAAGACGCCTCTGAGTGTCAGAACGCCCCCAGGTGTCGCCACCGGCACGGCATGTACGATGCCCGGGTGAGTACGCGACCTGATCCGAGCCTGAGCCTCGCCGAGCGCAAGCGTCAGCTCGTCTCGGACGAACTGACCGAGGCGGCCCTGCAGTTGCTCGCCCTCAAGGGCTTCGACGGCGTCACCGTCGACGAGATCGTGGCGGCCGCCGGCGTCTCCAAGCGGACCTTCTTCCGCTACTTCGCGTCCAAGGAGGACGTGGTCGTCCAGTTCCTCGCCGACATGGGCACCGACATGCGGGACGCGCTCGCGGGGCGGCCCGCCGGCGAACCGCCGGCCGAGGCGCTCCGGCACGCCGTACGGGTCCCCGTCACCACCTGCGCCGCCCACTCCGAGCGGGCCCTGCGCGTCGTGCGGCTCATCCTCGGCACACCCGCGCTGCTCGCCCGCTTCCTGGAGCGCCAGGCCCGCTGGCGCGACGAACTCGCCGAGGAGCTCGCCCGCCGCACCGGCCGCGACGCCGCCACCGATCTCTATCCGCGCCTGGCCGCCGGCACCGCCCTGACCGCCTTCCACGTGGTCCTCCAGCGCTGGAGCGCGAGCGGGACGGCGCCGGACCCGGTCGCCCTCCTCGACGAGGCCTTCGACCTCGTCGCCCCGGCACTCGACGCGGGAGCGCCGCACGCCTGAGCCACGGATCGCGGACCGCGGCGGGCGCGCCTAGCGTGGATCCGAAGCCGCCGGGCCACCCCGGGTCCGGCCCGCACGGAAGGCTCCGCGACATGCCCGCACAACCCGAAGGGGCCCCGGTCTGGGCCGACGCCATGTTCGCCGACCTGGAGGCCGCCAAGGCCTTCTACGCCGAGCTGTTCGGCTGGTCCTACGATCCGGGCGCCGAGGAGTTCGGCAACTACACGCAGGCGAAGACCGCGGACGGCAAGCATGTCGCCGCCCTCGCCCCGCAGATGCCCGGCACCCCGGCGGGCGTGCCGGCCGCCTGGAACCTGTACCTCGCCTCCCCGGACGTCGCGGCCGCCGCCGAACGGATCAAGAGCGCGGGCGGCACGCTCATGATGGACCCGATGCAGGTCGGCGAGTTCGGGACGATGGTCACCGCGCAGGACCCCGGCGGCGTCATGTTCAGCGTCTGGCAGCCCGACACGCACGCGGGCTTCGAGAAGGTCAACGAGCCGGGGGCCTTCTGCTGGGCCGAGGTCACCGTCCGCGACGCCGACAAGACCGACGCGTTCTTCACCACCGTGTTCCCGTACGACGCGAAGACGATGGCCGACGAGCACGTCGACTTCCAGGTGTGGCAGCTCGGCGGACAGCCGGTCCTCGGCCGGATGAAGATGACGAAGGACTTCCCTGCGGAGGTGCCCTCGTACATCAACGTGTACTTCGTCGTGGAGGACTGCGACGCGGCCGTCGCCACCGTCCAGCGCCTGGGCGGGCAGCTGCACTTCGGGCCGATGGACAGCCCGTTCGGGCGGTTCGCCGCCGTGGGCGACCCGCAGGGCGCCGCGTTCTCCGTCATCGACGTCACCCGGACGACCGGCGAGATGCCCAAGCTGGACTGAGCCGCGGCCGCGACTGCGGTCAGCCGCTCGTCGGCAGGGTGAAGCCCAGTTCGCGCGCGGCGTGTTCGGGCGTGGGCTGGGCCCAGCGCTCCACCGCCGCCTGCGTGCTGGTCAGCGAGCGGGGCTCGGCACGGTCCAGGTACAGAGTGCCGTCGAGATGGTCCGTCTCGTGCTGCACGATCCGGGCCGGCCAGCCCGCGAGCTCCTCGTCCAGGGCCTGCCCGTGCTCGTCCAGCCCGCGCAGCCGCACCCGCTCGTGCCGGGCGACCACCGCCTGGTAGCCCGGCACGCTCAGGCAGCCCTCGTAGAAGGCGGCCCGGCGCCCGCCCACCGCCTCGTACGACGGATTCACCAGGACACGGAACGCGAGCGACACCCGCCCGCGCGCCAGCCGCACCTCGTCCGGCACGGTCGCCGCGTCCTCGAGTACGGCGAGCCGCAGCGGCACACCGACCTGCGGCGCGGCGAGTCCGACGCCGGGCGCCGCGTGCATGGTCACGCGCATGGCCTCGATCAGCCGCGCGAGCAGCTCGTCGGACAGCTGCCCGTCGAAGGGATCGGCGGGGCGGCGCAGCACGGGGTCGCCCGCGGCGACGATCGGCAGCGGCGATCCGGCGTCGAGCAGGGACTCGACGTGAGCGATGAGGGCCTGGGACGGCATCGGCGACATCGCGCCAGCATGTCAAGCCCGCTCCCCGCACGACAAAGCGCCCCGTGGCCGCGGGCGTACGGGGGTGTTGCGGCGCCGTGAACGCGTTGCGACCCCGTGAACAGTGGGGCGCGAGGGAATGCGGATCTCCCCGGACACGGTTCGATCAGGTGCCGGCCATGGCGGTCGTGGCCGGCGCACGGTCGCGCGGCGGTGCGCGGGAGAAGGGGTCCGAATGACGCAGACGCACGAGGAGCGCGGCGCCACGCCCATCCGGGACACGGCCGAGCCCAAGGGTGCCGGGGGCGCCGAGGCGGACCGGTCGCCCGGCACCCGTGCGGGCGCCGCGGTCGACCAGGTGCCGAGGGGGCTCGCACGCGTCGACGAGGGCCGGGTGCTCGGCACCTCCGCGTATGCGGAGGCCGAACCGGGGCCCGGCGACGCCGGGGACGCGGAGGCCGACCGGGGGCCTGTGGGCGGCAAGGGTGCCGCGGTGGGGAGGGTGGTCGTGGCCTCTCGGGTGTCCGGTGGTCCTGCGGGTGCCGCGCAGGGACGGGTGCTCGGCGCCGCCAGTGACGCCGAGGTCGAACCGGAGACCGCCGACGCCGAGACGGGGCCGGTGAGCGGTGCCCTTTCGGCTGTCGCTGCCGGCCGGGTGCCCGGCGGCGCCGGCCGCGTCGCGGGCGGCCGGAAGACCGGCGACCTCGGGCGCGGCACGGGCGCCCCGGAGGCCGGCGGCCTCGGGCGCACCGCGGACGACGCGGTGCTCGACAATCCCGCCTACGCCGCGCTGACCGGGCCGCACGCTCACCTCGCCGAGCGGAGTGGGCGGGTGCTGCGGTATCCGGGGGATGTCTCGCCGTGGCTGGGGCTGCCGGACGAGCCGGGGCCCGCCGACTGGGCCGATCTCGCCGCCTTCGCCGGGGCCGACGGCACCGTGCCGCTGCCCGGGGTGCGCCTCGACCTGCCGGAGGGCTGGGAGCTGACCATGGACTTCGCGGGGGTGCAGATGGTCGGGGATCGCGTCGACGCGGCCCACGACCCCGAGGCCGTCCGGCTCACCGCCGCCGATGTGCCCGAGATGCTGGACCTCGTGGCCCGTACCCGGCCGGGCCCCTTCCTGCCGCGCACCATCGAGCTGGGCACCTACCTCGGCATACGGCGCGGCGGAGCGCTCGTCGCCATGGCGGGGGAGCGGCTGCGCCCGCCGGGCTGGACCGAGATCAGCGCCGTCTGCACCGACCCGGAGCAGCGCGGTCAGGGGCTCGCCGGGCGGCTCGTGCGGGCGGTCGCGGCGGGCGTCCTGGAGCGCGGCGAGACCCCGTTCCTGCACACCGGCGCGGGCAACACGAACGCCATCCGGCTCTACGAGACCCTCGGCTTCCGGCTGCGCCGCACCACCCGGTTCCGTACGGCGCGGGTGCCCGGCGCCCGGGCCGCCTGAGGGCTCAGATGCCCTGCGACGCCTCGTTGTAGCGCGTCAGATACGCGGCGAACTGCTCCAGGTCCTCCTCCGGCCAGTCGCCGAGCCGCTCCAGGAGGGCCTGCCGGCGGCTGACCGTCACCTGCGCCAGGATCTCGGCGCCCGCCTCGGTGGGGTGCAGCACCTGCACCCGGTGGTCGTCCGGGTCCACCCGGCGGGCCACGAGCCCCGCCCGCTCCAGGGCGGCGACCTGCCGGCTGACCGTGGACTTGTCCAGCGCGTAGTGCGCCGCGAGGTCGGTGGCGCGGCAGCCGCCCCGCTCGTCGAGATGGCCGAGCAGGGTGAAGGAGACCAGCGACAGCTCGGGGTGCATGCGCGCGGCCATCGCCCGGGCGCGGCGGGCGAAGACCGTCAGCTCGCGCTGGATGTCCGACACGGCCGCCGCGCGGGCCGGTTCTGACACGGGTTGCGACTCGGGTGCTGACTCAGGTGCGGCCACGGCAGGGTCCTTTCCGGTGCTGGTTGCATTCTACAACTGCATGGCCCGCGGCTGGAGGGGCGGGGCGCGGTGTCCCGGCTTAGCCTCCTGGCATGAACGAATCGCGCGAGTTGTCCGAGGTGCCCGAGCGGCTCACCCTCGAGATCAAACCCCGCCTCACCGACGCCGCGGGCCACACGGATCACGGCAACCCCCTACGTTCTGTGCGCGTCACCGCGACCGGACGCGTGGGGGAGTCGGGCTACCCCCGGTACGAGGGCGAGGGCGTGCAGGCCGACGTCGATCCGCGCGGCCGCGCCGTCGAGGCGGTGACCGTCGACGGGCGCGAGCTGCCGTACGGATGGGTCGCCGAGGTCGCCCCCGAGTAGTCCCCGGGCGTGGTGCAGCTCTCTTTTGCAACTTGTTGCAAAAGGGGGCGGGTGTCGTCTACAACTGTGACGACGTTCGCCGCCACGGAGGGCCCCCATGAGTCGTTACCCGCACCTGCTCGCCCCGCTCGACCTGGGCTTCACCACGCTGCCCAACCGCGTCCTGATGGGCTCGATGCACGTGGGCCTCGAAGAGGCGGAGAACGGCTTCACGCGCATGGCCGCGTTCTACGCGGAGCGCGCCCGCGGCGGCGTCGGCCTCATGGTCACCGGCGGCATCGCCCCGAACGAGGCCGGCCGCCCCTGGGCCGGCGGCGCCAAGCTCACCACCGAGGCCGAGGCCGAGCAGCACCGCGAGGTCACCGACGCCGTGCACGCCGCCGGTGGCAAGATCGCGATGCAGATCCTGCACTTCGGCCGGTACGCGTACCACGAGGACCTCGTCGCGCCGAGCCCCGTCCAGGCGCCGATCAGCCCCTTCCCGCCGCACGAGCTCACCGACGCCGAGATCGAGCAGACCGTCGAGGACTTCGCGCGCACCGCCGAGCTCGCCAAGGCGGCCGGCTACGACGGCGTCGAGATCATGGGCTCCGAGGGCTACCTCGTCAACGAGTTCATCGTCGCCGCCACCAACCACCGCACCGACCGCTGGGGCGGCTCCTACGAGAACCGCGTCCGCTTCCCGCTGGAGATCGTGCGCCGCGTCCGCGAGCGCGTCGGCAGCGACTTCATCGTCATCTACCGTCTCTCGATGCTGGACCTGGTGCCCGGCGGCTCCACCCTCGAGGAGGTCGTCCAGCTGGCCAAGGAGATCGAGGCGGCCGGCGCCACGATCATCAACACCGGCATCGGCTGGCACGAGGCCCGCATCCCCACCATCGCCACCTCCGTGCCCCGCGGCGCCTACTCCTGGGTCACCAAGAAGCTCATGGGCGAGGTCTCGATCCCGCTCGTCGTGGTCAACCGCATCAACACCCCCGAGGTCGCCGAGGAGCTGCTCGCCGACGGGGTCGCCGACATGGTCTCCCTGGCCCGCCCGATGCTCGCCGACCCGGACTTCGTGAAGAAGGCCGCCGAGGGCCGCTCCGACACCATCAACACCTGCATCGGCTGCAACCAGGCCTGCCTCGACCACACCTTCAGCAGCAAGATCACCTCCTGCCTGGTCAACCCGCGCGCCTGCCACGAGACCGAGCTCGTCCTCGCGCCCACCCGCCTGAAGAAGACCGTCGCCGTCGTCGGCGCCGGCCCCGCCGGGCTCGCCTGCGCCGTCTCCGCCGCCGAGCGCGGCCACGACGTGACCCTCCTCGACGGCTCCGCCGAGATCGGCGGCCAGCTCAACGTCGCCCGCAAGGTCCCCGGCAAGGAGGAGTTCGACGAGACGCTGCGCTATTTCCGCACCCAGCTCGAACTGCGCGGCGTCACCGTCAAGTTGAACACCCGCGTCGGCGCGGACGACCTCGCGGCCTACGACGAGGTCGTCGTCGCCACCGGCGTCAGCCCGCGCACCCCTGCCATCGACGGCGTCGACCACCCCAGCGTCGTCGGCTACCTCGACGTGCTCCGCGACGGCGCCCCCGTCGGCGACCGCGTCGCGATCATCGGTGCCGGCGGCATCGGCTTCGACGTCGCCGAGTACCTCACCGACGGCGGCGAGAAGGCCAGCCAGGACCCGGCCACGTACTTCCGCCAGTGGGGCGTGGACATGGACTACACCGACCGCGGCGGCCTCAAGAAGGCCGAGCGGCCCACGCCGCCGCGCGAGGTCCACCTCATCCAGCGCAAGACGTCCAAGGTCGGCGCCGGACTCGGCAAGACCACCGGCTGGATCCACCGCACCGAGCTGCGCCACCGCGGCGTCACCATGGTCGCGGGCGCCACGTACGACCGGATCGACGACGCGGGCCTGCACATCACCGTCGACGGCGAGCAGACCCTCGTACCCGTCGACACCGTCGTCCTGTGCGCCGGCCAGGAGCCGCAGCGCTCCCTCTACGACGACCTCGTCGCCGCCGGCCGCACCCCGCACCTGATCGGCGGCGCCGACGTGGCCGCCGAGCTCGACGCCAAGCGCGCCATCAAGCAGGGCACCGAGGTCGCCGCGGGCCTGTGAGACCGGGTGGTCACGTGGCCGGGCCCGCCGGCCGCGTGACCACCCCTCACCCCGGCTCACGCCGGGGGACTCTCACCTACCCTTACGCCATGTCACTGCCGCACGCGATCCTCACGGCCCTCCTGGAGAAGCCGTCGTCGGGCCTCGAACTGACCCGCAGGTTCGACCGGTCCATCGGCTACTTCTGGTCGGCGACCCACCAGCAGATCTACCGCGAGCTGGGAAGACTGGAACGCGACGGCCTGATCCGCGCCCTGCCCGCCCAGGGCCCGGCCCGCGGTCAGAAGAAACAGTACGAGGTCCTGCCCGAGGGGCGCGGCGAACTCGCCCGCTGGACCGCGGCCTCCCACGACCCCAAACCGCTGCGGGACACGATGCTGCTGCGGCTGCGCTCCGCCGCGGTCGTCGGCACGGACGGCATCGACACGGACCTGCGCCGCCATCTCGCCCTGCACCGGGAGACCCTCGCGAACTACCTGGAGATCCAGGAGCGCGACTTCCCGCCGGAGAAGGACTCGATGCCCGACCGGCTGCAACACGCGGTCCTGCGCGCCGGCATCGACCTGGAGACCTTCTGGGTCGGCTGGATCGAGGAGACCCTGGACCGGCTCGACCTGCCGGAGACGGACGAGGAGCCGGAGCCGGCCTCTTAGGCGTCACGGGCCCGGAACGCACGATCGCCGCCGCCCGGAGAGACCGGACGACAGCGATCGCGGGAACGAACCGGCCTAGGTGCGCTGACCCGTGCCGCGCCGCCGCAGGTACCACGCGCCGCCCACGACGGCCGCGGCCACCAGGGTGCCGCCCGCCGCCAGCGTCAGCGTGCCGTAGTCCTGGACCGCGCCGCCGAGGCCGCCCCGGACGGCGCCGAGCGGGCTCGACGTCGCCGAGATGGTCGGACTCGCCGTCACGGTCACCGAACGGGTCCCGGCCGTGGAGCCGTCGTTGCAGACGACGACCACGGTGTACGTCCCGGAACTCACGCTCGTCCAGGTCGCGCTGCCGCCGACCAGCGGCTGTTGCCTGCCCTGGGCGAAGTCGGCCTGGCCCGCCGAGAGCAGCGAACCGTTGCCCCCGTTCGGGCAGGCCTGGGTCCGGGCCGTGACCGTGGACCCGCTGGTGCTCACGACGAGCCCGCCGCCTCCACTCGGTCCGCCGGCGTGGGCCGCAGGTGCGGCCAGCGTCAGCGGGAGCGCGGCCGCCACGGTCAGACCCGAGCGAGCGAGTATCGAAGTGATGCGCATGACTGCCTGCTCTCCGGCGCCCGCGGGAGGCGGTACGTCCGATGCCCCGCCCGAGTCGGCAAAAGCCCGCGCCGCCTGACGCCCAGCCAAACCGCGGGCGGCGCACGCCGCATGCGGGCCGCATCCGGGCAGGTGACGGGTTCCATCGCACGGCCTAGGCCGTGTCTTCAAACTCCCGCCTGCTCCACGGCGCCCGGCACGCACTCTGGCCGCACCGGGCGAAGACCCGAGTAGCTCCGCTACGAGGGCCTGCGCCCGGCACGCCCAGAGCACGCACCAGACGCCGCGAAGCCGCCCTCCGGGCGACGACGGGAGTTTGAAGACACGGCCTAGCCGGTCGTGACGGTCCGTTCGGCGGAGAAGGCGCCCCACGTGCCGTCGGGGAGCTGCGCCCGGATCCGCACCCGGTGGCGCTCGCCCGGCTTCTCGCCGATGTAGAAGCTGTACTTCGCCGCGTCGGCGGTGCCCTC
Source organism: Streptomyces sp. NPDC050145 (assembly GCF_044460245.1). Classification (NCBI taxonomy): domain Bacteria; kingdom Bacillati; phylum Actinomycetota; class Actinomycetes; order Kitasatosporales; family Streptomycetaceae; genus Streptomyces; species Streptomyces sp. NPDC050145. The sequence continues at coordinate 26,590 of NZ_JBITJS010000025.1, read as the reverse complement.
GCCCCACATGACGGTCGTGGCCTGGGAGCCGTCCACGAACACCTGGTACGCCGGGACCTCGCCGCCGGTGTCCGGGGGAGTCCACGTCAGGTCGAGGTAGTACCCGCCGTCGGCGGCGCGGCTGCTCGCCCGGAAACCGGAGGGCGCGGTGCCGGTGCCGGCGCTCTCCCCGCCCTTGCCGCGCCGCGTCGTGAGCCGGACCGTCGGGCTCGCGGGCGAGGTGTTGTCGGCGGCGTCACGCGCCCGCACGCTGAACGCGTAGGCGGTGCCCGGCCGCAGCCCCGTCACCAGCGCCCTCGTCTCCCGCCCGCCGACACTGTGGATCTTCGTGGTGCCCTGGTAGACGTCGTACGAGGCGACGGCCCGGTCGTCGCGGGAGGGCTGCCAGGACAGGGAGACCGACGTGCCGCCGGCCACGCTGCCGCGCAGCCCCGCCGGACGGGTCGGCGCGGCGCGGTCCGCGGCGACCGCCGCCGGTGTCGTGACGGTGACGCGCCGGCTTGCCGGGCCCAGCGCGCCGTCCGTGCCCCGGGCCCGCACGGTGAACACGTAACGGGAGCGCGGGCGCAGGCCGGTGACGTCGACCATGTGCCGGTCGGCGGGCAGGCGCCTGACCCGCTCCGCTCCCCGGTACACCTCGTACTGGCCGACGTCGGCGGTGCTCGCGGGCCGGTTCCACATGACGTGCACGGAGGTGGCGCTGCCGGCCTGCGCCGTGACGCCGGCCGGGGCGGTGAGCGCGGGGCCGTCCTCCTCGGGGCCGGTGAACAGGCCGCAGGAGGCGAGGCCCAGGACGAGCGCGGCGACGGCTGTCGCGCGGGCGAGCGGGGTGAGGTGCCGGGTGCGTGGGGGGAGGTGTCGCACGAGGTGGGTGCCTTCCGCTCGGGCGGGCCGGTGGTGGCGCGGGCGTGAAATTGGTACAGACCTGTATGGCATGACTGACGGGTCCTCATCAAGCCCCTGGGGAGCGCCCGTCCGGGCCCACCCCCGAACCCGTCCGGCCGTCTGACGCCCCGTCCGGCCCCCGTGCGGTGGACGCCACCGGGCGCCTCGCTCAGATTGGGGTGTTATGTCCGCCGGTCCCAGGGCCGGGCGTCCCCGACCGAAGGCCTCGTCCGTGCGTCCTCGCCTCCTGCCGCTCACCGCAGTCTGCGGTGTCGCCCTCCTCGCCCCCGCCTCCCTCTCCGCCTCGGCCGCGCCGCCACCCGCCGAGAGCGCGCACGCCCCCGGCACCGCCCCGCGGGTGCGCCCCGTCGCCGCACCCGCGCCGGCCGCGCCTTTCATGCGCGAGGGCGGGGTCCGCGCCGCCGCCCTGCGGGACGCCGTGCGCGGCTGCCGGCAGATCTCGAACGGCCGCTACCGCACCGACGACGGCACCCGCGCCGACATCCCCGTGTGCCGCACCGCCCAGGGCGCCGTCCACTGGAAGGCCGACCTGGACGTCGACTGCGACGGCCGCGCCGGCCGCTTCTGCAACAGCCGCACGGACCCCGTGTTCCAGAACATGACGGCCTACCCACAGTCCGACGGGCGGCCGCTGGACGCCGAGACGCTGCCCTACGTGGTCGTACCGGCGGCGAGCGACCTCTGGAAACCCGCGCGCTCCGGCATCCGCCCCGGCACGGTCGCGGCCCTCGTCCACAAGGACCGCGTGGTCTACGCGGTCGTCGGCGACGTCGGCCCCGCCGACCTGATCGGCGAGGCCTCCTACGCAGCCGCCCGCGCCCTCGGCCTCGACCCGCACCCCGTGCGCGGCGGCGTCGCCGCCTCGGACGTCACGTACATCCTCTTCCCGGGAAAGACCGTGCGCCCCCTCGAGAGCCACCGCGCCGCCGTACGGGCCGGACACGCGGCGGCGCGCGAACTGGTGAGCGCCGCCGCCCGGTGACCGTCTGACCTCACACCTTCCGGTACGCGTACGCCTCCGACGCCGCTGCCACCACCGCGTCCAGGTCCGCGCCCGCCGACGCCGACACCACGGCCGCCACCGCGCCCTCCACGAACGGGGCGTCCACCAGGCGGGTGGCCTCGGGGAGTTCGTCGCCCTCGGCGAGCAGCGCCTTCACTGTGAGGACCGCGCTGCCGAGGTCGACCAGGACCGCGATGCCCGCGCCGCCGTCGACCCGCGCCGCGGCCGCCGCGATCAGCTCCGAGCTGGTCCCGAGGCCGCCGTCCTCCGTACCGCCCGCCGCGGCCACCGGCGCCGTCCCACCGCCGCCCGCCAGGCCCTCCGCGAGCCGCGCCACCGACTCCGCGACCTCCTTGCTGTGCGAGACGAGGACGATCCCGACCGGCTTCCCGACCTCCTTGCCGGGCGCCGTGCTCACGCCGTACCCGCCGCGGTCTCGGCCAGCGCCGCGATGAGCAGCGCCGAGGACGTCGCCCCCGGATCCTGGTGCCCGATGCTGCGCTCGCCCAGATAACTGGCCCGCCCCTTGCGCGCCTGCAACGGGGTCGTCGCCTCGGCGCCGTGCTCGGCCGCCGCCCGCGCCGCCGCGAAGCCGCCGTCCTCCAGCGCGTCGACCGCCGGGACCAGCGCGTCCAGCATCGTCTTGTCGCCCGGCGCGGCCCCGCCGAGCGCGGCCACCGCGTCCACCCCGGTGCGCAGCGCCGCCGCCAGCTCGGCCTCGCTCACCTCGGGCGCGTCGCCGAGCGCCTTTCCGGCGCGCCGCAGCAAGGTCCCGTACAGCGGTCCGGACGCGCCGCCCACCGTCGAGATCAACTGCCGCCCGGCGAGGGTGAGTACGGCGCCGGGGGACGCCGGCGCCTCCTTGTCGAGCACCGCCTGCACGGCCGTGAAGCCGCGCCGAAGATTGCTGCCGTGGTCGGCGTCGCCGATCGGCGAGTCGAGTTCGGTGAGCCGGTCGGCCTCGCGGTCCACCGCCGCGGTGGCCGCGGCCATCCAGCGCCGGAAGAAGTCGGCGTCGAGCACATGATCTCCTTCAGAGAGAGGTTCGGACATCGGCCGGGGTGCCGGTCAACGGCCCCAGCGCAGACCCGCCGTGGCCACCGGCGCGTCCCACAGCCGCAGCATCTCCTCGTCGACCTGGCAGAGGGTGACCGAGGCGCCGGCCATGTCGAGGGACGTGACGTAGTTGCCGACGAGCGTGCGGGCGACGGGCACCCCGCGCTCGGCCAGCACCCGCTGCACCTCCGCGTTGAACCCGTACAGCTCCAGGAGCGGCGTCGCGCCCATCCCGTTCACCAGCGCCAGCACCGGACCCGTCGGGTTCAGGTCCTCGAGCACCGCGTGCACCGCGAAGTCGGCGATCTCCCCGGACGTCATCATGCCGCGCCGCTCACGCCCCGGCTCGCCGTGGATGCCGATCCCCAACTCCAGCTCGCCTTCCGGGAGGTCGAAGGTGGGGGAGCCCTTGGCCGGGGTGCTGCACGCGCTCAGCGCGACGCCGAAGCTGCGCGCCGACTCGTTGACCTGCCGGGCGAGCGCCTCGACCCGCTCCAGCGGCTGCCCCTCCTCGGCCGCCGCCCCGGCGATCTTCTCCACGAACAGGGTGGCGCCGGTACCGCGCCGCCCCGCCGTGTACAGGCTGTCGGTCACCGCCACGTCGTCGTTCACGAGCACCTTGGCGACCTGGATGCCCTCGTCCTCGGCGAGCTCGGCCGCCATGTCGAAGTTGAGCACGTCGCCGGTGTAGTTCTTCACGATGAACAGCACCCCGGCCCCGCTGTCCACGGCGGCCGCCGCCCGCACCATCTGATCCGGCACCGGCGACGTGAACACCTCGCCCGGGCAGGCCGCGCTCAGCATCCCCGGACCGACGAAGCCGCCGTGCAGCGGCTCGTGCCCCGACCCGCCGCCCGACACCAGCGCCACCTTCCCGGCCACGGGCGCGTCCTTCCGCAGGATCACCCGGTTCTCCACGTCCACGGTGAGCTCGGGGTGCGCGGCCGCCATACCGCGCAGGGCGTCGGCGACAACGGTCTCGGGGACATTGATCAACATCCGCATGGGTACCTCCGGACGAGGGCTGGAGTGCTGCTGTCGGCAGTATCGACCTTGCAGGAAACAGGGCCCCGCGCGCTACCGCACCGGGCGGTCTCGTCGTCACGGGGAAGCGCTCCCTGCGGTGGGCACGGCCCGCGGCGGGGCGGCGTGCCGGGCCGTCCCGCACGTTGCAGACTGCTCGCAAGCCGGGCCGGCGGTCCGCGAGCACCCGGAAGCGGTACGCGGACGCGCTCTCCGGCCTCCTCGACGAGCACGAAGGAAGCGAGCCATGACCGAGCACGCCACGATCACCTGCGAGAAGCCCCTGGAGCACGCCCCCGCGAGGGTCTGGGAGGCCCTGACCGAGCCGGACCTGCACGCCCGCTGGTGGGCCGCCGGTGACGTCAAGCCGGTCGTCGGGCACCGCTTCACCCTCGACATGGGCAACTTCGGCAGCCGGCCCTGCGAGGTGACCGAGGTCGAGGACGAGCGGGTCCTCGCCTATCGATTCGCGGAGGACACCCTCGACACCCTCGTCACCTGGACGCTGCGCCCGGAGGGAGACGGCACCCGGCTCGTGCTCACCCACGCGGGCTTCGACCTCGACTCTCCCCTGGGCGGACAGGCGTACGAGGGCATGGGCAAGGGCTGGCCCCACGTCCTGGAGCGACTGGACGCCGTGCTGAAGGAGACCGGCTGACTCCCCTCCCCGGGTCAGAGTCCGGCGAGGGCCGTGGTGAGGCGGGAGATCGCCTCGTCGACCGTGGAGCGGGGGCAGCCCAGGTTCACGCGCAGGTAGCCGTGGCCCTCGGTCCCGAACTTCTGCCCCGGGTCGCACCACAGCCGGGCCGTGAGCAGCATGAACCGTTCGAGTTCCGCCGCGTCCATCCCGAGGCCCCGGCAGTCCGTCCAGGCCAGGTAGAGGGAGTCGGCGGGCAGGACCCGCACCTTCGAGGTGGCGGCGTGGACGGACGCGGCGAAGTGCGCGTGATTGCCGCGCAGGTAGGTGAGCAGTTCCTCCAGCCACGGCTCGCCGTGGGTGTAGGCGGCCTCGGCGGCCACCATGCCGAGCACGTTGACCAGCGGCATGAGATTGCGCTCGTAGCGGCGGGAGAACTCCTCGCGCAGCCGGCGATCGGGGATGAAGACGTTGGCGCACTGGAGTCCCGGCAGGTTGAACGTCTTGCTCGGAGCCGTGCACGTGATGCTGTTGCGGGCGAATTCCGGGCCGAGCGACGCGAACGGGACGTGCCGCTTGGCCGGATTGATGATCAGGTCCTGGTGGATCTCGTCCGCCATGACGAGAACGCCGTGCCGGGCGCAGATCTCGCCCATGGTCCGCAGCTCGTCCTCGGACCACACGTTCCCGGTCGGATTGTGCGGGTGGCTCAGGACGAAGATCTTGGTGTCGGGACGGATCGCCGCCTCGAAGACGCGCGCGTCGAAGGCGTAGCCGTCCTCGGTCCGCACCAGCGGCGCGTAGGCGAGGTCGCGTCCGTTGAGGCGGACGTCGTCGTGGAAGTGGCCGTAGACCGGAGGCTGGATGAGGACGGAGTCGCCCGGCGCGGAGAACGCCTGGACGGCCGTCTTGAGGCTGGTGAGGATGCCGGAGGTGGGCACGATCCACGTCGGGTCCACGTCCCGGCCGAAGCGCTTCGCCTGCCAGCCCGTCACGGCGGCCAGATAGCTGTCGGTCGCGCCGCCCGGGTAGCCGAAGACACCGTGGTCGACCGCCGCGTGGAGCGCGTCGAGAACGACAGGCGGCGCCTTGAAGTCGGTGTCGGCCACCCACAGCGGCAGCGGGTCGGCCGCCACCTCGTCCGGAGCGAGGAACTGTCCGGCGGAGGCCCACTTCATGGAGTTGGACTTCTTCCGGTCGACCGGCTCGTCGAAGAGCGAGAACTCATCCTTCACGCTTCACCTCAGCGACTCCATCAGCAGGTGACTCCCACGCGGGCCGACCGGGCGGAAGCCCGCCTTGGCCCAGGCCCTGACGGCCCGGTGGTTGGACGCCTCGGGATCGACCGTCACCCGGTCCCACCCGAGGACGGTGTGCAGGTGCCGGACCAGGGCGCGGGCGGCGTCAGGGCCCAAGCCGCGGCCCTGAGCGCGCGGCAGGAGGACCATGTCGATGCCCCCTTCGCGCGGGCCGGCCGGGACGTACTGGGCGTAGCCCACGGGGTCCGCGCCCTGGAGGACGATCAGCGACTCCACCGCGGGGCGCCGTCGCCCCGTGTACTTGGCGGACACTTCCGCGCGGCTGAGGGGCCGCCCGCCCCACTCCCGGACGAACGCGGGGTCGGCGAACCAGCCGGCGAGCAGCGGCAGGTGCGCCTCGGTGGCGGGAACGAGCACCGTCGCCTCCCCCGCGATCCCGCCCTCCGGTGTCTCCCGCATGAATCTCCTTTACCGCGGTGCGTGACGGGGTGGATGCTGGCATGCCGAAGGGGTCGGGTCCAGGGATGCGCCAGGGCGCCCGTCATGAAGTGCGAAGAGCGTGAAGCGTGAAGAGGGGGAGCGCCGCGTGGCGACAGAAGTGTGGGCACCGTTGTTCTCCCTCGCCGGAGTCCTCCTGGGCGGCACCCTGACCGCTCTCTCCCAACGGGCCACGCAGCGCTCCGCCGAGCGGCTGGAGGTACGCCGGCAGGCCGTCGCCGACCGGGAGGCCCGCCGGGCCGAGCAGTTGCAGGCGATCAAGGACTTCCTCGCCTGCGTGCAGGAGGCCGAAGGGGTGGCCTATCGCCGGCCCGAGGAATGGGGGGAGGACGAGGGATGGCTCGGCGCGGCCTCGGCGGCGATGGGCCGGCTCTGGGTCGCCGAGCGGCACCTCGTGCTCGTCGGCCACGCCGGTCTGCACGATCCGGTGCGTGCCTATGCCCGCGCGCTGAACCAGGCGGTCTGGCGCGAGATCGGCGACGTCGAGGTCAACGAGCACGTCGAGGAGCACAAGAGCGTCTTCATGGAAACGGCGCGGGCGAGTCTCGCCGCCTTCTGAGCCGCGGCGCGGCCGGTCGGTCGGGCGGGATCACTGGCGGTTGAGGGCCCGGGACACTCCCGCGGTCACGGTGGTCGCCAGGACCCAGCCGGCGGTGGTCAGCGCGTAGGCGAGCCACTGACCGGCGCCGTGGGGTGCGTAGGCCGCCTTCTGGCCGAAGCCGAAGAGGGGGAGCAGGAGGTCCAGCGCATAGAACACCGGGTTGAACGGAGGGGCCTTGGCCGCTTCGAGCGGGGCCGGGTGATGTGCCGAGAAGAAGGTCGCGCCCACGGCGAGGAGGGCGATGATCCACAGGGCGGCGCGGCCGGGCCGGTAGCCGTAGCCGACCGTGGCGTCCTGGACGTATCCCCAGACGCGCGCGTGCAGGGGGAGCGCGGAGCGGCGGTGGCGTTGCTTCGCGAGCAGGACGGTGCGGGCCTCGTCCTCGTGACCCAGGCGCCGGTAGGCGGCCGCGAGCTGTTCGTAGGGCTGCGGGAGGTATCCCTCGGTGCCGCGGCGGATCCAGGCGAGCCGTTCGCCGGCGGTGAGCGGGGTGGCGAGCGCGTCGTACGCCGTGTCGGACAGCCGCAGCCGGCGGGGCCAGGTGGCGGGCGCGTCGTAGAGGACGCCGAGTCGGGCGTTGCCCGCGTCCACGGTGCCGTCGACGGGTACCCGCGTGCGCAGATCGGTCTCGCGGGCCTGGGTCAGGCGCAGCGACAGCGCGGTGCCGCCGGGCCGGGACAGGGTGGCGTCCTCGAAGCTGAGCCGGGTGCCGATCTGGCTGCCGTCGAGCGTGATGCCGCCGGTCACGTTGAGGCCCGCTCCGAGGTCGAAGTTGCGGTTCACGGTGACGTCGACGGCTTCGAGGGCGATGTCGCCGGGATGGTGCAGGCGGGCGCCGCAGAAGCCGATGGCCGCGCCCACATCGGCGCCCGACAGAATGATGCGTCCCTCGGCGCTGAATCCCGGGTGGAAGGTGAGGTCCTCGCCGACCTGGACGTGATAGGCGTCCAGAACGGTGCCGCCGGGACGGCTCAGGTGGGCGCCTTCCAGGTCGAACTCGCCGGTGATCGAGGCACCCGAGAGCCGCATGCCCCCGTTCACCTTCATGTGGGCGCACAACAGGTTCCCGCCCGTGCGCAGGCGTACGGCCGACACCGCCTCGGCGTCCGGGGCGCAGATCACGGTGTGCGTCAGGTCCAGGTCGCCGTGGGTCTCGGTGCCGGTGAGGACGAGCGGGCCGGACAGCCGGCAGTGGGAGAGCACGAGCCGTCCGTGGATCTGGACCGCGTCGGCGACCAGGCCGGGCAACACGCAGTCGGCGAGGGTGAGGTCACGCAGCTGCGCGCCCCGTAGAAGGGGCGTCTCGGTGAAGCGGCAGTCCGTGAGGGCGATCGGTGCGGCGATGTCGGCGAACCGCAGGTCCAGCGTGCCCGTGACGGACGCGCCGCCGAGCCGGAGCGCGGGGCGATCGCCCGGCGCGGCCTCGGGCCCGGCGCCGAGCAGCAGGGCCATGAGGAACTCGGCGCGGACGGTGGGGCGGGCGGCCCGAGGAGCCCCGGGGCGACCTTCGACGGTCCGGCCCTGAGCGTAGGCGTGCCACAACTGGCGTTCCAGAGGGCCCAGTTCATCGATGCGCATGATCGTCGATCATGGCACCGCACAGGACTCCCGTACAGCGCACCGAGCCCCACCGGCGACCGGGTGCGCACCGTCCCGGCGGCGCCCGCCCATACGAGACCGGCCCGGTCCCGCGCATTCGACAGATGTACGGAGTCGGCGGCCTGTATTTGTACACGGTGACGAATCCGGGCATCCGAGGCGGCTGTTAGAAAGGGAACCGCTTCGCACCGGTCCCGGCCCGGCCGCGCTCCTCACCCCGTGAGCGCCGGCGGGAGGGCCCGCGCCCCGGGCCGACCGGGCGGCGCCGAAGCGTACGCGCCGGCCTCGATCAGGCACTGCCGCGCCTTCCGGATGACAGGGCACCGGGGACGCCGTCCCCGGACCCGTATCGGTAGAGAGGCCGACAGCTTGAGCCCGCAGACCACCCGAGACCCGCGCGGCGACGCCCGCTCGCACGTCCCCGCCACCGGCCGCCAGGTCGTGATCATCGAGGACGACGAGGCCCTCGGCCGCTCCGCCGCGGACTGCATCGAACGCTGGGGGAGCACGGCGCACCGCCTGCCCCGCCCCGACGACGACACCCTGCGGCGACAGCTGGCCGGGCCCGTCGACAGCGTCGCCATCGTGTCCCGCGACGACATGGTCGCCCTGCGCTACGCGCTGCTTGCCGAGCACCTCAGGCCCGGCGTGCGGCTCGTCGTGACGATCTTCGACCGCACGGTCGCCGAGGAGGTGTCCCGCACCGTCCCCAACTGCACCGCCCTGTCCATGACCGACGCGATCCTGCCCAGCCTCCTGGCGAGCTGTCTCGCACCGCAGTACGCGATGCTCCAGCCCGTCGGCGACGACCTCGTGGGCGTCCGGCGCGAGGGCGTGACCACGCGCGTCGAGCATCTGCCCCGGCGGGCCCTGGCCACCGCCCCGCAGCCGCACCCGCGCAGCCCCGCCGGCACCTGGTTCCGCTCCCTCGGAACCTCCGCGAAGGCGCTCGTGTGCAGCCTGGTCGCGCTGCTCCTCGCCTACTCCACGGACGTCGCCCTCGGCGTCCTCGTCCTGCACGAGCACTGGACCGACTCCGTGTGGAACGCGGCCCGCACGCTCACCACGGTCGGCTCCTCGCACGCCGCCGAGCACGGACCCGGCTGGTACAAGGTGTTCTCCGCCGCGTCGATGATCGGCGTACTGGTCCTCGCGGCCGTGTTCACCGCCGGTGTCGTCGACCGCTTCACCGGGCACCGCATGACCAGCATCCTCGGGGCCCGCTCCATACCGCGCCGCAACCACGTCATCGTCGTCGGCCTCGGCCAGGTCGGCCTGCGGCTCTCCGCGTGGCTGCGCGACCTCGGCGTGAAGGTCGTCGCCGTCGAGCGCGACCGGCGGGCCGGCTGTCTCCCACTGGCCCGCTCGCTGAACATCCCCGTCGTCATAGGCCGCGGCGGCGACCGGTTCCTGCTGGAGCGCCTCTCGGTGCGGCGGGCCCGCGCGCTGGCCGCCGTCGCCTCGGACGGACTGGGGAACATCTCCGTCGCGGTCGCCGCGCGCGCGGTGGCCCGGGACCAGCGGATCGTGCTGCGCGCGGGCGGCGACCCGGTCACCACGGAGTCCCAGTCCCTCTTCCGCATCGGCGCGGTGTGCGACTTCCCGCTGATCGTCAGCACGTTCGTCGCCGCGACCGTCCTGGACGCCGAACTGCGCAGCGTCTTCGTGGCGGAGGGCCGCACATGTGCACTGTTCGCCGACGACCGGGTGGTGGACCTGCGGACCTGGGACGCAGCCCAGGACTGAGCGGGCCGGACGCCCCGGCCCGCCCGGCCCCGCCGGCTACCCCACCGCCCGGCGCGCCACGGTGAACCTCCGCAGCACCTCCGGGATCGGGTCGACCCCGATCCCGGGCCCCTGCGGCACGTCCAGATGCCCGTCCCGCAGGACGAACGGCTCGGTCAGGTCCTCCGCGAAGTACCGCGACGACGCCGACGTGTCACCGGGCAGCGTGAACCCGGGCAGCGCCGCAAGAGCCAGGTTCGGGGCCCGGCCGATGCCCGTCTCCAGCATCCCGCCGCACCACACCGGGACCCCCGCCGCCCGCGCCAGGTCGTGGATGCGGCGGGCCTCCAGGTAGCCGCCCACCCGCGCCGGCTTGATGTTGACGACCCGGCAGGCCTCCATCGCGATGGCCGCCGACGCGTCCCGCGCCGAGTGGATCGACTCGTCCAGACAGACCGGCGTCGCGATCCGCCGCTGCAACTGCGCGTGCTGGTACAGGTTGTCCTCGTCCAGCGGCTCCTCGATCAGCAGCAGCCCGAACGCGTCCAGCTTCCGCAGATGCTCGGCGTCCGACAGGCCGTACGCGGTGTTGGCGTCGACCTGCAGCGGCAGCTCGTCGCCGAACCGCTCCCGCACCGCGCGCACCGGCTCCAGGTCCCAGCCGGGCTCGATCTTCAGCTTGATCCGCACGTACCCCTCGTCCAGGTACTGCCGCACGTCGTCGAGAAGTTCGGGGATGGACGGCTTGATGCCCACCGAGACGCCCGCCGGCACCCGGTCGTGGACCGAGCCGAGGAACGTCGCGAACGACATCCCGGCCGCCCGCAGCTCGGCGTCGAGCAGCGCCGTCTCCAGGGCGGCCTTCGCCATGTAGTGCCCCTTGACCGCGGCCATCGCCGGACCGGCCTTCGCCGAGGTCAGCTCCCGTACGGCGGCCACCCGCGGCACCAGGAAGTCACGCAGCACGAGCTCCGCGCCCGACGTGAACTCCGAGCTGTACAGCGGGTCCGGATCGCCGCCGAACTCCGCCCAGCCCTCGGCCGCGTCCGTCTCCACCCGCAGCAGGAACGTGTCCTTGCTGGTCTGCGTACCGAACGAGGTACGGAACGGCTTCACCAACGGCACCGCGATGTGCAGCAGTTCGACACGCTCGATCTTCATCTCAGCCCTCCTGGGCGGACGTCGGGGCGCCGCTCGCGGCGGCGCGGGTCAGCAGGTACCAGCCGTCACGCGACAGGGCGGACGCCGTGTACCCGTCGGCGAAGGCGCCGGTGAACACCTCGCGGACCGCGTGCCGCCAGCGCAGCGCGGCCGGCAGATCCTCGGCGCGCAGCGCGAGCACGTCCTCGGGCACCCGGCACCACAGCCGCTCCCCGGAGCGCAGCGCGAGCGGCCCGCCGTCCGGGGCCGGGCACAGCGTCTCGGCGCCGGCCCGGGCGGACGCCCCGTCGTCGACGGCGCGGCGCGGGTCGCGCAGGTCCCAGGTCACGGTGAGGCGGTCGCTCTCGTCGCCGCCGTTGAACCCGTCGTCGAGCGGCCCGTAGAAGTCGACGACGTACTCCGTGCCGAGCCCGCCCAGCTTGACCAGGTTGAAGCGGGCGTTGCGGCCGAGCAGCGGGTCGTACGTCCACTGCATGCGCTCGGCGCCCCGCTCCAGGGACCAGAGCCGCTGCGCCTGCTTCACGGCGAGGCCCACCCCCCGGTCGGACGTCGCCGCGGCTGCGACGAGCGAGTACACGGCCCGCTCCGCCGGCGGCTGGAACACCAGGACCGCCGCCCCCACCAGCTCCCGCCCGGCGTACGCGGCGTGCACCGCGCCGCCCGCGTGCACCGCGCTCGTCATGACGTCGGTGGGCAGCGGCGGCGCTCCCGGCGGGGTGCCCCAGGTCGCGGCGAGGAAGTCCGTCACGGCGCGCAGCCCGGACAGGTCGTCGACGGTCCGCACCGTGACACCGGCGGCCGCCGCGGACCCGGCCGCCGATCGCGCCGCCCGCTCCAGGGCGCCGTCGCCGTCCGGCGCCCCGGGCGGCGCCGCGGCACTTGCTGTCGTAGCACTGATCATGGCTGCCAGTCTGGGCACTCGCCGGGCGGCCGTCTTTGCGCGTTCGTGCAGGGCTCGGCCGGTCTCATGATGCGATCCGACAATCCGCGGCCCTCCCGCCGGACGCGACAATCGGGCGTCGACGAAGCCGAGGAGCCGACAAGGCAGAGGAGTCGACGAGGCCGAGGAGGAGCCCCCATGCAAGCCGACTGCACGCTCGACGCGCTGCTCGACACCCTCGGACAGCCGGCCCTGCGCCTGGTCGCCGCACCCGCCGGCACCGCCGTCCCGGTCACCGAGGTGCTCCTCCACGACCCCGGGGTGCCTGTCCCCTACACCCCGGGCGGACTCCTGCTCGCGGTCGGCGTCACCGCCGCCGCGGCCGCGGACCTCGTCCCGGCCGTGGCCGCCGCGGGCCTGACCGGGCTCGTCGTGCGCGGCGGGGGAGGGCCCGAGCAGGCCGCCCGCGCCCACGGGGTGGCGCTGCTCGCCGTCGACGAGGACGCGTCCTGGCACCGGGTCCACCTGCTGATCGCCTCGGCCGTCCAGGCCGGACCGGCCCCTGTCGCGCAGGGCGCCGGCGCCTCCGCGCTCGGCGACCTGTTCGCCCTCGCCAACGCGATCGCCGCGGCCGCCGGCGGCGCCACCACCGTCGAGGACCCGCGCCGGCGCATCCTCGCCTACTCGACCGTCGACGGTCAGGTCATCGACGACGTCCGCCGCCAGGGCATCCTCGGCCGCCAGGTCCCGGACAGCCCCGAGAACACCGAGCAGTACCGCCGGCTCCACGCCGCGGCCCGCCCGTTGCGGCTGCCCGGCACCGAGCCGGGCGAGATCGAGCGGCTCGCCGTCACCATCCGCGCGGGCGGCGAGATCCTCGGCTCGCTCTGGGTCATCGACAGCGGCCGGCTCGCGCCCGACGCCGAGGAGATCCTCGCCCAGGGCGCCTCCACCGCCGCCTTCCACCTGCTGCGCGCCCGCGCCGCCGAGGACCTCACCCGCCACCAGTACGGGGACCTGCTGCGGCGCCTCCTCGACGGCACGGCGGCGCCCGCGACCGCCGCCCGCAGACTCGGCTTCGCCGAGGACGCCAAGGTCCGCGTCGTCGCGTTCGTCCTCGACGATCCGGCCGTCGCCCCCGCCGACAGCGCCCAGGCCACCCTGCGCCTCCTCGACCACGTCCGGCTCCAGTGCGAGGCCCGCTACGGCCGGCACGCCTGCGTGGTCGTCGACGACACCGTGTACGCGCTGCTGCCCGAGGCGGGCCCGGACGGCGGCCGCCAGCGCCGGCTCATCGAGGACCTCACCCGGCAGGCCGCGCTCGCGCTGCGCAGCCCCGTGCGCGCCGGACTCGGCGGCGCCGTCACCGGCCTCGCCGAGGTGGCCCGTTCCCGCGACGACGCCGACCGGGTCCTCACCGTCCTGGAGGAGGACCGCAGCGTCGCCGCCATCGAGGACGTCCGCCCCCGCGTCACCCTGCTGCGCCTCGGCGAGCTGCTGGACCGGCGCGCCGACCTCACCACCGGTCCCTGGCAGCAGGTCCTCGACCACGACGAGCGGCACGGCACCGACTACGCGGGCACCCTCATCGCGTACTTCGACGCGGGCTGCGACATGGCCGGGGCCGCCCGGCTCCTCGCCGTGCACGCCAACACCTGCCGCTACCGCCTGAAGCAGATCAGGGAGCACCTGGCCATCGACCTCGACGACCCCGACGAGCGGCTGGTCCTCTGGCTCCACTTGCGGCTCCTCGCGCGGCTGCGGGCCGGCCGCGCCTGAGCACGGCCGGCCCGCAGCCGCGGAGCCGGTTCAGCCGGTGAGCCAGTCCGCCAACGCCTCCCGCACCGCGTGCAGTTCGGCCACCGGCACGTACTCGTCCGGGGTGTGCGCGAGCGACGGGTCGCCGGGCCCGAAGTTCAGCGCCGGAACACCCGCGGCGGCGAAACGGGCCACGTCCGTCCAGCCGAGCTTCGCCCGGGGCTCGGTGCCGAGGCGGGCAAGGAGCGACGCGGCGGCGGGCCGGCCGAGCCCCGGCAGCGCGCCCGCGACCACCTCCGTCACGTCCACCTCGTACTCCGGGAACAACGCGCGCACCCGCGCCTCCGCCTCCTGCGGCGAACAGCTGGGCGCGAAGCGGAGGTTGACGGTGACGACACAGGTGTCCGGTACGACATTGCTCGCCACCCCCGACCGCACGGCCACCGCGTTCAGCCCCTCCCGGTACACCAGCCCGTCGACGACCACCTCGCGCACCCCGTGTTCGTCGAGGCGGCGCAGGACCTCGGCCGCGCGGTGGGCCGCGTTCACGCCCTGCCAGGCGCGCGCGGTGTGCGCCCGCCGGCCCCGGACGGTCACGTCCGCGGTGAGGAAGCCCTGACAGCCGCCCTCCACCAGGCCGCCCGACGGCTCCAGGAGGATCGCCAGATCGCCCGCGAGCAGCTCGGGCCGCGCGGCGGCGATGACACCGAGCCCGTTGCGCGCCGCGTCCGCCTCCTCGCACTCGTAGAACACGTACGTCACGTCCCGCGTCGGCGCCGTGACCGTCACGGCGGTCTGAAGTGCCACGGCCACACCGCCCTTCATGTCGCAGGCCCCCAGCCCGTACACCCGGTCGTCCACCAGGCGCGAGGGCAGGTTGTCGCAGGCCGGGACGGTGTCCAGGTGCCCGGCGAGGACGACCCGCTCGGCGCGGCCCAGGGAGGTGCGGGCGACCACGGAGTGCCCGATCCGCTCGACCGTCAGATGCGGCGCGGCCCGCAGCGCCTGCTCGACCGCGTCGGCGATCGCGGCCTCGGAGCCGCTCACCGACTCCACGTCGACCAGCGCGCGGGTCAACTCCACCAGATCGCCGGCCGGCCGGAGCCCGACCCGCTCGGGAAGCGTGTGCGTCATGCGCCCGCCTCCACGTCCACCGTGACGCCGGCCGGCTCGCGCCCGGCCACGGCGTCGCCGTCCTCCGGGTCCCGCAGCGCCGAGTGCCGGCGCCCGAAGCACAGGTAGAGAACCGCCGCGAGCAGCAGCCAGCACCCGAACAGCGTCCACGTCACGCCCGGCAGCAGCCAGGCGAGGTACAGGCAGGACAGCGCGGCGAGCACCGGCACGACCGGGTACAGCGGCACCCGGTACGAGCGTGGCGCGTCCGGCGCGATCCGCCGCAGCACGATCACGGCGGCCGCCACCGCCACGAACGCGATGAGCGTGCCCATGCTGGTCAGGTCCGCCAGGTACTGCAGCGGCACGAACGCGGCGAGGCCGCCGACAAGCGCCCCCACGACCCACGTGTTGTGCACCGGCGTGTGCCGCTTGCGGTCGACCCGGCGGAACACCTGCGGCAGCAGCCCGTCCCGCGCCATCGAGAACACGATGCGCGTCTGCCCGTACAGGGTGACGAGCACGACGCTGAAGATGGAGACGACGACGCCCGCCGAGAGCACCAGCGCGGGCCAGCTCGTGCCGGTCACGTCCCGCAGGATCTGCGCGAGGACGGCCTCGCCCGCGTCCGCCTGAGCGCCGAAGCGCGCGGCCGGCTGGGCGCCGAGCGCCGCCAGCGACACGAGGATGTAGAGCGCGGTGACCGCCGCGAGCGTCAGCAGCAGCGCCAGCGGGATCGTGCGCCGCGGATCGCGCACCTCCTCGCTCGCGGTCGCGACCGTGTCGAAGCCCACGTACGTGAAGAACACCCCCGAGGCCGCGAGGCCCACGCCCGTCATGCCGTGCGGCGCGAAGTCCGCGAAGTTGCCGCTGTCGAAGGCGGTGAACGCCACCGCGGAGAAGAACAGCAGCACACCGATCTTCACGGCCACCATCACCGCGTTCGCCGCCGCCGACTCGCGCGTGCCCCGGGCCAGGAGCAGCGAGCACAGCAGCACCACGACGAGGGCCGGCACGTTCACCAGGCCGCCCGCGCCCGGCGGTTGGCTGATCGCGTCCGGCAGCGTGAACCCGAACAGCGTGCCCGTGACCTCGTTCAGGTACTGCCCCCAGCTCACCGCGACCGTCGACGCGGCCACCCCGTACTCCAGCACCAGGCACCAGGCGACCAGATAGGCGGCCCCCTCGCCGAGGGACGCGTACGCGTACGAGTACGTGCTCCCCGCCACCGGCACCGCACCGGCCAACTCGACGTAGCAGAGCGCCCCGAGCCCCGCGACGACCGCCGCGACGACGAACGACAGGATCACCGCGGGCCCGGCCTTCGGGACGCCCGTGCCGAGCACGAAGAAGATGCCGGTGCCGATGACGGAGCTGATGCCGATCAGCGTCAACTGCCCGAGCCCCATGGTCCGTCGCAGGCCGCCGGGCTCCTCGGCGTCGGCCTCCTCGATCATCGAGCCGAGCGGTTTACGGCGACACAGCTGGCTGGCCCATCGGCCCATGGTTCCTCCTGGGAATGCCTCGCGTCCCCGGCCGTCACCAGGGATGCGGGGGATCCTCCGGGAACGCCGGGGGCCGGACAACGGTGGATCCGCACAAGCGGAGCGCCCGCCGTTGGCCGATGCGACAGCGTGCCGGGCCCCGCGGCGACCCGGTCCCGGCCGCGCCCGCCCCGATCGGCGAAGATGGTCGTGTCCACCCCTCCCGCCAGCGAGGAGCACGCGCGCAGATGGCCAGTTCCGCCTCCACCCCGAGGCCGCCGACGATCGCCGATGTCGCGCGCGTCGCCGGGGTCTCGCGCACGACCGTCTCGCACGCGCTCAACGGTCTCGGCAAGGTCGACCCGCGCACCCGGGAGCGGATCAAGAAGGTCGCCGCCGAGCTCGGCTACCGGCCCAACCTGCGGGCCCAGCGTCTGCGGCGCGGACAGGCGAAGGCCATCGCGCTCGCCTCCTCCATGCCGTTCGCCGTCGCGGGCGGCCCCTCCCGGCTCGGGTTCTACATGGAGGTCGCGGCCGCCGCCGCCGAGAGCGCGCTCCTGCACGACTACGCCCTCGTGCTCGTCCCGCCCGTCCAGTCCGGCTCCGCGCTGTACTCCGTGGACATCGACGGCGCCATCGTCGTCGAGCCCGACGTCCAGGACGCCGCGGCCGCGCAACTGCGCGAGCGCGGCCTGCCGTACGTGGCGCTCGGCCGCCCCGTCTCGCCCGACGAGGACGCCCCGTACGTCGACCTGCACGGCGGCCGCGTCGCCGAACTGCTCCTGGACCACCTGCGCGAACAGGGCGCGCGGCACCCGGCGTTGATCGTCGGCGCCGGCTCCCGGCACTCCACCGTCGACGCGCTCGCCGCGTACGAGCGCCGCGCCGCCGAGCACGGCTGGGAGCCGCTCGTCGCGCAGGTCCCCGAGCCCGGGGGCGAGCAGGCCGGGTACGAGGGGTGCGCCGCGCTGCTCGCCGAGCACCCCGAGACCGACGCGGTCTGCGCCCTCGTCGACGCGTTCGCCGTCGGCGCGGTCCGGGCGATCCGGGACAGCGGGCGCACCGTCCCCGACGACGTCATGGTCGTCACCCGGTACGACGGCCTGCGCGCCCGCACCTGCGAACCGCCCCTGACCGCCGTCGACCTGCACCTCGACCAGGTGGCGGCCGACGCGGTCGAGCTGCTCCTCGGCCGGCTGCGCGGAGACGCCGGCACTCCCGCCACGGCCGCCGCCCCCGAACCCCGGCTGATCGCCCGGGCGTCGTCGGTGCGCGGGGGCACGGCACGGACCGTCTGAGGGCGCGGGCTGTCTGACGGTGCCTGGGTCGTGGGTGCGCCGGGGCACGGCACAGCCGTCTGACGGCACGGCCCGTCTGAACGGCACGGCCCGTCTGACGGCACGGCCCGTCTGAACGGCACGGGCTGTCCGCGGCGCGGACTGTCCACGACGCGGGCCGTCTGACGGCGCCCGGGCGCCGTCGGTGCGCGGCGGCACGGACGGACCGTCTGAGGGCGCCCGGATCATGGGTGCGCGGGGGCACGGCGCGGACCGCCTGATGGCAGGGGCCGTCTGACGACGCGGACCGTCTGACGACCCGCCCGTCTGACGGTCCGCCCGTCTGACAGCGCGCGCTCAGACGCCGACCACCAGCACCAGCCCCGACACCAGCGCGAAGACCAGCACGAACAGCCGCATCCGGCGCGCGTCGAGCCGGTCGTGGACCAGCCGGCTCAGCCACGCGCCCACCGCGATCGCGGGCAGCAGCAGCGCCGACGCCCCGAGCTGCCCGGCCTGCGCCTTGCCCGTCGCGAACAGCAGGACCAGCGAGGCGACCTCGCCGACCAGGAAGCACGCGGCCACCGTCGCCCGCAGCTCGGCCGGCGGCCGGTGCTGGTACACCAGGGCCAGCGGCGGCCCGCCCACACCGGTCGCCGTCTCCGTCAGCCCGGTCACCGCGCCCGCGCCGACGTACGCGGCCCGGCCGGGCGTGAACGCCGGAGCGGCCAGGCTCACCACCGCCGCGAGGAGCGTCGCCACCCCCACGAACAGGCCGAGGCTGCGCTCCGGGATCAGCCACAGCAGCGCGAGACCGGCCGGCGTCGCGGCGAGCCGGGCCCCGGTGATCCAGCCCGCGCCGCGCAGATCGAGCGAGGCCCGCTCGCGCCAGGCCACGTACAGGTTGAGCGGGATCATCGAGGCGAGCACGAACACCGGGACCAGGCCCGGGTCGACGATCCCGGCCACGGGCGCCACGATCAGCGCGAAGCCGAGCCCGCTGCTGCCCTGGACGAACGCGGCGACCGCCACCGTCAGGGCCAGCACGACCAAGGTCACGACACTCACCGCCGCGCCTCCCGCTCCCGCACCGCCCCTGCCCGCACCGCGGCCTCGCGGGCCGCCATGGACGTGGGATGGGCCCGCGTGATGTCCGCCCGGCCCACGGCCGACCGCGCCAGTTCCGCGGCCTGCCGCACGAGCGCGTCGCCGTCCCAGTCCGTCGGCCGACCGTGCCACATCCTCAGGCGGCCGTCCACGAACACGGCGGAGATCTGGTCCCGGTTGCCGCGCCGCACCAGCTCCCACGGCAGGTCCCAGGAGAAGGCCAGCTCCGGCGTCTCCACGTCGACGAGCAGGAAGTCGGCCGCGAGACCCGCCGCGACCGAGCCCGTACGGGCACCGAGGCCGAGGGCGTCCGCGCCGCCCCGGCTCGCCGCGTCCAGCCACGTCCAGCCCGCTCCGCACGAGGAATCGCCGGTGGTCAGCCCGTACGCGAGCCGCTGCGCGAACTCGGCGGCCTCCGCGAGCCGGAAGCCGTCGCCGCGCGTGCCGTCCGTGCCGAGGCCGAAGCGGATGCCGCGCTCGGCCATGGCGGTGGCCGGCGCGACGGCGTTGCCCTTCCACGCGCTGGCGACCGGGTTGTAGCTGATCGCCGTGCCGGTGTCGGCGAGCAGTGTCAGCTCGCGCGGCGTGAGCAACGTGGCGTGCGCGCCGAGCAGTTGGGGCCCGAGCGCACCGATGCCGTGCAAGTACTCCAGGGGGCGCAGCCCGTGCCGGACGAGGGAACGCTCGACCCCGGCGAGATGCTCGTTCACATGGATCTGCACGACGGCCCCGGCCTCCGCCGCGAGGCGTGCCGTGCCGCGCAGGGTCGCCTCGGTGGCGGCCTCGGGGATGGAGACGGCCAGGGAGGCGTGCACGAGCGGATCGTCGGCGTAGCGCGCGAGATGCTTCCCGGCGGCGTCCAGCGCCGTCGCGCTCGCCCCCTCCGGGGCGTCCGCGTCGTTGCAGACCAGACCGAGCACGCAGCGGATCCCCGCGTCGCGCGCGGCCGAGGCGACGACCTCGACGTCCACACCGGCCCGCGTCCCGGCGTCCGCGACGGTCGTGAACCCGCCGCGCAGCGCCTCGTATGCGGCCAACTTCGCCGCGACGTACGCCGATTCCTCGTCCAGGGCGCCTTCCAGGGGAACCCACACCCGGCGGAAGATCTCCGAGGGCTCCCCGAAGGCGAGCGCGGAGCCGAAGGACTGCGTGAGGTGGTGGTGCGCGTCCACGAAGCCGGGCATCAGGAGATGCCCCGGCATCCGTACGGCACCCAGCCGCGGATGCGCCCGCTCCAGCTCCTCGGCGGGGCCGACGGCCAGGAAACGTCCGCCGTCGACCACCACCGCCCAGCCGTCCACGGGTCCCTCGGGAAGGAGCACCGCGCCGGGGACGAGGAGGAGCGGGCCGGGGGCGGAGAGGAGGCTGCGGTCGGGCCGTGAGGGCGTGTTCATCGGTCGCTTTCTGTGCGGACGGTGCTCAGGCGGGCGGCGATGCCCGGCCTGACGTGGTGGAAGAGGACGTTGAGGACGGCGGCGGTGAACGCGCCGACGGCGACACCGCTCTCGAGCAGGATGCGGACGTTCGGCGGGAAGCCCCCGTAGACGCCGGGCACGAGGATCGGCAGCAGGCCGAGAGCGAGCGCGACGGCGCACACGAACGTGGAGGTGTGCCGGTCGAGGTCGGAGCGGCCGAGCATCTGGATGCCGAGCACGGTGATCACGGCGAACACGACCATCGCGGTGCCGCCGACGACCGCCGAGGGGATGACGCTGATGGCGCGGGTCACGGGGGCGAGGAACCCGATGACGATGAGCACCGCTCCGGCGGCCGCCGTGACGAAGCGGCTGCGGACGCCCGTGACCCGGACGATGCCGATGTTCTCGCCGCTGGTGACGATCAGCGGCAGCCCGAAGAAGCCACCGACGAGCGAGGTCAGCGCGTCGCCGCGGACGGTCTTCGGGACGTCGGTCCGTTGGTCGATCTCCTTGCCGACCGCCTCCGCGTTGATGACGGTCTGCCCGGTCGCCTCGGCCATCGACGCCAGGCTGTAGAGCATCAGCGGCAGCGCGGCGACCAGGTTGAACTGCGGTGAGCCGAAGGGCATCAGCTGCGGCACGTTCACCAGACCGCCCCCGGCGGCCTGCCCGAAGTCGATCGCGCCGGTCGCGGCGGCCAGCGCTGCACCCGCCAACAGGCCCAGCATCACGGCAAGTTGGCGTACGACACCGGTGAAGAACAGATAGAAGGCGACGGTGAAGCCGATCGTCGCCATACCGAGCCCGAGGTTGACCGGGTCGGCGAAGCCCGGGGTGCCGGGGCGCCCGGCGACGAGGACCGCGCCCACCTTCACCAGGTTCACGCCGACGATCACGATCATCGTGCCGATGACCAGGGGAGGGAAGAACCTGAGCAGTCGCGAGAACACCGGCAGCACGACGAAGTAGAACAGCGCCGTGAGCACGACCGCGCCGGTGGCCGTCGGCAGCCCGTGCTGCTCGGCGATGGCGAGGAAGAGGATGAGCGGCGCCCCGCCCGGCAGCATCACGAACGGCAGCCGGGGCCCGAACTTCCAGGGCCCGAGCGACTGGATCAGCGACCCGACGCCGGACAGGACGAAGGCCGCCGAGAGCAGGTCGACGGTGAGACCGGCGTCGAGCCGGAGCGTGGCGCTCATCAGGAAGATCGCCGAGATGGGTGTGGCCGCCATGACGAGCACGTGCTGGACCCCGAAGAGCAGGATCCGCCCGAGGGGGCGCCGCTCGTCGACGGGGTGGACCTCGGGGTGGTCCTGTTCGGTGCGGTCGGGCTCGGGCTCGGGCTCGGGCCCCGGGTGGGGCGTCCGGTCGGTTGCGGGCACGGGTGGTTGCGCGGGGACTGGCCCGCTCTGCTGGGGACTGAACACGTTCGGGCTCCGTTCGGGAGACGGCACGCTCGGGTTCTTCAGCCGCGATCCGGCCCTGGACGGAGAGCCAAATCGATTTGGCCAAATCGATTTGGGTGACAGTATGAGGGGGTGGGGTGGGGGAGCGTCAAGGTCAGGAGCCAGGCCGGTCGAGCCGTGTGGCAGAGTTCCCGGGGCGATCGCAGTCGAGCGGAACGGGGGACGGGCCGTGGAGGACCAGGTACGGGGCACGTGGGGCCTGATGATGACGTGCCTGCACGGTGGCGCGGGCGGGCTGCGCAAGCAGACCCGGGCGGAGGGGCACGTCACCGGCACCAGGGCCGAGGCCCGGGAGGCGCTGCACCGTCACGTGCTCGCCTTCGACCCGGCCCGCCCGGCGATGCCCGTGCGCCGCGTGGTCTACGAGGAGGGCGAGGGCTACCTCGTGATCATCGAGGGGCAGACGATGACCTACCAGTACGCCTTCAAGCTGTGCCGGGTCGTCCTCGACACGAATCCGGACGCGGCGCCGCCCGCCGCCCCGCCGCAGTACGCCCCGCCCCCGCCGGCCGCACCGCCGTACGGAGGCTGACCGGCACCGGAGCGGGGCCGGGCTTCAGGAGCGGCCGCGCACCTCGGTCAGCAGCCCGTACAGGACCACGTTGCCGCTGTACCCGGTGCGCTTGTCGTAGTGGCCGCCGCAGGTGATGACGCGGAGCTCGGGCAGTCCCGTGCCGCCGTAGACCTTGCGGTCGGGGAAGTCGTTCTTGTCGACCACGTCGATGCCGTGGACCTCGAACACGGCGGTCGAGCCGTCGGACCGGTCGACCTCGATGTGCTCGCCCTTCTTGAGCGAGCCGAGGCCGTAGAACACCGCCGGACCCCGAGCGTTGTCGACATGCCCGTCGATGACGGCGGTGCCGCGCTCACCGGGCGTGACGGCCTTCGTGTACCAGCCCGCCAGATTGGCGTCGTCCGGGGGCGGCGCGTCCAGCCAGCCCTCGGCGTCCCGGCCCACCCGGGTCAGCGGCGCGTCCACTCCGATCTCCGGGATGCGCACCCGCAGCGGGGTGGACGCGGGCAGCGGATCGGCGGGCGGGGTCGTCGTGCCGAGGCTGGCCGCGCCCGGATCGGGCTGGGGCGGGCCGTCGGCGCGGGAGACGCCGTGGTGCACGAGCAGGACGCCGATCAGGAGCACCACGGCGAGGAAGGACCACGAGGGCCTGCGGGCGCCGGGCGCGGCCGAGGGCACGGTCGCCGCTCCCGGCCGTCAGGCGGCGTCGGTGCGGCGCTTGCGCAGCCGCACGTAGCCGGCGCCGAGCGCACCCGCGATGAGGAGACCGCCCGCGGCCAGCAGGGCCGGGTCGGTGCCGCCGACGCTGCCGCCGACTCCGGCGCGCACCCCGCGGTCCACCGGGGCCGGGGTCGGGGTCGGGCGGCCGGTGGCGATGGTCAGCGTGGTGGTGCCCGTCTCGCCGTTGCACTGGAAGGTGACCGCGTACTGGGCGCCCGGCTTGGCGTCGGGGTAGACCTGCCGGGTCACGGAGCGACCCTCGTTGAGCTGCGCCTTGTCGAAGACCGGCGCGTCGACGTTCACCGTCGGCACCTCGCAGCCGGTGGCGCTGAGCGTGACGGTGCCGCCGGCGGCCACCGTGCTCGGTGTGACCGAGAAGCCGAACGACGTCACGTCGGGCTGGGTGCCACCGTCGTCGTCACCGGCGAAGGCGGCCGGGGCGGCGGGGCCGAGCGCGAGGAGCGAGGCCAGCGCCACCGACGACAGCACGGATATGGAACGCATACGGATCCTCCTGGGAAGGGGCGGATGCACGCGACGCTAGGAAGCCGCGCCCCGGCCCACCATCCGGCGGGGGCCAATGGAGTGGTGCCGCCCCCGCCGCCCTGCCCTCTTCGGTGGCCCTGCTCAGCGCCCCTTCCGCAGCCGCCTGCGCAGCAGCAGCGGCACCCCGGCCAGTGCGAGCAGCGCCGCGGCCGCGCCCAGGTGGCGGCCGAGCCCCGACGGCTGGTGCGCTTCCTCGGCGGGCACCGCCGCCGTCGGGGCGGCGGCCGCCGCGCGGTGGTGCGTCGAGGGGTGCTGCGGACCGGCCACCGCGGCGCGGGCCCGCAGCGGCGCCGCCACGAAGCCCCAGTCGAGCAGTTCCCGGGTCTCCTCGTAGACCTGGTTCGAGTCACCGTCCTGCGGGTTCATCACCGTGACGAGGACGGTGCGGCCCTTGCGGGTGGCGGCGGAGACCAGGGTGTTGCCCGCCTGCGAGGTGTAGCCGTTCTTGACGCCGATCATGCCCCGGTACGGCTCGACCCCGTGCGAGCCGACCAGGAGCCGGTTGGTGTTCTGGATGCCGAACGCGTGCGGGCCGCCCGCCGCCGGGAACTGCGCCCACTTCGTGCCCATGTAGCGGCGGAAGTCGGGGTTCTTGAAGCCCTCGCGGGCGATCAGCGCCAGGTCGTGGGCGGACGAGTACTGGCCCGGGGTGTCGAAGCCGTCGGCGGAGCGCACGCGGGTGTCGCGGGCGCCGATCCGGCGGGCGGTGTCCTGCATCTGCGTGAGGGTGCGCGGCAGCCCGCCGTTGAGCCGGGCCAGCGTGTTCACCGCGTCGTTGCCCGAGCTGAGGAACACCCCGCGCCACAGGTCCGCGACCGTGTACCGGGTGCCTTCGTCGACACCGACCATGCTGCTGCCCTCCGCGATGTCCGACAGGTCCGCGTACGAGGCCCGGTGCACCAGGTCCTGGCGCAGCCGCGGCAGCACGGTCAGCGCGAACAGCGTCTTGAGCGTGCTGGCCGGCGGCAGCCTGCGGTGCGGCGCCTTCGCGGCGAGCACCTCTCCGGTGCCCGCGTCCATGACCTCCCAGGACAGGGCCGACAGGGAGGGGGCGGCGGGCGGCCTGGGAGGGGAGCCCGCGGCCAGTGCGGGGGCGACGGCGCCCAGGGTGAGCGCCGTGCACAGGCCGGACACCGCGACGGTCTTGGCCGTACGGGGATGAGAGCGGAGGAATGTCGCCATGCCGGAAACGTAGGGTCGCCCCCGCCGACCCGCCCGGCACGTCAGCCATCCGGCCGCCGCCGACCGGGGAGGGGGCCCCGGAACGCTCGCCCGGTGCACTCGGCCGGTCGTACGTACGCTGGAGTGACACGAGGGTGGAGGTGGTTCCGCCATGACGGCTCAGACACGCCTGCTCAACAGGCTTCCGCGTGAGTACCGCGACCGGCTGATGACCCTGGCCAAGGAGGTCTCGTTCCCCCAGGACACCCGGATCTTCGACGAGGGGGAACCGGCCCGGTGCTTCTGGATCATCCGCACCGGGATGGTCACGCTGGACGTCCGCGTCTCGGACCGCACCCTGCTGCCCATCGATCCGCTGGGCCCCGGCGATCTCCTCGGCTGGTCCTGGCTCTTCCCACCCTATGAATGGGACTTCGGCGCCGAGGCGTTCAGCCCCGTGCGGGCCTACGAGTTCGACGGCGCGGCGGTGCGGAACCTGTGCGATCTCGAGCCCGCGCTCGGCGTGAGCCTGCTGCACGCGGTCGCCGAGGTCATGGCCCATCGACTGGTCTCCGCGCGGGTCAAGCTGGTCGAGGCCCACCGGACGCACGGGCGCATCCAGACCCGGCACTCCGCCTGATCCCCGCCGACACCTACTGAGAGCTCCGCGACCGAGAGCTCCGCGACGCTCCGGGGTCACCCACACGTGCCCCTTCGCTCACCCGACTCGCCTCCTCGACGCGCGGGCCGCGTACCCACGGGTTTGGCTCGGCCGGTAAGCCGAACCGAACCCGGGGCCGTACGCGGCCCGCTCAGAGAGGATCAGCATGCGTCGCACCGCGTCCTGGCCGGCCACCGCACTGACGGCTGCCGTGCTCGCCCTAGCGACCCCGGTGTGCGCCGACGCCCGGGCCGACGGCGACGACACCCCGTGGGAGAGCGAGTCCTCCTGGAGCGAGCCCGCCGCGCCCGTCGATCCGGCCGACTCCGCCGAGCCCGCCGATCCGCTCGTCCCCGAGGGCGACGCGGGTCTGGAGGACCCCGCCGAGGACCCCGCCGAGGTCCCGAGCACGCGCAGCACCGGCAAGGCGCCCGGCGCCCTCGAACTGTCGCCGGCCGACGCCCGCCCCGGCGCCACGGTCACGGCGAACACCAGCGCCTGCCGCAAGGACCGCCGGGCCACCGGCGACGCGAACAGCCTCGGCGCCGGCGACTTCCCCCTGCAGACCACCACCCAGCGCGGCGACCTCGTCGGTCAGTTCCAGGTGCCGTCCGGCGCCCGCCCCGGCACTTATCCCGTCTCCGTGACCTGCGAGAGCGGCAGCGTCGTCCGGCAGACCCTGACCGTGTCGGGGAGCGGCGGCGGCCAGATGCACGGGGTGCACGCCGGTGACGGCGGTTCCCTGGGGCAGATCGGCCCGGTGCAGCTGGGGCTCGGCGGGCTGCTGATCACGGGGGCGCTCGGCGCCGCCGGGTACTACACATGGCGCCGCGCCCTCGACCGGTAGAGGTCGAGAGCGCGGCGCGGGATGCTGCGGGAAGGCGATCAGCCCTTGCGGGACTTCACGTCCTCCGTGAGGGCGGGGACGACGTCGAAGAGGTCGCCGACGACGCCGTAGTCGACGAGGTCGAAGATCGGGGCCTCGGGGTCCTTGTTGATCGCGACGATCGTCTTCGA
>NZ_JBITJS010000024.1:0-119994 GCF_044460245.1 Streptomyces sp. NPDC050145 | reverse complement strand
CGGGCCCGCATGGTCAAGGAGTACAAGTCCGAGCTCATGCACCCCTACTACGCGGCCGAACGCGGACTCGTCGACGACGTCATCGACCCCGCCGACACCCGCGAGGTCCTCATCAAGTCCCTGGCGATGCTCCGCACCAAGCACGCCGACCTGCCGTCCCGCAAGCACGGCAACCCGCCGCAGTAACGGAGCACCGTCATGGCAAAACAAGAACGTGCCGTGCGCACGCGCGAGGCACTGGTCAAATCGGCCGCCGAGGTCTTCGACTGCGAAGGCTTCAGCGTCGCCTCCCTCACCACCATCAGCAGCAGGGCCGGGGTGAGCAACGGAGCGCTGCACTTCCACTTCGCCAGCAAGGCCGCACTCGCCGAAGCCGTCGAAGAGGCGGCCGAGCGGCGTCTCGACCAGGTCACCCACCGCGGCACCGCGGACCCCAACGCCCTGCAGTGCCTGGTGGACGCCACTCACGACCTGGCCCGTGGGCTGCGCGAGGACGTCGTCCTGCGGGCCGGTTTCTGCCTGAGCAGCGACCAGGCCTACGCCGGCGAGCGCGACCTGCGACTCGAATGGCGCCGCTGGGTCGAGGGCACCCTCAAGCGCGCCGACGGCGACGGCACGCTCACCGAGAGCGTGCCCGCGCAGGACGTGATGCTCGCCGTCGTCGCCGCGACCGTGGGCTTCGAGGTGCTCGGAGCACGGGACGCCACCTGGCTCTCGTACCGCACCCTCACCCGCTTCTGGCAGTTGCTGCTGCCCAGACTCGCCGCGCCGACCACGCTCGACACCCTCAGAGCGGAGGGCGTGCACGGTCCACGGACCGGGAACGCCACCCGGATCGGGCACCAGAGCCGCGAGCCCTGACCCCGGCCGGCCCAGGACACCGGGCGCCCGCGCCCGGACGCAACCGAACACTCCGGGCCCGTGAGACGACCTGTGGGCCCCCACCCCCCAGGAGGAACTTCCTTGCACAGCACCCAGCCGGAGACAACGGCACAACGCGATCCGCGGCGCTGGGTCATCCTGGGGGTGATCTGCCTGGCCCAACTCGTCGTCCTGCTCGACAACACCGTCCTCAACGTCGCCATCCCGGTGCTCACCGAGGACCTGGGCGCGACCACCGCCGACGTCCAGTGGATGGTCAACGCCTACGCACTCGTGCAGTCCGGACTCCTGCTCACCGCGGGCAGCTTCGCCGACCGGTACGGCCGCAAGCTGATGCTCCTCACCGGACTCGTCCTGTTCGGCCTCGGCTCCGGAGCCGCCGCCCTCGCCCAGACCTCCGGGCAGCTCATCGCCGCCCGTGCCGGCATGGGCATCGGCGGCGCGCTCCTCGCCACGACCACCCTCGCCGTGATCATGCAGGTTTTCGAGGACGACGAGCGGCCCAGGGCCATCGGCCTGTGGGGCGCCGTCAGTTCGCTCGGCTTCGCCGCGGGCCCGCTCCTCGGCGGCGCCCTGCTCGACCACTTCTGGTGGGGATCCATCTTCCTCATCAACATCCCCGTCGCCCTGTTCGGCCTCGTCGCCGTCGCCCGTCTCGTCCCCGAGACCAAGAACCCGCAGGGCGACCGGCCCGACCTCGTCGGCGCGGTGCTGTCCACGCTCGGCATGGTGGGCGTCGTCTACGCGATCATCTCCGGGCCCGAGCACGGCTGGGGCTCCGCCCGCGTCCTGGTGCCCGCGGGCATCGGCGTGATCGCCCTCTTCACCTTCGTGCGCTGGGAACTGCGGGTGCCGCACCCGATGCTGGACATGAGCTTCTTCCGCAGCCGTCGCTTCAACGGGGCGATCGCGGGCGGCCTGCTCGTGGCCCTCGGCATGGCCGGCTCGCTGTTCCTGCTGACCCAGCACCTCCAGCTCGTCCTCGGCTACGACGCCCTGCAGGCCGGGCTGCGCACGGCGCCGCTCGCCCTGACCATCGTCTGCCTCAACCTCGCGGGCATCGGCGCCAAACTCCTCGCCAAGCTCGGCGCGGCACGCTCGATCGCGCTCGGGATGACGCTCCTCGCGGTCGGTCTCGCGGCGGTCGCCGTGCTCGGCTCGGGCTCCGACGCCAACTACGGCGGCATGCTCGTCGGCCTTGTCCTCATGGGCAGCGGCATCGCGCTCGCCATGCCCGCCATGGCCGTCTCGATCATGTCCTCGATCCCGCCGGCCAAGGCCGGTGTCGGGGCGGGCGTCCAGGGCACGCTGACCGAGTTCGGCGGCGGGCTCGGCGTCGCCGTGCTGGGCGCCGTGCTCGGCTCCCGGTTCGCGGCGCTGCTCCCCGCCGGGATCGGCGCCTCCGGGTCGCTGGCCGTGGCCCTCACGGACGCCGGTGACGACCCGGGCCTCGTCCGGCAGGTCCACGACGCGTTCGGGGACGCGGTGAGCACCAGTCAGCTCATCGGCGCCGCCGCCGTGTTCGCGGGTGGCCTGCTCGCGGGCACCCTGCTGCACCTCGCCGACCGGGCCGCCGCCCCGCAGGAGCAGGCGCCCGCCGCGACGGAGGCTCCGGCGGCCGCCGGATAACCGCACCGCACACAGGACCGGGCCCGGGGCGTGATGCCCCGGGCCCGGTCTCGTGTCCCGTCGCGTGTCTCGTCGTGTGCGGGTGAGCGCCGTCAGGCGCCCGGCATCCCGGCGATGCCCCAGCGCTGCGGCGGGACACCCGTCAGCGCGATCCAGGTCTGCTCGCGCACCTCCTCGCCGAAGACGTCCACCGTCGCCTGGGTCAGCCGCTCGATCAGGGCCCGCTCCGTCTCCGGGGTCAGCCGGCGGTCGTAGATCTTGACGTCGATGAAGGGCATGTACGGGCCTTTCGCTGGTTCGGTATGTGGTCAGGTACGGCGGGCGGTCACGCCGTGCGGGCCAGGTTCGCCTTCGCGCCCGCCTTCGCGCCTGCCTTCGCGCCTGCCTTCTCGTATGCCTCGCGCATCGCCCGCGTCACCGCCGACACCAGGTGGTCGACCTGGTCGTCCGTGAGACCCGGGTGGCACGGCAGGTTCATGTGCTCCTCGAACCAGACCCGTTCGGCCTGCGGGCACTCGCCCGCGCCGTGGCCGCGCAGCCGCCACTCCGGCGACAGGTGCAGCGGGAAGTAGCGCAGCTGGATCTCCACGCCGAGCAGGTCGACGGCCCGTACGAAGTGCTCGCGCACCTCGCGGCCGGCCGTCAGGAAGAACGTGTACAGGTGATACGAGTGCCGGCTGTCCGGAGCCGCCCGGTGCAGACGCACCCCGGGGAACGCCGAGAGGGCCTCGTCGAGGCGGCCCGCGATCCAGCGCCGCCGGTCCACGAAGCGGTCCAGCGAGTCCAGTTGCACCATGCCGACCGCGGCCGCCGCCTCCGACATCGTGGCGTTGGTGCCCGCACCGCGGATGCCGACCGCCGTGTGCCGGTACACCGAGTCGGCGAACTTCATCCACGGCAGCAGCGCGGGCCGCTCCTCGTCGGCGACGGTGCGCGGGGTGAACACGCCGTCCACCTCGTTGTCGCGGATGCGCAGCACCCGCTCCGCCCACTCGTCCCGAGCCAGGGTGATCATGCCGCCCTCGCCGAGCGTGGTGATGTTCTTCGTCGAGTGGAAGCTGAAGCAGCCGATGTCGGCGAGCGCGCCGGGATGGCGGCCCTTGTACAGGGCGCCGATGCCGTGCGCGCTGTCCTCCACGACGATCGCCCCGTGCCGCCGGGCGATCGCCATGATCCGGTCCATGTCGGCCGGGTTGCCGCCGTAGTGGACCAGGAAGATCGCCCGGGTGCGGTCCGTGACCAGCGTCTCCAGGACGTCCGGGTCCATGTTCAGGGTGTCGGGGTCCACGTCGCAGAACCGCACCCGCACGTCATGGTCGAGCAGCGGCTGGATCGTGGCCTGGAAGGTCTGCGGCGTCGCGATCACCTCGTCGCCGGGGGCGAGGTCGAGGAGCCGGGTGGCCAGCTCCAGGGCGACCGTGCCGCTGGTCACGGTCAGGGCGTGCCGGGCGCCGATCCGCTCGCGGAAGCGTTCCTCGAAACGGTCCCGCCACACCCCGGACGTCAGCGTCCCTTCGGCCCGCACCAGTTCCGCCAGGGCCGCGAGGTCCGCCTCGCCGAGGACGCTGCCGCGGCGGGCGAACGGCACCCGGTGGGTGCCGCCCGCCAGCGCCACGGCGCTCACGCCGCCGCCTTCGCGAGCCGCTCCAGCTTGTCGGCGATCCGGGCCCGCAGCACCTTCTTGTCGACCTTGTTCAGGCCGGTCAGCGGGAAGGAGTCGACGATCTCGACGCGGTCGGGCAGCTTGTACGCGGCCAGGCCGCGCGAGCGCAGCAGTTCGCGCAGCACGGGCAGCCGCGGGGCCGGCCGGCCCGGCGCCGCGATCACGTACGCGCACACCTTCTCGCCCAGCACCGGATCGGGCATCGCCACCACCGCCGCCTGCTGCACGTCCGGGTGGGCCGCGAGGTGGCCCTCGACCTCGGTGGCCGAGACCTTGTCGCCGCCGCGGATCACGACGTCCTTGACCCTGCCCTCGATCACGATCTCGCCGCCCGGCGTGCGCCGTACCAGATCGCCGCTGCGGTAGAAGCCGTCCTCGGTGAACGCGGTGGCGTTGTGCTCGGGCGCCCGGTAGTAGCCGCGCAGCGTGTACGGGCCCCGGGTGAGCAGCTCGCCGATCGCGCCGTCCGGGACGTCCGCGCCGTCCGCGTCGACGACGCGGATCTCGTCGGCGGGGGAGACCGGGCGGCCCTGCGTCGTCAGAATCGTCTCGCGCGGGTCGTCGTAGCGGGTGAACGTCAGCAGCCCCTCGGCCATGCCGAACACCTGCTGGAGCCGCACCTCCAGGAGGGGCTCGATGCGCTCCGCCAGCTCGTCGTGCAGCTTGGCGCTGCCCACCTGGAGGACCTCCAGGCTGGACAGGTCGTGCCCGTGACCCTCCTCGACGGTGTCCAGCCACAGATGGACGATGGTGGGGATCACCGACGTGAGGGTGACGCGCTCCCGCTCGATCAGCGGGAAACAGGCCAGCGGCTGCGGCGTCTCGGCGAAGACCACGCGGCCCCCGACCCGCAGCGTGCCGATGATGCCGGGGCAGCCCCACGGGAAGTTGAACTCGACGGGCAGCACCGCCAGATAGACCGTGTCGGCGTCGAGGCCGCAGATCTCCCCGGTGATCCGCGTCTGGTACGCGTAGTCGTCATGGGTGCGCGGGATCAGCTTCGGCAGCGCCGTCGTCCCGCCCGACAGCAGGAAGAACGCGACGTCCGAGGCGTCCGGCTCGGGCAGGTCCACCGGCTCGGCGTCCACGTCGGCCAGCGCGACACAGCCTTCGTCCGGGTCGCCGGGATCGCCCGCCACGAACACCTGCGTGATCGCGGGGATCTTGTCCCGGACCGACACGGCCAGCGCACGGTGGTCGAAGCCGTTGAAGCTGTCCGGTACGACATAGGCGCTCGCCCCGGACAATTCGGCCAGATGCCGGATCTCGTTCTCCCGGTGGGCGGGCAGCGCGAACACCGGGAGGGCGCCCAGGCGGAACAGCGCGAAGCAGACCGCCACGAAGTCCGGGGTGTTGGGCAGCTGCACCAGGACCCGGTCACCGGGCGCCACCCCGCGTGCCGCGAAGCCCGCGGCGAGCCGGTCGCACCACGCGTCCAGGGCCCGGTAGGTGAGGCGCCGCCGTCCGTCCGCGCCGACCAGGGCCTCCCGGTCGCCGTACTCGCCGGCCCACCGCCGCAGCAGCGCACCGAGCGTCTCGCCCCGCCAGTACCCGTCCGCGCGATAGCGCGCGGCCAGATCCTCGGGCCAGGGAACGCATCCGTCCAGCATCGTCCGTCCTTCCGCCGTTCGGGTTCGGCCCAGTCTCGGCAGGGGCGTTGACACGGCGCTGATGCGCACGTGCCGCGGCGGCCCGGCGCGTCAGGCGGCGATCAGGGCGGCGTCAGCCCGTCCGGCCACGATGCGGACGTACGGGCTGAGGGAAAGCCATGCCGAGCGCGGCCGGAGAAATGGGAGAACCCGATGGAGACCTGGGTCCTGAGCAGGGACGACATCGCGGACGTCGTGACCGCGGTCGGGCGCGACGCCCTGATGCGCCGGGTCGTCGACCGGCTCGCCGAAGGCTTCGCCGACGTCGGACGCGGCACGCGTGAACTGTCGCCGCTGCGCGACGGGTTCGAGCGGTCGGAGCCGGTGCAGGGCATCTTCGAGTGGATGCCGCACCGCGATCCCGGCGACAGCATCACCCTCAAGACCGTCGGCTACAGCCCGGCGAACCCCCACCACTTCGGGCTGCCCACCATCATCGGCACCGTCGCCCGCTACGACGACAGCACCGGCGCGCTGACCGCCCTCATGGACGGGGTCCTCCTCACCGCGATCCGTACCGGTGCCGCCGCGGCCGTCGCCAGCCGACTCCTTGCCGCACCCGACAGCCGCGTGCTCGGCCTCGTCGGCGCCGGCGCCCAGGCGGTGACCCAGCTCCACGCCCTGTCCCTGGAGTTCCCGCTGGAGAAGGTCCTCGTCTGGGACACCGAACGCGCCCACCGCGAGAGCTTCGCGCGCCGTGCCGCCTTCACCGGCCTCGACGTGGAGATCGCCGACCCCGCGCGGATCCTCGCCGAGTCGGACATCGTCTCCACGGCCACCTCCGTCCCCGTCGGCGCCGGACCCGTCCTGCCCGACGGGCCGCACCGCGAACACCTGCACATCAACGCGATCGGCGCCGACCTCGTCGGCAAGACCGAACTGCCCCTGACCCTGCTGCGCCGGGCGTTCGTCACCGCCGACCACCCCGAGCAGGCCCACCGCGAGGGGGAGTGCCAGCGCCTCGCCCCGCACCAGACCGGACCGGGGCTGACCCTGCTGGTGGCCGAACCGGTCCTGGCCCGCGAACAGCGCGGCGCGCTGACCGTGTTCGACTCCACCGGGTTCGCGCTCGAGGACGCGCTGGCCATGGAGGTGTTCCTCCAGGTGGCCGCCGAGCACGGCCTCGGCAGCCGGCTCCAGATCGAGCACCACCCCGCCGACGCCCTCGACCCGTACGCGCTCCAGCCGGCCCCCACCCCGGCCGGCCGCTGAACCGGCCGCGCCCCCGGACCGTCACCCCCACGAAGGAGACCCCCTCGATGGCCCAGAAGACCCTCCCCGCACCCCGGCCGACCGTCGAGGACGGCGGACACCGACTCTTCGGCTGGCTGCGGGAGATGCGGGACGAACACCCCGTCCACGAGGACGAGTACGGCGTCTTCCACGTCCACCGGTACGCCGACGTGGTCGCCGTCTCCTCGGACCCGGTGGTCTTCTCCTCCGAACTGCACCGGCTGCGCCCCGACTCGGAGGCCCTCACCGAGGAGATCCTCTCGGTGATCGACCCGCCGCTGCACCGCACCCTGCGCCGGCTGGTCAGCAAGGCGTTCACACCGCGCACGATCGCGGCGCTGGAGCCGCGCATCGTGGAGCTCGCCGGGCAGCTCCTCGACGGGATCGAGGGGGACTCCCTCGACCTGATCGGCGACTTCGCCTACCCGCTGCCCGTCATCGTGATCGCCGAACTCCTCGGCGTCCCGGCCGAGGACCGCACCCTGTTCCGGTCCTGGTCCGAGCGGATGCTGTCGATGCAGGTCGACGACCCGGCGGACATGCAGTTCGGGGACGACGCGGGCGAGGACTACGAGAAGCTCGTCAAGGAACCGATGAAGGCGATGCACGCCTACCTTCTCGGGCACGTCGAGGACCGCAGGAAGAACCCGGGCGACGACCTGATCTCCGCGCTGGTCGCCGCCGAGGTCGACGGCGAGCGGCTGACCGACCGCCAGATCGTGGAGTTCGGCGGCCTGCTGCTGATGGCCGGGCACGTCTCCACGTCCATGATGCTCGGCAACACGGTGCTGTGCCTGGAGGAGAACCCCGAGATCGCGGCCGCGGTCCGGGCCGACCGGACGCTGATCCCCGCCGTCGTCGAGGAGGTCATGCGGCTGCGCCCGCCGATCACCGTCATGGCCCGTGTCACCACCCGGGACACCGAGATCGCCGGGGTTCCCGTCCCGGCCGGGCGGATGGTCGTCCCCTCACTCCTGTCCGCCAACCACGACGAACGGTTCTTCCCGGACCCGGAGCGCTTCGACCCCGCACGGGACAACCGGCAGCAGATCGCGTTCGGCCACGGCATCCACTACTGCCTCGGCGCCCCGCTCGCCCGCATGGAGGGCCGCATCGCGCTCGAGGCACTGCTCGACCGCTTCGCCGACGTGCGCGTCACCGAGGGCGCACCTCTGCGCTACCACCGCGACGGACTGTTCGGTGTGCGGAACCTCCCGCTGACCGTACGGCGAGCCTGAGACCCGAGGGGGCAGTCGTGCGCACCGTACGAACCCTGCTGATCGACAACTACGACTCGTTCACCTACAACCTGTTCCAGATGCTGGCCGAGGTGAACGCCTGCCCGCCCGTCGTCGTCAAGAACGACGACCACGCGGCCTTCGCGGCACTCGACCCGCTCGACTTCGACAACGTCGTCGTCTCCCCGGGCCCCGGCCACCCCGGCACCGACACCGACCTCGGCCTGAGCCGGCGCGTCATCGAGGACTGGGACCTGCCGCTGCTCGGCGTGTGCCTCGGACACCAGGCACTGTGCCTGCTCGGCGGCGGCGAGGTCGGGCACGCGCCCGAGCCCGTGCACGGCCGGACCAGCCTCATCGAGCACGACGGCACCGGCCTTTTCGAGGCGGTCCCCTCGCCGCTGCGCGTGGTGCGCTACCACTCGCTCACCGTGCACCGGCCGCCCGCCGAGCTGGTGACGACCGCCGCGACGCGCGACGGCCTCCTGATGGCCGTACGGCACCGGGCGGCACCGCGCTGGGGCGTGCAGTTCCACCCCGAGTCCATCAGCAGCGAGCACGGCCACCGGCTGCTCGCCAACTTCCGCGACCTGAGCCTGCGGGCCCTCGGGCGCGCCCCGTTCGCCACCGAGGTGCCCGGCGTGCGGCCCGCCGCCGAGACCCCGGCCGGCGTGGGGGAGGGGAGCGGACTGCGGCTGCACGTGCGGGAGCTGGCCGAGGTCCCCGACGCCGACGCCGCGTTCGAGGCGCTCTTCGGCGACGCCCCGGCCCGCTTCTGGCTCGACAGCAGCCGCGTCGACCCGGGCCTGTCCCGCTTCACCTTCCTCGGCGCCCCCACGGGGCCGCTGGGCGAGATCCTCACGTACGACGTCGCCGAGCACCTCGTCCGCGTACGCGACCACGCGGGGCAGGAGCGGCGCAGCCCCGGCACCCTCTTCGAGCACCTGGAACGGGAGCTGGCCGCGCGCCGCACCCCCGCCGCACCGGACCTGCCGTTCCAGTTCAACCTCGGCTACGTCGGCTACCTCGGGTACGAGATGAAGGCCGACGCCGGGGGCGAGGCTGCCCACGCGGCCGAACTGCCGGACGGAGCCGTCCTGTTCGCGGACCGGATGCTGGCCCTCGACCACGCCGAGCACCGGGCCTGGCTGATCGCGCTCAGCGATCCCCGGCGTCCCGTGAGCGCCCGCGCGGCACAGGGCTGGCTCGCCGAGGCCGCGGCGAGCCTGGCCGCCACCGTCCCCGGCCCGCCCCTCGTCCTGCTGCCCGAGGACGAACTGCTCCCGCTGGACGTCGAGTTCCGGCACGACCCGGCCGAGTACCGGGAGCTCGTCGAGGAGTGCCGGCGCCTCATCCGCGACGGCGAGACCTACGAGGTGTGCCTGACGAACCTGCTGCGGGTGCCCGGCCGCGTCGACCCGCTCACCGCCTACCGGGCGCTACGGGCCATCAGCCCGGCCCCGTACGCCGCGTACCTGCAGTTCCCGCAGGGCGCGGTGCTGTCCTCCTCACCCGAGCGGTTCCTGCGCATCGACGCCGAGGGCGTCGCCGAGTCCAAACCGATCAAGGGCACGCGCCCGCGCGGCACCACCCCGGCCGAGGACGCCGCCATCGCCCGGGACCTGGCCGCGGCGGAGAAGGACCGCTCCGAGAACCTGATGATCGTGGACCTCGTCCGCAACGACCTCGGGCAGGTCTGCGAGATCGGCAGCGTCCACGTGCCCAAGCTGTTCGACGTGGAGTCGTACGCGACCGTGCACCAGCTGGTCAGCACCGTGCGCGGGCGGCTGGCCCCCGGCGTCTCACGGCCCGCCGCCGTACGGGCCGCGTTCCCCGGCGGGTCGATGACCGGGGCGCCGAAGGTGCGCACCATGCAGTTCATCGACCGGCTCGAGGGCGGGGCGCGCGGCGTCTACTCGGGGGCGCTCGGCTACTTCGCCCTGAGCGGCGCGGTCGACCTCAGCATCGTGATCCGGACCATCGTCGCCACCGAGGAAGCCGCCACGATCGGGGTGGGCGGGGCGGTCATCGCCCTGTCCGACCCGGACGACGAGGTGCAGGAGATGCTCCTCAAGGCCCGCACCACGCTGCGCGCCCTACGCCAGGCGCAGGCCGCCGCACCGGCCGGGCCCCGCGAACTGCTGGCCGGCAGCGTGCGGTGACCGCACCGGGACGGCGGCCGGGGCCGCCCGCGACGTCAGCGCGGCCGGGCGAAGGACTCGGCGCAGGCGTCGGCCAGTTCGGTCAGGTGCCCCTCGCCGAGGGTGGCCCGCAACTCGTCGAAGAGGGCCTCGAAGGCCTCGGGGCGGTGGTCGGCCACGGCCCGGCCCAGCCGCTCGAGGCCGTGGCCCACGGCTTGCCGGGCGGCCTCGGCGTGCGGGTTCGCCGCCTGGACGTCCCAGTACACCTCCGGCGTGCCCGACGCGACGCGGGCGAGGAGCTCCAGCAGCGTGCGGTGCGGGGGCGGCGCCGTGGCGCGCAGCGCGTCCACATCGGCCCCCAGCTCACCGAG
This sequence comes from Streptomyces sp. NPDC050145, assembly GCF_044460245.1. Taxonomy (NCBI): domain Bacteria; kingdom Bacillati; phylum Actinomycetota; class Actinomycetes; order Kitasatosporales; family Streptomycetaceae; genus Streptomyces; species Streptomyces sp. NPDC050145. The sequence goes on along the minus strand of NZ_JBITJS010000024.1, from coordinate 109,188 downwards.
GGCGAGACCGAAGGCGAGGACGGCGGCGTGGGTCGCCGCCTGCTGCGCGGCGGTCTGCCGGTCGTGCGCGTCCGGCGTCATCTCCACCACCCGGCCGCCCCAGTCGGCGATCAGCCCGAGCAGCTCCCGTACGGCGGGCCCGTCGGTGACGACGGCCGCCGCCACGGGCCGGCCCGGCAGGGGCAGCGACGGGGCGAACATCGGGTTGAGGCCCACCGCCTGGACGCCGGGCGCCTCGTCGCGCAGCCGCCGGGCGACGCCCTCCTTGACGGAGAGGGTGTCCGCGAAGAGCGCCCCGGTCCGCATCAGCCGGGTCACCGGGCGCACGGCGTCCAGGGCGACCGCTTCCGGTACGGCCAGCAGCACCAGGTCGGCGCGGGCCAGGGCGCGGGCGGTGGCGGGGCCCGGTGCGCGGATGTCGTCGGCCACGGCGCCCGGACCGCTCGCCGCGGGGTCGACGCACAGGACCTCCGCACCCGACGCGGCCAGCCGTCCGGCGAACAACCGCCCGACCGCTCCCGTGCCTCCGGCCACCACACAGTGCTCGAACATCTTCGTCTCCCAGTCCTTCAGCGGTTGATCGCACGAGTGATCGCACGACGAGAAGCAAGCGGAAAAGCAAGCGGAACAGCAAGCGGAAAAACGAGCGGAAAAAGAGGAGTTGCCATGTCCCTACGCATCGGGCCCGTGGACGGGGCCGAGGACCTCGAGTCGCTGCGGGCGCGTCTCGACGCGGTCGACGCGGACCTGCTCGACGCGGTGCGCGAGCGCCTGGAGATCTGCCTGCGCATCGGCGAGTACAAGCGGGTGAACGGCGTGGCGATGATGCAGCCGCACCGCATCGCCACCGTGCAGGGCCGCGCGGTCCGGTACGCCGAGGAGCACGGCATCGAGCCCGCGTTCCTGCGCGGCCTGTACGACACGATCATCGCGGAGACGTGCCGCCTGGAGGACGAGTGGATCGCCTCCGGCGGTACGGGCGACGACGCCGGCGCGGGGCAGCGGAGGGCCTCGTGAGCGCCGAGGTCCGTACGGACGCCACCGCACCGGACCTTCTGGCCGAGGCTCTGGACGAGGCCGCCGCACGGATCGCCGCGGCCGGGGTCGACGAGGCGGCCGCCCGGGAGGACGCGCGGCTGCTGGCCGCCCACGCGCTGCGGGTGGAGCCCTCCGGACTCGACGCGCTGAGCGCGGGGCCGGTCCCGGCGGAGTTCTGGGCGTACGTGGAGCGCCGCGTCGCGCGGGAGCCCGCCGAACGCATCATGGGGCACGCCTGGTTCATGGGGCAGCGCTTCGAGCTGGCACCCGGGGTGTTCGTGCCCAAGCCCGAGACGGCTGAGGTCGTTGAGGACGCAATAAACCGACTGCATGGTCTGATTCGGCGGGGAAATCGGTCCCCCGTGGTGGTCGACCTGTGTGCGGGGCCCGGCACCATGGCGGTGTCGATCGCCCGGCGCGTCCCCGAGGCGAAGGTCTACGGTGTAGAACTCTCCGAGGTGGCGGCACGTGTTGCTGTTCGCAATGCACGGGGGACCGGGGCGCGGATCGTCCAGGGTGACGCGCGCGACGCCTTCCCCGAACTCGACGGAACCGTCGACCTCGTCGTCAGCAATCCGCCCTACATCCCCATCGGGCTGCGCACCAGCGCCCCCGAGGTGCTCAACTACGATCCACCGCTGGCTCTTTGGGCTGGTGAGGGTGGTCTGCAGATGATCCGCGCGATGGAGAAGGTGGCGGGCCGGCTGCTGCGGCGCGGGGGAGTTCTGCTGCTGGAGCACGGTCGCTACCAGTTGGCTTCGGTGCCCCTGCTGTTCGCCGAGACGGGGCGCTGGAGGGACGCTGAATCCGTTTCCACCAGCAATGACGGATGCCTGACGGCGGTCCGCGGGGCGGCGCTCGGGGCGGCCGACTGACCCGCTCTTCTCTCGGTGTCGGGGGCTCATGGGGCAGAGATTACTTGTTCCAGATTGACAAACCGACCATGCTGTTTTTTTATTGCATGGGCCCCGATGCCGCAGCATGCCCGCTCCGGCGTCGAGGTGGGTGGCCCTGCACGCGCTGACCTGCATGCACCGAACTGGGGAGAAAAGATGGACATCGAAGTACTGGGCCCGCTGTCGGTGCGGGAGCACGGCATCTCGATCGCGCCGACCGCCCCCAAGCCGCGTCAGGTCCTCGCGCTGCTCGCACTCAACGCCGACCACGTCGTCCCCGTGCCCACGCTGATCGAGGAGCTCTGGGACGAACAGCCCCCGCGCAGCGCCCGCACCACCCTGCAGACCTACATACTGCAACTGCGGGAACTCATCGGTGAGGCGCTGCTCCAGGGCGGCGACGAGGGCACCAAGGCCAAGGACGTCCTGGTCACCCTGCCCGGCGGATATCGCCTGGAGACCCGCGGCGGCACCCTCGACTTCCAGGAACTGGAGCGGCGTGCGGGCGCCGGGTACCGGGCCATGGACGCCGAGGACTACGCGGGAGCCGCCCGGCGGCTGCGCGACGCCCTGTCGCTGTGGACCGGGGCCGCGCTCGCCGACGTCCAGGCCGGCAGCCAGATCACCCTCGAGGTCAGGCGCCTGGAGGAGACCCGCCTGTGCGCCCTCGACCAGCGGATCGAGGCGGACCTGCGGCTCGGCCACCACCGCGAGCTGCTCTCCGAACTGACGGTGCTGGTCAACCGGTACCCGATGCACGAGAGCCTGCACGGCCAGTTCATGCTCGCCCTGCATCGCTCCGGCCGGCGCGGCGAGGCCCTCAGCGTCTACCAGCGGCTGCGCACCACCCTCGTACGGGAGCTCGGCCTCGAGCCGTCGACCGCGCTGGGCCGGCTCCAGCGGTCCATCCTCATGGCCCACCCCGAGCCGGCCGCCGCGCCGGTGCCGGACGCCGTCGGCGCGCGGCTCGTCACCCGCTGAGACCACCCGCCCGCACGGCCCCTCCCTCCTACGAGGGAGGGGCCGCCGCCGTTCCGCGGCCATTCCCCCGGAACTCCCTCTCAAGAGGGATCGACGGTCTTCTCCCAATTGGTCGTTGGGGGCGATGCCCGCGATCACGGTGGCACGGCACGATGCGGTGGTGACGAATCGGAAGAAGGAAACCGGGCCTTCGGGGATACCCGCCGACCGGCGGGCTGACTTCCTCGAACTCATGCTGCTCTCCCGCGAATGCGACCGCCGATCGGGAATCGTGCTGCGGCAGGGCGAGGCCTGGTTCCACATTTCCTCCGCCGGGCACGAAGCGCTCGCGGCCCTCTGTGAGCTGCTGGAACCCGAGGACCTGATCGTCCCTCACTACCGCGACCGCACCCTGCTGCTGGCCCGCGGAATGGACCCCGAGGCCCAGGCCCGTGACCTCATGGCCAAGGCCGCCTCGCATTCCGGCGGACGCAATATGAGCGCCCATTTCGGCCACCGCGAAGGGAATGTCTTCTCGGTCGCGAGCCCGACCGGAAGCCAGTGTCTCCCGGCCGCCGGAGCCGCCTGGGCCGCGCAATTGCAGCACCGCGAACAGGTGGTCGTCTGCTCCATCGGAGACGCCTCCACCCGGCAGGGCGAATTCTTCGAGGCGGTCGCGTTCGCCGTGGAACGCGCGCTGCCCGTCCTCTTCCTCGTCTCCGACAACGGCTACGGCATCTCCACGCCGACCGCCGACATGTCACCCCGGGCCCTCGGACTGCTCCCGCCCGACCGCACCACCGTCGTCGACGGAGCCGACCCCGACGCCGTGCACGCCGCCGGCCGGACCGCCCTCGACGCGATACGCGACGGCCGGGGACCCCACGTCCTGTGGTGCGAGCTGGACCGGCTCGACCCCCACACCTCCTCCGACGACCACCGCGTCTACCGCAGCCAGGAGGACCTGGCCGCGCTGCGTGACCCAGTGGAACTCTTCGGCGCCCGCCTCGTCGAGGAGGGCGTCGTCGACGCGTCGTGGATCGAGCGCACCGCGGCCCGGCACGCCGCCGACGTCGAGGCGGTCTACGCGCGCGTCGCCGCCGAGCCGGCCGCCGACCCCAAGACCGTCATGGACCACCTCTTCGCCCCCGAGCCGGCCGTCACGGACACGGACACGGACGCCGCGCCGCTCACCGAGCCGTGCGGCGGGACCATGGTCGCCGCCGTCAACCGCGCCCTGGCCACGGGACTCGCCCGCCACCCCGAACTCGTCCTGTTCGGCGAGGACATCGACGACCCCAAGGGCGGCGTCTTCGGCTTCACCAAGGGGCTCGGCGAGGCCGCGGGCGCACGCATGACCAACGCGCCGCTCGCCGAGGCCACCATCGTCGGCGCCGCCGTCGGACTCGCCGCCGCCGGGATGCGGCCCGTCGTGGAGCTCCAGTTCGTCGACTTCGCCGGGCCCGCCTGGAACCAGATCGCGGCGCAGCTCACCACCCTGCGCTGGCGCAGCCTCTCCGCGTGGCAGTGCCCCGTCGTCCTCTACGCGCCCTGGGGCGGATACCTGCCCGGCGGCGGGATCTGGCACAGCCAGAGCAACGAGAGCCTGTTCACCCACCTGCCCGGCCTCAGGGTCGTCGTCCCCTCCACCCCCGAGGACACCGAGGCCGCGTTCCTCGAGTCGTTCACCGCGTCCGACCCGACGCTCATCCTGCTGCCCAAGCACCTCATGCGCCGCCGCCGCGAACCGGCCGCACGGCCCGCACCCGCCCTCGGCGCCCGCACCCTGCGCGGCGGCACCGACGTCGCCGACGTCACCGTCGTCAGCTGGGGCAACGGCACCGAACTCGCCCTGGACGCCGCCGACGCCCTCGCGGCCGACGGCGTCACCGCCGACGTGATCGACCTGCGCTGGCTCGTGCCCCTGGACCGCGAGACCGTCGCCGCCTCCGTACGCCGCACCGGCCGCCTCGTCGTGGTGCAGGAGGACAACCGCACCAGCAGCTTCGGCGCCGGACTCATCACCGAACTCCTGTCGCGGGACGACGAGTTCTACTCGCTGCTCGCCCCGCCGCGCCTGGTGACCCGGGAGGACGTGCACGTCCCCTTCCATCCCGACCTCGAGCGCGCCGTGCTGCCCGCCGCCGACGACGTGGTCGCGGCCGTCCGTTCCGTACTGGCCTGACCGCAGGGAGAAGAAGCGCAGATGACCACGGAATCCGTGCTGTCCGTTCCGCGCCTCGGCGAAGGGATCGTCGAGGTGCGCATCGTCCGCTTCCTCAAGCGGCCGGGCGACACGGTCGCCAAGGACGAGGTCGTCTACGAGATGGAGCACGACAAGGCGTCCGTCGAGATCGAGTCCCCGGTGGCCGGAACCCTCGAGGCCTGGCTCGTCGAGGTCGGCGACACCGTCCCGATCGGCGGCTCCGTGGGCCGCATCGTGCCGGTGGGGCAGGCCGGTACGGAGACTTCTGGTGGTGCCGGTGGGGAGGTCCCGGCTGTTGCCGGTACGGGTACGGGTACGGGTAGGGGTACGGGTAGGGGTAGGGGCGCCGACCCGGCACCGGACACCGGGGCGCAGGCCCCCGGCGCGTCCGTGCGGGGTGTGCCCGGGCTGCGGCCCGGCGGGACGCGGCGCATTCCTCCGCGCACCCGGGCCCACGCCCGCCGCCTCGGCATCGACGAGAGTCTGCTGCCGAGCGTGCCCGCGCAGGGCAGCAGCCTGATGCCAGCCGATCTGCAGCGGTACATCGCCGCCCGGAGCGGTGACGGGGGAGAGGGCGCGGAGGCCGGGTTCACCGAGGTCGTCCAGTCCGACCGTCAGCGCGCCCTCAACCGGGCGCTGCTCGCCGCCCGCGATCAGGTCGTCCCCGCCGTCGTCTCCGCGCTCGTCGACGAGGAGACACTCCAGGCCGCGCTGCGCCGGCACCGCGGCACCCGCTTCTCGACCGCCTTCCAGGCCTTCGCCCACCACGCGGCCCGCTGCGCGGCGGCGCCCGAGGGTGCCCGGCTGCGCTCGCGCCGGCTCGACCCGGGCACGCTGCGGGTGCACGAGCACGTGGACCTCGGGATCGCCGTGGCCACCGACGAGGCGGATCTCACCGTCGCCGTGGTGCGCGCGGCCGACACCCTCCCGGCCGCCGAGTTCGACGGCCGGTACGCGCAGGCAGTCGAGGAGGCGCTCGGCGGCCGGTCGCAGGCCGACGGCCGCGTCACCCTCCTGCTCTCCCACCTGGGGGACCGGGGGCCGGACCTCGCGGTGCCGGTGGTCGTGCCGCCCGCCGTCGCGACCCTCTTCCTCGGCGGCGTCGACGACACCGGGACCCGCCCCGTGCGCCGGATGGTGCTCGCCTTCGACCACACCGTGCTCAACGGGCGGGACGCGTCCGCCTATCTGGACGCGGTGACCGCGTCCCTCAGGTCGGCCGGCGCGGCCGACGAGACCCCGGAGGCGCCGGTTCGGGTCGTCACGGCCGCGCCGGCCGATGTCCTGGAACGGCTCGTCGACCTGGCGTCCGAGATCCTCGGCCACCGCGTGGACCCCGCGCGCCCGCTCGGCGAGCAGGGACTCGACTCCGCGCGTGCGCTGCTCCTGATCCGCGAGACCCGCACCGCCTTCGGTGTCCCGCTCCCCGCCACCGCCGTCTGGCGCCATCCCACGCTCGAGGCCTTGGCGGAGGTGCTGTCCGAACGGGCCCGAGACGAGCGGACAACCACAACGGAGCAGGCCTCGCAGCAGATTCCGCAGCAGGCCCCGGAACAGGCACCGCCCCAGGACAACGGCACGGGTACGGGCACCTGCTCGGGCACCGCCACTGCGACGGGCACGGGCACGGGCACGGGCACGGGATCGGGATCGGGCACTGCCACCGGCACCGGCACCGGCACCGGCACCGGCACCGGCACCGGCACCGGCGTGGGCCAGGGCACCGGCACGGACACGGGCACGGGCACTGTCACCGCCACGGACACCCGCACCGGCTCCGGCGCCGATGACGCCGTCGCCGTCATCGGTATGGCCTGCCGGGTGCCGGGTGCGGCGGATGCCGAGGAGTTCTGGCGGCTTCTGAGCGCGGGGGAGTGCCGGATCGGGCCGGTCGGGGAGGGACGGCTCGCGGGTGAGGTGCCGGACGGGTTCCGGGCCGGACTGCTCGACCGCATCGACCTGTTCGACGCGGACTTCTTCGACGTCACACCGCGTCAGGCCGCGTCCATGGACCCCCAGCAGCGGGCCCTGCTCGAACTCAGCTGGCACGCCCTGGAGCACGCCGGGCTCGCCCCCGACACCCTCGCCGGCACCCCCGTCGGCGTGTACGCCGCCGCGTGCAGCTACGACTACCGCGAGCAGTTGGTGACCCACGGGCCCGCCGCCGACGGCTACGCCACCACCGGCACCCTCCCCGCGTTCCTTGCCAACCGCATCTCGCACCTGTACGACTTCACCGGCCCCAGCATCACGGTCGACACCGCCTGCTCCGGCGCCCTCACCGCCCTGTCCCTCGCCGAGTCCGCCATCCGCTCCGGCGCGTGCGAGGTCGCGCTCGCGGGCGCCGCGAACCTGCTCAGCAACAGCTTCAACGCCCGCGCCTACCGCCGGGCCGGCATGCTCTCGCCCCAGGGCGGCAGCCGGGTCTTCGACGCGGACGCCGACGGGTTCGTACGCGGTGAGGGCGCCGGATGGCTCGTCCTCAAGTCGCTGCGCCGCGCCCTCGCCGACGGCGACCCCGTGCTCGCCGTCGTGCGCGGCACCGCCGTCAACCACGGGGGCCGCGCCGCCGCGCTGACCGCGCCCAACCCGCGCGCACAGAGCGGACTGATCCGCACCGCGCTCGACCGGGCCGGTCTGAGCGCGGCCGACCTCGGCTACCTCGAGGCCCACGGCACCGGCACCCCGCTCGGCGACCCCATCGAACTGGACGCCTTCCGCGAAGTGCTCGACGCCGGACCGCAGGGCATGCCCGAGCGCGCCGCGGGGCCCGAGGGCCGCGTCTGGGTCGGCTCGGCCAAGGCCAACATCGGCCACCTGGAAGGCGCGTCCGGCCTGGCCGGAGTCATCAAGGCGGTCCAGGTCCTGCGGCACGGACTCATCCCCGGCACGCCCGGCTTCACCCGCCTCAACCCGCACATCGAGCTCGACGGAACCCCGGTCCGGGTCGCCGCGCAGCCGGTGCCCTGGCCGGCCGGGACCGGTGGCGTACCGCGCCGCGCGGCGGTGAGCGCCTTCGGGTTCGGCGGCAGCAACGCCCACGTCGTCCTGGAGGAGGCGCCGCCGCTCCACGGCACGCCCACTCAGGGCGGCGGCCCGTTCGCCGTGCCGCTGTCCGCGGCGACGCCGGGCTCGCTGACCCGGCTCGCCGCGAGCCTCGCCGAACTGGCCGCCGGGGCGTCGGCGCCCACGCTCGACGCGATCGCCTGGACGCTCCAGTCCGGCCGCAGGCACCTCGCGCACCGCGCCCTGTTCGTCGTCCGCGACCAGGCCGAACTCGCCTGCGCAGCCCAGGAGTTCGCTACTCATGGCGAGCACGAGGAGCCCGCCGATCCCTGGCTGCGCGACTGGCTCCGGGGCGCGGACACGAGCCTCGCGGACTGGGCCGCGCGCCTGCCCGACGGGCCGCGCCCGCGCCGCGTGCCGCTCGTGCCGTACCCCTTCGAACACGCCTCCCACTGGCTGCCCGGCACGGACGGCTCTGCGGACGGCTATGTCGTGCACGCCGGCGATCCGCTGGCCGAGCACCGGGTCGGCGGCGTCGCCACGCTCCCGGGCGCGGCCCTGATCGACGCGCTCGCCGAGGGCGGCCCGGTCGCACTGCGGCACCTGCGCTTCCTGCGGCCGGTGCCCGTGCCCGCTGAGGGCTCCGTGCGGCTGCTGCGCGGCAGCGCGGAGACGGGCGGCACCGCCCGGGTCACCGTCGAGCACGCCGGTACCACCGTCGCCCGCGCCGAGCGCGCCGACGGCCCCGCGGCGCCCCTGCCCGCCCAGGAACTCCACGGTCCGGCCCGGGACATCGACCTGCGCCGCGTGCTGAGCGGGCGCGGCATTGTCACCGGCCCCGTCTACGACGTCGTACGCGAGCTGCGCCGCCAGGGCGAACAGGCCCTGGCCCACCTCGTCGCCCCGGCCGCCCCGGACGCCCGGACCCGGCGCGTGGCCTGGCTGGACGCCGCGCTCCAGACCGCCCTGTCCCTGACGGACGCCCCCGGCCGGCAGGTCGCGGCGGCGGCGGAGCAGGTGGACTGGTCCGGCGCCGTACCGGAGCGGGCGGACCTCCGGGTCGTCCGCACCGCGCAGAGCGCCACGCACACGGTCGTCGACCTGGAAGTGAAGGCCGAGGACCGGACGGTCCTCCGCGTCGCGGGCCTGCGCCTGCACGCCACCGCGTCATCCGGCCCCGTGCCGGTGCCCGGCTCCGGTCCGGCCCGCACGGAAGGACGACCGGGCGAAGACACGCCCGTGCCCGAACCTGCGCGTGCCGACGACCGACCGGGCGGCGACGTTCGCGTGCTGGTGCCGGAATGGCACGTCGAAGCGGCCCCCGCGGACTCCTCGCCCGCCCACGACGTCGTGGTCGTGCACGACGGGGACAGCGCCTGGCTCGCCGGGAGTCCCGGTGTGCGGGCCGTGTCCGCCGACGACCCCGGGCTGGCCGGGGCCGTGCGCGGCGCCGAGCACGTCGCCCTGCTCGTGGACGGCTCCCGTTGGGGCGAGGACGCGGCGGGCGTACGGGCGTTGGGGGACCGGCTCGAAACCCTGCTCACCGTGGCCCGGGCGCACGACGGTGCCCGGCTCACCCTCGTCACCGTAGGACTCACCGCCCCGGACGGCGGCGCGCCGCGGCCCGGAGCGGCGCTTCAGGGCGCCCTGCTCGGTGCCCTGCGGACCCTGCCCCGGGAGATCGAAGGACTCACCGCCGCCGCCGTCGACCTCGACGCGGACGCGGGCCCCGCCGAACTCGCCGCGGCCCTGGCCGAACCCTGCGCCCCGGCCGTACCGCTCGTCGCCCTGCGCGGCGGCCGCCGCCTGCGCCAGATCTACGCCGACCGCCCGGCACCGGCATCCGCCGGCGACGGCGACGGCTTCGTCACGGGCGGGACCTATCTGCTGTTCGGCGGCGCCGGAGGCATCGGAGCAGAAGTGGCCCGCCACCTCGCCCGGCGCTACCAGGCCCGGCTCCTCCTCGTGGGCCGCTCGCCCGCCGACGAGCGGACGGCGGCCCTGCTCGCCGAGCTGTCCGGACTCGGGGCGCGGGCACGGTACTTCAGCGCCGACATCGCCGAGCCCACCGCCGTCGAACGCGCCGTCGCCGCCTGCCGCGCCGCGTTCGGCGCACCGGACGGCGTCGTGCACAGCGTCGGCTCGCTCAGCCCGGCCCGCCTCGACGACCTGCGCCGGGAGGACCTGGACCGGGTCCTCGCGACCAAGGTGACCGCCGTCCTGGCCCTGCGCCGCGCCCTGCGCGAGCGCCCGGCGGGCCGGCCCGCCGCCCTCGTCCTGTTCTCCTCCGCCGCCGGCCTCTTCGGCAGCGTCGGCGGCCTCAACTACTCGGCCGCCAACGCCTTCCTCGGCCACTACGCCACCGCCGTCGACGGCGACACCGCACTCGCCGTGCGCGCCTTCGACTGGGGACTGTGGCGGGACACCGGCCTGGCCCGCCGCTACACCACGCACGTCGCCCGCGAATATCCCGGCATCACCGCATTCGACCCGGAAAGGGGAGTGGCCGCCTTGGAAGCGGGCATGTCCGGCAACCGACCGCAGTCCCTCGTGCTCAGCGGCGAACCGGAGCCGCTGCGCCCGCTCACCGCACCCGCCACCACGGCCTGGGAGAGCGCTAAGGCCGGGGAGAGCACGGGCGCCGGGGAGAGCACGGACCCCGCACGCCGGCTCGACACGTACGCGCGCGGCGCGCTCGCCCACCGGATGACGGAACTCGGTCTCGCGCCGGCGCTCGCCGCGCGGCCCGCGACCGTCACGGAGACCGCGTCCACGCTCCTCGGCATCGTCCCCGAGCACCGCAGGCTCCTCGCCGCCGTCCTCGAACTCCTCACCGAGCACGCCGAGGCGGGAGCACCCGTGCCCACCCGCGCGGAGCTGGACCGCACCCGCGACCGCCTGCTCGCCGCCCACCCCGACCTGGCCGGGCACCTCACCCTGCTCGACCGCACCCTGGAGTCGTACGGGCCCGTCCTGCGGGGCGAACTGCCCGCCACGGCCGTCCTGTTCCCCGGCGGCGACCTCAGCGGGGTCACCGCCGTCTACAGCGGCAACCAGCTCTTCGACCCGGTCAACGCCGCGGCCGCCGAAGCCCTCGCCGAGGGCGCCGCCGCGCTGCGCGCACCGAGGATCCTGGAGATCGGCGCGGGCGTCGGCGGCACCACCACCGCCGCGCTGGCCGCCCTGGACGCACGCGGGGTGCGGGACGCCTACTACACGTACACCGACGTCTCGCCGGCCTTCCTCCAGCACGGCCGCCGCCGGTTCGGCGACCGCGTGACGCCGCGCCTGCTCGACATCGAGAAGAACCCGGAGCCCCAGGGCTTCCCGGCCGCCGCCGTCGATCTCGTCGTCGCCAGCAACGTCATCCACGCGACCCGCGACCTGTCCCGCACCCTGGACCACATCGGCCGGCTGCTCGCGCCCGGCGGCCGCCTGCTCCTCGCCGAGATGGTCGCCCCCGCGGCCGTCTACACCCTCACCTTCGGCCTGACGGACGGCTGGTGGCGGTACGTCGACACCGACCGGCGCATGCCGCACGGCCCGCTCCTCGACGTGCCGCGCTGGCGCGCGCTGCTCGAGGAGCACGGGTGGCGGCTCACCGGCGTCGACCGGCTGCGGGACGTGCCGGGCTGCGTGGCCCTGCTGACCTGCCTGCCGCCCGGCGCCGAGGTGCCCGGGACGCTCGAGACGCTCGGCACGGAGCCCGCGACCGCGGACATCGCCGAGGGGCTGCGGGCCGTCGTGCGTGATCTGCTCGGCGATCCCGGCGCGGAGGTGCCCGGCTATCTGCCCTGGCAGGAGCTGGGTGTCGACTCCCTGCTGAACATGGAGCTGGTCGAGGCGGTGTCGCGCCGGTACGGCCCGGTGACCGCGACAGCCCTGTTCGAGCACCGGACCGTGGACGAGCTGGCCGGGATGCTGGCGGCGCGCGGGACGGCGGGTCCCGGTCGAGTGGCCGAGCGCGCCGCAGAGCCCCAGCCCCAGCCCCAGCCGCTGCCGGCGCAGATATCAGGGGACGTCCTGGACGGTCTCCTGGACCTGGTCGGCGAACTCACCGCCCGCGACCGGACCCTGCTCGACCCGGACCGTGACTTCCCGGCGCTCGGCGTGGACTCCCTCCTCAACGAGGAGTTCTGCGAGCGGCTGCGGGCCCGGTTCCCCGAGCGGACCGTCACGTCGACCCTGCTCTTCGAGCACCCGACCCCGAGGGACCTGGCCCGGCACCTGGCCCCGGCGCCGAGCGCGTCCCTGCCGACCCGTACGGAAGCCGACCAGGCCGTACGAGAGGTCGCCCAGCCCCACAGGGCGGCACCGGTGACCCCTGTGGCCGCACCCCCCGAGCGAGCCACGGGCAGCGACGCCATCGCCGTCGTCGGACTCGCCGGACGCTATCCGGGCGCCGCGGACGTCGACGCGTTCTGGGAGCTGCTGGACGCCGGACGCACCCCAGTGCGCGAGGTGCCCGCCGAACGGTGGGACTGGCGCACCGCCCGCACCCTCGGCGGCGGATACGCCCGCTGGGGCTGCTTCGTCGACGGGATCGACGCCTTCGACCCGGCGATGTTCCGGCTCACCCCGCGCGACGCCGCGCTCATGGACCCGCAGGAGCGGCTGTTCCTCGAGATCGCCAAGGAGGCCTTCGAGAACGCCGGTTACGCCCGGCGGAGCCTCGCCGGCAGCCACGGCGGCCCGTCCGTCGCGGTGTTCGCCGGAGTGACCGCCAACAGCCACCTGCTCGTCCAGCGCGACGCCCGTGCCGCGGGCGCCGACAACCCCGAGTACGCGGTCACCGCCGCCGCGTCCGTCGCCAACCGCGTCTCGCACGTCTTCGACCTGAGCGGCCCGAGCCTGACCGTAGACACGATGTGCTCGTCCTCCCTGACCGCCCTGCACCTGGCCTGCCGCACCCTGCAGAACGGCGAGGCGGACCTCGCGCTCGCGGGCGGCGTCAACCTGTACCTGCACCCGGACCGCTTCACCGGCCTGTGCGCCCTCGGGATGCCCTCGCGCGGCGAGCACACCCGGGCGTTCGGCGCGGGCGGCGACGGGTTCGTCCCCGGCGAGGGCGCGGGCGCCGTCGTCCTCAAGCGGCTCGACCGCGCCGAGGCGGACGGCGACACGATCCACGCCGTGATCCGCGGCACCGGCCTCAACCACGGCGGCGGCACGGGCGGCTACACCGTCCCCAACCCGCGCGCCCAGGCCGCGCTCATCGGCGCCACGCTGCGCCGCTCCGGCGTCGACCCGTCGAGCGTCGGCTACCTCGAGGCGCACGGCACCGGCACCGAACTCGGCGACCCCGTCGAACTGCGCGCCCTGGCGCTCGCGTTCGAGGACGCCGGGACCCACGGCCCGCTGCGCGTCGGCTCCGTCAAGTCGAACATCGGCCACGCCGAGGCCGCCGCCGGGATCGCCGGACTGACCAAGACCATCCTGCAACTGCGGCACGCACGCCTCGTACCGACCCTGCACGCCGAACGGCCCAACCCCAAGCTCGGCCTCGACGGCACCGCGCTGCGCATCCAGACGGCCGCCGAACCCTGGAACAGCACCTCCACCTTCACCGGCACCGGCACCGGCACCGGCACCGTTACGCCGCGCCGGGCCGCCGTCAGCTCGTTCGGCGCGGGCGGCTCCAACGCCCACGTAGTCCTGGAGGAGTATCGCGAGGAGTACCGAGAGGACCACAAGGCGGCGGAGCGTGCGGCCGGGCCCGTCCTGATACCCCTCTCCGCACCGGACGCCGGACGCCTGGCCGACACGGCCCGCGCGCTCGCCGCCGCCGTCGACGGCCACTCCCTCGCCGACATCGCCCACACCCTGCACACCGGCCGCGACCACGGTCCCTGCCGGGCCGCCGTCACCGCCCACGACACGGACGAACTGCGCGCCGCGCTGCACGCTCTCGCCGACGGAGCCACCCACCCCGCGCTCCTCACCGACCCGCGGGCGGACGGCGCGGACGACGCAGCACGCGCCTGGGTCGCCGACGCCGCCTGCGCCCCCACGGCAGGCGGGCGGCGCATCCCGCTGCCCGGCACGCCGTTCGCCCGCGTCCGCTGCGCTCTGCCCGAGTCCGGCAGCTCCCCGATGCCGCTCACCGACACCCTGACCGTGCCGGCCGCCCGCACCGTCACCGCACGCCTGGGCGGCGCCTCGCGCTGGGTCGCCGACCACGTCGTGGACGGCGAGCCCCTGCTGCCCGGGGCCTTCCACCCCGAGCTGGTGCACGAGGCGCTGCTCGGCGCGGGCGGCAACCCCTACCGCACCGTCCTGCGCGACCTCGTCTGGCCGCGGCCGGCCGCGGGCCTGCCGATGACCGTCAGCACGGTCCTCGACGAGCCCGACGCCCGCGGCTCGCGGCGCTTCAGGACCTGCGTCGAGGACAACGTCGTGGCCCAGGGCTGGGTCGACCCGGCGCCGGCCCCCGGCGCGGACGGCCCCGTACGGCCCGTCCTCGTCTACCGGACCGCCGAACTCGACGCCCACCTCGGCGCCGGGGACGGCGAGGACTTCTACGGGCTGTTCGCGGCCCACGGATTCGCGTACGGCCCCCTGTACCGCACCGTGCGGCGGGCCGTCGCGCGCGGCGAGGAGGTCACCGCGGAGCTGCGGCTCGACGAGGGCGAGGACCCTGACGGCCGTCACGTGGTGCACCCCGCGCTGCTCGACGGGGCCTGCCAGACGGCCGCGTACCTGCTGCTGCGGGAGGGGTCCGGCGCCGGTCGCACCCTGCGCCCGCTGGCCGTGGAGCGGTTGACGGTCCATCAGCCGACCACCGGCGGCGCCTATGTGCACGCCCGCCGGGTACGCCACGACGCCGCCGCCGGCATCCACGTCTTCGACCTGAACGTCATCGACCCGGTCAGCGGGGACGTCCTCGCCGACGTGACCGGCTTCCGCGTCCTCGTGGACGAGGGGATCCGACCGGCCGCCCCCCGCCCGGCCGCCGCATCCACATCCACCACCGACATCGCGTCCGACCCCGTGCCCGTACGGGGATACGTCACGGACTGGCACCCCGCACCGGCCGGCGCGGCCGGCCCCGACCTCCCGCAGGCACCGCTGTGGGTCGTCGGCACCGGAGCCCCCGGCTGGGACGCACCGGCCGCCGCCACCCTCGGGACGGAGCAGGCCGCCGACGAGGAGACCCTCGCGGAGACCGCCCGGCGCACCGGCCCGCCCGCCGTCGTCCTCGTCGACCTGGCGCACGGCGGCGCGGCCGCGCGCCTCGGAGCCGAACCGCTGTCCCCGGACCAGGTCACGGGGGAGTGGGAGCGGTTCGTGAGCGGCGAACTGGGCCCCGTGTTCCGGCTCCTGCGGGCGTTCGTCCGCAGCCGCGCCCTGGACGGTGCCCGCGTCCTGCTGGTCACCCGGGCCGGACGCGACGGCGTCCTCCCGCCCCTGACGCACGCTCTGCACAGCCTGGCGCGGACCGTCGCCGGAGAGACGGGCCGGTTCACGGTGCGTCTGGTGACCCTCGACGGGGCCGCCGCCCCCACGGACATCACGGAGCTGCTCGCCGAGGCCGCACGGCCCGCCGCGGGCGCCGACTGGGTCCGGCTGGGCGGCGCCGGGCGCAGGGCGTCCGTCCTGCGTCCGCTCACCGGGTCGGCCTTCACCGCCCCGGACACGGCGTGCCCGCCCCTGCGGCCCGAAGGCGCCTACCTCGTCACCGGCGGGCTCGGCGGACTCGGCCGCCACGTCGCCGCCGACATCCTGGCCCGTACGCCGGGTGCCCGCCTGGTGCTCGTGGGACGTTCGGAGCCGGACGCCGCGGCTCTGAAGGAACTGAGCCGGGCCGGCGCCGTCACGTACCGCCGCTGCGACGTCGCCGACGCCGACGACGTGGCCGCGCTCGGGCACTGGCTCGCCCAGGAGGGCATACGGTTGCGCGGCGTCGTGCACACGGCCGGCGTCCTCCGCGACGGATTCCTGCGCGGCAAGACGGCCGAGACCGTCGAGGAGGTGTGCCGGGCCAAGGTCCTCGGCGCCCTGCGCCTGGACGCGGCCCTCGCCGACCACCCCCTCGACTTCTTCGTCCTCGCCTCGTCCCTCGCCGCCCTCGTCGGCAACCAGGGCCAGTCCGACTACGCCTTCGCCAACGGCTTCCTCGACGGCTTCGCCGCCTGCCGCACGGCGACCGGCCGGCCCGGCCGCACCCTGTCCGTCGGCTGGCCCGTCCTCGCGGACGCGGGCATGGCCCCGCAACCCGACACCCTCGCCTACCTGTCCGACACGTACGGCCTGCGCCCCGTCGGCACCCGGGCGGCCCTGAGTCGCGTATGGCCCCTGCTCGCCCCGGACACCGCCACGCCCTACGCGGCCCTGGCGGCCGGCGACCTCACCGCGTGGGAAGCGGCCGTGGGCGTACGCACGGAGCCGACACCGGTGCCCGACTCTCCGCCCACGTCCGCCCGGCCCGAGCCCACCCCCGTACCGCAGTCGTCCCCCGGCGGCCCCGAGCAGGGCGCGCTGCGGTGGATCACCGGGCGGGTCGCGCAGACCCTCGGGCGTGGTGCCGGGGACCTCGAGCTCGACCCCGATCTTCCGCTCGCCGACCACGGGCTGGACTCCATCGCCCTGATGCGGCTGGCCCGGATCCTGGAGGACGATCTCGGCCGGGTGCCGCTGCCGCTGCTGCTGGACAGCACCGGGCTGCGGGACCTGACCAGGCGTCTGCTGGACTCGCGCGGCGCCCAGTTGACGGCCCTCGCCGCCGAGGGAGCCGCCACCGTCGCCGCCCCGGTCACCCCGGTCGTCGACGCCACGTTCCCGGCCCCGCTGCCCGACCGGCTCGTCGGCATGTGGGCCGCGGACCAGGCCGCCGCCCCGCACACCCCGTACAACATCTCGCTGTCCTGGCGGCTGCCCGAGGGCGCCGACCGCGAGGCCGTGCGCGCCGCCGTGGCGGATCTCGTGCGGCGCCACCCCCTGCTCGGCTGCTGCGTGCGCACCCACAACGGAAGCCCCGCGTTCGTCCCCGCGCCGGACGCCCCCGCGCTCGTCACCCGGATCGTCGACGGCGACGCGCTGGAGCGGGCCGTCGCCGAGGAGGGGGACCGCAGGCTGCGCACCTCCGCCGAACCGCTGCTGCGGGCCGTGCTGTGGGAGGTCGCGGGGGAGCGCCCCGTCCTTCAGCTCACTACGCACCACATCGCCGTGGACGGCCGCTCCGCCGACCTGCTGCGCCGCGACATCACCGCCCTGTACGCGGCCCACGTGCGCGGCGTGCCCGCCGAACTGCCCGAGCCGGGCTCGCCGGCGGCGGCGCTGCGCGGCGAACGTGACGGCGCCGAGCCCGCCGTGTGGGCCGAGGCCGAACGCCACTGGAGCACCCGCCTGGCCGACGGCACCCCCGCCGGTGTCCTCTTCCCCGGCGGCGGTGAGCAGGCCGGACCGGCCGGAGCCCACCGCGAGTACACGCTGCCCGGCAGCCTGACCGCCGCCCTCGGCGAGCTCGCGCGGGCCGCGGACGTGCCCCGGTTCACCGCGTGGCTCGGCGCGTTCGCCCTCTCCCTGACGCGGGCCACCGGCCGGCGTTCCTTCCTGGTGGCCGTGCCCACCTACGGGCGCTCCTCCGCGCAGGACGAGGCGACCGTCGGCTGCTTCGTGAACACGGTCCCCGTACGCGTCGACCTCGACCCCGCGCTCGACCCCGCCGCCTGGCTGCGCACCCTCGGCCGGTCCGTCCGCGAGGCCCTCGCCCACGCGGCGCTGCCCTACCCGCGGTTCGCCGCCCTGTGCCGTGCCGCGCACGGCGACGACGCCCTGCCCACCGTCACGCTCGCCTACCAGAACTGGGAGCGGGCCGACGAGCCCGCGCCCGCCGGCTGGGAGCCGGTCCACCGGCGCGGCCAGCAGGGCCACTTCGACCTCGGCCTCGAGATCACCGACACCCCCGACGGCACCGAGATCCTCGCCAACCACCGCACCGCCGTCCTCGACGGCGCCGGCGTGGACCGGTTCGTGGAGGACCTGCGCCGCACCGCCGTCGACCTCGCGACCGCCGCCCGCGCCACGACCGGCACCTCGGTCGGCGACCTGCTCGATCCGGCCGCGGGCACTCTCGTGACCCGTTTCGCCGCGACCGTCCGCCGCTGCCCGGACGCGACCGCCGTCGAGGACCACGACGAGCGCCTCAGCTACGCCGAACTCGACGCCCTGTCCGACACCGTCGCCCGCCGCGTCGACGCGGCGGCGCAGCCGGGCGAGCCCGTCGCGGTCCTGATGCACCGCTCCGCACGGCTGCCCGCCGTCCTGCTCGGCATCCTCAAGAGCGGCCGCCCCTACGTCCCGCTGGACGACTCCTACCCCAGCGAACGGCTGTCCCTGGTCGTCGAGGGCGCGGGCTGCACCGTCGCCGTCGCCGACCGGGACCTGACCTGGCTGCTGCCCGGACGCCTCACGACCCTCGACCCCGCGGACCTGCGCGGCGACACCGGCACCGACACCATTACCGGCACCCCCGCCGGGAGCCCGCCCGCGCCCACCGATCTCGCGTACCTGATGTTCACCTCCGGCAGCACCGGCAGGCCGAAGGGCGTCGGTGTCACCCACGGCAACGTCGTCCACACCCTGGAAGCCATCGCGGCGACCGTCGGCATCGACGAGCGCGACCCGGCCCGGCTCCTCGCCGTCACCACCGTCTGCTTCGACATCTCGGTCCTCGAACTGTTCCTGCCGCTCCTGACCGGCGGCACCGTCGTGGTCGCCGAACGCACCGACGTCGTCGACGCCCGCCGCCTCGCCCGCCTCATCGAGTCCCGCGGCATCACCGCGATGCAGGCCACCCCGGCCGGCTGGCAACTCCTCGTGGAGGGCGGCTGGAACGGCGCGGCCGGACTCGTCGCGCTCTGCGGCGGCGAGGCGCTGCCGGGCAGTCTCGCCACCGCCCTCGCCGCCCGCACGGGCAGCCTGTGGAACGTCTACGGCCCCACCGAGGCCACCATCTGGTCCACCCTCGCCCGTGTCACCGATGACGGCCCCGTCCACCTGGGCGAGCCGATCGGCGCGACGGAACTCGTCCTCACCGAGGTCGACGGTCGCCGGCCCCCGGCGCCGGGGCAGCCCGGCGAACTGTGGATCGGCGGAGCGGGCGTGGCCCAGGGCTACTGGCAGCAGCCCGCGCTCACCGCCGAGCGCTTCACCGGCCATCCGGTCCGCGCCACCGGCGGCGGCCGCTGGTTCCGCACCGGGGACCTGGTCCGGCGGGACGAGGCGGGGCGCCTGCTCTTCCTCGGCCGCGCCGACAGCCAGGTCAAGATCCGCGGCCACCGCATCGAACTCGGCGAGATCGAGGCCGTGCTGAGCGCCCACCCGGCGCTCGCCCGCGTCGTCCTCGCGGTGCGGGGCGAAGGCCCCTCGGCCCGGCTCCTCGTCATCGCCGTGCCCCGCGCCGGCAGCCCGCTGCCCGACCTCGCCGCCCTGCGCGAGTTCGCCTCGGCGAGCCTGCCGCCGTGGATGCTGCCCGACCGGCTCGTCGCGGCCGAGGAACTGCCGCTCACGCCCAACGGAAAGGTCGACCGCAAGGAGGCCGTCCGGCTGGCCGCGCAGGAGAACCTGGCCGCGCAGGAGACTCCGGCCGCGCCGACTCCCGGAACGCCCCCGGAACAGGCTCCCGGGACGGCCACGGTGAGCACCGACGCACTGCGCGCCGAAGTCCTCGACCTGTGGCGCGAGTTGCTGGAGACGGACCACGTCCCCACCGACCGCAGGTTCTTCGACCTCGGCGGCAACTCCCTGCTGCTCGGCCAGTTGTTCGCCCGGCTCGACGCGGCCCACCCGGACACCGGCCTCGAACTCGCCGACCTGTTCGCCCGGCCCACCGTCGACGACCTCGTCGGCCTGCTCGCCGGACGCCTCGGCGCCACCGCCCCCTCCGCGCCCAGCGCACCCGCCGCCGCCCCCGACCGACCTTCCCGCCGTGAGCTGCGGCGCGCGTTCCGACTCGGAGACGAACGATGACCCACGACGCCACCGGAATCGACCCCAACGCCATCGCCGTCGTCGGCATGGCCTGCCGGTTCGGGCCCGCGACCTCCGTCGGCCGGCTCTGGCAGCTGCTCGACGAGGGACGCTCCGGCATCCGGCGCCACACCGACGCCGAGCTGATCGCCCTCGGACACGACCCCGCCACCCTGGCCCGCGAGGAGTTCGTGCCCGCCGGCGTCGTCCTCGAGGACGCGGACGCCTTCGACGCCGAGTTCTTCGGCTACAGCGCCCAGCACGCCGAATGGCTGGACCCGCAGCAGCGGCTGCTCCTGGAGGTCGCCTGGCACGGCCTGGAGGACGCGGGCTTCGCCCCCGACCGCACCGGGCTGCGCACCGCCGCCTACGTCTCCGTCGGCCAGCCGACCCTTCCGCCGGTCGGCATCACGGAGCTCGACGCCGCCGGCATGATCCGCTTCTCGTCGTCCGACAAGGACTTCGCGGCGACCCGCGTCTCCTACAAGCTCGGCCTCACCGGTCCCAGCCTGACCGTGCAGACCGCCTGCTCCAGCGGGCTCGTCGGCCTGCACCTGGCCGCGGAGAGCCTGCTCGGCCACGAGTGCGACCTCGCTGTCGTGGCCGCCGCGTCCCTGCACTTCCCGCAGGCCGGATACCTGGCCGCGCCCGGCATGATCCTCTCCCCGACGGGCGAGTGCCGCCCCTTCGACGACACCGCCGACGGCACCCTCTTCGGCAACGGCGGCGGCGCCCTCGTGCTGCGCCGCCTCGCCGACGCCGTGCGCGACGGCGACCCCGTGCGGGCCGTGCTGCGCGGCAGCGCCGTCAACAACGACGGCGGCCGCAAGATGGACTACCACGCGCCCTCCCCCGAGGGGCAGGAAGCCGTGATCCGCGAGGCCCTGGCCGTCTCGGGCACCGACCCGCACTCGGTCGGCTACCTGGAGACCCACGGCACCGGCACCCACCTGGGCGACCCGGTCGAGTTCGCCGCGCTGGAGCGGGTCTACGGCGGCGAACGCCCGCACCCCGCCGCGCTCGGCTCCGTCAAGTCGGTCCTCGGCCACCTCAACACGGCCGCCGGCATCGCGGGCGTCGTCAAGGCCGTCCTGGCCCTGGAGCACGGCACCGTGCCGGTCCAGTCCCCGTACTCCACACCCAACCGCGCGCTGCGCGGGGCCGGGGGACTGCGTGTCGCCGACGCGGACCTCGTCTCCGGCGGCTGGCCCGTGCCCGACGGGCCGCGCCGCGCCGCCGTCAGCTCCTTCGGCATCGGCGGCACCAACGCCCACGTCGTCCTCGAACAGGCCCCGCCGGCTCCGCGATCCGAGGCGCCGAGCACCGACGGGTACGGGTACGGGGACGGCGATGGGGACGGCGACGCGCGGTGGTGCGTCCTGTCCGCCCACACCGACACCGCGCTGCGCGCCCTCGCCGGTGAACTCGCCGACGCCGTCACGCAGTACCCCCTCACCGACGTGGCGCACACCCTGCGCACGGGCCGCAGCACCCGCCGCGTGCGCGCCGCCCTCCCCGCCGCGTCCACGACCGAACTCGCCGACACCCTACGGAAGCTGGCCGCCGGCGCGGAGCCGGTTGCGCCCGACGCACCCGAGGCCTACCGGGCCTGGGCCGAAGGCACCGGCGAACTGCCGGAAGCCGACGCGGACGCCCCGGCGGGCCGCCGGGTCCGGCTGCCCGGCTATCCGTTCGCCCGCACGCTCTGGCCCCGGCCCGGCGCCGCCCCCACCCGCACCGTGCGGCCCGAGGACCCGGTCGCCGCGGACCACGTCGTGGCGGGCCGCCCGGTGCTGCCCGCCGCCGCCCAGCTCGACCTCGCCCTCACCGCGGCCCGCCGCACCGACCCCGCCGCATCCGGCCTCGCCGACATCGCCTTCCACCGGCCGGTCGAGGTCACCGCCCCCGTGACCCTGACCGCCGTCGTCACCGGCGAGAGCGTGCGCGTCCTGTCCGACACCGAGCACGCCGAGGCCCGCCCCACGACCGGCGCCCCGCCGGCCCCCGCCCCGCTCGACCTCACCGCCCTGCGCGCCGCCTTCCCCGACACGGCCGAACCGGCGGACCTGTACCGGTACTTCGCCGAGCACGGCGTCACCTACGGCCCGGCCTTCCAGGTGCTGCGCGAACTGCGCCACGGCAGCGAGGGCGCCCTCGCCCGCATCGCCGCCGACGGCCCCTCCGGCGGCGACACCCTGTGCCCGTACGTCCTGGACGGCGCCCTGCAGACCGTCATCGGCTGCGTGCTGCGCGAGGACCTCGACGGCGAGACGTTCATCCCCTTCGCCGTCGACGCCCTGACCTCGCACGCCCCGCTGCCGCGCGAGGCCTGGGTGCGGGTGCGGCCCGTGCGGCTGGCCGGCGGCGGGCGCCGGGTGCGCAAGTACGACGTGACGGTCGCGGGCCCGGACGGAAACGTCGTCCTCACCCTGGACGGCCTGGCCCTGCGCCCCGTACCGCGTACGGACGGCTCCTCCTCCGCGCCCCGTGAACTGCCCGACGGAATCCACCTGTTCGCGCCCGCGAGCATCCCGTTCGAGGTGTCCCCGCAGGACCGCCTCGACGCCCCGCTCGTCGTCATCGGCGACACTCCCCTCGAAGGGGCCGCCGTACGGCTGCCCGACCCCGAGGACGCCGAGCAGGCCGCCGCCACCGGCGCCGAGCTCGTCGCCCGGCTGGGCGAGGGCACCGCCGCCCCCGTCGTGGTGTGGCCGCTCCAGCGGGCCGCCACCGGGTCCCCGGCCGACGCCCTGCGCCTGCTCGCCCTCCTCAAGGCCCTGCTGCGCCCGCTCTCCCGGCGCGGCGCCAAGATCCTCGTCCCGCACCCCGCCGACGCCCTCGACGACGCGGCGGCCGTCACCGGACACGGCGTCGCCGCCCTGGGCCGCTCCCTCGCCGGGGAGAACCCGCGCTTCGAGGTGACCGCGCTCGCGCTCGACACCGAGGCAGGACCCGACGCGCTCGCGTCCGCCGTCCGCGCCGCCGTCACCCGGGCCCCCGAGGCCCGCCGGCTCGGCGTCGCCCGCGACGGCACCCTCACCACCTCCGTACTGCGCCCCACCGCCCTTCCGGCCGGTGGCCGCGCCCCGTTCCGCGACGGCGGCCGGTACTGGATCAACGGCATGGGCGGCCTCGCCACCCTGCTCGCCCGCCACCTGCTCGACACCCGTGCCGCGCACCTCGTCCTCACCGGCCGGTCCGCCGCGACCGGAGAGCGCGGAGCGGAGATCGACCGGCTCGCCGAACATGCCGCGCGCGTCGGCGGATCGGTCACGTACCACCGGCTCGACAGCACTGACGCGGCCGCCGTCGGCACCCGCGCGGAGCGGATCAGGGCCGAAGGCCCGGTCCACGGCGTGCTGCACTGCGCGGGCGTCCTGCGCGACGCCTACGTGCTGCGCAAGGAGACCACCGACGCCGCCGACGTGATCGCGGCCAAGCTGACCGCCGCGACCGCGCTCGACGCCGCCACCGCCGACTGGCCGCTGGACTTCTTCGTCGTCTACTCCTCCGTCTCCGGAGCGCTCGGCAGCCCCGGACAGGCCGACTACGCGTTCGCCAACGCGGCCGCCGACGGGTTCGTCGCCCGCCGCGCGCGCCTCGCCAAGTCCGCGTCCCGCAGCGGCCGTTCCCTCTCCGTCAGCTGGCCGTACTGGGCCGAGGGCGGCATGCGGACCGGCCCGGACGCCGAGCAGGAACTCGCCGCGCTCGGTATGCGCCCGATGCCCACCGCCACCGGGACCGCCGTCCTCGAAGCCCTGCTCGGCGCGCCCGGGCGGGACGGCGAGGAGAGCGCGCCGGTCGTGCTGTACGGGGACCTGGACCGGCTGCGGGAGGCGTTCGCACTGCTCGACCCGGAACCGGCCGCCGGGCCCGAGAAGCCCGAGGCGCCGGTGACACCGGTGACGCCCGTGGAACCCGGCCCGGTCGCGGCCCCCCTTGCCACGGCCCCGGTCGCCGGACTGCTGGAGGAGCGGCTGCGGGCCGTCGTCGCCGAGGCGACCCGCACGCCCGTCGAACAGGTCACCCCCGACCGGCCCTTCGACGACCTGGGCATCGACTCGCTCCTCGCCATCCGCGTCGTGGAACTCCTGGCCGCCGACTTCGGCCGGCTCTCCAAGACGCTCCTGTTCGAGTGCCGCACGGTCGCCGAGCTCGCCGAGCACCTCGCCGAGGAGTTCCCCGAACGCTGCGCCGAACTCACCGGCGCGGACCGGCCCGAGCCCGCCCCGGCCGTAGCCGAACCG
Source organism: Streptomyces sp. NPDC050145 (assembly GCF_044460245.1). Taxonomy (NCBI): domain Bacteria; kingdom Bacillati; phylum Actinomycetota; class Actinomycetes; order Kitasatosporales; family Streptomycetaceae; genus Streptomyces; species Streptomyces sp. NPDC050145. The sequence continues at coordinate 84,865 of NZ_JBITJS010000024.1, read as the reverse complement.
CCCGCCTCCTCCACCGCGCCGCTCGACGCGAGCGCCCGCGTCCAGGCCGCTCCCCGGTCCGCACCGGCCGCCGCGCACGAAGCCGTCGACCCCCGCGCCGTCGCGATCATCGGCGTCGCCGGACGGTTCCCCGAGGCCGACGGACTCGACGCGTTCTGGGACAACCTCGTCGCCGGGCGCGACAGCATCACCGAGGTACCCCGCGAACGCTGGGACGCCGAGGCCCTCTACGACCCCGACAAGACCCGCGTCGACCGCACCTACACCAAGTGGGGCGGCTTCGTGAAGGGCGTCGAGAACTTCGACGCGCCGCTGTTCAGCATCTCCCCGCGCGAGGCCGGCACCGTCGACCCGCAGTCCCGGCTCTTCCTCGAGTCCTGCTGGGCCGCCCTCGACGACGCCGGATACACCCCCGACACCCTCGTCACCGGCGGCGACCCCGTGCACCGCAAGGACGTCGGCGTCTTCGTCGGCGCCATGTACGGCGAGTACCAGCTCCACGAGGCGGAGGAACGGCTGCGCGGCAACCACGTGCTCGCCAACAGCGCCTACTGGTCCATCGCCAACCGCGTCTCCTACTTCTTCGACTTCCAGGGCCCGAGCACCGCCGTCGACACCGCCTGCTCCTCCGCCCTCACCGCGATCCACCTCGCGGTCGAGTCGCTGCGCGCCGGCAGCTCGAAGGTCGCCATCGCGGGCGGCGTCAACGTCCTGATCCACCCCAACAAGTACTTCATGCTGGGCCAGGGCCGCTTCGCCGCGAGCGACGGCCGCTGCCGCAGCTTCGGCGCGGGCGGCGACGGCTACGTACCGGGCGAGGGCGTCGGCGCGTTCGTCCTCAAACCGCTCGCCGACGCCCTGCGCGACGGCGACCACGTCCACGGCGTGATCCGCGGCACGTCCGTGAACCACGGCGGCCGCACCAACGGCTACACCGTGCCCAACCCGCGCGCCCAGGCCGACCTCGTCACCAAGGCCCTGCGCGACGCCGGGCTGAGCGCCGGCGACCTCGACTACGTGGAGACCCACGGCACCGGCACCGCGCTCGGCGACCCCATCGAGATCCGGGGCCTCGCCTCCGCGTTCTCCCGCGACGGCGTCAAGGGGCCCGGAGACCTGCCGATCGGCTCGGTGAAGTCCAACGTCGGGCACCTCGAGTCGGCGGCGGGCGCCGTCGCGCTCGCCAAGGTCCTGCTCCAGATGCGGCACCGCACGCTCGTGCCCTCGCTGCACGCCACCCCCGCGAACCCCGAGATCGACTTCGACCGCGTGCCGTTCACCGTCCAGCAGGACATCGCGCCCTGGACCACCCGCGACGGCACCGACCGGCCGCTGCGCGCCGGCATCAGCTCCTTCGGCGCCGGCGGCGGCAACGCCCACGTCGTCGTCGAGGGACCGCCGGCGCAGGCCGCGCGCTCGGCCGCGGAGTCCGAGCCCGTCGTGGTGTTCCTCTCCGCGCGCACCGACACCGCCCTCGCCGCCTACGCCGGCACGCTGCGCGACGCGCTGAGCGCCGCCGCCGAGCGCGGTGAACCGGTGCGGCCCGCCGACGTCGCCCACACCTTCGCCGCCGGACGCGCCGATCTCCAGCACCGGGCCGCGGTGGCCGCGGGATCGCTGCCGGAACTCCTCGCGGGCCTCGAAGCCGTCGCCGCGGGCCGCCCCCGGCCCTGGCGCCGCACCGAGGTGGCCGCCGACGATCCCGTACGGGCGTGGCTCGACGGAGGCCGCATCGACCGGGTCGCGGTCTGCGGCGCCGGACCGGACGCCCGGCGCGTCCCGCTCCCGCACTACCCCTTCGAACGCGTCCGCTGCTGGTACGACCTCCAGATCGAACGCCTCCACCGCCAGAGCCTCGGCACGGCGTCCCCCACGCCCCCCGAACTCCGCTCCCACCTACGCGACTTCGGCCGCGCGCCACAGCCCGCGGCGCCGACCCCCGAACCGCCCCGCCCCACACCGGTGACCGAACCGGCTTCGGCGGCGCTCCCCGAGCCACCCGCCGATCCGGCCCCCACCCCGGCACCGGACCGGGCTTCCGACCAGGTCCCCGCGTCGGCCCCCACCCCGGCGCCGGACCGGGCTTCCGCGCAGGTGCCTGCATCGGCCGCCGCGCAGGCCCTCTTGCGCGCGGCCTCGCCGGTCGCCGCACGGGCGGCTGAGCCGGCCCCTACGCCGGTGTCGGACAGGGCTTCTGCCCAGGTGTCCGCGTCGGCCGCCGCGCAGGCTCTCCTGCGTGCGGCTTCGCCGGTCGCCGAGCTGGTGGCCGAGCCGACCGCCGTACCGGCCGCCGGTCCGGCTCCCGCGCCGGCGCCGGACCGGGCTCCCGCCCAGGTCCCCGCGTCGGCCGCCGCGCAGGCTCTCCTGCGCGCCGCCTCGCCGGCCCCTGCGCGTGCGGCTTCGCCGGTCGCCGCGACGGTGGCCGCGCCGGCCCCCGAGCCGGCTTCGGTGGCGGTACCCGAGTCGGCCGCTGCACCGGCCACCACTCCGGTGCCTGACCAGGCTTCCGCGCAGGCCCTCTTGCGTGCGGCCTCGCCGGTCGCCGTGCCGGTGGCCGAACCGGCTTCGGCGGCGCTCCCCGAGCCACCCGCCGATCCGGCCCCCACCCCGGCACCGGACCGGGCTTCCGCGCAGGTTCTCTTGCGCTCGGCCTCGCCGGCTGCCGAGCCGGTCGCCGGCTCGGCCGGTACGCCGGTGCCGGACCGGGGTGATGCCCAGGTGTCCGCGCAGGCCCCGGTGGCCCCCGCGCCGGTGACCGTGCAGGCCCCCGCGACCGCCGTGCTCCGGCCGCTGAACGCGGCGCCGACCGTGACGAACACGACCACGCCTCAGGAGGCGTCTCCCATGACCCGAGCCCGCAAGATCTCCCTCCGACCGCTGGGCGGGGCCGTGACCCCGGCACCGGCACCGGTACCGGCCTCTCCGCCGCCGGCGCCGCGGCCCGCGTCCGCCCCGCCCGCCGCCCGCAAGGCGGACCAGGTGGCCGAGGACCTGCGGGACGTGCTCGCCGGGGTCCTCTACATGGAGCCGGCCGACCTCGACCCGGAGCACACGTTCCAGACGCTCGGTGTCGACTCGATCCTCAGCGTCGAGTTCATCGCCCTGGTCAACGCCAGGTTCGGCACCGACCTCAAGGCCACCGAGCTCTACGACCACCCCACGCCGAGCGCGTTCGCCCGCCGGGTCGCCGGGGCGGTCGCCGGGCAGCCGACCGCGCCCGTACCGGCCCCCGCCGCACCCGCCACCACCCCCGCCGACGGCACCCGTTCCGCCGCCGTGCTGGAGACCCTGCGCGAGCAGCTCGCCGAGACCCTCTACTGCGACGTGTGGGACGTCGACGTCGACGCGACCTTCAACGCGCTGGGCCTCGACTCGATCCTCGGCGTCGAGTTCGTCGCGTTCCTCAACAACGCCTACGGCCTCGACGAGAAGGCCGGCGTGCTCTACGACCACCCGAGCCTGACCGCCCTCGCCGCGCACATCGCCGCCCGTTCGACGGACCGCTCGGCGCCCGCCGCCCCGGCCGCCCCCTCCGCCCCGGCGCCCGCGCAGATCAGCGCCGCCGACCTCGACGCCCTGCTCGGTGCCGTCCGCGACAACCGGATGACCGTGGAGCAGGCGCTGTCCCTCCTGCCCCAGCACTCCTGAGCACCAGAGCCTCCGAGCCCCCGCGCACCCGAAAGGAAACCGTCCTCATGACCGAGGAAGAGATCTTCGCCGTCATCCGCGCCCAGATCGTCGACGTTCTGCCCGAGGCGGCCGACGTCGAGATCACCCTCGACCACAGCATGCGCGACCTCGGCGCCAACTCCATCGACCGCATGGACGTCGTCATCGCCGCCCAGGACGAGCTCGGCATCAAGGTGCCCAACGCGGAGCTGACCCGGGCGAACGACCTGCGTTCCCTGGTCGCCGTGTTCCGCGCCCACGCGAGCGCCCACGCGTGACCCGCATACCCGGCGCCGTGGCCGTCACCGCCGCCTCGGTGCTCAGCCCGCTCGCCGACGACCTCGACGGCTTCACCGCCGCGCTGCTCGCCGGCCGCAGCGCCGTGACCCTGCCGTCCGCGGAGGACTCCGCGGACGACGAGGCGTGCCTGCCCGTCGCCGCGCTCGACGGGTTCACCCTCGCGGACTGGGCGGCCCGGCACCTGCCGGACGAGCCCGCGACGACGGCCCGGCTGCGCAAGGTCGCGGGCCGCGCCGCCCTGCCCGCGCGCACCGCCGCGTGCGTCGCGCTGCGGGCCGTGCGGGACAGCGGGCTCGGCGCCGGGGAACTCGCCGACGGCACCGCGCTGCTCGTCGCCGGGAGCAACCTCGCGCTGGCCCACCAGGCCGAGACCGTCCTGGGCCACGACCGGGCCCCGGGCCGGCTGCGCGCCTCGTACGCCCTGACCCACCTCGACGCCGACGTGATCGGTGTCGTCAGCGAGCTGACCGGGATCCGGGGCGAGGGCTGGGCACTGGGCGGCGCCTCCGCCAGCGGCACGCTCGCCCTCGTGCACGGCGCGCGCACCGTCGCCGCGGGCTGGGCGGAGCGCGTCCTCGTCGTCGCGCCCGCCGCCGAACTGTCCCCCGTGGAGGCCGAGGCCTTCCGGCGCACCGGCGCGCTCGCCCACGAGAACCTGCGCGGCGAACCCGCCCGGATGTGCCGCCCGTTCGACCGCGACCGGCAGGGCTTCGTCCGTGGTCAGGCCGCGGCGGCCGTCCTCCTCGAACGGCCCGAGGCGGCCCGCGCCCGCGGCGCCGAGGTCCTCGCCGAGATCGTCGGGCACGGCCAGCGCCTGGATGCCCGGCGCGGCACCGAACCCGACGCCGAGGGCCAGGCCGCCGCCATGCGCGCGGCCCTGACGACGGCCGGCCTCACCCCCGAGGACATCGACTACGTCAACGCCCACGGCACCGGCTCGGTCCTCGGCGACGAGACCGAGGCGGCCTCCCTGCACAAGGTGTTCGGCGCCCGGACGGACCTGCGCGTCAACTCGACGAAGCCGCTCACCGGCCACTGCCTGTCCGCCGCGGGCCTGGTCGAGGCGGTGGCCACGATCGCCCAGCTGCGCGCGCAGGCCGTACACCCCAACCCGAACCTCGAACACCCCATCGCCGACCTGCCGTTGGCCGGCCGGACGGCCGAGCGGCGGCCCCTGCGCACCGCCCTCAGCAACAGCTTCGCGTTCGGCGGCATCAATGCCTCCGTCGTCATCCGCGTCCAGCCCTGAAGCAGCCTCGCAGTTACGGAGAAGAGCATGAAGCAGGTCGGCATCGAAGCCATCAACGCCTACTGCGGTGAGACCTACATCGACGTACCGACCCTGTTCGCGGCCCGCGGCCTCGACGACAGCCGGATCGGCAACCTGATGATGGCCCGCAAGAGCGTGGCGCTGCACTGCGAGGACGCCGTGTCCTTCGCCGTGAACGCGGCCAAGCCCCTCGTCGACGCCCTCAGCCAGGAGGAGCGCGACTCCATCGAGCTGCTGATCGTCGGCACCGAGTCCGGGGTCGACTTCGGCAAGTCGCTCGCCACCTACGTCCACGACCACCTGGGCCTGTCCCGCAACTGCCGCCTGTTCGAGACGAAGCAGGCCTGCTACAGCGGGACCGCCGCCCTCCAGATGGCCGCCGCCGTCGTCGCCGCCAGCCCCTTCGAGGGGACCAAGGCCCTGGTCATCAGCAGCGACGTGGCCCGCCCCGTGCCGCACACCTACGTCGAGCCCAGCCAGGGCGCGGGCGCCATGGCCATGCTGGTGAGCGACAACCCGGTCGTGGCCGCCTTCGACCAGGGGGCCAACGGCTTCCACAGCTACGAGGTCATGGACACCTGCCGCCCCGACCCGGAGCGCGAGGCCGGCGACACCGACCTGTCGCTGCTCACCTACATCGAGTGCCTCAAGGGCTCGTTCACGGACTACGCGGCCAAGGTCGACGGGGCCGACTTCGTGGACTCCTTCGACCTGCTCGCCATGCACACCCCGTTCCCCGGCATGGTCAAGGGCGCCCACCGCGCCGCGCTGCGCAGGCTCAAGCGCGGCATCGCCCCGCAGGCCGTCGAGGACGACTTCACCACCCGTCTCGGCGCCGCGATCCAGTACCCGCAGCAGGTCGGCAACATCTACGCCGGCACCGTCTTCCTCGCCCTCGCCTCGACGATCGACAACGCCGTCATCGACCGCGAGCGCCGCGTCGGCATCTTCTCCTACGGCTCGGGCTGCGCCTCCGAGTTCTACAGCGCCGTCGTCACCCCCGCCTCGCAGCGCGCCGTCCGTGCCATGGGCATCCGGGAGGCCCTCGACGCCCGGTACGCGCTGAGCGTCGAGGAGTACGACGAGCTGCTCACCGCCACCGCCGAGCTGAAGTTCGGCGCCCAGGACTTCACGTTCGACCTCGACCGCTTCCCGCAGATCACCAAGGCGCGCTTCGACGGCGGCCGCCGGCTGGTCCTCGCGGGCGTGCGCGACTACCACCGCGAGTACGTGTGGCTGGGGGGCGAGCAGCGATGACCGCCGTCACCCTGACCCGCGTCCGCGGGGTGATCCGGGCCCGGCTCGACCAGCCCGAACTGCGCAACGCCATCACCCCGCGGCTGCTGGACACCCTGCACGCCGCCGTCGACAGCGCCGAGGCCGACCCGGACTGCCGGGTCCTCGTGCTGTCCGCGCGCGGCGACGACTTCTGTGCGGGGACCGACCTGTCGGACGGCGCGCCATCCGAAGTGCCCGACGCCGCGGCGGAGGAACTGCCGTACTGGCGGCTCCTCGACCGGCTGACCAGCACCCCCGTGGTCACCGTCGCCCTCGTCGACGGTCGCGCCACCGCGGGCGGTGTCGGTCTCGCCGCCGCCTGCGACCTCGTGATCGCGGGTCCCCGGGCGCGGTTCCGGCTGACCGAGGCCCTCGTCGGCCTGGTGCCCGCCATGGCCCTGCCGTTCGTGGCCCGCAGGACCGGCGAGCAGCGGGCGTTCGCGGCGACCCTGCTCGCCGAGGACCTGGACGCCGCCGCGGCCGTCGACGCCGGGCTCGCCGACACGGCCGCCGAGGACGCCGAAGGCGCGCTGCGGCGCGTCCTCGTGGGCCTCAGCCGCGTCGACCGGAGCACCGCCGGCGCGCTCAAGGAGTACCGGGCCCGGCTCTTCCCGCGCGACGGGCGGCTGGGCCGGGACGCGGGGCGCGCCTTCCTCGACCGGCTCACCGACCCCGCCGTGCACCGACTGATCGCGGAGCGTGCCGCATGACCACCGCACCGACCGTCCCCACCAGCCCTACCGCCCCCTCCGGCCTCTCCGTCGTCCGGCTGACCTGGCAGGGCCCCGTCGCCGTGGTCACCATGGACGACCCGGACGGCCGCAACACCTTCTCCGCCGGGCTCACGGCCGGGCTCGTCGACTCGATCGAGCAGGCCGCCGCCGACCCGCGCACCCGGGCCGTCGTCGTCGAGGGCCGGCCCGAGCTGTTCTGCGCCGGCGGCACCCAGCGCGAGCTGGTCAACTTCGCGCGGGGCAACGGGAGTTTCGACACCGACGACTTCTTCCGGGTGTTCACCCGGTGCCCGCTGCCGGTGATCGCCTCGGTGCAGGGGCACGCGATCGGCGGCGGCCTCGTACTGGCCCTGTACGCCGACTTCGCGGTCTTCAGCGAACGGTCCATGTACGCGGGCAACTTCATGAAGTACGGCTTCACCCCCGGCATGGGCGCCACCCATCTGTTCCCGAGCCGCTTCGGCCGCGAGCTGGGCACCGAGATGCTCTTCACCGCCCGCACCTACCGGGGCGCCGAACTGCGCGAGCGCGGCGCGCCCGTCCGTGTCGTACCGCACCACGACGTACCGGGCACCGCGCTGGACCTCGCGCGGTCCATGACCCACGCCCCCCGGGCCTCCATCGAACTGCTCAAGCGGGAGCTGGCCGCTCCGCTGCTGGCCGCCACGGGGGAGGCGGTGGCCCGCGAGGCGGCGCTGCACCGCACCTCGTTCCGGCTGCCCGAGGTGATGGAACGCATCGTCGGCGCGTACGGCGCCGAAGCCCACTGACCCGAGCCCGCGACGAAGGAACCGAAGGACGGCATGGACGGCATGGACGGCATGGACGCGAAAGAGATCCTGACCCGAGTCAAGACCGGTGCGCTGGACGCCGCGTCCGCCGCCGCGCTGCTGCGCGCCCCGGCCCCGCCCGAGCCGGCGCCCCGGCCGGCCGCCGTGGACCGCGCGACGGCCGAGGCACTGCTGCGCGCTGCCGCGCCTCAGGCACCGGCCCCCGCCTCGGCACAGGCCCCGGCCCCCGCGCCGGCCCCCGACCTGGCGGTCGAGCCGGTCGCGGCCGCGCCCGAACCGGCCGCGGTGGACCGTGCGACGGCTGAGGCACTGCTGCGCGCTGCCGTGCCTCCGGTCCCGGCCCCCGCCCCGGCAGCCGAGCCGGCCGCGCCCGCACCCGCATCCGCGCCCGTGCTCGAGCCCGTCGCCGTCATCGGCTACAGCGCCCGGTTCCCCGGAGCGGGCGACGCCGACACCTTCTGGCAGCGGATCCTCGACGGGGACGACCTCGTCACCGAGGTGCCCGCCGACCGGTGGCGCGTGGACGAGCACTACGACGCCGACCCCGGCGCGGAGGGCAAGTCCGTCTCCAAGTGGGGCGCGTTCCTGGACGACGTCGACCGCTTCGACGCCGACTTCTTCCGCATGACACCCCGCGAGGCCGAACTCACCGACCCGCAGGCCCGGCTCTTCCTCCAGGAGTCCTGGCGCGCCCTCGAACACGCTGGGCAGCGCACCGGCTCGCTCGCCGGGGCCCGCGTCGGCGTGCACGCCGGCGTCATGATGAACGACTACCAGGACCTCGTCGAGCGCGAGAGCGCGCACGCCCGGCTCGCCCAGGTCATGCAGGGCAACTCCAACTCGCTGCTCGCCGCGCGCATCGCCTACCACCTGGACCTGAAGGGACCGGCCGTCACCGTCGACACGGCCTGCTCCTCCTCCCTGGTCGCCCTCCACCAGGCCTGCCAGTCCCTGTGGCTCGGGGACGCCGACATGATGCTCGTTGGCGGCGTCACCCTCTACCTCACCGAACTGCCCCACGTCTTCATGAGCCGCGCCGGCATGCTCTCGCCCCGCGGCCACTGCAGCCCCTTCGACGCGTCCGCCGACGGCATCGTCCCCGGCGAGGGCTGCGCCGTCGTCGTGCTCAAGCCCCTGTCGAAGGCGCTCGCCGACGGCGACCACGTCCACGCGGTCGTCCGCGCCAGCGGCCTCAACCAGGACGGCAGGACCAACGGGATCACGGCGCCCAGCGCCGCCTCGCAGGCCCGCCTGATCGGCGCCACCCTCGACCGGTTCGGCCTGACCCCCGACGGCATCGACTACGTCGAGTGCCACGGCACCGGCACCCCGCTCGGCGACCCCATCGAAGTCACCGCCCTCAACGAGGTGTTCGCCCCGGCGGGCCGCCCCGCGGGCAGCGTGCCGATCGGCTCGGTGAAGGGAAACGTCGGCCACACGTCCGCCGCCGCGGGCCTCGCCGGGCTGATCAAGGCCATCGGTATCGTCCGCTCCGGCCAGGTGCCGCCGTCGCTGCACTGCACCGCCGGGACGCTCAACCCCGGGATCCCCTTCACGGACGGGCCGTTCACCGTCGCCACCGAACGGCAGGCGCTGCCCGCGCCGGCGGACCGGCCGCGCCGCGCCTCCGTCAGCTCGTTCGGCTTCAGCGGCACCAACGCGTACGTGGTCGTCGAGCAGGCCCCGCCGCTCGCGCACACCCCCGAGCCCGACGGCCCGGTGCTCGTCCCGCTGTCCGGCCGCCGCCCCGGGGCCGTCACCGACCGCGCCGCCGAACTCGCCCGCTGGCTGCGCTCGTCCGGCGGCGCCGAGGCCGCCCTCAGCGACCTCGCCCACACCCTGTCCTGCGCCCGCGACCACCACCGCCACCGCGCGGCCCTGCTGGTCGCCGACCGGGACGAACTCCTCGACGCGCTCGACCGGCTGGCCTCGGGCGAGCCCGACGAACGGCGCATCGACGCCCCGGCCGCGCCCTCCGCCGATCGCGAGCACCGCCGGGCCCGCGCCGCCCTGACCGACCGCCTCCTCGACGGGGCCGACGACGCGACCGCCCGCCCCGGCGCGCTGCGCGAACTCGCCCGGCTCTACACCGAGGGCCACGACATCGACTTCACCCGCCTGTACCCACCGACCCGCCACCACCGCATCCCGGCCCCCGGCTACACCTTCGCCCGCGACCGCCACTACGTCACGGCGGAACGGCCCGGGACGGGTGGGCAGCCCGTGGCGGGAGGGCGGCCTGTGACGGCTGGCGCGTCCCTGGCGGTTGGGCGGCCCGGGACTGCCGGGCAGGCTGCGACGGCTGGGCGGCCCGTGACCGCCGGGCGGCCCATCACGGGAGAGCAGCCCGTGATCGTTGGGCGGCCGGCCGATGCCGAACGGCCCGTCCCGCACCCGCGCCCCGTCCCAGGCGCGCTCACCCTCTCGGACCTGCACACGGTCTCGGACGGGCACGAGGGCTCGGGCCCGCACGCGGTCCCGGGCGGGGACGTGGTCTCGAACCCGCGCCCCGTCCCGGGCGCGCTCACCCTCTCGGACCTGCACACGGTCTCGGACGGTCATGTGGCCTCGGACGGATACGTGGTCTCGGGCCCCCACCCGGTTTCGGACAGGCACGTCGTCGCGGGTCCGCACACGGTCTCGGACGGGCACATGGTCCCGAACCCGCGTCCCGTCCCGCGCGCGCTGACCCTGTCGGACCTGCACACGGTCTCGGACGGGCACGTGGTCTCGGACCTGCGTCCCGTCCCGGGCGCGCTCACTCTCTCGGACCTGCACACGGTCAGGGACGGGCACACCGTCTCGGACGGGCACACGGCCCCTGGCGCGCAGACCGACCACGGCCCGCACTCCGTCTCGAACGCACCCACGGTCGATGCCGCACCCACGGTCGATGCCGCGCTCACCGTCCCGGCCCCGCACACGGTCCCGGCCCCGCACACGGCCCAGGCCCCGCACACGGCCCAGGCCCCGCACACGGTCCCGGCCCCGCCCACCCTCCCGGCCCCGCCCACACCCCCGTACGACCTCGCCGCGCTGGCGCTCCACAGCCCCGCCTGGCAGGACTCGCCCCTGCCGGTCGCCGCGCCGGACGGCGCCGCGCGGGGGCCGTTGCTCGTGCACGACACCGCGGGGGCGCTCACCGCGGCGCTCGGCGGGCAGGGACTCGACGGGATCGACGGCGTGCGGGGCACGGAGCCCGAGGCCGTCACGCTGGTCGTGCGGCTCGGCGGCGAAGCGGACGCGGACACCGACGCGTTCGCCGCGCTGCGCACCGTGCTCGGTGCCTTCCGCACCCAGCGGCTCACCGTCCTCGCCGTCACCGCCGACCCGCTGAAGGCGGACGCCGCCCGCGCCCTGGTGCAGACCCTGCGCCAGGAGAACCCGCGCCTGGACGGCCGGGCCCTGCTCGTCGACGACGACGGGGCCGCCGCCGCGGACGCCGTACGGGCGGAACTGACCGTGCCCCAGGCCGAGTCCGGGCATCTCGCCGACGTCCGCGGGGGACGTCGTGCCCGGCGCGTGCTGCGCCCCGCGCCCCTGCCCGAGCGGGACTTCGCCTTCCGCCCAGGCGGCGTGCACCTGGTCACCGGAGGCATGGGCGGCATCGGCCGCGCGCTGGCCCGCCGGCTCGCCACCCGCCCAGGCACCCGTGTCGTGGTGTGCGGGCGCACGCCCTGGGTCGAGCTGGATCCGGCCGGGCGCCCGCCCGCCGACGGCTCCGGCGGCATCCGTTACGTACGCGCCGACGTGAGCACCCCCGCCGGTGCCCGGGCGCTGGTCGACGACGTCCTCGCCCACGAGGGCGCCCTGCACGGCGTGTTCCACGCGGCGGGCGTCGTCCGCGACGCCTACCTGCTGCGCAAGACCCCCGACGACGTGGCCGCCGTGCTCGCCCCCAAGGCGGCCGGCGCCGTGGCGCTCGACGAGGCCACGGCCGGGCTGCCGCTCGACGTGTTCGCCCTGTTCTCCTCGGTCGCCGCGCTCGGCGGCAACCTCGGCCAGGCCGACTACGCCTACGCCAACGGTGTCCTCGACGCCCTCGCCGAGCGGCGCGCGGAACGCGTCGCGGCGGGGGAGCGGCACGGGCGGACCGTGTCCGTGCAGTGGCCGCTGTGGGACGTGCCGGGCATGACGATCCCCGGCCCGGTCCGCGAGGAGGTCGAGGAGCGCGTCGGCATGGTCCCGCTGCCTGCCGAACTGGGACTGCGCGCCCTGGAACGGCTCCTCGGCCCCGACGGCCCCGTCGTCGTGTCCCTCTTCCACGGCGACCGGGACCGCTGGCACCGGAGCCTGACCGACCTGCACCTGCTGCCCGGCAACAACCGGCCCTCAGAGTCCACCGCCGCCCCGACGATGCCGGCCGCGCCCGCATCGGCCGGCCCGACGCCCCCCGGCGCTCTCCTCGACCTGGTCTGCCGGACGGTCGCCGACGCCCTGGGCCACGACCTGTCCGCGATCGGCCCGCGCACCTCCCTCGAAGCCCTCGGCCTCGACTCGGTGATGATCCGGACGCTGGCCTCCCGGCTCAGCGCCGAAGTGGCGCCGGTCGGCCCCGAGATGCTGTTCGGCCTGCGCGACCTGACCGAACTCACGGAGCACCTGGCACGCCTCGTACCCGGCCCCCAGGCCGCCGCGGAAACGGAAACCCCCGTGGAACCGGCCGTCCCGGCCGCCACCCCCGAGCCGGTCGCGGACCCGGTCCCCGACGACGCCGTGGCGATCGTGGGACTCGCCGGCCGCTACCCGGGAGCCGACGACCCGGAGGCGCTCTGGGAGAACCTGCTCGCCGGCAAGGACACCGTCGGCGACCTGCCCACCGACCGCTGGGAGCACACCGGGGACGTCCGGGCCCGGGGCCACTTCCTCGACCACGTCGACCGGTTCGACCCCGCGTACTTCGGGATGTCGTCCCGGGAGGCGGCGTACACCGACCCGCAGGAACGACTCTTCCTCGAGGTGGCCCGCGAAGCCCTGGAGGACGCCGGGCTCGCCGGGACCCGTCTGGACCGGCTCACCGCCCCCGACGGAGAACCCCGCAGCGTCGGCGTCTTCGCCGGGATCACCTCCGCCGACTACCCGCTGCTCGGCGCCGAACGCTGGGCCGCCGGCGGCCGGGACATGCCCTCCAGCCACGCCTGGTCACTGCCCAACCGGCTCTCGTACCTCCTCGACCTGCGCGGCCCCAGCCAGCCCGTCGACACCGCCTGCTCCTCCTCGCTGGTCGCCCTGCACCAGGCCGTGGAGGCACTGCGGAGCGGCGCGTGCGCGGCCGCGCTCGTCGGCGGCGTCAACCTCTACCTGCACCCCTCCCGGTTCCGCATGCTGCGCCAGTCCGGCTTCCTCGCCGAGGACGGCCTGTGCCGCAGCTTCGGCGCGGGCGGCGCCGGGTTCGGGCCCGGCGAGGGCGTCGGGGCCGTCGTCCTCAAGCCGCTGGCCCGCGCCCTCGCCGACGGCGACACCGTGCACGCCGTGATCCGCGGCACCGCCGTCGCACACGGCGGCCGCACCAACGGCTTCACCGCGCCCAGCCCGTGGGCCCAGGCCCGGGTGGTGCGCGAGGCGCTGCGCCGCTCCGGCGTGGACCCCGCCACCGTCGGCGTCATCGAGGCGCACGGCACCGGCACCGAACTCGGCGACCCCGTCGAACTCGCCGGGCTCCAGGAGACGTACGGGCGCGGCGCCGCCGCCGAGGTGCCCTGCTCGCTCGGCTCGGTGAAGTCCGCCGTGGGCCACGGGGAGTCCGCCGCGGGCATCGCCGCGCTCACCAAGGTCCTGCTCCAGCTGCGGCACGGCACCCTCGCCCCCACGCTGCACGCCGACCCCGTCAACCCCGCCCTCGACCTCGCCGCGACGCGCTTCCGGCTCCAGCACGACGCCGCGCCCTGGCCCCGGCCGCGCGACGCCGAGGGCCGGGAACTGCCCCGCCGCGCCGGCATCAGCTCCTTCGGCGCGGGCGGGGTCAACGCCCACGTCGTCCTGGAGGAGCACCTGACGGCCGCCCCCGCGCGGCCGCGGACCCGCGCCCCGCAGCTCGTCGTGCTGTCGGCGCCGAGCCCGGCCCACCTGTCGGCCACGGCGCACCGCCTGGCCCGTTGGCTGACCGGCGCCGGGGCGGACACCCCGCTCGCCGACCTCGCCCGCACCCTGCACCTCGGCCGGGCGGGCCACGAACACCGGCTCGCCGTCGTCGTCGACTCCGTCGCCGCACTCGCCGGGGAACTGGCCCGCTTCGCCGCGGACGGCACCGCCGGCGGCGCGCTGCGCACGGGCACGGCGACCGCCGCCCGCGACCAGGCCCCCGAGACCGACGACCTCGTGGCCGCGCTGTGGCGGGCCGGCCGCCTGGAACAGATCGCCGACCTGTGGGTGAGCGGCTGGGAGGTCGACCGGGAGGCCCTGGAATCCCTGGATGCCCCGGAGTCCGGCCCAGGCCGCATCGTGTCTCTGCCGCCGTCGGCGTACCTCGCCAGCCGCCACTGGTTCGCCGACGAGGCATCCGGCACCGCCCAAACCCCGTCGCCCGCACCCGAGTTCACACCCGCACCCGAGCCCACGCCCGTGCCCGAGCCCGCCACCACCGATCCACGGCTCACCCGGCTCGTCGAGTTCGTCGGCGAACTGGCCGCGGGACCCGGCGCCGAGGGCCCCATCGACACCGCACGTACCCTCGTCGAACTCGGCGTGGACTCCATCGGCGCGATGAACCTGCGCTTCGAGATCACCGAGCGGTTCGGCCGGACGCTGCCGCTCCAGCTCCTCAGCGAGTTCACCGTCGACGAACTCGTCGCCCACCTGTCCGACCCGCAGAGCAAGTAGAGGGAACCGGAGAACCCAGCCATGCCGCAGACCGACCCGACCGACCGGTTCGAGCCGTTCCCTCTCACGGAGATCCAGGAGTCGTTCTACGTGGGCCGCACGCTCGGCGCCGGCCCGGGCGCGGGCGCCGGAACCCAGATCCATCTGGAGTTCGAGGCCGACGCCTTCGACACCGACCGCGCCGAGAGCGCCTGGAACGACGTCGTCGCCGCCACCGACATGCTCCGCGCCCACATGCTGCCCGACGCCCGCCAGACGGTGCGCGCCCAGGTGCCCGCCCACCGCTTCGTCCGCGCCGACCTGACCGGCCTCGACGCCGCGGCGCGCGACGCCGAACTGGCCCGCCTGCGCCGCGAGGCGCTGGCCGGCTCCGACCCGCACCGCTGGCCGCTGTTCGCGATCCGCGTCGCCCTGCTCGGCGGCGGCCGGGCCCGCGTCCTGTTCACCGTGGACGAGCTGATCGCCGACGGGCCGAGCGTCTCCCTGCTGCTCCAGCAGTGGTACGAGCGGTACGCGCGCGGCACCGCCGTCACCGAGCCGGCACTGACCTTCCGTGAGTACTGCGCCGCGGGCGCCGGGGCGAAGGTGCCCGAGGAGTCGCTGACGTACTGGCGCGAGCAGTTGGCGGACGTCGATCTCGCGAGGCCGCTGCCCCTGGCGGGCGGAGCGGCGTCAGGACCGGCCCACCGCCGGATCGCGCTGCGCCTGGAGCCGGAGCGCTGGGAGCGGGTGAAGGCCGCCGCCAAGGAGGCCCGCGCCACCCCCACCGCGCTGCTGCTCGCCCTGTGCACCGCCGCCGTGCAGGGCGCCGGGGACCCGGCGCCGCTGCCCGTCGTCCTCACCACCTACAACCGGCGCCGGGTGCACCCCGATGTGCCGCGCCTGGTCGGCCCGTTCATCTCGACGTCCGTGTTTGTCGCGCCGCCCGCCACGGGTACGGCGGGGGAGCGGCTCGACCTGGTGCGGGCCCGGCTGTGGAGCGACCTCGAGCACTCCGCCGTCAGCGGGGTGCGCGCCCTGCGCGAGCACGCCAGGTCCGTACCGGGCCGCCGCACCGCCGCGATCCCGCTCGTCTTCACCAGCCTGCTCGGCAGCCTCACCGCCCTGGGCGACGACCCGGACAGCTGGGCCGCGCACGTCGACCTCGAAGCCTCCGCGACCCTCACCCCGGGCGTGCACCTGGAGAGCTGCGTCCAGGAACGCGCAGGGGCACTCCTCGTCTCCTGGGACTTCGCGCCGACCGACGTCGACGAGACCCGGACCCGGGCCGCCTTCGACGCCCTGCGCGCGGCCCTGGAGCGGATCGCCGACGAGGGCGGAACCGCGCTCGCCGGACCCGCCGAACTGCCCGCCGAGGCCCCGTCCGAGCCCGTCCCGCTCACCGAGGTGCAGTCCGCCTACCTCGTCGGCCGGATCGGCGGGCTCGGCGGCGACGCCGAGACCCGCGTGTACCAGGAGTTCCTGCTCCACCGGCACGACACCGACCGGCTCGAGGACGCCTGGAACCGGCTGCTCGCCCACCACCCCATGCTGCGCGCCGCCGTCCACGAGGACGGCACCCTCACCGTCACCCCGGTCACCGGCCGCTACCGGATCGCCCGGCACGACCTGACCGGCGCCACCGACCCGGAGGCCGAGCTCGCGCGGGTCGCGGCGCGGCTGCGCGACACCACGTTCCCGCTGGGCACCAGCCCCATGTATGCCCTCGAGGCGAGCGTGCTGCCCGACGGCACGACCGTCCTGCACGTCGTGCTCGACGCCCTCCTCGCCGACGCCCGCAGCTTCGCCCTCCTGTTCGGGCAGCTGTTCGCCCTGCACGACCGTGACGACACCGTTCTGTCCGGCCCCGCCGATCCCACGGCCCACCTGCGCGCCCTGCCCGCACTGCGCCGGACCCCGGCCGGCGAAGGCGCCCGTACCGCGTGGCGCGAGAAGTTCGCCGCGCTGCCCCCGGGCCCCGCCCTGCCCGAGCCCGCCCCCGGCGCGCCCCGCGCCCACCGCAAGGCACCCCTGGGTTCGTGGCGCGCCCTCACCGAGCGGGCGGCGGCCATCGGCGTCCCCGCCGACATGGTGCTGCTCACCGCCTACACCGACGAACTGCGCGCCGAGTTCGGCGGCACCGGCCCGTTCACCGTCACCGTCGTCTCCTGGGACCGGCCCGCCGCGCTCGCCCACGCCGACGCGATGGTCGCCGACTTCACCCAGCTCGCCTGGGTCACCGTCGACGACACGCTCCCGGACGAGTTCGCCGCGCGCGCCCGCGCGCTGTGGAACCGGGTCCGCGCCGATCTGGAGCGCGCCGAACTCGTGCCGGGGCTCGGCGAGCTGCGCACCCGGGTGTTCCGCTCGGGCGGCGCGCTGCGGCTGCCCGTCGTCTTCACCCGGGTGCCGGAGATCGACCCCGCGCTCCACCCGGCGGACGTGGACCTGCGCACCAGCCAGTCGCAGACCGCGCAGGTGGCGCTCGACCACGTGCCGCTGCTCGTCGGCGACGACCTGATGGGGCAGTGGGACGCGGCCGACGGCGCCCTCGCCCCGGACCGGCTGGACGCGATGTTCGAGCGGTACGCGCGCCGGGTGCGGGAGTTCGTCACCGAGCAGCCCGAGCAGCCCGAGCAGCCCGAGCAGCCCGAGCAGCCCGAGCAGCCTGCCTTGGACGTCGTCGGGCCCGTCGACCCCGACACCCCGCTCACCCTCGTCGAGCTCGTCGAGGCCGCGTTCGCCGGACGCGCGGACCGGGACGCCGTCCACCACGCCGGAGGCACCCTCACCTACGGCGACCTCGACCGCCGCAGCGCCCGGCTGGCCCGCCGGCTGCACGACCTCGGCGTCCGGCCCGGCGACCACGTGGCCGTCCACATGGACCGCTCCGAACGCCTGGTGACCGCCCTGGTCGGCATCGTCCGCTCCGGCGCCGTCTACGTGCCCGTCGACCCGGCCAACCCGCCGGAGCGGGTGCGCTACCTGCTGGAGGACAGCGGGGCCCGCGTCGTGATCGCCGACGCCGCCCTCGCCGAGGTGCCGGAAGCGGCCGGAGCGACGGTGATCTGCCCCGACCGGGACGCCGACCGGGCCGCGCTCCACGCGCTGCCCGGCACCCGCCCGGCCGTCACGGTGGGGCCGGACGACCCGGTCTACACGATCTACACCTCGGGCACGACCGGCCGGCCCAAGGGCTGCCGCAACAGCCAGCAGGGCGTCGCCAACCGCATCCTGTGGATGCAGGATCGCTTCCGGCTCACCGCCCGCGACCGGGTCGCGCAGAAGACCCCGTACGGATTCGACGTCTCCGTCTGGGAGTTCTTCTGGCCGCTCGTCGCCGGCGCCTCCCTCGTCGTCGCCCGGCCCGGCGGCCACACCGACCCGGCCTACCTCGCCCGCCTGCTGCGCGAGGAACGCGTGACCGTCACGCACTTCGTGCCCTCCGTGCTCGGCATGTTCCTGCGCCACCCCGAAGCGGCCGAAGGCACCGCCCTGCGCGCCGTGTTCACCAGCGGCGAGGCCCTCCCCGTGGCCACCATGCGCCGGTTCTACGAGGTCTTCGGCACCGCCGGGCCCGAACTGCACAACCTCTACGGGCCCACCGAGGCGGCCGTCGACGTCACCCACTGGGCGTGCCGTCCCGACTGGGACGAACCGACCGTGCCGATCGGCCGCCCCGTCAGCCACACCCGCATCCACGTGGTGGACGAGGGCCTGCGCCCGGTGCCGCCGGGCGTCGCGGGGGAGATCCTCATCGGCGGCCGGCAGGTCGCGCTCGGCTACCACGACCGGCCGGAGCTGACGGCGCAGCGGTTCGTCGCGTCGCCGTTCCCGGACCTCGACGACTCGCCCCGGCTCTACCGCACGGGCGATCTCGGGCTGCTCGGGGACGACGGGGAGATCCGCTATCTCGGCCGGATCGACGGTCAGTTCAAGCTGCGCGGCCTGCGTATCGAACCGGAGGAGATCGAGGCGGCCCTGACCGCCGTGCCCGGCGTCGCCGACGCCCGGGTGCTCCCGGTCGACGAGCCGGCCTCCGGCGAACAGGTCCTGGCCGCCCTCTGCGTCCCCCGCACCCCCGGCGACGCCCCCGGTGTCCCCGGGATCCGCCGCGCCCTGGCCGACGTCCTGCCCGGCTACCTGGTGCCGAACCGCTTCCGCTTCGTGGAGGACCTTCCGCTGACCACCAACGGCAAACTGGACCGGCGGGCCGCCGCCGCGCTCTTCGGCGCCGCGCCGGAACCGGAACCCGTCCCCGCCGCCGCCCCGGCCCCCGCCCAGGACACCGCCGCGTCCGGCGGCCCGGTCGCCGAGATCCGCGCCGTCGTCGCCGACGTGCTCGGCGTGGCCGAACCGGCCGACACGGACGACCTGTTCGACCTCGGCGCCACCTCGTTCACCATGATCCGTATCGCGCAGGAGATCGAACGTCTCACCGGCACGGCCCTGCCCGTCGACGCCCTCATCAGCAAGCCGACGCTCGGCGCCCTCCTGAAGGCCGCCCTGCCCGAGCAGGCCCCCGAGCAGGCCACCGCGCCGGACACCACCGCGCGTGCCCTGGACGCGCAGGACATCGCCCGCCGGGCCGCCGCGGTCCTGGGCGTCGGCCAAGTGGCCCCGGACGACGACCTGTTCGACCTGGGAGCCACCTCCTTCACCATGATCCGGCTGGCCCAGGAGATCGAGGCGGAGACCGGGGCCCAGGTCCCCGTCGACGTCCTCATCCAGAGCCCCACCCCGCGCTCCATCGCCCGGAGCGTCACCCCGGCCGCCACCGAGCCCGCCACCGCGCGCCCACGGCCCGCGGCCACCGGCACCGACGTACGGATCGCCCTGGACCCCGAGGCGAAGGCCGCGTTCAAGGAGGCCCGGATCGCCGAACGGCGCCTGCCCGCCGCCCTGCGCCGCGTCCCCGTCCCGCCGGTCACGCCCGACGAGCCCCGCGCCCTGTTCGACGCCTCCTCCTTCCGCGAGTTCACCGACGGCCCGCTGCCCGCCGAGGACCTGCTCACCCTGCTCGCCGCCGTCACCTGGGGCGACCTCGACGGCCGGGCCAAGCGCCGCTACCCCTCCGGCGGCGGCTTCTACCCGGTCCAGGTCTACGTGTACGCGGCCCCCGGCGCCGTCCGCGGGCTCGACGCCGGCCTCTACTACCTGCACCCGGCCGAGCGCGCCCTGGTCGCCCTCGCGCCCGACGCCCGCTACGGCACCGACCTGCACGTCCACCACAACCGGGCGCTCGTGGACGCCGCCGGCTTCGGCGTCTTCCTCGTGTCGACCCCGGCCGCCATCGCCCCCGCCTACGGCGAGCGCAACGCCGCCCGCTTCTCCACGATCGAGGCCGGGCACATCGCCCAACTGCTGCTCACCGGGGCGCCCGAGCGCGGGCTCGGCCTGTGCGCCGTCGGCGAGATGGACTTCGACGCGGTGCGCGCCGACTTCGGCGTCGACGACGGACAGGAACTGCTCCTCTCGCTGTGGGGCGGCGCCCTCACCGAGCAGGCACGGTCCCGCCGCGCCGCCCTCGTCCCCGCCCCGGCCCTCGTCCCCGCCCCGGCGCGGCCCGCCGACCGGGCCGTCGCGGTCGTCGGTTTCGCCGCCGACCTGCCGGGCGCCCGTACCCTCGACGAACTCGACACCCTGCTCGGCTCCCGCACCCCCGCCACCGGACCCGTACCGGCCGACCGCTGGGAGCCGCTGCGCTCCACGGCGCGCAGGGCCGGCGCGGCCGTCGGCGGCTACCTCGACGACGTCCTCGCCGTCGAGGGCGAGGAGTTCCGCATCCCCGAGGACGAGGCCGCGGCGGTCGACCCGCAGGAACGCCTGCTGCTGTCCGTCGCCCGGCGCTGCTTCGAGGACGCCGCCCTCACCCCGGACCGCGCCGGAGACCGGGTCGGCGTCTTCGTCGGCTCGATGTGGCAGGACCACGCGCTGTACGGGGTCGCGGCCCGCGCCGACGGACGGGCCGAGGACGGCACCCATGCCACCCGCGGCGGGCTGGCCCACCGCACCTCGCACGCCTTCGGCCTCACCGGCCCCAGCGTGCTCATCGACAGCGGCTGCGTGTCCGGACTGGCCGCCGTAGAGGCCGCGTACCGCGCCGTCGCCGACGGCCGCTGCGAGGCCGCCCTCGCCGCCGGGGCGAACCTGGTGCTCCACCCCGACCACCTGGACGTCCTCTCCGAGATGGGCCTCGTCGCCGAGAACGCCGACTCCTGCGCCTTCACGGACCGCGCCGGCGGCTGGCTCGTCGGCGAGGGCGTCGGCGCGCTGCTCCTCAAGCCGCTGGACCGCGCCCTCGCCGACGGCGACCCCGTGCACGCCGTGCTGCGCGGCGGCGCCCTCCAGCATTCCGGCACCACCCGCCAGTTCGGCATCCCGGACCCCGAGCGGCAGGAGGCCACCATGCGGTCCGCGCTCGACGACGCCGGGCTGCGGCCCGACGACATCGGGTACGTCGAGGCCGCCGCGGCCGGTGCCGCGCTCGCCGACGCCCTCGAATTCACCGCCCTGGGACGGCTGTTCGACACCGCCGGTTCCGGTGGAGCCCAGGGGGCGGCGCCGGTCCCGGTGGGCACGGTCAAGCCCCACACCGGGCACCTGGAAGCGGCCTCCGTCTTCGCCCAGCTCGGCAAGGTGATCGCCCAGTTCCGGCGCCGCGACGTGTATCCGACGCTCCTCACCTCCGCGCCCAACCCGGCACTCGCGGGCGCCGCGAAGACCGTCACTCTGGCCACCGGCGACGCCGGCCACTGGCGCACCGCACCCGGTGCCCCCCGCCGCGTCCTGGTCAACGGCTTCGCCGGCGGCGGCTCGTACGGCAGCCTCGTCGTCGAGGAACCCCCGGCCGCGCGGCCCGGCCCGGACGACGCGGGCACCTGGGCCCTGCCGCTGTCCGCCGACACCCCCGAGCACCTCGCCGCGCTCGCCGACAGCATCGCCGACCTGTGGGAACGTGACCCGTCCCTGGGCGCCGGCCGGGTCGCCCGCGCCCTGCGCGAGGGCCGCCCCGACCGTCCCGTGCGCGCGGGCCTGATCACCGACGCCGCCGGCGCGGCCGCCACGCTGCGCCTCCTGGCGCACCGCGTCCGCACCGAGGGCGGCGGAGCCGTCGAGTCAGGGTCCGACGCCCCCGAGGCGGAGCGGGAATCCCTGACGGCGTGGGTCGCGGGGGAGCGGGTCGACTGGCCAGCGATCACCGCGCCCAGGGCCGCGCTCCCGGCCACCCCGCTCACCCGCACCCGCCCGCCGCTGCCCACCGGCGCCGTCGCCCCGACACCGGCACCCGTACCCACCCCCGTACAGGCACCCGCACCCGTGGCTGCCGGCGCCCTGTCCGAGCGGCTCGGATCGGTGTGGGGCATCGGCCCCGCCGAGGAACCGGCGCCGGAAGAGCGCCCCGTACCGGAAGAGCGACCCGCCGCGCCAGGCACCCCCTTCGACCTGCTGGCGCCGCTGGTCGCCGCCGAACTCGGCACCGGCCCCGGCCGGATCACCCCCGACCACGACCTGTTCGCGCTCGGCGCCACCAGCCGTCAACTCCTGCGCCTGTCCGCCCGGATCACCGCCGCAGGCGGCCGGGAGATCTCCCTCGAGACCCTCTTCACCGCCGCCGACCTCGGCGAACTGGCCGAGCACGCCTTCCCCGCCCCCGTGACCGTCTGAGCCGAAAGCAGTGACCACCATGACGCGGATCCTCATGTTCCCCGGCCAGGGCGCCCAGAGCGTCGGTATGGGCCGGGACCTGTTCGCACGCTTCCCCGACCTGGTGCGGGAGGCGGACGACGTCCTCGGCTACAGCCTGAGCCGGCTCTGCCTGGAGGACCCCGAGGGACACCTCGGCAACACCCGCTACACCCAGCCCGCCCTCTTCGCCGTCGGCGCCCTCGCCCACCGAGCCCACCTGGAGGACGGCGGTGAACCGGCCGACCTCGCCGTCGGCCACAGCCTCGGCGAGTACAACGCCCTGCACGCGGCGGGCGCCTTCGGCTTCGCCGACGGACTGCGTCTGGTCGCGGCACGGGCCGCCGCGATGGCGGAGGTCACCGGCGGCGGCATGAGCGCCGTCGTCGGCCTGCCCGAGACCCGGCTCCGCTTCCTCCTCATGCGCGCCGGCTTCGACACCCTGGACCTGGCCAACCTCAACACCCCCGGCCAGATCGTGCTCGCCGGACCCGTCGACGACCTCGCGGAGGCGGGCCCGATCCTGGAGGACGCGGGCGCCCGCATGGTCCGCCGGCTCGACGTCAGCGGACCCTTCCACTCGCGCTACATGGCCCCCGCCGCCGAACGCCTCGAACCCGTCGTGGCACGGACCGTCTTCGCCCCGCTCGCCTTCCCCGTCATCGCCAACGCCACCGCCCGGCCCTACGAGCAGGACCTCGTCGGCGCGACCCT
This sequence comes from Streptomyces sp. NPDC050145, assembly GCF_044460245.1. Taxonomy (NCBI): domain Bacteria; kingdom Bacillati; phylum Actinomycetota; class Actinomycetes; order Kitasatosporales; family Streptomycetaceae; genus Streptomyces; species Streptomyces sp. NPDC050145. Next base: position 61,625 of record NZ_JBITJS010000024.1, on the reverse strand, counting down.
CCTCCAGCAGATCCACCAGCCGGTCCGCTGGCACGAGACCGTCTCGGCGATCCTCGACGGGAACCACGGACCGGAACCCGAGTTCACCGAGATCGGCACCGGCCGCGTGCTCGCCGGCCTGCTGCGCCAGATCCGGCGGGAACGGGACCAGGACCGGGTGCCGGCCGCGGCGGGTGCGCGATGAAGCCCGCGCACCCCGGAACCCGGGAGGACACCGTCGGCCTGTGGTTCTGCCCCAACGACGGACTCGACCAGCCGACCAGCACCCTGCTCGCCCCGCACTGGCTCGACGAGCACGAGCGGGAGACCGCCGGACGCTTCCTGTTCGAGCGGGACCGGCGGCAGTACCTCGTCGCCCACTGCCTGGTGCGGCGCGTGCTGTCGCTCGAGACCGGCATCCCGGAGGCGGAGGCCGTCCTGTGGCGCTCCTCGCGCGGCCGGCCCTTCCTCCAGGCCCCGCCCGGCGGACTGCCCGACGGCGCGCGCGACCTCGACTTCAACCTGTCGCACGCGCACGGGTTCAACGTCATGGCCGTGGCCCGCGACCGCCGCGTCGGCGTCGACATCGAACGCCTGGACCGGGGCGGGGAGCGTGGCTTCGACTGGGTCGTGGAGTCCTTCGCCCCCCAGGAGCGCGCCTACCTCGCCGGACTCACCGCGGGCGGCCGCCGCGACCGCGCCACGCTGCGCCTGTGGACCCTGAAGGAGGCCTACGCCAAGGCGCGCGGCCTCGGTCTGGGCCTGCCCTTCGACTCGTTCTCCTTCGAACTGGACGAGGAGCAGGGCGTGACGGCGTTCCGGCCGCCGGAGGGCGACAACGCGGACCGCTGGTGCTTCGTCGAACTGACGCCGCGCCCGCAGGTGCTGGTGTCGCTCGCCGTGGAGCGGAGCCCGGACGGTGCGCCGCCCGCGCGGATCGAGCTGCACGACGGCTTCCCCTGGGGCCGTGCCGTGCCGCGCGACATCCCGCTGCCCGGACCCCACCGCGCCCTGGCTCCGCTCGTCGGCGCCGGCGCATGACCGAGGAGAAGACCGAATGACAGCCCTGGACACGACAGCGGTGCGGGAGCGGCCCGCCGGACCCGACGATGCCGCCGCCGCCCAGTCCTTCCGCGACGCGATGGCGCAGCTCGCCGCCCCGGTCAGCGTCATCACCGCGCTCGACCCGGACGGGCGGCGGCGCGGGTTCACCGCCAGTTCGGTGAGCTCCGTGTCGCTGGACCCGCCGCTGATCCTCGCGGGCGTCGCGCTGACCTCCAGCTGCCACGCGACGCTGACGACCACCCCCGAGTTCGTGGTCAACGTGCTGGGCGCGCAGCACCGGGACCTCGCCCGGCGCTTCGCCACGCGGGACGCCGACCGTTTCGCGGGCGGCGGGTTCGCCCCGTGGGAGGACTCCGGTACGCCGTACCTGCCGGACGCGGCGCTGCTCGTGCGCTGCCGCACGGCGCGGATCGTCCGCGCCGGGGACCACGACCTGGTGCTCGCCACCCCCGTCGAGTTCCGGCACGGCACGGCGGACACCGCCCCGCTGCTCTGGTACCGGCGCGGATTCCACACGGCCCGCCCGCACGGCGCCTGAGCGGCCGTGCGGGCGGGCGGTGGGTGCGGCGCCTACTGGCCGGCGGCGGGCTGGGCGACCAGCCGGTCGAAGCGGCGCATCAGTTCCTCGTGCTCCAGGGAGAGCCGCTCGATGCGGTGCTGCAGCCGGGCGATCTCCCCGCTCAGGCTCAGCACCGTCGCGTCGGGCCCGGCCCCCGCCGGCGGGCCCGGCGGGCGCGGCGGCAGCGGCATCGCCACCACGGAGGCGACCCGGCCGGGTGCGCCCGGCGCCGCGAGACCCGGGTCGTGCTGGAGGATCGCGTCCATCCGGCCGCGCAGCGCGGGACCCGGCTCGACCCCCAGTTCGTGCACCAGGCGTTTACGCGCCCGGTCGTACACGCTGAGCGCCTCGGCCTGCCGCCCGCACCGGTAGAGCGCCACCATCAGCAGGTCGTAGAACCGCTCGCGCATCGGATGGTCCGTCGTCAGCTCCTCCAGCTCACCGATGATCTCGTCGTGCCGCGCCGCCCGCAGACAGGCGTCGTACAGGGTCTCCAGGGCGGTGAGCCGGTTCTCCTCCAACTGGGCCGCCTCGGCCGCGCAGATGTCTCCGCGCACACTGCCCTCCAGGGCGGGGCCCCGCCACAACGCCAGGGCGTCGCGCAGCAGTTCGGTGGCCTGCTGCGGGTCCTCCGCGGCCGCCGCCCGCCCTCGCGCGGCCAGCTCGTTGAACCGCTGCGCGTCCGTCGTGCTGCGGCCCGGACGCAGGACGTAGCCGAGGGAACGCGTCACGATCCACTCGTGGTGCGGTTCCCCCGATCCCGGTTCGGGCACCGGCAGCAGGCGGCGCAGCCGCGCCACGTGCGCCTGCAGCGCGTTGGTCGCGTTCGCGGGCGGGTTCTCCCCCCACAGCTCGTCGATCAGCCGGTGGACGGACACGACGTGCCCGGACTTGACCACGAGCGCGCCCAGCAGGGCGCGTTGCTTGGCGCCCGTGGGAAGGATCCTCAGACCGGTGCGCTCGTCCTGGATCTCCACGGGACCGAGAATGCGGAACTGCATCTCCCCCTACCTCCCCGCGCGTCACGCCGCGCGCGTCACTCGAACCGGTCGGGATCGGTGAAGCCCAGGGGGAAGGCCGGCTCCTTGCCCTGGACGAGGTCGGCAAGGACCTCTCCGACCCCTGTGGCGTGCTTGAACCCGTGGCTGCTGCACCCGCCCGCGACCACCAGACGCGGATTGCCGCGGGGCCGTCCGATGACGAACTGGCCGTCGGGCGTGCGGGCGTAGATGTTCGCGGTGGCCCGGGACGGCTCCCGGCCGACGCCGGGCACCGCGTCGGCGAGCCGGCGGCCGAGCACGGACCAGTCGGACGGGGAGACGGACCGGTCCAGGGTCTCCGGGTCCACGACGCGGAAGTGCCGGCCGCCGTCCTCCAGCCCCAGCTTCAGTTCGGTGCGGCCCGGCAGGGTGCCGTGGCCCCACAGGACGTCCCCGTCCTCGACCTCCCGCATGAACACCGGCAGCCGCTCCAGCGTGAAGCGTTCGTCCGGCACGCGCGGGGTGAACCAGGTGGTGGGCATGCGGACGACCTCCAGCGGCAGACCGGGCACCAGCTGGTCCAGCCACGGGCCCGCCGTCACCACGACCTGTCCGACCCGCAGGACGCGACCCGACGCCGTGTGCACGGCCGTTCCCGCGCTCTCGGGCTCCAGGGCGGTGACCCGGGTGTCGGTGAGGATCTCCGCACCGGCCGCGCGGGCCGAGGCCAGCGCCGCGCGGATCGTCGCCTCCGGCCGGGTCAGGCCGCCGGCCGGCTCCACCACCGCGATGTGGTCGGCCGGGAGGGCCTCGTGCGCGGGGCTGCGGCGGCGCAGGGTGTCGCGGTCCAGCACCTCGATGTCCAGTCCGTGCTCCCGGGCCGCGCGCAGGGCGCCGCCGACGATCCGCCCGTCCTCGGGGCCGATCAGCATGGCGCCCGTCGGCTCCAGCAGCCGGGTGCCGCTCTCCCGTTCCAGGTGCTGCCACAGCTCCCGCGACCGCTGGGCCAGCGGCACCAGACCGGGGTGCTCCAGACAGGCCGTACGGAACATCCTGCTCTCGCCGTACGAGGAGCCGTTGATGTTCGCCGGGCCGTAGCGGTCCACGCCGATCACGCGCAGGCCGCGCCGGGCCAGCTGCCACAGGGCGCTCGCGCCCCAGGCGCCGAGACCGACGACGGCTATGTCCGCGTCCGGCGCGGTCACGAGGGGCTCACCGCCGCCGACAGGGCCGCCGTCGCGTCCCGGGTGATCTCGCCGAGCAGCGGGTGCGGGTCCGTCTGGAAGTAGAAGTGGCCGCCCTCGTGCATCCGCAGCCCCTGGAACCGCTCGGCGAACCGCTCCCAGGCCGCCAGGCGTTCGGGCGCGACGACGACGTCCTGCGTGCCGCCGTAGACCGCGACCGGCATGGTCAGCTTCGGGGTGTCCGGCAGCGGACGCCAGCTCTCCACGAGCTTCAGGTCGTTGCGGATCGCGGGGGCGAACATCGCCCACAGGTCCGGGTCGCGCAGCACCTCGACCGGGGTGCCGCCCATCGCGGCGAGGTGCAGGCGCAGCTCCTCGTCGGGCAGCGCGTGGCGACGGGTGGCCTCACCCTGCGGACGCGGCGCGCCGCGCGCCGACAGGCCGAGCCACACCGGCAGTTCGCGTCCCTGTGCGGCCAGGCGCTGGGTCATCTCGTAGGCGACGAGCGCGCCCATGCTGTGGCCGAAGAACGCGAAGGGGCCGGACGGCTCACCCGCCATCGCGCGCAGGAAGAAGTCGGCCAGTTCCCGGGCGTCGTCGATCTGGGGCCGGCCCGAAAGGCGGCCGCGGCCGGGCACGTCCATGAGCCGGACGTCCCAGTGCGCGGGCAGTAGGGCGGGCCACTCGCGGTAGAGCAGGTGGGAGCCGCCCGCGTGGTGGAAGACGTACAGGCGCAGAGGCCGGTCGGAGTACATGCCGGTCCCCCTCACGCGGCCACGGCGGCGGACACGGACGCGCCGTCGCGGGACTCGGTGAACGCGGGAGCGACCTCGGCGGCGAACAGCTCCATCGCCCGCTCGGCCCGCTCGTAGGGCACGTGCCCGGGGTTGAACTGCAGGCTCAGGCAGATGTCCGCGCCGTACCAGCCGCGGATCGTCTCGATCTGGGCGCGGACGTCGGCGGGCGTGCCGGCCAGCACCTTGTGGTCGGCGAGCGCCTTGTCGAAGTCGTAGGCGCGCGCCTTCTCGACGAACTTCTCGTAGCCCGGGTACTGCTCCGAGCGGGCGTCCGCCCACGCGGCCACGGCGCCGGCCATCGTCTCCACGTAGTTGCGCTCGTTGACGCGTGCGTCGGCGAGCGCGATCTCGCGGTCCTCGCCCAGGTAGCAGGTGTACTTGATCTGGATCCGGCCCGGGCCCTCGTGGCCCGCGGCGCTGCGTGCCGCGCGGTAGGCGGCGGTCATCCCGATCAGCTGCTCACGGCTGGTCACCGAGGGCACGACCTGGAGGTGGTGGCCCCGGGCGCCGGCCAGCGCGCAGGACTCGGCGCTGGTCGCCGACGCCACGAACACCGGCGGGTGCGGGTGCTGGTGGGGCCGGGGGAAGCCGGTCACCGGGCCGAAGCGGTGCACCTCGCCCTCGAAGCGGACCTCCTCGCCGCTCCACAGGGCCGTGCACGCGTCGATCACCTCGGTGAAACGGGTGCGGCTCTCCTCCATCGGCACGCCGAACAGCTCGAACTCGTCGGGCAGGAAGCCGCGGCCGAAGCCGACGTCGAGGCGGCCGTGCGAGAGGTTGTCGAGCAGCGCCAGCCGCGCCGCCGTCTGCACCGGATGCGCGAACGAGGCGATGACGGCGCCGGTGACCAGACGGATGCGGCTGGTGCGCGCCGCCGCGGCGGTCAGGAACACGACCGGGTCCGGGCTGTAGCCGCCGTACGGGGAGCCGTAGTGCTCCACCGTCTGCACGTGTTCAAAGTCCAGGGCCTCGGCCAGTTCGACCAGCCGCAGGCTTTCGTCGTAATAGGTGCTCGCACTCTTCTTCGCCGGATCGATGACCGGGAAGAAGTTCACGCCGAATTTCATGGGGGCTCCGTCTGGTGGTCCTTTTCCGGTTTCCCGGAAAACCATGGGCAGCTCTTCGGCTATCGGACCTTAGACGGTGCGGGGTGCTCGCGGGGCGTACGCGAGCGTCTCTCAAGGAGCTGTGGGCGCCGCCTCGAGGCGCTGTGCGGGGCCGGACCGGGAAATCAGATCCCACCAGTGGCCGAGGGTCGGCCGGGCCATCAGCTCGGGAAAGCCCACCTCGATCCCGCGCCGGTGCCACGCGGAGATCAGCCGCATCGTGTTGATCGAGTCGAGCCCGTGGTCGACCAGATCGCCTTGGTCGTCGGGGAGTTCGGACGGGTCGAGCTGCATGGCGCCGGCCACCATCTGACGCAGCAGCTGCCGGGTCAGCGGATCGGCCGCCACCGGCACGTCGTGCTTTCCACCGTTATCCATGCAGCCGAAGCTAATGGCGCCGTGAATCTTCCGGAAGGACTTTCCGACTCCCTCCCGAAAGGGTCAGGTCCGCGTCAGTGCCGTGTCAGGAGGCGGAACGTGGAGAACTGCTCGAAGACTACTGGAAGATGACGATGCGAAAGTTCGCGAGGGGCTACGGTTCGACTCGCTCCACGGTTGTGAGGAAAGGACAGGAATCCGTTCTGCGGCGCAATATCGACGCTCATCGGATACCGGTACGGAGGAGACCATGAAGATTCAGGTTCTGGGTCCGCTGAGTGCCGCCGTCAACGGGATGTCGATCGTTCCGACGGCGGCCAAGCCACGGCAGATCCTCGCACTGCTCGCGCTCTACCCGGGACGGGTCGTACCCGTCCCCACGCTCATGGAAGAGGTCTGGGGCACCGAGCTGCCACAGAGCGCGCTCACCACCCTGCAGACGTACATACTCCAACTGCGCCGCCGGCTGGGCACGGCCATGGGGCCGGGGGTGCCGGGCGCGGCCAAGGACGTCCTCGCCACCCGGCACGGCGGCTACCTGCTCCAGGTCCCGTCCGACGCCGTCGACGTGCACGAGTACGAGCGTCTGGTGGGCGAGGCCCAGCAGGCCTCCGACGAGAGCGAGGACGAGAAGGCCGCCGCCACCTACCGGGAGGCGCTCGCCCTGTGGGAGGGCCCCGCGCTCGTCGACGTGCGGGTCGGGCCCATCCTGGCGATCGAGGTGATGCGCCTGGAGGAGAGCCGCCTCGTCACCCGCGAGCGGCGCATCGACGCCGACCTGCGCCTGGGCCGGCACGTCGAGGTCATCGCCGAGCTCACCGACCTGATAGCCCGTCACCCCCAGCACGAGGGGCTGCACTCGCAGGCCATGGTCGCCCTGTACCGCTCGGGCCGGCAGGCCACCGCGCTCGACGTCTACCAGCGGCTGCGACGCCGCCTCATCGAGGAGCTCGGCGTCGAACCCGCCCCCCAGCTCCAGCGGCTGCACCAGGCGATGCTCGCCGTGGACCCGCAGCTCGACGTCATGAGCGGCCCGCGCCGCTCCTCGACCTTCGACCTGTACGCCGCCTGACGGGCCGCCCGATGACGCCGACGGCGGGGCCCGACGGGGAGTTCGAGCCGTTCTCCAGAGAACGCGCGGAGGCTGGAGTGCCATGGACGTAAGGCTGTACTGCTTCGCGCACGCCGGCGCCGGGGTGTCGAGCTTCGGCCGCTGGCCGCGGCGCTGCGGCCCCGGGGTCGAGGTCGTCCCCATGCTGCTGCCGGGGCGCGACTCCCGCCGCCACGAGCCGCGGCCCACCGGGCGGCGGGCGCTGCTCGACGCCCTGTTCGACGACATCGCCGGGGCGGCGGCGGACGGCCCGTACGTGTTCTACGGGCACAGCCTCGGCGGCATGGTCGCCCACACCCTGACCCGGGCCCTGCTCGACGCCGGGCTCCCGGGGCCGCGGCTGCTCGCGGTCGGCGGCTGCCCCGCCCCGCACACCGTGCGGGCCGCGGCCGCCACCGACGACCTCGGCGACGACGAACTCCTGCGCTTCGTGGGCGACGTCGGCTCCGCGCCCGACGGAGCGCTCGCCGAGCCCGACAGCGTCTGGCACCGCACCGTCCTGCCCGTGCTGCGCGACGACCTCAAGCTCGCCCGGTCGCTGCGCGCCGCGGCCCTCGACACCGGGGGGCGCCTGCCCGTGCCGGTGCTCGCCGTCGGCGGCAGCCACGACCCCGTCGTCGGCGCGCGGGCCCTCGACGGCTGGCAGCGGTGGACCGACGAGCGGTGCGTGCGCCGCACCGTGCCGGGCGACCACTTCTTCGTACGCGGCCCCGAACTGCCCCGGCTCATCGGACGCGCCTGCCGGGTGGCCGCCCGGATCGACGCGAGCCGCGTCCCGCTCGCGGCCGGCGCCCCGACGTCCCGGCCCGCGCCGTGACCGGGGCGGAACACACCGACATCTGCGTCGTCGGCGCGGGACCGGCCGGACTCGCCCTGAGCCTGCTGCTGCTCCGCTCCGGCTTCGCCGTCACCCTCCTGGAGAAGTCCCGCTCCTTCGCCCGCGACTTCCACGGCGAGATCCTGCAACCCGGCGGCCAGCGGATCCTCGACGAACTCGGCGTGCTCGACGCGGCACGGGCCCGCGGGGACCGCGCCCTGCGCGGATTCCAGGTCCTCGAACGCGACCGGCTGCTCCTCGACATCGACTACGCCCGCCTGGGCACCCCCCACGGCCGGCTCCTCGCCCTGCCCCAACGGCACCTGCTGGAGACCCTGCTCGCGGCCTGCCGCACCCGGCCCGGCTTCACCTACCGGGACGGACACCGGCTCTCCGCGCTGGCCGAGGACGACGGCCGCGGCACGGGAGCCGTCGTCACCGGGCCCGACGGGCGCCCGCGCACCGTGCGGGCGCGCGTCGTCGTCGGCGCCGACGGGCGCTTCTCCCGCACCCGCGCGCTCGCCGGCATCGACGCCGGCCGCACCGAGACCTTCGACCAGGACCTCGTCTGGTTCTCCGTGCCCGCCCCCGGCCGCACGACCCGGCACGTCCGCATCCACCGCGCCGAGGGCACCGCCGTCCTCGTCCACGACACCCACCCCGACCGCATCCGCATCGGCTGGACCCTGCCGCACCGGTCCTGGCCCGCCGTCGCCGAACGCGGCATCGGCGCGGTGAAGGACCGGCTGGCCGCCGCCGTACCGGAGTTCGCCGACCTCGTCGCCGAGCACCTGACCGGCCTGTCCGACCTCAAACTGCTCGACGTGTTCGCCGCCCGCGCCCCGCAGTGGTCCCGCGACGGACTCGTCCTCCTCGGGGACAGCGCCCGCACCCACGGCCCGCTCGGCGCCCAGGGCATCAACCTCGCCCTCCAGGACGCCGCCGCCCTGCACCCCGTCCTCGTCGAGGCGCTGCACGCGGGCGACACGAGCCGCGCCCGCCTCGCCCGCTTCCAGGAACTGCGCGCGCCCGCCGCCGACGCGGTGACCCGGGCCCAGCGCCTCCAGGCCAAGGCGTTCTTCGGGACCGCGGGACGCGCCGCCACGCTCGCCAGGGCGGGCGCGGCGAAGCTCGTCACCCGCACCCCGATCGGCGCCCGCATCACCGCCAAGGTGGCCTACGGCGCCGCGCCCGTCCACGTACGGACGGACCTGTTCACGCACCCCGAGCCCGTCCCGACCGACACGGGTGCCGCGCACCGCGCGAGCCACACGCCTCGTGCCGTCCACGCGAGAAAGGTGCACGATGACCACCGCTCCTAGCCGCCCGCGCCCCGTCACCCGCCCGACCGCACCGGCACCGTCGTCGTCCCCCGCCCTCGTCACCACCGCCCAGGTCGTCCGGGCCGTCACCGACGCCGCGCGCGGTCGCCGCCGCCTCGAGGTGCGGTACGGCGGACACGACGCCGGGCGCCCGGTGGCGGACGGCGGCGCTGCGGCCGTCGTCGATCTGGGGCGGATGGCCGCCGTCGCCCACGACCCGCACCGGCAGGCCTTCATGGTCGAGGCCGGGGCCCGGCTCACGGACGTGCGGCGCACCCTCTACGAGGGCTGGGGCGTCACGCTCCCCACCGCGGGGCCGGGCCGCGACGGCGTCGTCGGACAGGTCACGGCCGGCGGCCCCGGCCCCCTCAGCCGTTCCTTCGGTCTCACCGCCGACCACCTCCTCGCGATCGAGGTCGTGGTCGTCGACGTGTTCGGCACCGCCCGCGCCGTGGTGGCGAGCCGTGAACGCAACGACCCGCACCGCGACCTGTGGTGGGCCCACACCGGCGGCGGCGCCAACTTCGGCGCCGTCACCCGATGTTGGTTCCGCTCCCCGGACGCCACCGGCACCGACCCCACGACCCAGCTGCCCCGACCGCCGGGCACCCTGCTCTCCCACACCCTGACGCTCCCGCGCGCGGCCGGCGACCGCGACACCTTCCACCGGCTCGTCCGCAACCACGGACGCTGGCACGAGCACCACGCCGGCGCCGGATCCCCGTACGCGGCCCTGGACAGCAGCCTCGTCCTGTCCGGAGGGGACGCACCCGGCGCCGGGAACGCAGCGGTCGTCCGCACCCGCTTCGACGCCGGCCTGCCCGACGCGCGCGGCCTGCTGCGCCGCCACGTCGACGAGCTCACCGACGGCCTCGACCCCGGCACGCTCACCGACGACCTCGCCGTCGTCCCCTGGCAGTCCGTGCCGGACACGGACAGGGACGGCGGCGCGCACGGCGGGCCCACCAAGTCGGCCTGCCTGCGGCGCGGCCTCGACGACGCGCAGATCGACGCCCTGCACCGGCACCTGAGTGCCTCCGACGCCCCCGGCGAGCTGACCGTGACGCTGCGCTCCGGCGGCGGCCGCGCCAACACGCTGCCCACGTACGCCACCGCCGACGCGCACCGCGACTCCGTCCTGGAGGCGGAGTTCACGGCCGGCGGCCGGCCGTCGCCGGACGCCGTCGACGGGCTGCGCCGTCTGTACCGGGACGTGTTCGCCGCGACCGGCGGTGTGCCCGTGCCCGGAGCGGACGGCAGCGACGGCTGCCTCGCCGGGCACCCGGACCCCGACCTCGCCGACCCCCGGTGGAACACCTCGGGCGTGCCCTGGCACCGCTTCCCCTACAAGGACAACTACCGCCGGCTGCAACGCGCGAAGGCGCACTGGGACCCGCGCGGCATGTTCGGCCAGGGCCTCGGCATCCGCCCCGCCTGACCGGCCGGGCCGGACGCCGGACGCCGCGCGTCAGATCCGGCCCAGCTCCCGCAGCAGCCGGAGCTCCAGGACGCTCAGCGGAATCTCGGGGCACAGCTGTTCCGGATGCCCCGCGGGCGGCCCCTGGAGAGCGGTGCTCGGCGGATCCGTCCGGGCCGTCTCGACGGCCAACTGGCCCATCTCGCCGGCCAGATGGACCGTGCCCATGGCGACGAGCCCCTTCCAGGTCTGCCGCAGCAGACGGTAGTGCCAACGCCGGTACGCGCTCACGCCGACTCCCTCGCTCCGTGGACAGGTCGTCCGTGACGCTCTCAGGGATCGGTCGACGACCGGTCGACGACGGGTCGACCGCGGGTCGACGGCCGGTGGACGACGGGTGGAAGAGTCCCCGCGCCGCACCGCACCCGCTCTCCGGCGCTTCCCCGCGGTTCCTGAGGCGGGGATCGAGCGGCTTTCGAACCTTTCTCGAGCACCGCCGCAGAGCTTGGTGAGCGACAGCCCGTCAGCCCGTCGAAGGGGGCCGCTCGCCGTGCCGCGCTTCACGTACCCGGAACTGCCACTGGACGGACTGCTGCGCCGTGCCGCCGCACGCGCCCCGCACTCCGCCGCCCTCACCACCGGACAGCACACCGTCACCTACGGCGAGCTCGACGCCCGCGCCGACCGCATCGCCCGGGGCCTCGCCCGCATCGCCGGAGGTCCGGGCGCCGTGATCGGTGTCGCCCACACCCTCGACACGGTGTTCCCGGCCGCCTACTACGGCGCGAGCCGCAGCGGCGCGACCGTCGCCCTGATCAACCCGCTGCTGAACGAGGACGCCCTGCACCACGTGTGCGCCGCCGCCGGGATCGAGATCGCCGTGGTGCCCCGGTCCACCGCCGAACAGCTGACCAAGCTGAGCGAGCGGCTTCCCCTGCTGCACACCGTCCTGGTGACCGACGCCGACGACGGGGTCGTCCCGGGGGACACCGTGCCGCTGCACGTAGCCCTCGACGGCGTGCCCGACGACCCGTTCGAACCGGCGGGCCAGGGCCTGGACCCCGGTGCGGTGGCCTGCCTGCAGTTCACGACCGGCACCACGGGACGCTCCAAGGGCGTGCGGCTCACCCACCGCAACCTCGTCGCCAACGCCACCCAGACCGCGCTGGCCCACCGCCTCGACGCCGCCTCCGTCACCCTCAACCACCTGCCCCTGTTCCACGTCATGCACCTGAACTCGGCTGTGTGCGCGGGCGCTTCGCAGATCCTGTGCCGCGACCCCGACCCGGTGGCCTCCCTCGCCGTGGCCGCACGCGAGGGCTGCACCCACTACTACGGACTGCCGGCCCGGCTGCACCGGCTGGCCGGCGACCCGCGCCTGGCCGAGGGCCCGGAGGGCGTCCCGGCGGGGCCCCGCCTGAAGGCGGTCCTGTCCGGCGGCACCGCGCTGGCCCCCGAGGCCGCGCGCCGCCTGCAGACGGCCCTCAAGGTCCCCGTCGTCCAGGGCTACGGCCTCGCCGAACTCTCCCCGCTCTCCCACACCCAGCGCCCGGGCGACGCCCCGGTGCGCGGCGCCGTCGGCCGGGCCCTGCCCGGAACCGAGTGCCGCGTCGTCGAGCTCGGCTCACGCGAACCGGTGCCGGTGTGGGCCTCCGGCGAGGTGCAGGTGCGCGGCCCGCAGGTCATGGCCGGCTACCTGGACGACGACGAACCGTCCCGCATCGACGCCGAAGGCTGGTTCTCCACGGGGGACATCGGCTATCTCGACGAGGACGGCCGTCTGTACCTCGTCGACCGGCTCGGCGACGTCTTCAAGCACGACAACGAACTCGTGTCGCCGACCGCCGTCGAGCGCGTCCTCGAGGACGACCCGAGAGTCGCCGAGTGCGTGGTCGTCGGCCGGCCCGACCCGGTGCACGGCGCCACCACCTGGGCCGGTGTCGTCCTGCGCGACCCGGAGCCGGAGACCCGCGACGCCGTCCTCGCGTCCGTCGCCGAACAGGCCAACCGGCGCCTCGCCGTCTTCGAGCGCATCCACACGGTCGAGGCCCTCGACGCCGTGCCGCGCACGCCCACCGGCAAGCCCGAACGCCGGGCCCTGCGCCGCCGCCTGTCCGCCTGACCCGCCTCCTACCTGACCCCGAAAAATGCGTCCCCCGCCCGTCCCACGTACGCCCGACAGGAGACCCGACATGGTGACTTTCGTGAACAAGCTGACCGTCCACGGCGACGTCGAGGAGTTCCTCGCCGCCAAGGACCGCGTCACGGCCTACATGTGCGCCCAGCCGGGCTACCTCGGTCACCAGACGCTCCGCCTGTCCGGCGGCGCGCCCGTGTTCCTCGAGCTCGCCCAGTGGCAGGACGCCGCCGCCCACCGCGCCGCCGTCACCCACCCCGACTTCCAGGCGCTCGTCGGCGGCCTGCGCGGCCTTGCCACCCCCGAGCCCGGCCTGTACGAGGTCCTGGCCGACCGCAGCAGCACCCCCGCCGAGCCGGTCACGGCCGGCGCCCGATGAGCCCCGGCACCGAGGTCCTCGTCGTCGGCGCCGGGCCCGTCGGCCTGACCGCGGCCCACGAACTGGCCCGCCGCGGCCTGCGGGTGCGCCTCGTCGACGCCGCCTCGGGCCCCTCCCGCACCAGCCGCGCCGTCGCCGTCCACCCGCGCACCCTGGAGACGTTCGACCAGATGGGGACGGTCGACGGCATCCTCGAACACGGCCGCCGCAACCGGGCGTTCACGATGTACGCCACCGGACGCCGCCTCGTGCGCCTGGAGGCCGACTACGCGTCGATGCCGACCCGCCACCCCTACAGCGTCATCATCGGGCAGACCCGCACCGAGGCCGTGCTGCGCGAGGCCGTCTCCCGGCTCGGCACCGAGGTCGAATGGGGCGTGCGCCTGACCGGCTTCGAGCAGGACGCGGACGGCGTCCGGGTACGGCTGACCCGTCCCGACGGCACCGAGGAACGGTGCACCGTGCCCTGGCTCGTCGGCTGCGACGGCGGCCACAGCACGGTCCGCAGGACGCTCGGACTGCCGCTGCTCGGCGAGAGCCGCGACACGTGGATGCTCGCCGACGCCCCCGTCCGCACCGAACTGCCGCCCGACAGCATCTACTGGGTCCACACCGGCGGCCAGGCCCTGATGATGGTCCCCTACGCGGACCAGGGGCGCTGGCGGCTCCTCGACACGGCCCCCGACGCCCCCGACGCGACCGGCGCCGCCGACCGGTTCGCCGCCAAGCTCTCCAGGGGCCTCGGCACCGACGTACGGGTCGGCGAACCCGAGTGGACCTCCGTGTTCACGTTCCAGCAGCGCATGGTGCCGCGGATGCACGAGGGCCGGGTGTTCGTCGCGGGCGACGCCGCCCACGTGCACAGCCCCGCCTCCGGCCAGGGCATGAACACCGGCATCCAGGAGGCGTACAACCTCGCCTGGAAGCTGGCCGCGGTCCAACAGGGCCACGCGGGACGGCAGTTGCTCGACACCTACGACGCGGAGCGCGTCCCCGTCGGCAAGGCCCTGCTCGGCTCGACCCGCACGGCCACCGCACTCGTCCAGTTCCGCAACGCGCTGGCGGGCGTGGCCCTCCCGGTCGTCTTCTCCGTCGTGCGCGCCGTGCCCGCGCTGCGCCGCGCCATCCAGCGCAAGGTCCTGGGCGGCATGTCCGGCCTGCGCCTCGACTACGCCGACTCCCCGCTGACCACCGGCGCGGGCCCCGAACCCGTCCCCGTCGCCACCCCCGTCGCGGCGCCCGTCATGGTGCCCCGCCGGCGCCACGTGCCCGCGCCCGGCGAACGCGTCGCCGGCGCCGCCCGCGTCAGCGACGCCCTCCTGGACGAGCTGCGCGACGTGCGCTGGACCCTGCTCGTGGCCCCCGGCGGCCACGACGCGTCGGCCCGGCCCGTGCGCGCCGCGCGGCAGGCCGCCGACCGGTACGGGGCCTGGCTCTCCGTACGCTCCGTGGGCGGCAGCGGCGCCGGGCCCGCACCGCTGCCCGACCCGGACGGCGCCCTGTGCGCCGCGCTGGGCCTCGCCGCCGGCGGCTGGGCGCTCGTCCGCCCCGACGGCTACCTCGCCGCGCGCGGCGAGTACCTGACCCCGGCCGCGCTGGCCGCCGCCCTGGCCCCGGCCCACCCGGTGCCCGCCGGACCTGAGGCGGCTCTCGAGCGCCGCTCCGGCGGCCTTCGAGCCGTTCAGGACACCGTCGATACCGGCGGACAGGGTGGGCGGACCGCCCCGGGCCGCCCCCTGAGCAGGAAGTGAGGGACTGGACATGGCCGTTGAGCGAGTGCACCGCACGACGCACGAGGTGACGGTGGCCGCGCCCGCGGGCGTGGTCTACGGACTGATCTCCGACGCGGTCCGATGGCCGCTGTTCTTCCCGCCCAACGTGCACGTGGAGCAGCTGGAGTTCGACGGCGACAGCGAGCGGCTGCGGATGTGGGCCGTCGCCAACGACGAGGTCAGGTCGTGGACCTCGCGCCGTCTCCTGGACCCGGGCCGCCGGCGCGTCGAGTTCCGCCAGGAGCTGCCCGCCGCCCCCGTCCAGTCCATGGGCGGCACGTGGATCGTCGACGCGCTCGGCGCCGACCGGTCCCGGCTGACCCTGCTGCACGAGTTCACCGTCGCCGACGACAACGCCGACGACGTGGCCTGGGTGCAGCGGGCCACGGACACCAACAGCCGCTCGGAACTGGACAACCTGCGCCGCCTCGCCGAACGCTGGGGCCGCCTCGACGAACTGGTCCTGTCCTTCGAGGACTCGGTGCGCGTCAACGGCCCCGCCGAACTCGTCTACGACTTCCTGTACCGGATCGGCGACTGGCCCGAGCTGGTGCCGCACGTCTCCCGGCTCGACTTCACCGAGGACGAGCCCGGTGTGCAGGTCATGTCGATGGACACCCGTACCGCCGACGGCGGCACGCACACGACCGAGTCGGTCCGCGTCTGCTTCCCGCACGCCGGGCGCATCGTCTACAAGCAGACGGCGACCCCGCTGCTGATGTCGGCGCACACCGGCGAATGGTCCGTCGTCCCCGACGAGACGGGCGTGACGGTCACCTCCCAGCACAACGTCGTGCTGCGCGAGGAGAACATCACGCGCGTCCTGGGCGAGGACGCCGACGTCGCCCGTGCCCGCCGCTACGTCCGCGAGGCGCTCGGCCGCAACAGCACGGCCACCCTCGAACTCGCCAAGCGGCACGCGGAGAGCGCGGTCACGGTCCTGTGAGCGGGACGTCCGTCCTTGACGCGCCCCCGGCGCCCCGGCCGGGCCCGCCCGCGCAGGAGCCCCTCGACGGGGTCGAGCGCGCCGCCCGCCTCGAGCGGCTCCTCGGCGACCCCTACGACCCGCACAACCCGCACGGCTACCGGGCCCTGCTGGAGGCCGACGAGGAGCGCCGCACCCCCGAGGCCACCGAGGCGCTGCTGTCCGACGTGGGCCTGGGGGCCGAGTTCGTCCCGCGCGGCCTCGGCGGCCGACTCGCCCGCCCGGACCTGCTCGCGCGCGTGCTGCGACCGGTGTTCCGGCGGGACGTCGCGCTCGGCTTCGGCCACGGGATCACCTCCCTGTTCGGCGCCTCCGCCGTCTGGGCGGCCGGCGACGAGCGCCAGCGCGCGCACACCGCGCGTCTGCTCCTCGAGGGCGGCGGCGGGCGCGTCACGATCGTGCACCACGAACTCGCGCACGCGAACGCGATCCTGCGCGACGAGTTCACGGCGCGCTCCGCCGTCGGCGGCGGCTTCGTGCTCGGCGGCCGCAAGGACGTCGTCATCAACGCCGACCGCGCGGACGCGCTCGTCATGTACGCCCGCACGGCGACCACGGCCGGCTCACGAAGTCACTCCGTGCTGCTGCTCGATCCCGAGCGGCTCCCGCCGGGCGGCCTGCGCAGGCTGCCGCGCGTTCCCACCCCCGGAATGCGCGGCAGCCGATTCTCCGGGCTGGAGTTCGCCGACTGCCCGGCCCCCGCCGACGCGCTCGTCGGGGACGTCGGCGACGGCGTCCCCCTCGCGCTGCGCACCTACATGGTCAACCGCTGCCTCATCCCCGGCACGGTCGTCGCCGGGGTGGACAGCGCCCTGCGGTTCGCGGTGCGCGCGGCCACGGCGGGCCGCGCCGGCGGGCAGCCGGCCCGGCGCCATCACAAGGTGCTCGCCGGGGTGTTCGCCGACCTGCTGGCCTGCGACAGCATGGCCGTCACCGGGCTGCGCTCCCTGAGCCTGCTGCCCGACAGCGCCCATCTGACCGCGGCGGCCGTCAAGCTGACCATGCCGGACCTGCTGCGCGAGGACCTCGAGGAACTCGCCACCGTCCTCGGCGCCCGCGGCTACGACCGGGGGCCCTCGTACGGCGGCTTCCAGAAACTCGTCCGCGATCTGCCCGTCGCCGGGCTCGGCCACGCGGGGAACGCGGCCTGCCGGGCCGTGCTCGTGCCGAGGCTGCGCGCGCTGGCCCGCACCTCGTGGTTCGCCACGGAGGAGCCGACCGCGCGGCTGTTCCTGCTGACCGCGCCCGTCCCGCCCCTCGACTACCGCAAACTGTCCCTGACCGGCGGCGACGACGTGCTGACCGCGGCCCTGATCGGTGTCGCGCAGCGGCTGGGACCGCTGCGCGGCGCCGGCCCCCGCTGGGCGGCGCTCGCCGACCTCGCCGACGCGTTCGTGCAGGAGATGCGGGCCCTGCGCGAGCAGTGCGCCGCGCTGCCGGAGTCGGCGCGTGACCTGCTCGCCGACCCCCGGGTCTGCGCGCTCGCCGACCGGTACGTGCTGGTGCTCGCCGCCGCCGCGTGCCTGGGCGTGTGGCAGGGCCAGGACGGCACCGACTCCTTCCTCGCCCAGCCGGACTGGGCGGCCCTCGCCCTCACCCGGATCGGCCGCAGGCTCGGTGTGCCGGTCCCCGAACTGCCCGACACCGTCACCCGGTCCGTCCTGGACGAGGTGCTGCTGCGGCACCGCGAGGGGCGCAGCTTCGACGTGTACGACACGCACGTCCCGGGCTAGAAGGGAGCCTGCATTGGACCAGCCGAGAATCGCTCCGCCCCTGCACGTGCGGCCCGCCGGGCCCTGGCGCAGGGTGCCAGAGCACCTGGCCGAGTACGGCAACGCCATCGTGTACACGACGTGGGGCGAATGGGTGCCGGCCGCCGTCACCGAACCCCGGCTGCGCCGGCTGCTCGGCCGGGACTGGACCCGCTACCGGCGGCTTCCCGATCCGACCGTGCGGCTGCGGTTCGTCGCGTCGCGGCTCCTGATGAAGTACACGGCGGCCGCCGCCCTGCGCGCCGACCCCGAGTCGCTGGAGGTGTCGTACCGGCTGGGCGGGCGGCCCTACCTGCGCGGGTTCGACCAGATCGACCTGAGTCTCACGCACACCGGCGACCTCATGGCCGTCGGGCTCAGCCGGGACGGACGCATCGGGGTCGACGCCGAACCGGCCGACCGGCAGATGCGCTTCGACCTGCTGCAGGCGCAGATGTGCACCCCGTCGGAGGCCGCCGAGCTCGCCCCGCTGCCCGAGGACGAGCAGACCGCCGAGACACTGCGGCTGTGGACGCTGAAGGAGGCGTACACGAAGGCGCTCGGCCAGGGCATGCGGCTCGGTTTCACCGAGTTCGGCTTCGGTCTGCGCACCGGCCGGCTGATCGCCCCGGACGGCAACCGCGCCTCGCGCGGCGAGTGGTCCTTCGCCACCCACCACGCCCTGGACCGCTACCTCCTGAGCACCGCCTGCCACGACGCGGGCCTCGACACCTCCCACGACACCTCGGCGCGCACCACCCTGGACGCGGGATTCGCGGCGGCCATGGCCGACGTGTTCTGAGGCCCGCCCCCTCCCGCTCTCGGGCCCGCTCCTTCCGGGCCCGCTCCTCGTGGGCCTGCTCCGGAAGCGCTCGCCCGGCCCTCGAGACCGGCTGGAGCCGAAGGGGGCGCGGGCCCGGTGGCGGCTAGCGTGCTCGGCATCCACCGAGTGCGTGAGGGGGCACGTCATGCCGGAAGCGGGAGCCGAACTCGTACGGACTGCCAGGCTGAGGGTGCTGCCCGGCGGTGCCGCCGCGCCCGCGCCGGGCACGGTGCGGATCTTCCTCATGGGCGGTGACGCCCTCGCCCGCGCGGGCGTGATGGCGCTGCTCGCCGACCACGAGGGCCTCGCCTTCGTCGGCGACGACGAGCCGGGGCCCCGCGCGCTCGCCGCGCTGCGCGCGCACCGACCCGACGTGCTCGTCGTGCACGGCCCGGGCGAGCCCCGCGAGGTCGCCGCGCTCCTGGCGGACATCGACC
This sequence comes from Streptomyces sp. NPDC050145, assembly GCF_044460245.1. Taxonomy (NCBI): domain Bacteria; kingdom Bacillati; phylum Actinomycetota; class Actinomycetes; order Kitasatosporales; family Streptomycetaceae; genus Streptomyces; species Streptomyces sp. NPDC050145. Next base: position 42,626 of record NZ_JBITJS010000024.1, on the reverse strand, counting down.
CCGAGCTGCCCGTGCTCACCGTGGGCGGCTGCGAACCCGACGCGGCCAGCGCGCGGATCCTGCGGGGACACCTGCCCGCCACCACCACCGCGCGGCAGCTCGCCGCCGCCGTGTCCCTGGCCGCCGCCGGCTACGCGCTGAGCCGCGGTGGCCGTCCGGAACCCGAGGACGCCGCACCGGCCCGTCCGCGCGGCATCGGCAGGACGGGCCTGCGAACGGGCACGGGCACGGGCACCGTGTCCGACGTGCCGCCCGACCTGCTGACCGACCGCGAGGGCCAGGTGCTCGACCTCGTCTCGCGCGGCCTGTCCAACACCGAGATAGCGCAGTCCCTGACTCTGTCCGAACACACCGTCAAGACGCATGTGCAGAACCTGCTGCAGAAGCTGCGGGTGCGCAACCGCGTCCACGTGGCCATCTACGCCTTCGAGTCCGGGCTGCGCTGACGCCCCGCATCAGGTCCGGGTCAGCGCGCCGTCAACCCCGCCCGCGAGGCTGAGCCGGTACTGCGCCGACCAGCAGCGGACGGCCCGGACTTTGGGGGAAGAGTGGCTGTTCCCGTTCCCGACGTAGCGCGCCTGCCGCTGACGGCGGCCCAACTCGGCATCTGGTTCGCCCAGGCTCGGGACCCGCGCAGCCCCGTCTTCAACACCGGCGAGTACATCGAGCTGACGGGCCCGCTGGACACGGACCGCTTCGAGCGGGCACTGCGCGAGGTCGTCGCCCGCACCGACGCGCTGCGGCTGCGCTTCCACACCGACGCCGACGGCACGGTGAGCCAGAGCCCCGACCCCGACCCGGACTTCACCGTCCACCACGTCGACCTCAGCACGGCCGCGGACCCGGCCGCCGCCGCCGACGCCTGGATGCGCGAGGTCGTCGCCCACCCGCTCGACGTCACCGCCGGGCGCCCCCTGTTCACCCAGGCGCTGCTGAAGCTGGGGGAGGGGCACCACCGCTGGTTCCAGCACGTCCACCACCTCCTCCTCGACGGCTTCGGCTTCCGGCTGGTCGCCGACCGTGTCGCCCGCGCCTACACCGGGACCCCCGGGCCCGCCGACGGCTCCGTGCGCGACCTCACCGACGCCGAGGCGCGGTGGCGCGACTCGCCCGCCCACGACCGGGACCGCGCGCACTGGCTCGCGCAGCCGCTGAGGACACCCGTGTCCGCGGCCGGAGCCACCGCGCCCGCCGCCGCGCACGCGCACCGGTACACCGCCTTCCTGGGCCGGGACGTCCTGGACCGCCTGGAGGACCTCGCCCGCGCCGCCGATACCGGCTGGCCGGTCGCCGCGCCCGCCGCTGTCGCCGCGTACCTGCAGTGGCTGACCGGCGAGACGGGCATCACGCTGAGCCTGCCGGTGGCCGTGCGCGGCACCTCGGCCGCCCGGCAGGCCGCCGGCACCGTCGCCCACGTGCACCCGCTGCACCTGGAGCCGCGCCCGGCGGCCCCGCTCGCCGACCTCGTGGCCGCCGCCCGCGACGCCATGACGCCCGTGCTGCGCCACCAGCGCCTCGGGCAGGAGGAGATCCGCCGCGAACTCGGCCACGTGGGCGCCGCCTCGCACGGCCCGGTCGTCAACGTGATGCCGTACGGGCACGCCCCGCGGTTCGGCGAACTCGGCGCGAGCGTGCACCCGGTGTCCACCGGCCCCGTCGACGACCTGAAGTTCTCCTTCTACGAGGAGCCCGGCGACGCCGGACTCCGCCTCGACCTCGAGGCCAATCCGGACCTGTACGACGAGGCCGAGACCGCGGCGCACCTGGCCCGCTTCACCCGGTTCCTGACCGCGGCCGCCGAGGCGGGCCCCGACGTGCCGCCCGCCCGGTTGCCCGGCGAGGAGCAGCCGCCCGACCCGGTCGCCCCGCACCCGGCGCCCGCGGTCGGCGACACCCTGCACGCCCTGTTCGCGGCCCGCGCCGCCGCCACTCCCGACGCCGTCGCCGTCAGCCACGAGGGCGAGCGGCTCACGTACGCCGAACTCGACGCCCGCGCCAACCGGCTGGCCCACCACCTCGTCGCCGCGGGCGCGGGACCCGAGCGGCTCGTCGCCCTCACCCTGCCGCGCTCCCTCGACCTCGTCGTCGCGCTGCTCGCCGTCCTGAAGTCCGGCGCCGCCTACCTGCCGCTCGACCCCGACTACCCGGCCGACCGGCTCGCCTGGATGCTCGAGGACGCCCGCCCCGTCCTCGTGCTCGACCCCGAGGCCATGGCCCGGGACCTGTCCGCGTACCCGGACACCGACCCCGGCGCCGCCGTCGGCAGCGGCCACCCGGCGTACGTCATCTACACCTCCGGCTCCACAGGCCGCCCCAAGGGCGTCGTCGTCCCGCACGCCAACGTGGTCCGCCTCTTCACGGCCGCCCGCCCCTGGTTCGCCTTCGGGACCGACGACGTGTGGACCCTGTTCCACTCCTACGCCTTCGACTTCTCCGTGTGGGAGATCTGGGGCGCCCTGCTGCACGGCGGCCGCCTCGTCGTCGTCCCGTACGCCGTCAGCCGCTCGCCCGGCGACTTCCTCGACCTGCTCGCGCGCGAACGCGTCACCGTGCTCAGCCAGACGCCCACCGCCTTCCACCAGCTCGACACCGCCGACCGTGAGCGCGGCGCCGACGCGCCCGAACTCGCCCTGAAACAGGTCGTGTTCGGCGGCGAGGCCCTCGAACCCGCCCGGCTCGCCGACTGGTACGCCCGGCGCGGCACCACCGCCCGCCTCGTCAACATGTACGGCATCACCGAGACGACCGTGCACGTCACCTGCGCCCCGCTCGGCCCCGAGCACGCCGTGCCCGGCGCCCGCTCCCTCGTCGGCGGCCCCCTGCCCGACCTCGGCACCCGGGTCCTGGACGCGGCGCTGCGCCCGGTCCCCGCCGGATTCACCGGCGAGCTGTACGTGTCCGGCGCCGGACTCGCCCGCGGCTACCTCGGCCGGCCCGCGCTGACCGCCGAGCGCTTCGTCGCCGACCCCTACGGCCCGCCCGGCTCCCGCATGTACCGCACCGGCGACCTCGTCCGCCGCCTCGACGACGGCACCTTCGCCTATCTGGGCCGCGGCGACCACCAGGTGAAGATCCGCGGGTTCCGCATCGAACTCGGCGAGATCGAGAGCGCCCTGACCGCCCACCCCGGTGTCGCCGAGGCCGCCGTCGTCGTCCGTGAGGACCGGCCCGGCGACCGGCGGCTCGCCGCCTACGCCGTGCCCGTGGCGGGCCGCACCCCCGACCCGGCCGACTGGCGCCGGCTGCTCGCCGCGACACTGCCCGCCCACTGCGTGCCCGCCTCCTTCACCCCGCTCGACGCGCTGCCGCTGACCGCCAACGGAAAGCTCGACCGCACCGCGCTCCCGGCCCCGCTCGCCGCCCCCGACGCCGCCCCCGCGCGCCAGGAGCCCGCGGCCGGGCCCGAGGAGGAGACGCTGCGCCAGGTCTTCGCCGACGTCCTCGGTCTCGCCGAGGGCGCCCGGATCGGAGGCGACAGCGACTTCTTCGCCCTCGGCGGCCACTCCCTCCTCGCCGGGCGGCTCATCGGCGCCGTGCGCGAGCGCCTCGGCGCCGAACTCACCGTGCAGGACCTCTTCGAGGCGCCCACCCCCGCCGGCCTCGCCGCCCGCGTGGCCGGCGCCGCCCGCGCCGACCGCCCGCCGCTGCGCCCCGTCCCGCACGGCACCGAGCCCGCCATGTCGTACGCGCAGCACCGCATGTGGGTGCTGCGCGAGGTCGAGGGGGCCGCGCCCACCTACAACATGCCGATCGCGCTGCGGATCACCGGTCCGCTGCACCGGGGCGCCCTGCGCGACGCCCTGCACGACCTCGTCGCCCGGCACGAGAGCCTGCGCACCGTCTACCCGCGCGGCGAGCGCGGCGCCGCCCAGCGGCTGCTGCCGCCCGAGGAGGCCAGGCCCTGGGTCGTCGAGACCCGCACCGAGCCGGAGGACCTGCCCGCCGCGCTCACCGCCGCCGCCCGCACCCCCTTCAACCTCGACTGCCAACTCCCGCTGCGCGCCCACCTGTTCACGCTGCCCGACGGCGACAAGGTGCTGCTCGTCCTGATGCACCACGTGGCCGGCGACGGCTGGTCGCTGCGCCCCCTCCTGGCCGACCTGGCCACCGCCTACTCCGCCCGCCTCGCCGGTCACGCCCCCGACTACCCGCCGCTGCCCGTCACCTACGGCGACTTCGCCGTGTGGCAGCGCGAGCTCCTCGGCGACGAGCGGGCCGACGACAGCCTCGCCGGACGGCAGCTCGCCTACTGGGAACGGACCCTGGCCGGACTCCCCGACCAGCTGGACGTCCTCGCCGACCGGCCCCGCCCGCCGGTCGCCGAACACCGCGGCGGCTCCGTCCCGCTGCGCGTCGGCGCCGCCCTGCACGCCCGGATCGACGCGTTCGCGCGCGAGCGCGGCGCCACCAGCCACATGGTGCTCCAGGCCGCCCTGGCCGGCCTGCTCACCCGGCTGGGCGCGGGCACCGACATCCCCATCGGCTGCCCCACCGCCGCCCGCCCCGACAGCGCCCTCGACGACCTCGTCGGCTTCTTCGTCAACCCGGTCGTGCTGCGCACCGACACCTCGGGCGACCCCTCGTTCACCGAACTGCTCGGCCGGGTCCGCAGCGCCGCCCTGGGCGCTTACGCCCACCAGGACGTGCCCTTCGACCGGGTCGTGGAGCGGCTCCAGCCCGAACGCTCCGCCGCCCGCCACCCCCTGTTCCAGGTGGTCCTCTCCTACCAGGACTTCGAGGCCCGCGCCGCCCTGCGCGGCCTGCACGTACGGCCCGAGCCCGTCGACTTCGGCGTCGCCAAGTTCGACCTCACGTTCAACCTCGTCGAGCACCGCACCGACGCCGGGGCCTTCGCCGGCATCGACGGCGACCTCGAGTACGACGTCGCGCTCTACGACCGCGCCACCGCCGAGTCCGTCGTGCGCCGCCTGCTCGTCCTGCTGGACGCGGCCGTCGCCGACCCCGAGGCCCCCGTCGGCGGACACGAGCTGCTCGACGCGGCCGAGCGGGCGCGGCTCGACGGCTGGAACGACACCGCCCGGCCGGTGCCGCCCGGCGGCCTCGCCGAACAGTTCGCCGCGCAGGCCGCCCGTACCCCCGACGCCGTCGCCGTCGTCGGCGACGACGGCCGCGAACTCACCTACGCCGAACTCGACCGCAGGTCCGGCCGGCTCGCCCGCCGGCTCGCGGACTCCGGCGTCGGCCGCGAGTCGGCCGTCGCCGTCCTCCAGCAGCGCTCCGCCGACCTCGTCGTCTCCCTGCTCGCCGTGGTGCGCGCGGGCGGCTTCTACGTGCCGCTCAACACCCGCTACCCGGCCTCCCGGATGCGGCTGATCACCGCCGACGTCGGCGCCCGGGTGCTGCTCACGGACCGGGTCACCGACGCCGAGCACGCCTGTGCCTCCTGGGCGGGCGACGCCGAGGTCCTGGTCGTCGACGCGCTCCCCGACGACGGCGACGTCCTGCCCGTCGTCCCCGTCCACCCGCACCAGCTCGCCTACGTCATGTACACCTCGGGCTCGACCGGGAACCCGAAGGGCGTCGCCATCACCCACGGCGACGTCGCCGCGCTCGCCGCCGACCGCTGCTGGCGCACCGGCCACCAGCGCCGGGTGCTGCTGCACTCCCCGTACTCCTTCGACACCTCCCAGTACGAGCTGTGGGTGCCGCTGCTGTCCGGCGGCGCCGTCGTCGTCGCACCCCCCGGCGACCTCGACACCCGCGCCCTGGAACGGGCGATCGTCGAGGGCGGCGTCACCGGCATGTGGCTCACCTCCGGCCTGTTCAACCTGCTGGCCGAGGAGTCCCCGCACTGCTTCACCGGCGTGCGCGAGGTGTGGACGGGCGGCGACGTCGTCTCCCCGGCCGCCGTCAGCCGGGTCCTCGCCGCCTCGCCGGACACGATGGTCGTCGACGGGTACGGCCCCACCGAGGCCACCACCTTCGCCACCCACCACTTCATGCGGGCGCCCTGGGAGCAGGAGACGACCGTCCCCATCGGTACCCCGCTCGACAACACCACCTGCCACGTCCTCGACGACCGGCTCCGGCCCGTCCCGCCCGGTGTCACCGGCGAGCTGTACATCGGCGGCGCCGGTCTGGCCCGCGGCTACCTCAAGCGGCCCGACGCCACCGCGGAACGGTTCGTCGCCGACCCGTTCGCCCCCGCCCCCGGCGCCCGCATGTACCGCACCGGCGACCTCGTCCGGCGCCGCCCCGACGGCGTCCTCGAGTTCCTCGGCCGGGCCGACCACCAGGTCAAGGTGCGCGGCTTCCGCATCGAGCTCGGCGAGATCGAGTCCGTGCTCGGCGCCCACCCGCACGTCGCCCAGTGCGCCGTCCTGGTGCGCGAGGACCGGCCCGGCGACAAGCGGCTCGTCGCCTACGTGGTGCCCGCGCCCGGCGCCGGGACCGACGCCGCCGTACTGCGCCCGCACATCGCGGCGGCGCTGCCCGACTACATGGTGCCCGCCGCGTTCGTCGGCCTGGACGCCCTGCCGCTCACCCCCAACGGGAAGCTGGACCGGCGCGCCCTGCCCGTCCCGGACTTCGGCGCCGCCGACACGGCCGGCCGGGCCCCGCGCACCCCGCGCGAGGAACTCCTCACCGTGCTGTTCGGCGAGGTCCTCGGCACCGAGAGCGTCTCCATCGACGACAGCTTCTTCGACCGCGGCGGCGACAGCATCATGGTCATCCAGCTCGTCGGCAAGGCCCGCCGCGCCGGGCTCTCCCTGAACGCCGCGCAGATCTTCGAGCACAAGACGGTCGCCGCGCTCGCCACCGTCGCCGAATCCCTCGACCAGGCACCCGAACCCGCCGGACAGGGCGCCCTCGACACCGAGGCGACCGGCGAGGTGCCGCTCACCCCGATCATGCACTGGCTGCGCGAACGCGGCGGCCCCGTCGAGGCGTTCAGCCAGTCGATGGTCGTCCCGGTCCCGTCGGACCTCGGCCTCGAACGGCTCACCGCCGCGATCCGCACCCTCCTCGACCACCACGACGTGCTGCGCGCGGTGTTCTCCCGCGAGGCCCGCGACGGCACCGGCACCGGCACCGACTGGTCGATGCGCGTCGGCGCCCCCGGCACCGTCCGCGCCGAGGACTGGGTGCGCCGCGTCGACGCCGCCGGCCTCGACGACCCGGCGCTGCGCGCCCTGGCCGCCGAGCAGGCCGCCGCCGCCCGCGACCGCCTCGACCCCTTCGCCGGACGCTGCGGCCAGGCCGTCTGGCTCGACGCCGGCCCGGACCGGCCCGGCCGGCTGCTGCTGACCCTGCACCACCTGGTCGTCGACGGCGTCTCCTGGCGCATCCTGCTGCCCGACCTCAAGGCCGCCTGGGAAGCCGGCGAACCCGGAGCCACCGGCGCCCCCCTGCCGGTCGGCACCTCCTTCCGCGCCTGGGCCCGGCACCTGGAGGCCGAGGCGGCACGCCCCGAGCGCACCGCCGAACTGGAGCTGTGGACCCGGACCCTCGCGGGCGGCGGCGCCCCCGTGACCGCCGAGCCGCTCGACCCCGCCCGGGACACGGCCGCCACCGCCCGCAGCATCGACCTCGACCTCGACACCGCCACGACGAACGCCCTGCTGACCACCGTCACCGCCGCCTTCCACGGCCGGGTCGACGACGTGCTGCTCACCGCGTTCGCGCTCGCCGTCGCCGACTGGCGCCGGCGCCGCGGCCTCGGCGACAGCGACGCCGTCCTCATCGACCTGGAGGGCCACGGCCGCGAACCCGGCGACAGCGGCGCCGAACTCTCCCGCACCGTCGGCTGGTTCACCAGCATGTACCCCGCACGGCTCGCCCCCGGACCGCTCGACCGCGCCGACGCGCTGGCCGGCGGACCCGCCGCCGGCCAGGCCGTCAAGCGCGTCAAGGAGCAGCTGCGGGAGATCCCCGACGGCGGCATCGGCCACGGTCTGCTGCGCCGGCTCGACGCCCGTACGGGCCGCAGCCTCGCCGCGCTCGCCCCGCACGGCACCCCCGCCGTCGGGTTCAACTACCTGGGCCGCTTCCCCGCCGCCGAGGGCGGACTGTGGACCGCCGCTCCCGACGCCGACCTGATCGGCGACGGCACCGACCCCACCCTGCCCCTGGCGCACGCCGTCGAGGTCAACGCGCACACCCGGGACGAGAGTTCCGGACCGCGTCTGCAGGCCGTCTGGACCTGGGCGGGCCGGCTCCTCGACGAGGCCGCCGTCCGGGACCTGGCCGAGAGCTGGTTCCGCGCCCTCGAGGCCCTCGTCACCCACACCACGCGCCCCGACGCGGGCGGTATCACCCCCTCCGACCTGTCCCTGGTCTCGCTCAGTCAGGACCAGATCGACCAGCTCGAAGCCGCCTGGAAGGTAGCCCGATGACGCAGTCCGGACTCGCCGACGTCCTGCCCCTGTCCCCGCTCCAGGAAGGACTCCTCTTCCAGGTCGCCTACGGCGCCGAGACCGAGGGCACGGACGTCTACACCGTCCAGATGGTCTTCGAGCTGCGCGGACCCCTCGTCGAGGAGGACCTGAAGGCGGCCGTACGCGGTCTGCTGCGCCGCCACCCGAACCTGCGGGCCGGCTTCTGGCAGCAGAACGTCGAGCGGCCCGTGCAGTTCGTGCCCCACGAGGTGCCGCTGCCCTGGCGCACCCGCGACCTCACCGGACTCGGCGCCGCGGACCGCGAGCGCGCCGTCGCCGCGTACGTCGCCGAGGACCGCGCCGAGCGCTTCGACCCGGGCACCCCGCCGCTGATCCGGTTCGGCCTGCTCGCGCTCGGCCCGGACCACCACAAGCTCGTGCTCACCACGCACCACCTGCTCCTCGACGGCTGGTCGATGCCGCTGCTCGTGAAGGAGCTGTTCACCCTGTACGGCAGCGCCGGCGACGACGCGGACCTGCCGCCGGTCACCCCGTACCGCGCCTACCTGGGCTGGCTCGCCGGCCGCGACGACGACGCGGCCCGCGCCGCGTGGCGCACCGCGCTCGCCGACCTCGACGGGCCCAGCCTGGTCGCGGACGCCGGCTCCGGCCGGGGCGCGAGCGCCGCGGCGGCGCTGCCCGGGCAGATCTGGCACGAGACCGACGCCCCGACCACCCAGCGCCTCACCACCCTCGCCCGCTCCCTCGGCCTCACCCTCAACACCCTGGTCCAGGGCGTGTGGGCGCTGCTCCTCGGCGCCGAACTGGGCCGCGACGACGTCGTGTTCGGCGCCACGGTCGCCCACCGGCCGCCGGAGATACCCGGCATCGAGTCGACCATCGGCATGTTCATCAACACCCTGCCGGTGCGAGTCCGGATCCGCCCCGCCGAGAGCCTCGGCGAGCTGCTCGGCCGCGTCCAGCGGGAGCAGGCGGCGCTCATCGAGCACCGCCACCTGTCCCTCACCGAGGTCCAGGCCACCGCCGGGACCGGTGAACTCTTCGACACCGTCGTGGTGTTCGAGAACTATCCGCTCGACCCGGCCGTCCTGCGCGCCGAGTCCCGCGGTCTGCGCCTCGCCGGCTTCGAGGTCGGCGACGCCACCCACTACCCGCTCAGCCTCCTCGCCATCCCCGGCGAGACCCTCCGCTTCCGCCTCGACCACCGCGCCGACGTCCTCGACGAGACCGGTGCCCGGGACCTGCTGCGCCGCCTCGACACGGTGCTCGCGGCCATCGCCGAGCACGGCGCCGACCGGCCCGTCGGCCGCCTCGCCCTGCTGCCCGCCGACGTGGAGCGCCGCGTCGTCGAGGAGTTCAACGCGAGCGGCGACCCGGCCGCGCACCACACCCTGCCCGCGCTCTTCGAGCAGCAGACCGCCCGCACCCCGGACACCGCGGCCCTCTCCGTGGGCCCCGACACGCTGACGTACGCGGAGCTGAACGTGCGGGCGAACCGGCTCGCGCGGTATCTGGTGGAGCGGGGTGTGGGTCCGGAGAGTGTGGTGGCTCTGCGCATGCCGCGTTCGCTGGATCTGTACGTGGCGCTGTTGGCGGTGTTGAAGGCGGGTGGCGCGTATCTGCCGGTGGACGTGTCGTATCCGGCGGAGCGGATCGCGTTCATGCTGGAGGACGCGGCCCCGGCGCTGGTGCTCGACGCGATGCCGTCGGGGCTTGAGGGGTACGCGGACGGTGATCTGACCGACGGTGAGCGGACGGCGGCGCTGCTGCCGCAGCATCCGGCGTACGTGATCTACACGTCCGGGTCGACCGGTACGCCCAAGGCCGTCGTCATGCCCGGCGGAGCGTTCGCCAATCTGCTCGCCTGGCACGACCGCGAGATGCCCGGCCCGGCCGGCACCCCCGTCGCCCAGTTCACCACCATCGGCTTCGACGTCGCCGCCCAGGAGATCCTCGGCACCCTGCTGCACGGGAAGACCCTCGTCGTGCCGCCCGAGGACGTGCGGCGCAGCGGTGAACAGTTCACCGCCTGGCTCGACGAACACGAGATCGCCGAGCTCTACGCCCCGAACCTCGTCGTGGAGGCCGTCGCCGAGGCCGCCGCCGAGACCGGCCGCACCCTGCCCGCGCTGCGCCACATCGCGCAGGCCGGCGAGGCACTGGCCCTCGGCGCCGGTGTGCGCGCGTTCGTCGCCGCCGTCCCCGGCCGCCGCCTGCACAACCACTACGGGCCCGCCGAGACCCACGTGATGACGGGCACCGCCCTGCCCGAGAACCCCGCGGACTGGCCCGAGAACGCCCCCGTCGGCGCCCCGGTCACCGGCGCTCGCGCCTACGTCCTGGACAGCGCGCTGCGCCCGGTCGCGCCCGGCGCCGTCGGCGAGCTCTACCTCGCGGGCGCGGGACTCGCGCGCGGCTATCTGAACCGGCCCGTGCAGAGCGCGGAGCGCTTCGTCGCGGACCCGTACGGCGCCCCCGGCACCCGTATGTACCGCACCGGCGACCTCGGCCGCTGGAACACCGAAGGACAGCTGGAGTTCGCCGGACGGGCCGACCATCAGGTCAAGATCCGCGGCTTCCGCATCGAGCCCGGCGAGGTCGAGGCGGCCCTCACCGCCCTGCCCTCCGTCGCCCGCGCCGCGGTGCTCGCCCGCGAGGACCGGCCCGGCGACAAACGCCTCGTCGCGTACGTCGTCCCCGCCCGGGGCCCGGTCGACCCCGCCGCCCTGCGCACCGAACTGGCCCGCACCCTCCCCGAGTTCATGGTCCCGGCCGCCGTCGTCCCCCTCGACGCGCTGCCGCTCACCCCCAACGGCAAACTCGACCGGGCCGCCCTGCCCGCGCCGGTGACGACGACGGTCCGGCGCGGCCCGCGCTCCCCGCGCGAGGAGATCCTCTGCGACCTCTTCGCGACCGTCCTGAAGGTCCCGCGCACCGGCATCGACGACAACTTCTTCGACCTCGGCGGCCACTCCCTGCTCGCCACCCGGCTCATCAGCAGGATCCGCACCGTCCTCGGCGCCGAGATCAGCCTGCGCGACCTGTTCGAGGCGCCGACCGTCGCCGGGCTCGCCGAGCGTCTCGACGGCGCCGCCGGAGCCCGCCCCGCCCTGGCACCCGCGGCCCGCCCGGACCGGCTGCCGCTGTCGTACGCCCAGCGCCGGCTGTGGTTCCTCGGCCGGCTCGACGGCCCCAACAGCACGTACACGATCCCGCTCGCCCTGCGGCTGCGCGGCGACGTCGACCGGGCCGCGCTGCGCGCCGCGCTCGCCGACCTGACCGCCCGCCACGAGACGCTGCGCACCCGCTACCCGAGCCACGCCGGCGAGCCGTACCAGGAGATCCTGCCGGCCGTCGACGCCGTGCCCGCGCTCGGCGTGGAGCTGGCCGAGGAGGCGACGCTCGCCGAACGGCTCGCGCGGGAGGCCGCCCGGCCCTACGACCTGACCCGCGAACTGCCCCTGCGCGCCACCCTGTTCCAGCTCGGCGAGCAGGAGCACGTCCTGCTCCTGCTGCTGCACCACATCGCCGGTGACGGCTGGTCCCTCGCGCCGCTGTCCCGCGACCTCGGCCGCGCCTACGCCGCCCGCCGCGCGGGCCGCGCCCCCGACTGGGCGCCGCTGCCCGTGCAGTACGGCGACTACACGCTGTGGCAGCGCGAACTGCTCGGCGACGAGAACGACGACCGGTCCCTGCACGGCGCCCAGCTCGCGCACTGGCGCGAGGCGCTCAAGGGCTCGCCCGGCCACCTGGAGCTGCCCACCGACCACGCGCGGCCCGCCGTCGCGAGCCACCGCGGCGAGACCGTGCCCTTCCGGATCCCCGCCGCCCTGCACGAGAAGCTCACCGCCCTGGCGAAGGCCGGCGACTGCTCCCTGTTCATGGTGCTCCAGGCCGCGTTCGCCGCCCTGCTCACCCGGCACGGCGCGGGCACCGACATCCCCGTCGGCAGCCCCATCGCGGGCCGTACCGACGACGCCCTCGACGACCTCGTCGGCTTCTTCGTGAACACGCTCGTGCTGCGCACCGACACCTCCGGCGACCCCACCTTCGCCGAACTCCTCGACCGGGTGAAGCAGTTCGACCTCGCCGCCTACACCCACCAGGACCTGCCCTTCGAGAAGCTCGTCGAGGAGGTCAACCCCGAGCGGTCCCTCGCCCGCAACCCGCTCTTCCAGGTCGTCCTCGCGCTCCAGTCCATGCCCGCCGCCGATCTCGCCCTGCCCGGCCTGACCGTCGCGGCCGAGCCCGTCCGCGTCGGCTTCGCCAAGTTCGACCTGGGCCTCGCCGTCGTCGAGGAGCACACCGCCGACGGCGCCCGGGCGGGTATCCGCGGCGACTGGGAGTTCAGCACCGAACTCTTCGAGCGCGCCACGGTGGAGGCGCTCGGCGAGCGTCTGGTCCGCTTCCTGGACGCGGTCGCCGACGACCCGAAGCGCACCATCGGCTCCGTCGACCTGCTCGGCGCCGCCGAACGCCACCGGCTGCTCGTCGGCCTCAACACCACCGCGGACGTCCCCGAAGCGGCTCCGACCACCCTCACCGCCCTCTTCGAGGAGCAGGCCGCCCGCACCCCCGACGCCACCGCCCTGGTCATGGGCGACCGCTCGCTCACGTACGCCCAGGTCGACGCGCGCGCCAACCGGCTCGCCCGCCACCTCGTCGAGCGGGGCGCGGGACCCGAGCGGATCGTCGGCCTGCGGCTGCCCCGCTCCCTGGACCTGATCACCGCGCTGCTCGCCGTGTGGAAGAGCGGCGCCGCCTACCTGCCCATGGACCCGGACTACCCGGCCGACCGCATCGCGCACATGTGCGCCGACGCCCGCCCGGCCCTCGTCCTGGACGCCCTGCCGCAGGACCTGAGCGCCCACCCCGACACCCCGCTCACCGACGCCGACCGCACGGCGCCGCTGCGTCCGCAGCACCCCGCGTACGTCATCTACACCTCCGGCTCCACCGGCCTGCCCAAGGGCGTCGTCGTGCCCCACGGCACCGCGGCCGCGACCCTGCCCGCACAGTTCGCCGGGTTCGGCCTCGGCCCGGGAAGCCGCGTCCTCAACTTCGCGTCGATCAGCTTCGACGCCGCGCTGTGGGAACTGACCGCCGCGCTCCTCTCGGGCGCGGGCCTCGTCCTCGCCGGCGCCGACGACCTGCTGCCCGGCCCCGGCCTCGCCCGGCTCGTGCGCGACCAGGGCGTCACCCTGATCGCCCTGCCGCCCAGCGCCCTGCCCGCCCTGCCCGACGACGCGCTGCCGCCCGGCACCGACCTGATCGTCGCCGGTGACGTCACCGCCCCCGACCAGACGGCCCGCTTCGCCCCCGGCCGCCGCATGGTCAACGCGTACGGCCTCACCGAGACGACCGTGTGCGCCACCATGAGCGAGCCCCTCGCCGGCGCCGTCGTGCCCCCGATCGGCCGCCCCGTCCCCGGCGCCCGCGTGTACGTCCTCGACGAGCGGCTGCGCCCCGTCCCGCCGGGCGTCACCGGCGAGATGTACGTCGCCGGCACCGGGCTCGCCCGCGGCTACCTCGGCCGCCCCGAACTGACCGCCGCGCGGTTCGTGCCCGACCCGTACGCGCTGCTGTTCGGCGAGACCGGCGCCCGCATGTACCGCACCGGCGACCTGGCGCGCCTGCGCGCGGACGGCACCCTGGAGTTCGCGGGCCGCGCCGACCAGCAGCTCAAGATCCGCGGCTTCCGCGTCGAACCCGGCGAGATCGAGGCGGCGCTCACCGCGCACCCCGCCGTCGCCACCGCCGCCGTCGTCGCCCGCGAGGACGGCCCCGCCGACACCGGCAAGCGCCTCGTGGCCTACGTCGTGCGCGACCCGCACGGCACCGGGCCCGACACCGCCCGCGGCGCCGACCAGATCGACATGTGGCAGGAGACGTACGAGCAGCTCTACGAGGCCGAGCCCGGCCAGGAGTTCGGCGAGGACTTCTCCGGCTGGAACAGCAGCTACACCGGCGCCGAGATCCCCCTGACCGAGATGCGCGAATGGCGCGCGGCCACCGTCGACCGCGTCCTCGCGCTGCGGCCGCGCCGCGTCCTGGAGATCGGCTGCGGCACCGGCCTGATCCTCTCCCAGGTGGCCCCGCACGTCACCGAGTACTGGGGCACCGACCTGTCCGCGAGCGTCGTCGACCAGCTCCGCGCCCGCCTGGAGACCCGGCCCGACCTGGCCGGGAAGGTCACCGTGCGCGCGGGCGCCGCGCACGAGACGCAGGGGCTGCCCGAGGGCCGCTTCGACACCGTCGTCGTCAACTCCGTCGTCCAGTACTTCCCGAACGCCGACTACCTCGCCGACGTGCTGCGCGCGGCCGCCCGTCTCCTCGCCCCCGGCGGCACCGTCTTCCTCGGCGACGTCCGCAACCTCCGTACCCTGCGCACCTTCCGCACCGCCGTGGAACTGCGCCGCGCGGGCGCCTTCGCCGACCCGGCCGCCGTGCGCGCCGCCATCGAGCAGTCCCTGACCACCGAGAAGGAACTCCTCCTCGACCCCGACTTCTTCACGGACCTCGCCGCGCGCGAGCCGCTGTTCGCCGGCGCCGACATCACCCTGCGCGCCGGCTCCCACCACAACGAGATGAGCCGGCACCGCTACGACGTGACGCTGCGCCGCACCGCGGCCGACGACGAGGGCGAGCGGAGGATCGGGGGAGAGCGGACCCTGACCTGGGGCACCGACCTCGACACCGCCGACGCGCTCGAAGAGGCGCTGCGCCACGGCGGCCCCCTCCGCGTCACCGGCATCCCCAACACCCGCCTCGTCCGCGAGAGCGCGGCCCTGCGCGCGCTCGACGGCCCGGCCGCCGCCGAGGCCGCCGGCCTGCTCGACGGGCCCCTGCCCGCCGAGGCCCTCGACCCCGACACCCTCCACGCCCTCGGCGTCCGGTGCACCTGGGGCGCCCGCGACGACACCTTCGACGCGTACCGGGGCGACGGACCGGCCTACCTGCCGCGCCGCGGCGAGGCAGGTAGGCCGTTCGCCAACGACCCCGCCCGCGGCGGCGAGGACACCCGGCTCACCGGGGAACTGCGCGACCTCGTCGCCGAGCGGCTGCCCGCCCACATGGCCCCCGCCGCCTACGTGCTGCTCGACGCGCTGCCGCTGACGGCCAACGGAAAGCTCGACCGGGCCGCCCTGCCCGCCCCCGACCAGGGCGCCGAGGCCACCGGCCAGGAGCCCCGCACCCGGCGCGAGGAGATCCTCTCCACCCTGTTCGCCGAAGTGCTCGGCCTGCCCCGGGTCGGCATCGACCGCAGCTTCTTCGACCTCGGCGGCCACTCCCTCCTCGCGACCCGGCTGCTCAGCCGCATCCGCACCGTGCTCGGCGCCGAACTCGCCGTCCGCGACCTGTTCCAGGCCCCCACCGTCGCCGCGCTCGCCGAGCGCATCGACGGCGCCCAGGAGGCCCGGCCCGCGCTCACCGCCCGTACCCGCCCCGACGAGGTGCCGCTGTCCTTCGCGCAGTACCGGCTCTGGTTCCTGCACCGGATGGAGGGCCCGAGCGCCACCTACAACATCCCGATGAGCCTGCGCCTGACCGGCGACCTCGACCGGGACGCCCTGCGCGCCGCCCTCGCCGACGTCACCGCCCGCCACGAGGCGCTGCGCACCGTCTACCCCGAGCGCGGCGGTGTCCCGCGCCAGCAGATCCTGGAACCGTCGGCCCCCGCCGTCGAGACCCGGGCCACCACCGCCGACGGGCTGGAGGCCGACCTCTCCGAGGCGGCCCGGCGCGGCTTCGACCTCGCCCACGAACCGCCCCTGCGCGCCACCCTGTTCGAGCTCGGCGAGCGGGAGCACGTCCTGCTCCTGCTCATGCACCACATCGCCGGCGACGGCTGGTCCTGGCCGCCGCTGGCCCGCGACCTCACCGAGGCCTACGCCGCCCGCCGCGCCGGCCGCGCCCCCGACTTCGCCCCGCTGCCGGTCCAGTACGCCGACTACACCCTCTGGCAGCGCGAACTGCTCGGCGACGAGCACGACCCGGACAGCCGCCACGCCCGCCAGCTCGCCCACTGGGCCGAGGCCCTGAACGGGGTCCCGGAAGAGCTGCCGCTGCCCACCGACCGGCCCCGGCCCGCCGTCGCCACCCACCGCGGCGACCAGGTGCCGTTCCTCATCGAGCCCGCGCTGCACCAGCGGCTCGCCGCCCTCGCCGGCGACCGCCGGGCCAGCCTCTTCATGGTGCTCCAGGCCGCGTTCGCGACCCTGCTCACCCGGCACGGCGCGGGCACCGACATCCCCGTCGGCAGCCCGATCGCGGGCCGTACCGACGACGCCCTCGACGACCTCGTCGGCTTCTTCGTCAACACCCTCGTGCTGCGCACCGACACCTCCGGCGACCCCACCTTCGCCGAACTCGTCGACCGCGTACGGGAGACGGACCTCGCGGCCTACGCCAACCAGGACGTGCCCTTCGAGAAGCTCGTGGAACGGCTGCGCCCCGAGCGCTCCCTCTCCCGGCACCCCCTCTTCCAGGTCATGCTCGCCTTCCAGAACAGCGGCGAGGCCCGCCTCGCCCTGCCCGGCCTCGCCGCCGAGGCACTCGCCGTCGGCGTCGGCGTCGCCAAGTTCGACCTGCACCTGAGCATGGTCGAACTCCGCGCGGGCGACGGCGCGCCCGGCGGCGTCCGCGCCGCCCTGGAGTACAGCACCGACCTGTTCGAGCGCGGCACCGCCCAGGCCCTCGTCGACCGGCTGCTGCGCCTGCTCGCGGCCGTCGCCGACGAGCCCGGCACCCGCGTGAGCCGCATCGAACTCCTCGACCCCGCCGAACGCCGCCGCGTCCTCGAGGACTGGAACGAGACCGAGGCGACGCGGCCGACCGAGGACGCGCGCGTACCGGAGCTCTTCGAACGCCAGGTGGCGCGGACGCCGGACGCCGAGGCACTGGTGCACGGCGACGCGTCGCTCACGTACGCGGAGCTGAACGCGCGGGCGAACCGGCTCGCGCGGTATCTGGTGGAGCGGGGTGTGGGCCCGGAGAGCGTGGTCGCTCTGCGTATGCCGCGTTCGCTGGATCTGTACGTGGCGCTGCTGGCGGTGTTGAAGGCCGGGGGCGCGTATCTGCCGGTGGACGTGTCGTATCCGGCGGAGCGGATCGCGTTCATGCTGGAGGACGCGGCCCCGGCGCTGGTGCTGGACGCGATGCCGTCGGGGCTTGAGGGGTACGCGGACGGTGATCTGACGGACGGTGAGCGGACGTCGGCGCTGCTGACGCAGCATCCCGCGTACGTCATCTACACGTCCGGCTCGACCGGCACGCCCAAGGCCGTCGTCATGCCCGGCAGCGGCCTCGAGAACCTGCTGACCTGGCACGCCCGCCGCTTCCCCGGCGCGGCCGGTGTCCGCACCGCCCAGTTCACCGCCATCGGCTTCGACTTCTCCGTGCAGGAGATCCTCTCCCCGCTCGTCATGGGCAAGGCCCTGGTCGTGCCGTCCGAGGACGTACGGCACAGCGCCGAACTGCTCACCGCCTGGCTCGACGAGCAGGAGGTGTCCGAACTCTTCGCGCCGAACCTCGTCGTCGAGGCCGTCGCCGAGGCCGCCGCGGAGGCGGGCCGCACCCTGCCCCGGCTCACCGACATTCTCCAGGGCGGCGAGGCCCTCACCCCGAGCGCCCGCGTCCGCGACCTCGCCTACGCGGTCCCCGGCCGGCGTCTGCACAACGTGTACGGCCCCGCAGAGACCCACGCCGTCACCACCCACACCCTGCCCGCCGACCCGGCCGACTGGCCGGCCTCCGCGCCGATCGGACGCCCCGTCGACCACGACCGCGTCTACGTCCTCGACAGCGCGCTGCGCCCCGTTCCGCCGGGCGTCACCGGCGAGCTGTACCTCGCGGGCGCGGGCGTCGCCCGCGGCTACCTGGGCCAGCCCGCCCAGACCGCCGCCCGCTTCGTCGCCGACCCGTACGGTGCCCCCGGCACCCGCATGTACCGCACCGGCGACCTCGGCCGCTGGAACACCGAAGGCCTGCTGGAGTTCGCCGGACGCGTCGACCACCAGGTCAAGATCCGCGGCTTCCGCGTCGAGCCCGCCGAGGTCGAGGCGGCGCTCACCGCCCACCCGGGCGTCGTCCGCGCCGCCGCCGTCCCCCACGGCGACCGCCTCGTCGCCTACCTCGTCACCCGCGACGGCGTCGACCTCGCCGAGGTCCGCGCCCGACTCGCGGCCCGGCTGCCCGACTTCATGGTGCCCTCCGCCTGGATCGCCCTGGACGAACTGCCGCTCACCCCGAACGGCAAGCTGGACCGCGCCGCGCTGCCCGCCCCGGACGCCCCCGACGCGACCGGCCGCGCCCCGCGCGACCCGCGCGAGGAGGTCCTGTGCGGCCTGTTCGCCGAGGTCCTCGGCGCCGAACGGGTCGGCATCGACGACAACTTCTTCGACCTCGGCGGGCACTCCCTGCTCGCCACCCGCCTGCTCAGCCGCGTCCGTACCGTCCTGGGCGCCGAGATCTCGCTGCGCGACCTGTTCGAAGGGCCCACCGTGGCGCGGCTCGCCGAGGCCGTGGCCGCCGCCGAGAGCGGCCGCAGCCGTCCGGCCCTCGTGTCCCGGACCCGCCCGGACACCCTGCCCCTGTCGCCCGCCCAGCGGCGGCTGTGGTTCCTGGGCCGGCTCACCGGCGGCGACCCCGGCTACAACATGCCGGTCGGCCTGCGGCTGACCGGCACCCTGGACGCGGAAGCCCTCGAAGCGGCGCTCTCCGACGTGACGGCCCGCCACGAGACCCTGCGCACCGTCTTCCCCGAGAACGAGGACGGCGGCCCCCGCCAGCACATCCTCGCCCCGGACGAGGCCCGCCCCGTCCTGCACCTGCGCGACACCACCGAGGACGGGCTCGCCGCCGAACTGGCCGCCGCCGCACGGCACTCCTTCGACCTCACCACCGACCTGCCCCTGCGGACCGTCCTGTTCCGCGTCGGCGAGCGGGAGCACGTCCTGCTCCTGCTGCTGCACCACATCGCCGGCGACGGCTGGTCGCTCGCCCCGCTCACCCGCGACCTCGTCACCGCCTACGACGCCCGCCGCGCCGGCCGCGCCCCCGAGTACACGCCGCTGCCCGTCCAGTACGCCGACTACACGCTGTGGCAGCACGAGGTGCTCGGCGACGAGACGGACCCGGCCAGCACCGTCGCCCGGCAGAGCGCCTACTGGAAGGAGGCCCTGGCCGCCCTTCCCGACGAGCTGCAACTGCCCGCCGACCGGCCGCGCCCGGTCGTCCCCGCGCACCGCGGCGAAGCCGTCTTCCGCACCCTCGACCCCGCCCTGCACCGGCAACTGCTCGACCTGGCCCGTTCCAGCGGCGCCAGCCTCTTCATGGTGCTCCAGGCCGCCCTCTCCGCGGTCCTCACCCGGCACGGCGCGGGCACCGACATCCCCGTCGGCAGCCCGATCGCGGGCCGTACCGACGACGCCCTCGACGACCTCGTCGGCTTCTTCGTCAACACGCTCGTGCTGCGCACCGACACCTCGGGCGACCCCAGCTTCCGTGAACTCCTCGACCGGGTCCGCGAGTTCGACCTCGCCGCGTACGCCAACCAGGACGTGCCCTTCGACAAGCTCGTGGAGGAGCTCAGCCCCGGACGCTCCCTGTCCCGGCACCCGCTCTTCCAGGTGCTGCTCGCCCTCCAGAACACCCCGGAAGCCCTCCTGGAGCTGCCCGGCCTCACCGTCCGGCCCGAGGTGGTCGCCCTCGGCGCCGCCAAGTTCGACCTGACGTTCAACCTGGCCGAACGGCACACGGACGGCGAGCCCCAGGGCATCGACGCCGTCCTCGAGTACAGCACCGACCTGTTCGACGCGGCGACCGCCCAGGCGCTCACCGACCGCCTGATCTCCTTCCTGCGGTACGTCTCCACCGACCCCGACATGAGCATCACCGACGTCCCCGTCCTGGGCGCGGGGGAGCGCAGCCTCGTCCTGACCGGCTGGAACGACACGGCGCACCGCCCCGGCCGGGAGGCCGCCGACGCCTCGCTGCCGCACCGGGTCGCGGAGCGCGCCGCCGCGACGCCCGACGCGGTCGCCGTCACCGAACCCGGCGGCACGACCCTCACCTACGCGGAACTCGACACCCGCGCCAACGCGCTGGCCCACCGCCTCGCCGCCGAGGGCGTCCGCCCCGGAACCCCCGTCGCCGTGCTCCAGGAACGCTCCGCGCACCTCGTCGTCACCACGCTCGCCGTCCTCAAGGCGGGCGGCGCCTACGTGCCGCTGCACACCGGCTACCCCGAGGACCGGATGCGGCACGTGCTGTCCGACACCGGCGCGGCACTCCTGATCACCGACGCCACACACGCCGCGACCGCCGCGCGCCTGGGCGTGCGCACCCTCACCCCGGACGACGGACCCGGCGCCGTGCGCGCCGACGCCCCCGAAGTCGCGGTGCTGCCCGACCAGTTGGCGTACATCATGTACACCTCCGGCTCCACCGGCGTGCCGAAGGGCATCGGCATCACCCACCGCGACGCCATCGCCCTCGCCGTGGACCGCTGCTGGGAGACCACCGCCGACTCGCGCGTCCTCATGCACAGCCCCTACGCCTTCGACATCTCCACCTACGAGCTGTGGAGCCCCCTCCTGGCCGGCGGCCGCATCGTCGTCGCGCCGCCCGGGAACATCGACGCGCACGCCCTGCGCGGGGTCCTGGCCGAGCAGGGCGTCACCTCGCTGCTCCTGACCGCCGGGCTGCTCGGCGTCGTCGCCGACGAGGCCCCCGAGGTCTTCGCCGGTGTCAGGGACGTGTGGACGGGCGGCGACGTCGTGTCGCCCACGGCCGTGCGCCGGGTGCTCGACGCCTGCCCCGGCACCACCGTCAAGGTCCTGTACGGGCCCACCGAGATCACCCTCGGCTGCACCTGGCACCGCTTCACCGAGGCGTCCCAGGTCCCGGCCGCCGTGCCCATCGGCCGCCCCCTGGACGAGACCCGCGCCTACGTCCTGGACGAGCGCCTGCGGCCCGTGCCGCCCGGCGTCCCCGGCGAGCTCTACATCGCCGGCGCCGGCCTCGCCCGCGGCTACCTCGACCAGCCCGCCCGCACCGCCGAGCGCTTCACCGCCGACCCGTACGCCGAACTCTTCGGCGACGTCGGCGGACGCATGTACCGCACCGGCGACATCGCCCGGCGCGGCACCCGCGGCCTCCTGGAGTTCCTCGGCCGCGCCGACCAGCAGGTCAAGATCCGCGGCTTCCGCGTCGAACCGGGCGAGATCGAGACCGCCCTCGCCACCCACCCCGCCGTCACCCGCGCCGCCGTCGTCGCCCGCCCCGGCCCCGGCGGCGACAAGGCCCTCGTCGCCTACCTCGTCGGCGAGGAGGTCCCCACCGACGAACTCCGCGCCGAACTGGAACAGTCGCTGCCCGACTACATGGTCCCGGCCGCCTTCGTGCCCATGACCTCCCTGCCCGTCACCCCGAACGGCAAGCTCGACCGCGCCGCCCTGCCCGAACCCGTCTGGGGCGGCGGCACCGGCCGGCTGCCGCGCGGCCCGCGCGAGGAACTGCTGTGCCGCCTGTTCGCCGAGGTCCTCGGCGCCGAACGGGTCGGCATCGACGACAACTTCTTCGAACTCGGCGGCCACTCCATGCTCGCCACCCGGCTCGCCGGACGCGTCCGCGCCGAACTCGGCGGCGACATCGGCGTACGCACCCTCTTCGAAGCCCCCACCGTGGCCGCGCTCGCCGCACGCATCGACGGCGAACCGGGCAGCCGGCAGGACCCGTTCGGCGTGGTGCTGCCCCTGCGGGCGGGCGGCAGCGGCACCCCGCTGTTCTGCGTCCACCCGGCCGGCGGCTTCGGCTGGATCTACTCCGGACTGCTGCGCCACATCGACCGCGAGCAGCCCCTGTACGCGCTCCAGGCCCGCGGCCTGAGCCAGGAGGAGCCGCTGCCCGCCGACATCGACGCCATGGCCCGCGACTACGCCGAGCAGATCCGCAAGACCGTCCCCGAGGGCCCCTACGAGATCCTCGGCTGGTCCTTCGGCGGACTCGTCGCCCACGCCGTCGCCACCCGGCTCCAGGAAGAGGGCGCCGAGGTCAGCCTCCTCGCCGTCCTCGACGGATACCCCGACGCCTACGACGGCACCGAGCACGAGGTCGGCGAGGAGCAGGTCCTCGCGATCCTGCTCAACGCCGCCGGCGTCGACCGCGCCGAGGCCTTCGGCGACGCACCCCTGGAACGCGCCGCAGTCCTCGAACGGCTCGGCGAGACCGGCAGCGCGCTCGCCCACCTCGACGACGCCTCGGTCACCCGCATGGTCACCGTCTTCCTCAACAACACGCGGCTCATCGCCGACTTCCGGCCCGCCCGGTTCGACGGCGACCTGGTGTTCTTCGGCGCCACCGTCGGCCGCACCGACCCCGCGCTCACCCCCGCCAACTGGAGCCCCTACGTCGCCGGCCGGGTCGAGGAGCACCACCTGGACACCGACCACGCCGGCCTCGCCCGGCCCGAGGCCCTCGGCCGGATCGCACGCACCCTCGCGGACCGCCGCGCCCCGCGGGCCGGCCACTGAACGATCGGAGACACACCGTGCGCACACCCACGCTCGCCGACCCGACCCCGTCGACCACCACCGCGGGAACCGCTGTGCTCCTGCACACGGAACCCGGCCGCCCGCCCGTCCTCACCGGCGACCTCGACCTGGACCGCGGGCCCGTCGGCGACCACCTGGAGTCCGCCGCGCGCCTGATCGAGGCCCTGCCGCCGCGCGTCGCCCGCAGCGCGTCCCAGCAGCGCGACGCGTCCGCCCTGCACGCCGGGGCGGACGCCCTGCGCCGACGGTTCCTCGCCGTCCACGCGGAGGGCGTCTACGCGGAACTCACCGACGGCCTCACCCGCCACCCCCGCCTGGACGAGCTGACCGCGCTCGCCGCCGCCCGCTTCCCCGGCCTCGTCCCCACCCGCGCCCAACTGGCCGACGACGCACGGCACATGCAGCGCAACAAGGAGGGCTGGGAGGTCGCCGTCGGCACCTTCTTCCAGGCCGTCCTGAACGCGCCGACGGCCGGCAACCACCTGCTGCGCTCCATGCTCCGGCCCACCGAGCGGGCCCGCGCCGCCCTCCTCGACTTCCAGCTCACCGGCCGCGCCGACCTCGGCATCGCCACCGTCACCCGCCAGGACGGCATCGCCCATCTGGAGCTGTGCAACGACGAGTTCCTCAACGCCGAGGACGACGCCGCCGTCGAGGCCCTGGAGACCGGCACCGACCTGGTGCTGCTCGACCCGGCCAGCCACGTCGGCGTGCTGCGCGGCGCCGCCCAGTCCCACCCCGCCCACGCGGGCCGGCGCGTCTTCAGCGCCGGCATCAACCTCACGCACCTGTACCACGGCGACATCTCGCTCCTCGGCTTCCTGCTGCGCCGCGAGGCCGGGTACATCGCCAAGTTCGTGCGCGGCCTGTGCCTGGACGACACGGCGGGCGAGGGCTGGTGGCCGGACGCCGACAAGCCGTGGGTGGCGGCCGTCGACGCCTTCGCCATCGGCGGCGGCATGCAGATCCTGCCCACCATGGACCGGGTCGTCGCCGCCGACGACGCCTGGTTCAGCCTGCCCGCCATGGAGGAGGGCCTGGTCCCCGGCCTCGCCAACATGCGGCTGCTGCACTCCACCGGGTCGCGGCTCTCGCGGCGCCTCGTCTTCTGGGGGCAGAAGCTGCGCGCCACCGACCCCGAGGCGTCCCTCTTCGTCGACGAGACCGTGCCCGCGGACGCCATGGACAACGCCGTGCGCGCGGCGGCGGAGCACCTCGACCACCCCGCCGTCGGCGCCAACCGGCGCATGCTCACCATGGTCGAGGAGCCCCTCGACCTGTTCCGCCGCTACCTCGCCCAGTACGCCTACGAGCAGTCCCGCCAGCTGCACAGCCCCGCGCTGATCAGCACCCTGGAGCGCACCTGGATCCACCGGAACCGGGCGACGAGCGGCGGCGGTCAGCGATGACGGTGCTCGACGCGCCCCCGCCGCCCGCCTCCGCGCCGCCCGCCTCCGCGCAGGCCCCGGCCGAGGCCCGTACCGCGCTGAGCCTGTACCGGGCGATGGTCGTCGGCCGGGCCTTCGACCGGACCGCCACCGCGTTCACCCGGCAGGGCCGGCTCGCCGTCTACCCCTCCTCGCGCGGCCAGGAGGCCTGCCAGACCGGCTCGGTGCTCGCCCTGCGCCCCACCGACTGGATCTTCCCCACCTACCGGGAGAGCGTCGCCCTGCTGACCCGCGGCATCCCCGCCGAGGACGTCCTCACCCTTTTCCGCGGCGACCGGCACTGCGGCTACGACCCGGCCGCCCACCGCACCGCCCCCCAGTGCACCCCGCTGGCGACCCAGTGCCTGCACGCGGCCGGGCTCGCCGACGCGGCCCGGATGCGCGGCGACGACGTGGTCGCCCTCGCCTACATCGGGGACGGCGCCACCAGCGAGGGGGACTTCCACGAGGCCGTCAACTACGCGGCCGTGCGGCGCGCCCCCGTCGTGTTCTTCGTCCAGAACAACCAGTACGCGATCAGCGTCCCCCTCAGCAAGCAGACCGCGGCCCGCTCCCTCGCCGACAAGGCGCCCGGCTACGGCGCGACCGGCGTCCAGGTCGACGGCAACGACGCCCTCGCCGTGCACGCCGCCGTCACCGAGGCGGCCCGGCGGGCCCGCTCCGGCGCCGGCCCCACCCTGATCGAGGCCCTGACCTACCGCGTCGAGGCGCACACCAACGCCGACGACGACACCCGCTACCGCTCCGCCGACGAGGTGGCCGCCTGGTCCGGCAAGGACCCGGTCGCCCGCCTGGAGCGGACCCTCGTCGACGACGGCGTGCTCGACGCCGCCGGCATCGCCGAGATCGCCGCGTCCGCCGACGCGCTGACGGCCGCCCTGCGCCGCGACTTCGCCGAGCCGCCCCGGCGCGACCCGATGGAGATGCTCCGCCACGTCTACCACCAGCCGCCGCACCACCTGCGCGAGCAGGCCGCGCTCCTGGCGGGTGACCCCGCGGTGCGAGGAGGAGAGGACCGATGACGCCGCCCACCGTCACCCTGGCCAAGGCCCTCAACGCCGCCCTGCGGCACGCGATGCGCGAGGACGACCGCACCCTCGTCTTCGGCGAGGACGTCGGCACGCTCGGCGGCGTCTTCCGCGTCACCGACGGGCTGACCGAGGAGTTCGGCGAGGAACGCTGCTTCGACACGCCGCTCGCCGAATCGGCGATCATCGGCACCGCCGTGGGCATGGCCATGTACGGCTACCGGCCCGTCGTGGAGATGCAGTTCGACGCCTTCGCCTACCCGGCCTTCGAGCAACTCGTCAGCCACGTAGCCAAGTTCCGCTCCCGGACCCGCGGCGCCCTGCCCCTGCCGCTGACCGTCCGCATCCCCTACGGCGGCGGCATCGGCGGCGTCGAGCACCACAGCGACTCCTCCGAGATCTACTACATGGCCACCCCCGGCCTCACCGTCGTCACGCCCGCCACCGTCGCCGACGCGTACTCGCTGCTGCGCCGCTCCATCGCCTCGCCCGACCCGGTCGTCTTCCTCGAACCCAAGCGCCTGTACTGGCAGAAGGACGAGGTGGCGCTGCCTGTCGACACCGGGCCGCTCGGCTGGGCCGCGATCCGCAGGCCCGGCACCGACGCCACCCTCGTCACGTACGGGCCGACCCTGCCGGTCGCCCTCGCCGCCGCCGAGGCCGCCGCCGAACACGGCCGCAGCCTGGAGGTCGTCGACCTGCGCACTCTGTCCCCGTTCGACGAGGACACGGTCGCCGCCAGCGTCCGCCGCACCGGACGCGCCGTCGTCGTCCACGAGGCCCACGGCTTCGCCGGGCCCGGCGCCGAGATCGCCGCGCGGATCACCGAACGCTGCTTCTACCACCTGGAGGCGCCCGTGCGCCGCGTCACCGGCCTCGACGTGCCCTACCCGGCCCCGCTGCTCGAAGGCCACTACCTCCCCGACGTCGGGCGCATCCTCGACGCGGTGGAACGCCTGGAGTGGCCCGCGACCTCACGGACCTCCGGGGCCGCCGCGTGAACACCACCGCGCACTGGTACCGCTGCCCCGTACCCCGGCCGGCCGCCCGGGCCCGCCTCGTCTGCTTCCCGCACGGCGGCGGATCCGCGTCCGCCTACTGGGGCTGGCCCGCCCTGCTGCCCGACACGGTCGAGCTGCGGGCCGCCCAGTACCCCGGGCACGCCGACCGCATCGGCGAACCCTCGCACACCGATCTGCACGCCCTCGCCGACGCCGCGGCCGACGCCCTGCTCCCGCTCCTCGACCGCCCGTTGGCCCTGTACGGGCACAGCCTCGGCGCCCTCGTCGCCCACGAGACCGCGCTGCGCCTGGTGGCCGCGGGGCACGCGCCGATGCGGCTGACCGTGTCCGGCATGCCGCCGCCGCACCGCGTCAGGCCCGGCACGGTCCACCTCGGCACCGACGCCGAACTCCTCGCCGAACTCCGGCGCCTCGAAGGCGTCCCCGACGAGGTCCTCGACCACCCCGACCTGGTCGAACTGGTGCTGCGCACGGCCCGCGCCGACTACGCGCTCGCCGAGACCTACACCCGGCGCCCCGGCCCCCTGCCCGCCCTGCCCGTCACCGTGCACCGGGGCCTCGCCGACCCAGAGTTCGCCGCCGAGGAGGCGGCCGAATGGGACCTCGCGACCACCGGGGACGTCCGCCATCGGACCTTCCGCGGCGGCCACTTCCACCTGGCCGAGGAGCCCGCACCGGTCCTCCTCGAACTGGTCGACGACCTCGTCAGCGACATGTCAGCCCCGCGTCGGCGGACCGGACCAGCCTGGACGGGGACCGCTGCACACGCGGCCCCCGCACGTCCGACCCGTCCAGCATCAGCAACCGGGAGACCGTCATGAGCAACCCCTTCGAGGACGCCGAAGGCACCTACCTCGTCCTGGCCAACCACGAGGGCCAGTACTCGCTGTGGCCGTCCTTCGCCGAGGTGCCCGCCGGATGGACCGTCGCCCTGCCGGCCACCGACCGCGAGAGCGCCCTCGCCCACATCGGCGAGCAGTGGACCGACATGCGGCCCAAGTCCCTGGCCGACGCCATGGACGGGGCCGCGGCGTGACCTCGGCCGCGCTGCTCGACTCCCCGCGGGCCGCGCCCCTGCTGGCCACCTCCGACCTCCACGCCAGCCTCACCGACCCGGCCCTGACCTCGATGACCCTGCTCAACGAGATCACCGGCGACCACCCCGACGCCGTGTCCTTCGCGGCCGGCCGGCCCTACGAGGGCCACTACCGGACCGAGGCGCTCCACCGTCACCTGCGGCGCTACACCCGGTACCTGGAGCAGGAACGCGGCCTGGACGAGGAGCGGGTGCGCCGCACCCTGTTCCAGTACGGGCCCACCAAGGGCATCATCAACGAGCTGGTCGTGCGCCAGCTCCTGGCCGACGAGTCCATCACGGCCGATCCGGAGGCGGTGGTCGTCACCACCGGCTGCCAGGAGGCCATGGTCCTGCTGCTGCGCGCACTGCGCCGCGACGCCCAGGACGTCGTGCTCGCGGCCGTGCCGACCTACGTCGGGTTCACCGGCGCGGCCCGCCTCACCGAGACCGCCGTCCGCCTGGTCCCCGAGGGCGCGGACGGCCTCGACCCCGAGGAACTGGCCCGCGCCGTCGCCCGCGCCCGCGCCGACGGCCTGCGCCCGCGCGCCTGCTACGTCATCCCCGACTTCGCCAACCCGGGCGGCTCCCGGATGTCCCTCGACGACCGCAGGCGCCTGCTGCGGGTCGCCGAGGAGGCGGACATCCTGCTGATCGAGGACAACCCGTACTCGATGTTCCACGACGGCCAGGGACGGCTGCCCACCCTCAAGTCCCTCGACACCGCCGGCCGCGTCGTCTACATCGGCTCGTACGCCAAGACCGCCTACCCGGGCGCCCGGATCGGCTACGTCATCGCGGACCAGCCGGTCGCCCAGGGCGGACTCTTCGCCGACCAGCTCGCCAAGCTCAAGAGCATGTTCACGCTCAACACCTCGGCGCTGTCCCAGGCCGCGATCGGCGGACTGCTGCTCGAGCACGACTGCAGCATGGAACGCGCCTGCGCCCGCGAGGCCGCCGTCTACCGCCGCAACCTGCGCGCGCTCCTCGACGGACTCGCCGCCCGCTTCCCGCGCGACGGCGACAGCGGCGTCAGCTGGAACGTGCCCGCGGGCGGACTCTTCGCCGTGGTGAGCGTCCCCTTCGTCGCCGACGAACAGGCCCTGGAGGAGTCCGCCCGCCGCTTCGGCGTGCTGTGGACCCCGATGCACCACTTCTACGCGGGCACCGGAGGACTCCACCAGCTCCGGCTCTCGTACTCCGTGCTGACCCCGCAGGAGATCGCCGTCGGCCTCGACCGCCTCGCGGCCCTGGTCGAGGCTCGCTCGGGCCGCGCCTGACGTCCGCCCCCGCGCCCCCGCCGCGCATCAGCCGCACGTCAGCGGCGTGTCGGCGGCGAGCACCACACTCGTCCCCGGACGGTGCGGACCACCGGGCCGAGGTGTGCCCGGAGGAACCCAAGCCTCGGAATTCCGACTCAGGAGACACCCGATGACCATGCTCCAGCCCTCAGGCGCGCAGACCGCCGAGACCGCCGGCCGCGGGGCGGACGAGGCGGGAACCGTACCCCTGACCGAGGACCAGCTCGGCCTGCTCCTCCAGCACCGGGCCGATCCGGAGAACTCGCCCTACAACGTGCCGCTCGCCGTCGACCTGCGCGGCCCCCTCGACGTCCCCGCCCTGGAGGCCGCGCTCGCCCGGCTCGTCGCCCGCCACCCGCTGCTGTCCGCGCGGGTCCGCGACGACGACGGCGACGGGCTGCCCCGCCTCGACCTCGACCCGGCCCGCGCCCCGCGCCTGGAACGCCAGGACGCCCCCGGTGCCGCGCCTGCCGCCGACCTGCTCGCCGAGGCCCGCCGCGCCCTCGACCTGGAGGGCTCCGGCGTCCTGCGCGCCGTCCTCGCCGCCCACGGGCCCGAGCACCACACCCTGCTCCTCGTCGTCCACCACGTCGTCGTCGACGGCGAGTCCACCGGGCTCCTCCTCGCCGACCTCCTCGACGCCTACGAGCACGGAGAGGTCACCGCCCCGGCCCCCACCGGCTTCGGCGCCTACGTCACCGCCCGCGCCCAGGAGGCCGCCGCGCGCACCGACGCCGACGAGGCGTACTGGCGCGAGCGGCTGGACGGCGCCGACCTCACCGTCGACTTCCCGCTGGACACCCCGGGCTCCGACACCGTGCGCGAGGCGATGGTGCCGCTCGAGCTCGACACCGGCCTGTGGGAGGAGATCACCGGCTTCTCCCGCGCGCACCGCGCCGGCGCCGCGGCCGTGCTCCTCGCCGCCTACCTCAAGGCCCTCGGCACGTACGGCCGGCAGTCGGCGCCCACCGTCGGCGTGCCGCTCGGCGCCCGCACCGACCCGCGCTTCGACCGCACCGTCGGCTACTTCGTCCGCACGCTCCTGGTCCGTGCCCCGGCCCAGGAGCCGGAGCTGACCGCCGCCGCGTTCGTCACCGGCGTGCAGACCGAACTGGCCCGCGCCGTCGACCACGCCCGCCTGCCCTTCCCCCGCATCGCCCGCCTGGCCCCCGGCGGCGCCGCCGCCGACCCGTTCAACTGCACCTTCGTCATGCACAGTTGGGCCGATCCGGGCACCGCCGCCGACGAGGGTGTCGCCCTGCGCGGCGGGCTGCGCGCCCGCTGGCGCCAGGACGTGCCCACCCCCGGCCTCGGCCTGCTCACCCTGGAGCTGTACGAGGGCGGGGGCACGCTGCGCGGCCGGCTCAAGTACGACGCCGCGCGCATCGAGGCGGCGACCGCCGAGGCGTTCGCCGACCACGTCACCGAACTCGCCCGGCAACTGGTGCGCCGCCCCGACGAGGCCGTCGCCGACCTCGACGGCATCGGGCCGCGCGCCCGCGCCACCCTCGACTTCCTCAACGCCACCGACCACCGCCTCGACGACACCGACATCGACACGCTGATCCGCCGGGCGGCCAAGGACGATCCCGACGCCGTCGCCGTCGAGTTCGGCGACCGCCGCTGGACCCGCCGCGAACTGGACGCCCGCATCGAGGCGTACGCGGCCGGACTGACCGCCCGCGGCGTACGGTCCGGCGACCGGGTCGGCGTGCTGCTGCCGCGCACCGACGAGGCCGTCGCCGCGATGCTCGGCATCCTGCGCACCGGCGCCGCCTACGTGCCGATCGACGCCGCCCACCCCGAGACGCGGCGCCGCCACATCGTCGACAGCAGCGGCATCCGGCTCGCCGTCGTCGACCCGGAGACGGCCCGGGCCTGCCCCGCCGGACCCGAGCGGGTGCCGCTGGACGAGCTGGCCCGGCCCGGCACCGCCCACGTGCAGGGCCCCCGCCCGGGCGACGCCCTGCACATCCTGTACACCTCGGGCTCCACCGGCACACCCAAGGGCGTCCAGCTCAGCCACCGCGCCCTGGTCACCGACGTCCTCGCCGCCGTACGCCACTTCGGCATCGGGCCCGACGACGCGATGCTGCTCAAGGCCCCGTTCACCTTCGACGTCAGCGCCCACGAGATGCTCGTCGCGCTGGTGTCCGGCGCCCGGCTGATCGTGGCGCCGCCGGACGCCGAGCGTGACCCCGATGTGATGGCCGAGGCCGTCGACCGGCACGGCGTCACCCTGCTGCACGCCGTCCCCTCCCAACTGCGGCTGCTCATCGAGGCGGACGCCTTCCGGCGCAACCGCACCCTGCGCACCGTCGTGTCCACGGGCGAGACGCTGCCCAACGAACTGCGCGCCGCCTTCGAGGCCGCGCACCCGGCGCGGCTGCACAACGCGTACGGGCCGACCGAGACCTCGTACTCCACCGTCTTCTCCTGGAGCCGGGACGAGGACGCCTTCTGGACCCGGCGGGCCGACGTGCCGATCGGGGTCCCCTTCGACAACATCCGCTGCCACGTGCTCGA
Organism: Streptomyces sp. NPDC050145; assembly: GCF_044460245.1. NCBI lineage: Bacteria > Bacillati > Actinomycetota > Actinomycetes > Kitasatosporales > Streptomycetaceae > Streptomyces > Streptomyces sp. NPDC050145. Next base: position 11,311 of record NZ_JBITJS010000024.1, on the reverse strand, counting down.
CGAGGGCCTGCGCGAACTCCCGCCGGGCGCCCCGGGCGAGCTGTGGATCGGCGGCGGCACCGTCTCCGACGGCTACGTCGGCGACCCCGAGCGCACCGCGGAGCGCTACCGCACCCTGGACCTCGGCCCGCGCAACGGGACCGTCTACCGCACCGGCGACCTGGTCCGGCTGCTGCCGGGCGGCGCGCTCACTCACCTGGGCCGGCTCGACGACCAGGTGAAGATCAACGGCAACCGGGTCGAACTGGGCGAGGTGCGCGGCGCGTTGATGTCGCTGCGCGAGGTCCGGGACGCCACCGTCCAGGTGTCCCGGCACGCCGGCGGCAGCCTGCAGATCGTCGCCCACGTGGTGACGGACGCCGAGGTCGCGCGGGTGCGCGCGGAGCTGGCCCGGCTGCTGCCGTCCCACATGGTCCCCGCCCACCTCCACCGCGTCCCCGTCATCCCCGTCCTGCCGAACGGCAAGACCGACCGGCAGGCCCTGGCCCGGCTCGCGGACCGGGGCGACCAGCCGGCCGAGCCCGAGCAGCCCGCACAGCCCGCACAGCCCGAGCAGTCTGTACAGCCCGCACAGCCCGTCACGCCTGAGAAGGACGCAGAGATCGCACAACCCGTGACCCCCGTCGTAGCCACGGCCCCGCCCGCCCCCGCCGCGCTGCCCGCCGTGCGTGCCGTCTGGCGGGAACTGCTGGGGGAGGCGCGGGACGACGCCCAGTTCTTCGAGGCCGGCGGCGACTCCATCCTCGCCATGCAGATGGTCTCCCGGCTGCGCCGCGAGGGACTCACCCTCACCATGCGCGACATCTACCGGCACCCGGTCCTCGCCGCGCTCGCCGCCCACCTGGACGAGACGGCCCCCGCGCCCGCGCCGGCACAGACCCCCGCCGAGACCACCCCAGCGACCGCCCCGACGGCCAGGCCCGCCACGCCCCGCGGCGCCGCGTCACCGCTCGCGCCGGTGCAGTCCTGGTTCTTCCGGCACATCAGGACCGACGCCCACCAGTGGAACCAGTCGGTGCTCCTGGAGCTGAACCGGCCCGTCGACCCCACCGTGCTGCGCCTCGCCCTCCAGGCCGTCGTCGCCGCCCACCCCGCGCTCAGCGCCCGCTTCGAGGCCGACGCGCACGGCGACCACGCCGGGGGCCGCATGATCGCCGCCGCCCCGTTCGCCGCGTACGAACCCCGCGACGTGCTGCGCGAGTGCCAGGTGCACGACGACGCCGGACTCGACGGAGCCCTGGAGGACATCGAGGCCAGTCTCGACCCCCTCGAGGGCGTGCACGTACGGGCCCTGCTCGCGCACGACCACCGCCGGCCCGACAGCGACGGCCTGCTCCTGATCGCCGTCCACCACCTCGTCGTCGACGGGGTGTCCTGGCGGATCCTCCTGGAGGACCTGGAGCACGCGCTCACCTCCCTGTCCGACGGCGCCCTGCCCGCCCTGCCCGACGAGGCGTGCCGGTACGAGGACTGGGTCGCCTCCCTGCCCGCCGTCGCCGCCCGGCCCGGCGAGGCCGAGCACTGGCGCTCCCTCGCCGATGCCCGCAGCGCGGCGCAGAGCCTGCTGCTCACCACGCCCGCGCCCGACGAACGGGACATCCGCCGGGTCGAGTTCGCGCTCGACCCCGAGGCCACCGCCCGGCTCATCGGCCCGCTGCCCGGCCGCCTCGGCCTCCAGGTGCACCAGGTGATGACCGGCGCCTTCGCACAGGCGCTCGCCCGCTGGCGCGGCACCCGTCAGGTGACCTTCGACGTGGAGACCCACGGCCGGCACGGGCGCGACGACCTCTTCCGGACCGTCGGCTGGTTCACCTCCATCCATCCGATCGTCCTGGCCGCCGAGCGCGCCCAGGACCCGGAGGGCTGGCTCGCCGAGGTCACCCAGGGGCTGACCGAGGTGCCGGAGGGCGGCGTCGGGTTCGGCGCGTGCCGCGAGTTCTCCGACGACCCCGCCCTGCGCACCCTCCTGCGGGCACTGCCGCCCGCCCTCGTCTGCTTCAACTACTACGGCCAGGCCGACCAGTTGAGCCCCAACGGCGGCTTCACCATGTCCGGCCGCCCCATCCCGCGCGAGCACTCCGCACACTGCGAGCGCGTGTACGGCATCGAGGTCTACGGCATCGTCCACGGCGGCCGGCTGCGCATGGGGCTCACCTGGGTCCCCAGCCCCGCCGACGGCGTGGACGAGGCGGGCGTCGAGGCGCTCGTCGACCAGATGCGCTGGGTCCTGGCGACCCTCGCCGGCGCCGACCCGCGCGACGTGTCCGCCGCCGAGATCACCGCCCCCGGCCGACCGGTCGCCCCGGCCGAGCGGGAGGAGGACGACCTGTCCCGCGCCGCCCTGCCGATCGCGGCCGCGGAGCCGGAGACGGTGCCCGTCACCCCGCAGCAGCACGGCCTGCTCCTCGACGCACTCGCCCACCGCGGCACCGGCCGCTACGTCGAGCAGCTGTACTGGCGCTGGTACGGCGCCCTGGACACCGAGCGCTTCGTCGCGGCGTGGCGGTCCGTGTTCGAGCGCGAGACGGTCCTGCGGGCCGCCTTCGACTGGGACGACGATCCCCGCCTCGTCCTGCACGAAGACGTCACCCCCGAGATCGTCCGCCACCCCGCCGGCAGCGTCGACTGGGACGAACTCCTCGAGCGTGACCGTGGGCGCGGCTTCGACCTGCGCGAGCCCGGACTCCTGCGCGCCACCCTCGTCGACGACGCCGCCGCGGCCGGCCCCGAGAACGCCGGCGGCGCCCCCTCGACCCGCGTCCTGATCACCTTCCACCACGTGCTCCTGGACGGCTGGAGCGTGTCCGTGCTGCTCCAGGAGTTCTACCGGGCCTACCTCGTCGGCGGCGCCCTGCCCGGCAGCGAACGCCGTCCCGACATCCGCGACTACGCGCACTGGCTGGCCGAGCAGGACACCGCGCCCGCCCGGGAGTTCTGGTCGGCGGCCGTACCGTCGGCCGCCCCGGCCGTGCGCCCCGCCCTGCCCGGTCCCGCGACCGAGGAGAGCGGCTGGGGCCGCGCCGAGGTCCGCATCGGCCGGGCCGAGGCCGACCGGCTGCGTGCCTGGGCCGCGGCCCGCGCCGCCACCGAGTCCAGCGCCCTCCAGGCCGTGTGGGCCCTGCTCCTGTACCGCGCCTCCGGAGCGGACGGCGTCGCCCCGGTCGGCTTCGGCGTCACCGTGTCCGGCCGCGGCATCCCCCTCGACTCGATCGAGCGGCTGCCCGGACTCCTCATGAACTCGCTCCCCATGACCATCCAGGTCGACCCCGCGCACACCGTCCCGCGGCTGCTCACCGAACTGCGCGACCAGGCCCTCGACATGGCCGCCTACGAATGGGTGTCGACCGGCCAGATCCACGAGTGGAGCGGGCGCCGGGCCGACGAGAAGCTCGTGGAGAGCCTCATCGTCTTCGAGAACTACCCGCGCTCCTCCGACGACCTGGAGGCGGCGCTGGCCGCGCACGACATCCGCGTCGAACTCCCCGAGGCCGCCGGGTCCCAGACCGCGTTCCCCGTCACGCTGCTCGCCCACCGCGACGTCGACGGCAGCCTCGTCCTCACCGCCGTGCACGACCGCGGCCGGATCGCGGACCGGGACGCCGGCCGTCTCGTCGCCCAGTGCGCCCGCCTGCTGCGCGAGCTGCCGGACACCGCCGACGACACGACCACGGTCGGGGACATCGTCGCGGGCCTGGACGCCGCCGGCCTGCCCCGCATGGCCGAGCGCGCCGAACCGGGCACCGACGCGGCCGGCGCCGCGCACGTCACCTGGCCCGAAGGCCCCAGCACCGGCCTGGTGAAGGAGGCCTGGGAGGCCGTCTTCGGCACCGAACCCCTCGACGCCGGACTGCACTTCTTCGAAGCCGGCGGTCACTCGCTCCTCGCGATGCGGCTGCTGCGCGAGATCAACACCCGATCCGGACGCACCCTGCGTCTCGACGAACTTCTCGCCCACCCCAGGGCGGGACAGATCGCCGGGCTGCTCGACCGGGACCCCGGGGACGACGACGCCACTTCCCCCCGCGGTGTCCTCGTCCCCCTGCGCCCCGCCGGGCAGCCCGGTGCCGGCACCGTCTACCTCGTCCACCCGCCGGGCGGCCAGGTCGCCTGCTACGCGCAGCTCGCCCACTGCTACGAGGGCCCCGAGGCGCTCGTCGGCATCCGCGACCCGCGCGTCGACGAACCCGAGCCGCGCCACCTCACCGCCGAGCAGCTCGCCGACCACTACGTCGCGGCGCTGCGCCCCGCGCTCGACGCGGGCGAGCGGATCGTCCTCGGCGGCTTCTCCGGCGGCGGCGTCATCGCGTACGAGATGGCCCGCCTGATCACCGCCGAGGGCGGCCGGCCCCCGCTGGTCCTCCTCGTCGACGCGGGCGCGCCCGACGGCGAACTCACCGACGCCGACGCCGACGGATCCTTCGCCAGCCAGCTGCGGGCCGTCGCCGAGGGCCGTACCCCCGCACCGGACGCCGAGGGCCCCGGCGCACGACCGGCCGGCGCGCCCGCCGAGGACGAGGCCGACGACGGGTCGGACCCGCTCGCCGAACCGGACGGCTCCGCCTCCTACCTGAGCGAACTCGCCCAGATCGCCGACTGGATGCGCGGCGACGGCGGCGGCGACCCGGTCGCCCTCATGCGCGACAGCGTCGAGGCCGTCCAGCGCTACCGCCCCCGGCCCTACGACGGCCCCGCGGCCGTGCTGCGCGCCGGCGACACCGGCTTCGGCAAGGGCACCGAGTACGACGAGAGCGACCGCTTCCACGCGCGGCCCGGACTCGGCTGGGAGGACCACGTCGAGGACCTGTCCATCCGGGTCGTACCGGGCAACCACGTGACGATGCTGACCGGCGACAACGTCCGCCGCCTGGCCCGCATCCTCGCCTCCGCCGTCCGCCGCTGACGTCGAGCGCACCGAACCCAGGGAGAGCACCGACCATGACCACGCCCCGCCGGCGCATCACGCTCGCCGGCATCATCGACGGCCCCGGCGGCCACGTCGCCGCCTGGCGCCACCCGTCGACCCAGGCGGACGCCCAACTCGACTTCGAGTTCCACAAGAGGAACGCGCGGACCCTCGAACGCGGCCTGTTCGACGCCGTGTTCATCGCCGACATCGTCGCCGTGTGGGGCACCCGCCTCGACTCGCTGTGCCGCACCTCGCGCACCGAGCACTTCGAACCGCTGACCCTGCTCGCCGCCTACGCCGCGGCCACCGAGCACATCGGCCTGTGCGCGACCGCGACGACCACGTACAACGAGCCGGCCCACATCGCCCGCCGCTTCGCCTCGCTCGACCACCTCAGCGGCGGCCGCGCCGGCTGGAACGTCGTCACCTCCGCCGCCCCCTGGGAGTCCGCGAACTTCGGCTTCCCCGAGCACCTGGAGCACGGCAAGCGCTACGAGCGGGCCCAGGAGTTCATCGAGGTCGTCAAGGCGCTCTGGGACAGCGAGGGCCGCCCGATCGACCACCACGGCGCGCACTTCGACGAGAGCGGACCGCTCGACGTCGCCCGCCCGCCGCAGGGTCGGCCCGTCATCATCCAGGCCGGGTCCTCGCCCGTGGGCCGCGAGTTCGCCGCCCGGCACGCCGAGGTCATCTTCACCCGGCACAACACGCTCCCCGACGCGCAGGCCTTCTACTCCGACCTCAAGCAGCGCGTCGCCGCCCAGGGCCGCGACCCCGAGAAGGTCCTCGTCTGGCCCACCCTCGCGCCGATCGTCGCCGCCACCGAGACCGAGGCGAAGCAGCGCCTCCAGGAGCTGCAGGACCTCACCCACGACCACGTGGCGCTGCGCACCCTCCAGGACTTCCTCGGCGACGACGTCGACCTCAGCACCTACCCGATCGACGGCCCCGTGCCCGACATCCCGTACACCAACCAGTCCCAGTCGACGACCGAGCGGCTCATCGGCCTCGCCCGCGCCGAGAACCTGTCGATCCGCGGACTCGCCCTGCGGCTCATGGGCGACATCGTCGTCGGAACGCCGGAGCAGCTCGCCGACCACATGGAGTCCTGGTTCACCGGCCGCGGCGCCGACGGCTTCAACATCGACTTCCCGTACCTGCCGGGCTCCGCCGACGACTTCGTCGACCACGTCGTGCCCGAGCTCCAGCGCCGCGGCCTGTACCGCACCTCCTACGAGGGCGGCACGCTGCGGGAGAACCTCGGCCTCGACACCCCCGCGCCGGGCCGCACCACCGACGTCCCCGCAGGAGCCACCGCATGAGCGCCCCGATTCTCGCCGGCCGCATCGACACGCACGCCGACGGCGCGACGTTCGACACGCTCACCGCCGTCGCCCGCGCCGCGGAGGACGCCGGGTTCGACGCCCTGATCCTCGACGACTCGGCGCGGCCCGCCGCCGGGCCCGGCCGCTTCGAGGCCACGACGCTGGCCGCCGCGCTCGCCGCCCGCACCGAGCGCATCGGCCTCATCGTCTCCGCGCTCCCCGCCGACCAGGCGCCCTACCACGTGGCCCGCATCGTCGCCTCGCTCGACCACCTCGGCCGCGGCCGCACCGGCTGGCTCGCCGGCAGCGGCGACCCCGAGGGCCGGACCGCCGAGCTCATCGAGGTCGCCCGCGGCCTGTGGGACAGCTTCGACGACGACGCCTACGTCCACGACCGCGCCGACGGCCTGTACTGGCGCCTCGACGCGATGCACCGACTCGACCACCAGGGCCGCCACTTCGACGTCGCGGGCCCGCTCAACGTGGCCCGCCCGCCGCAGGGCCACCCCGTCGTCGCCGTGTCCGGCCCCGCACTGGCCGACCGTGCCGACCTCGTCCTGCTCGACGACCCGGCCGACGTGCCCGGCGTACGCGACCGGGCCCCCGGCGCCAAGATCCTGCTGACCCCGCCCGCCGGCGCCGACACCGGGAACCTGCTCGCCGCCTCGGGCGCCGACGGCCTCGTCGTCGAACTGCGCGACGCCCACGACCCGCTCCGTGTGACGGCGGCCGGCGCGTCCGGCCGGCCGCACGCACCGACCCTGCGCGCCCGGCTCGGCCTGCACCGCCCCGCCGGCCGGTACGCCGACGCCGACACCGGCGTCACCGCCACGGTCTGACACTCCGTCCGCCCAGCCCTTTGGAGAACCATGTCCTCTCGCCTGTTCACCTCGGAGTCCGTCACCGAGGGCCACCCCGACAAGATCGCCGACCAGATCAGCGACACGATCCTCGACGCCCTGCTGCGCGAGGACCCCACCTCCCGCGTCGCCGTCGAGACCCTGATCACCACCGGCCAGGTCCACATCGCCGGCGAGGTCACCACCAAGGCCTACGCGCCGATCGCCCAGCTCGTGCGCGACACGATCCTCGACATCGGCTACGACTCCTCCGCCAAGGGCTTCGACGGCGCGTCCTGCGGCGTCTCGGTCTCCATCGGCGCCCAGTCGCCCGACATCGCGCAGGGCGTCGACACGGCGTACGAGAAGCGCGTCGAGGAGGCCTCCCGCGGAGACGAAGGGGACGAGCTCGACCAGCAGGGCGCCGGCGACCAGGGCCTCATGTTCGGCTACGCCACCAACGAGACGCCGAACCTCATGCCGCTGCCCATCGAGCTGGCCCACCGGCTCTCGCGCCGGCTGACGGAGGTCCGCAAGGACGGCACGCTCCCGTACCTGCGCCCGGACGGCAAGACGCAGGTGACCATCGAGTACCGCGGCAGCCGTCCGGTCCGTCTCGACACCGTCGTCGTCTCCTCCCAGCACGCGCCCGACATCGACCTGGGCTCGCTGCTCACCCCGGACATCCAGGAGCACGTCGTCGAGCACGTCCTCGCCCGCCTCGCCGAGGACGGCATCAAGCTGGAGACCGACGACTACCGCCTCCTGGTCAACCCGACCGGCCGCTTCGAGATCGGCGGCCCGATGGGCGACGCCGGGCTCACCGGCCGCAAGATCATCATCGACACGTACGGCGGCTACGCCCGCCACGGTGGCGGCGCCTTCTCCGGCAAGGACCCGTCCAAGGTCGACCGCAGCGCCGCCTACGCGATGCGCTGGGTCGCCAAGAACGTCGTCGCCGCCGGCCTCGCCGAGCGCTGCGAGGTCCAGGTCGCGTACGCGATCGGCAAGGCCGAGCCCGTCGGTCTCTTCGTCGAGACCTTCGGCACCGGCCTGGTCTCCCAGGAGCGCATCGAGCAGGCCGTCCGCGAGGTCTTCGACCTGCGCCCGGCCGCGATCATCCGCGACCTCGACCTGCTCCGCCCGATCTACACCCGGACGGCCGCCTACGGACACTTCGGCCGCGAACTGCCCGACTTCACCTGGGAGCGGACCGACCGCGCCCAGCAGCTCAAGCTCGCCGCCGGTGTCTGACCGGGGCGTCCGGCCCGACGGGAGTGCTCACGTGCGTACAGCGGTGACCGGCTCGATCGCCACCGACCATCTGACGGTCTTCCCCGGCCGGTTCGCGGACCAGCTGATCCCCGATCAGCTGGACCACGTCTCCCTGTCGTTCCTCGTCGACAGCCTCGACGTGCGACGGGGCGGCGTCGCCGCGAACATCGCCTTCGGCCTCGGCGGCCTCGGCCTGCGCCCGCTGCTGGTCGGCGCCGTCGGCGCGGACTTCGGCGAGTACGAGGTGTGGCTCAAGGAACACGGCGTGGACACCGGCGGCGTCCACGTGTCGGCCGAACGGCAGACCGCCCGCTTCATGTGCACCACGGACCGCGACGCCAACCAGATCGCGTCCTTCTACACCGGGGCGATGGCGGAGGCCCGCGAGATCGACCTCACCCGGCTGCCCGTGCCCGCCGCCGAACTCGACCTGGTCGTCGTCGCCCCCAACGACCCGGACGCGATGCTGCGCCACACCCGCCAGTGCCGCGAACTCGGCCTCGCCTTCGCGGCCGACCCCTCCCAGCAACTGGCCCGGCTCGACGGCCCGCAGACCCGGCAGCTCGTGTCCGGGGCGCGCTGGCTGTTCACCAACGAGTACGAGGCCGCCCTGCTCTGCGAGCGGACCGGATGGACCCGCGACGAGGTCCTGGACCACGTCGGCACCTGGGTCACCACCCTCGGCGAACGCGGCGTGCGCATCGAGGCCGAGGGCCGGCCCGCGCTGACCGTGCCGGCCGTCCCCGACGTCCCGGTCACCGACCCGACCGGCGTCGGCGACGCCTTCCGCGCCGGCTTCCTCGGCGCCGTCTCCCGCGGCCTGCCGATCGAGACCGCCGCCCGCCTCGGCTGCGCCGTCGCCGCCCTCGCCCTCGCGACCGTGGGCTCCCAGACCTACCGCGCGGACGGCACCGCACTCCTCGCCACGGTGGCCCGGACGTACGGCGCCGCCGCGGCCGGGCCGCTCACCTCCTGGCTCGGAGACCTGTCATGACGCCCGCATCCGATCCCCGAGCCCGCGTGGCCGCCCTCAGGGACGCCCTCGCCACCCGTGTCGTGGTGGCGGACGGCGCCATGGGCACGATGCTTCAGGCGCAGGATCCCTCGTTGGACGACTTCGAGCAGTTGGAAGGCTGCAACGAGATCCTGAACGTCACGCGGCCCGACATCGTGCGGTCGGTGCACGAGGAGTATTTCGCGGTCGGTGTGGACTGTGTGGAGACGAACACGTTCGGTTCGAATCACACGGCGTCGGGTGAGTACGACATCGCCGACCGGATCGTGGAGCTGTCCGAGGCGGGCGCGCGGATCGCGCGTGAGGTCGCGGACGAGTTCGCGGCGAAGGACGGGCGCCAGCGGTGGGTGCTGGGCTCGATCGGTCCGGGCACGAAGCTGCCGTCGCTGGGTCACATCGACTACGCGACGATCCGTGACGGCTACCAGCAGAACGCCGAGGGGCTGCTCGCGGGTGGCGCGGACGCGCTGATCGTGGAGACGACGCAGGACCTTCTCCAGACGAAGTCGAGCCTGATCGGTGCCCGCCGCGCGATGGATGCGCTGGGTGTGTCGGTGCCGCTGATCTGCTCGCTGGCCTTCGAGACGACCGGTGTGATGCTGCTCGGTTCGGAGATCGGCGCCGCGCTGACCTCCCTCGAACCGCTCGGCATCGATCTGATCGGCCTGAACTGTTCGACGGGCCCGGCCGAGATGAGCGAGCACCTGCGTTATCTGGCGCAGCACTCGACGACGCCGCTGATGTGCATGCCGAACGCGGGTCTGCCGATCCTGACGAAGGACGGTGCGCACTTCCCGCTGACTCCGGTGGAGATGGCGGACGCGCAGGAGAACTTCGTCAACAGCTTCGGCCTGTCCCTGGTGGGCGGTTGCTGTGGCTCGACTCCCGAGCATCTGCGCCAGGTCGTGGAGCGCGTACGGGAGATGACGCCGCCCGAGCGTGCGGCCCGCCCCGAGCCTGGTGCCTCCTCGCTGTATCAGACGGTGCCGTTCCGGCAGGACACGGCGTACATGGCGATCGGTGAGCGGACGAACGCGAACGGGTCGAAGAAGTTCCGTGAGGCCATGCTCGAGGGCCGCTGGGACGACTGTGTCGAGATGGCGCGCGATCAGATCCGTGAGGGCGCGCACATGCTGGACCTGTGCGTGGACTACGTGGGCCGCGACGGTGTCGCGGACATGGAGGAGCTGGCCGGCCGCTTCGCCACCGCCTCCACCCTCCCGATCGTGCTGGACTCGACCGAGGTCGATGTCATTCAGGCGGGTCTGGAGAAGCTGGGTGGGCGTGCGGTCATCAACTCGGTGAACTACGAGGACGGTGACGGGCCGGAGTCGCGTTTCGCGAAGGTCACCCAGCTCGCGAAGGAGCACGGCGCGGCGCTGATCGCGCTGACCATCGACGAGGAGGGCCAGGCCCGCACCGTCGAGCACAAGGTCGCCATCGCCGAGCGGCTCATCGAGGACCTGACGGGAAACTGGGGCATCCTCGAGTCCGACATTCTCATCGACTGCCTCACCTTCACCATCTGTACCGGTCAGGAGGAGTCGAGGGGCGACGGTGTCGCGACGATCGAGGCGATCCGCGAGCTGAAGCGCCGTCACCCGGACGTACAGACCACCCTCGGCCTGTCGAACATCTCCTTCGGTCTGAACCCGGCCGCCCGCATCCTTCTCAACTCGGTGTTCCTGGACGAGTGTGTGAAGGCGGGTCTGGACTCGGCGATCGTGCACGCCTCGAAGATCCTGCCGATCGCCCGGTTCGACGAGGAGCAGGTCACCACCGCTCTCGACCTGATCCACGACCGGCGGACCGACGACTACGACCCCCTCCAGAAGCTCATGGCCCTGTTCGAGGGTGCCACCGCGAAGTCGCTGAAGGCGGGCAAGGCGGAGGAGCTGGCGGCGCTGCCGCTGGAGGAGCGGCTCAAGGCCCGCATCATCGACGGTGAGAA
>NZ_JBITJS010000023.1:0-121750 GCF_044460245.1 Streptomyces sp. NPDC050145 | reverse complement strand
GACTGGTACAACTACCACCGACCCCACACCGGAATCAGCGGCCACACCCCAGCCAGCCGCGTCACCAACGTGTCAGAACAGCACACCTAGGGCGCACGCAAAGCGGGCCCGCCCCGGAGATCCGGGGACGGGCCCGCTTCACATCAAGAAACGCGATCAGGCGTCCTTGGACTCCTCGGCGGCCTCGGCCGGCTTGGCGTCCTCGACGACCTCGGCGGCCGGAGCGGCAGCCTCGGCGTCCTTGGCGGCACGCTTGGTGGCGGCCTCGGCCTCACCGGTGGCCTGCTGCGCGACCGTCAGGGCCTCGACCAGCTCGATGACAGCCATGGGCGCGTTGTCGCCACGACGGTTACCGATCTTGGTGATACGGGTGTAACCACCCGGACGGTTCTCGTAGCGCGGGGCGATCTCGGTGAAGAGCGTGTGGACGACGCTCTTGTCCGTGATGACCGTGAGCACCTGACGGCGGTTGTGAAGGTCGCCCTTCTTCGCCTTGGTGACCAGACGCTCCGCGTACGGGCGCAGACGACGGGCCTTGGCCTCGGTCGTCGTGATCTTGCCGTGCTCGAAGAGGCTCTTCGCGAGGTTCGCGAGGAGGAGCTTCTCGTGCGCGGCGCTGCCGCCCAGACGGGCACCCTTGGCGGGCTTCGGCATGATTTCTCCTAGGTGTCTGCCCCGGCCGTATCAGGTACCGGAGTCAGTGTCCGAGCAGGCGGCCGCCTGTCGGAGATCCGGGGGACGCGAGCGTCCCCCGGAAAGCGGGACCGATCAGTACTGCTCGGTCTCCACGAAGCCCGCGTCCGCGTCGTCGTCGGCGCCGAAGGCGTCGGCGGCAGCGGTCGGGTCGAACCCGGGGGGCGAGTCCTTGAGCGCGAGGCCCATGCCGGCGAGCTTGGCCTTGACCTCGTCGATCGACTTCGCACCGAAGTTGCGGATGTCGAGCAGGTCCGCCTCGGAGCGGGCGACGAGCTCACCCACGGAGTGGATGCCCTCGCGCTTGAGGCAGTTGTACGACCGAACGGTGAGCTCGAGCTCCTCGATCGGCAGCGCCAGATCGGCGGCCAGGGCGGCGTCCGTGGGGGACGGGCCCATGTCGATGCCCTCGGCGTCGATGTTCAGCTCGCGGGCGAGACCGAACAGCTCGACCAGGGTCTTACCGGCGGACGCCATGGCGTCACGCGGGCGCATGGCCTGCTTCGTCTCGACGTCGACGATCAGCTTGTCGAAGTCGGTGCGCTGCTCGACACGCGTGGCCTCGACCTTGTACGTGACCTTGAGAACCGGCGAGTAGATCGAGTCGACCGGGATGCGCCCGATCTCCTGACCGACCTGCTTGTTCTGCACGGCGGAGACGTAGCCGCGACCGCGCTCGACGGTCAGCTCCATCTCCAGCTTGCCCTTGCCGTTCAGCGTGGCGAGGACGAGGTCGGGGTTGTGCACCTCGACACCGGCCGGGGGCGCGATGTCGGCGGCGGTGACCAGACCCGGGCCCTGCTTGCGCAGGTACATCACGACCGGCTCGTCGTGCTCCGAGGAGACGACCAGCTGCTTGATGTTGAGGATCAGGTCGGTGACGTCCTCCTTGACGCCCGGCACGGTGGTGAACTCGTGCAGGACACCGTCGATGCGGATGCTGGTGACAGCAGCGCCGGGGATCGACGAGAGGAGCGTGCGGCGGAGGGAGTTGCCGAGGGTGTAGCCGAAGCCCGGCTCCAGCGGCTCGATCACGAACCGGGAGCGGAACTCGTCGACGACCTCTTCGGTCAGCGAGGGACGCTGAGCAATCAGCATTCTGCGAATCCTTCAGTCATGGGCACCCACTATTTGATGCCCTTGCCACCGGGCGGTAGCCCGATATGTACTGCAGTTACAAGGGTACGGGCGGCACGGCCCGAAGGAGCCGTACCGCCCGGAAACCTCAGACCAAGCGGCCTGCGCTGCTGACCGAGGTCAGACGCGGCGACGCTTGGGCGGACGGCAGCCGTTGTGCGGCGTGGGCGTCACGTCCTGGATCGAACCGACCTCGAGGCCCGTGGCCTGGAGGGAGCGGATCGCGGTCTCACGGCCGGAGCCGGGACCCTTGACGAACACGTCGACCTTGCGCATGCCGTGCTCCTGCGCGCGACGCGCGGCCGACTCGGCGGCCATCTGCGCGGCGAACGGGGTCGACTTACGCGAACCCTTGAAGCCGACGTGGCCGGCGGAGGCCCACGAGATCACGTTGCCGGTCGGGTCCGTGATGGACACGATCGTGTTGTTGAACGTGCTCTTGATGTGAGCGTGCCCGTGAGCGACGTTCTTCTTTTCCTTGCGGCGCACCTTCTTGGCAGCGCCCTGACGACCCTTGGGGGGCATCTAAATCTCCTACGGGAGGTGGTCGGTCCTACAGCGAAGACCGCTTGGTCAAGCGTCCGCTGAGGACTACTTCTTGCCCGGCTTCTTCTTACCGGCGATGGCGCGACGCGGACCCTTGCGGGTGCGGGCGTTCGTGCTGGTGCGCTGACCGCGGACCGGCAGACCACGACGGTGGCGCAGACCCTGGTAGCAGCCGATCTCGACCTTGCGGCGGATGTCGGCCTGGATCTCGCGACGGAGGTCACCCTCGGTCTGGTAGTTCTGGTCCACGTACTCGCGGATCTTGACGAGGTCTTCCTCGCTCAGGTCGCGAACACGGATGTTGCGGTCCACACCGGTGGCGTCCAGCGTCTGCTGGGCGCGCGTACGCCCGATGCCGAACACGTAGGTGAGGGCAACCTCGACGCGCTTTTCGCGCGGGAGGTCAACACCTTCAAGGCGTGCCATTCAAGGCTCCTGTTGATACTCGGAGGTCTGCAGCAGAACCAGTCCCAGCCGCCGTCCTCTTTGAGCTCAAAGATTTGGTACGAGCTGGGTCCTCGGCCTCCGACCGAGGGTGTCGCCACGACGAGACGTGCTCGTCGCCGGCGGGCCCTGCATATTTACTCAATGTGCTGCGTCGCGCGAAATCTACGAACGAACTGCAGTGAATGGGTCTGCGTCAGCCCTGGCGCTGCTTGTGGCGCGGGTTCTCGCAGATCACCATGACCCGGCCGTGACGGCGGATCACCCTGCACTTGTCGCAGATCTTCTTGACGCTCGGCTTGACCTTCATGGGTGAGGTTCTCCGGGTCAGTTGCCGGCGGCCCGCAGAGTGCGGGACTCGGGCAAGATCTACTTGTACCGGTAGACGATCCGGCCACGCGTCAGGTCGTACGGAGACAGCTCCACCACGACCCGGTCGTCAGGGAGGATGCGGATGTAGTGCATGCGCATCTTGCCGCTGATGTGTGCCAGAACCTGGTGGCCGTTCTGGAGCTCGACCTTGAACATGGCGTTCGGCAGAGACTCGACGACAGTGCCCTCGATCTCGATGGCACCTTGCTTCTTGGCCACGCTTCGCCCTTCGAATCGACTACCTTGATCGACTTCCGTGTCCTGCACTGTCCGACGTGCGGACATGCGCATACACGAGAGCCGACGAGTCAGTCTACGTCAGTACCCCCGGAAAGACGAATCCAGGAATTCTGCCCTACCACAGAGATCACTAAGCCTCCGGCTACGGGGCTACGCCAGCGGATCCGGCGCCGCCGTCACGCCCATCTCCGCCAGCTTCGCCTTGCCGCCGTCCGGGGACGTCAGGACCAGGGGGCCCTCTTCGGTCAGGGCGATCGAGTGCTCCCAGTGCGAGGACCAGGTGCCGTCCGTCGTGATGACCGTCCAGTCGACCAATCCCCGACGCCCCTCTCGCGGGCTCGGCGCCGGAGCGCCTCACAAGCTTCGAGCCGCTGCGCCGGCCTCCGACCGGCGATCACTCACGCCAGCGGATCCGGTGCCGCCGTGATGCCCATCTCCGCCAGCTTCGCCTTGCCGCCGTCCGGGGACGTCAGGACCAGGGGGCCCTCTTCGGTCAGGGCGATCGAGTGCTCCCAGTGCGAGGACCAGGTGCCGTCCGTCGTGATGACCGTCCAGTCGTCCTCGAGGACCTCGGTCTTCGGGGTGCCGAGCGAGACCATGGGCTCGATCGCCAGGCAGAAGCCGGGGACCAGCTTGGCTCCCTTGCCGCGCCGCCGCTCGACGTAGTTCAGCAGGTGCGGGTCCATGTGCATCTCGGTGCCGATGCCGTGGCCGCCGTAGTCCTCGACGATCCCGTACTTGCCGCCGCCCGGCTTCGGCTGGCGGCGGATGTACGTCTCGATGGCACGGGAGATGTCCACCAGCCGGTTGCCGGTCTTCATCGCGGCGATGCCGGCCCACATCGACTCCTCGGTCACCCGGGAGAGCTCGATCAGCTCCGGAGCGTGACCGGAGCCCACGAACGCGGTGTACGCGGCGTCCCCGTGCCAGCCGTCGACGATCGCGCCGCAGTCGATGGAGATGATGTCGCCGTCCTCCAGGACGACGCTCTCGCTCGGGATGCCGTGGACGACGACCTCGTTCTTCGAGGTGCAGATCGTCGCGGGGAAGCCCCCGTACCCGAGGAAGTTCGACTTCGCGCCGTGCTCCGCGATCACCTTGCGGGCGACCTCGTCGAGGTCCCGCGTCGTCGCGCCCGGCACGGCCGCCTCCCGGGTCGCGGCATGGATCGCCGCGACGACAAGCCCCGCCTCCCGCATCTTGCGAATCTGCTCGGGGGTCTTGATCTGCACCATGGGGGCCTGCGCTCTCCGTCATACCGGTAAAAGGAGTACCCACCAACACTAAGGCCGCGGCCCCCTCGAAAGGGAACCGCGGCCTGAGCGAAGCGATGTGTGCCGGACCGAACCGGTCAGCGACCGAGGGCCTCCATGGCCTTCGCCGTGACCTCGTCCACCTTGCCCAGCGCGGAGATCGTCTTCACGAGCCCCTGCGTCTGGTAGTAGCCGATGATCGGCTCGGTCTGCGTGTGGTAGACCTCGAGCCGCTTGCGCACGGTCTCTTCCTGGTCGTCGTCACGCTGGTACAGCTCGCCACCGCAGACGTCGCAGACGCCCTCGGTCTTGGGCTGCTTGTACTCGACGTGGAACACGTGCGCCGAGTCGTTGCGGCAGATGCGGCGGCCGGCGATGCGCTTGACCACCTCGTCCTCGGGGACCTCGAGGTCCAGAACCGCGTCCAGCTTCACGTCGTCGGCCTGCAGGGCGACGTCGAGCGCCTCGGCCTGCGAGACGTTGCGCGGGAAGCCGTCGAGCAGGAAGCCGTTGACGGCGTCCGGCTGCTCCATGCGGTCCTTGGCCATCCCGATGGTGACCTCGTCCGGGACGAGCTGGCCGGCGTCCATGTAGGACTTGGCCTTCTTGCCCAGCTCCGTGCCCTGGCTGATGTTGGCACGGAAGAGGTCGCCCGTGGAGATGTGCGGGATCGACAGGTTCTTGGCAAGGAACGCGGCCTGCGTTCCCTTGCCGGCACCAGGCGGCCCGACGAGGACGATTCGCATCAGCGGAGGAACCCTTCGTAATTGCGCTGCTGGAGCTGGCTCTCGATCTGCTTCACCGTTTCCAGACCAACACCCACGATGATCAGGATGCTGGTGCCGCCGAACGGGAAGTTCTGGTTTGCCCCGAAACCAACCAACGCCATCGTCGGTACAAGAGCGATCAGACCCAAGTACAGCGAGCCCGGCCAGGTGATCCGGTTGAGCACGTACGAGAGATACTCAGCGGTCGGTCGGCCAGCCCGGATGCCCGGGATGAAGCCACCATACTTCTTCATGTTGTCCGCGACTTCCTCGGGGTTGAACGAGATCGCCACGTAGAAGAAGGCGAAGAAAACGATCAACAGGAAGTACGTAGCGATGTAGATCGGGTGATTTCCCTTGGTCAGGTGGTCGTCGATCCATACCTTCCACGACGAGTCACCGCCCGCGAACTGCGCGACGAGCGCCGGAATGTAGAGCAGCGACGACGCGAAGATGACAGGGATCACACCCGCCTGGTTCACCTTCAACGGGATGTAAGTGGACGTACCGCCGTAGGAACGTCGGCCGATCATGCGCTTCGCGTACTGCACCGGAATGCGACGCTGGGCCTGCTCGACGAAGACCACCAGGCCGACCATGACCAGGCCGACGAGGATGACGGTGCTGAACTCGATCCAGCCGTCGGCCAGGGAGCCCTGCTGCTTGATGGCCCACAGCGCGGACGGGAAGGTGGCGGCGATCGAGATGAACATCAGGATCGACATGCCGTTGCCGATGCCGCGGTCGGTGATGAGCTCGCCGAGCCACATCATCACGCAGGTACCGGCGGTCATCGTGATGACCATCGTGATGGTGATGAAGATCGACTGGTCGGGCACGATCTGGCTGGCCACGGGACAGCCCTGGAAGAGCGCGCCGGTGCGGGCCGTGGCGACGAGGCCGGTGCCCTGGAGAATGGCGAGCGCCACCGTCAGATAACGGGTGTACTGGGTGATCTTGGCCGTACCCGCCTGGCCCTCCTTCTTGAGGGCCTCCAAGCGCGGGATCACGACAGTGAGCAGCTGCAGAATGATGCTCGCGGTGATGTACGGCATGATGCCCAGCGCGAAGACCGTGATCTGCAGCAGGGCGCCGCCGCTGAACATGTTGACCAGACCGAACAGGCCGGTGCTGGAATTGGCCACGTCCATACACGTCTGGACGTTCGAGTAATCCACACCGGGGATGGGGATGTGCGCCCCGAGCCGGTAGATCACGACGATGCCCAGCGTGAAGAGCAGCTTCTTGCGCAGGTCGGGCGTCTTGAACGCCCGGGCGAACGCGGTGAGCACGGTGCCTCCTGCGACCCCCGCGCGCGTGCGTCAGAGGTGACGGTCTTGAGGATTCGACGAATACGTAACGGCCGAGGGCCGGGATTGGTGCCGGGGGCACACAACAACCCGGAAATCAGCAGCGGTGGCCACCTTACCGGCGTACCTGCCCCCCTAGGAACGACCAACCGGGGATACCCCTTTTGTGGGGTATCCCCGGTCGGGATCGTTCATGTCATCGAGACGGTGTCTGGGTTCAGACGAGCTCGGTGACCGTGCCGCCGGCGGCGGCGATCTTCTCCTTGGCGGAGCCGGAGACGGCGTCGACCGTCACCTGCAGCGCCACGGTGATCTCGCCCTGGCCGAGGACCTTGACGAGGCTGTTCTTACGGACAGCACCCTTCTCCACCAGACCCTCGACGGTGACTTCGCCACCCTCGGGGTACAGCGAGGCGAGCTTGTCCAGGTTCACGACCTGGAACTCGACCTTGAAGGGGTTCCGGAAGCCCTTGAGCTTCGGAAGACGCATGTGGAGGGGCATCTGGCCACCCTCGAAGCGCTCCGGAACCTGGTAACGGGCCTTCGTACCCTTGGTACCGCGACCTGCCGTCTTACCCTTCGACGCCTCACCACGACCGACACGGGTCTTGGCGGTCTTGGCACCGGGGGCCGGACGGAGGTTGTGGATCTTGAGCGGGTTGTTCTCCGCCATGATCAGACCTCCTCAACCGTCACGAGGTGGCGGACGGTGTGCACCATGCCGCGGAACTCGGGGCGGTCCTCCTTGACGACCTGCGTGTTGATGCCCTTGAGACCAAGGGAGCGCAGGGTGTCACGGTGGTTCTGCTTGCTGCCGATGTACGACTTCGTCTGCGTGATCTTGAGCTGAGCCATTACGCAGCACCAGCCCCGGCACGCGCACGCAGCAGAGCCGCGGGAGCGACGTCCTCGAGGGGCAGACCACGGCGAGCCGCGATCTCCTCGGGACGCTGCAGGCCCTTGAGGGCCTCCACGGTCGCGTGCACGATGTTGATCGCGTTCGACGAACCGAGCGACTTCGACAGGATGTCGTGAACGCCGGCGCACTCGAGCACGGCACGCACCGGGCCACCGGCGATAACGCCGGTACCGGGGGACGCCGGCTTGAGCAGGACGACGCCCGCCGCCTTCTCACCCGTGATCGGGTGCGGGATGGTGCCCTGGATACGGGGGACCTTGAAGAAGTGCTTCTTGGCCTCCTCAACACCCTTGGCGATGGCGGCCGGCACCTCCTTGGCCTTGCCGTAACCGACACCCACGGTGCCGTCACCGTCGCCCACTACGACGAGCGCAGTGAAGCTGAAGCGACGACCACCCTTCACAACCTTGGCGACGCGGTTGATCGCGACAACGCGCTCAACGTACGCGGTCTTCTCGGCGGCAGCGTTGCCACCGTCGCGACCCTTCCGGTCCCGCCGCTCGCCGCCACCGGCACCGCCACCGCGGCGCTGGGGTCCAGCCATTGGAATTACCTCTCTCTGTTTCCGCTAGCTACGGAACCGGCTCAGAACTTCAGGCCGGCTTCGCGGGCGGCGTCCGCCAGGGCGGCGATGCGCCCGGCGTACTGGTTACCACCACGGTCGAACACGACGGCCTCGACACCGGCAGCCTTGGCGCGCTCGGCGACCAGGGCTCCGACCGACTTGGCCTGCGTGGACTTGTCGCCCTCGCCGCCACGGATCGAAGCGTCCAGGGTCGACGCCGACGCGAGGGTGTGACCCTTAACGTCGTCGATGACCTGGGCCACGATGTTGCGGTTCGAGCGCGTCACGACCAGGCGCGGACGCTCAGCCGTACCCGAGATGTGCTTACGGATACGGATGTGACGCCGCTTGATGGCAGCACGCTTGTAAGCGTCGCCCTTAGCAATCTTCTGACCGTATGCCATGGCTTACTTACCCGCCTTTCCGACCTTGCGGCGGATGACTTCGCCTTCGTACTTGACGCCCTTGGCCTTGTACGGGTCGGGCTTGCGCAGCTTGCGGATGTTGGCCGCAACCTCGCCGACCTTCTGCTTGTCGATGCCCTCGACCGAGAACTTGGTCGGCGACTCGACCTTGAAGGAGATGCCCTCGGGCGCCTCGATCAGGATCGTGTGGCTGTAGCCGAGCGAGAACTCCAGGTTGGAGCCCTTCGCCAGGACGCGGTAACCGACACCGCTGATCTCGAGCTTCTTCACGTAACCCTGGGTCACGCCGGTGATCATGTTCGCCACCAGCGTGCGGGACAGGCCGTGCAGGGCCTTGTTCTGACGCTCGTCGTTCGGGCGGGTGACGTTCAGAACGCCGTCCTCACCCTTGGCGATCTCGATCGGCGCCACGACGGTGTGGGTCAGGGTGCCCTTGGCGCCCTTGACCGTGACCGCCTGGCCGTCGATGGTGACGTCCACGCCGGCGGGAACCGTGATGGGGAGCTTGCCAATACGCGACATAGCTGTTCCTGTTCCCTTCCGCTACCAGACGTAGGCGAGGACTTCCCCACCCACGCCCTTCTTGCCTGCCTGCTGGCCGGTCAGGAGACCGTGCGACGTGGAGATGATCGCCACGCCCAGGCCGCCGAGGACCTTCGGCAGGTTGGTGGACTTCGCGTAAACGCGCAGACCCGGCTTGGAGATGCGCTTGATGCCGGCGATCGAACGCTCACGGTTCGGGCCGAACTTCAGCTCGAGGACGAGGTTCTTGCCGACCTCGGCGTCCTCGACCTTCCAGCCGGTGATGAAACCCTCCTGCTGGAGGATCTCGGCGATGTGCGACTTGATCTTGCTGTGCGGCATAGCCACGGTGTCGTGGTACGCCGAGTTCGCGTTACGCAGACGCGTCAGCATGTCCGCGATCGGATCAGTCATGGTCATGAATTGGCCTTCGGCCTCTCTCGCCGGGGTTTCCTGTATGCGCCATCCCTCTCCCCACACAGGGGCGGGACGGGTGCGGCGCGGGGACCTACGGCGTAGTAAGTCGGTCAGGGCGACAGAGCCCAACCCCACAAGCCTAAGCCATGTGGAGCCGGTGCTCTGCCGACCTTCTGCTTACCGAGAGATCCGGATAATCCCAACTAGGGGATTACCAGGAGCTCTTGGTCACGCCCGGCAGCTCGCCACGGTGAGCCATCTCACGAAGGCACACGCGGCACAGGCCGAACTTGCGGTACACGGAGTGCGGGCGGCCACAACGCTGGCAGCGGGTGTAGCCACGCACACCGAACTTGGGCTTACGAGCAGCCTTGGCAATAAGAGCCTTCTTCGCCATCTCGCTTACGCCTCCTTGAACGGGAAGCCGAGGTGACGAAGGAGCGCACGGCCCTCAGCGTCGTTGGTCGCCGTGGTGACCACGGTGATGTCCATACCCCGGACGCGGTCGATCTTGTCCTGGTCGATCTCGTGGAACATGACCTGCTCGGTGAGACCGAAGGTGTAGTTGCCACGGCCGTCGAACTGCTTGGGGGACAGACCACGGAAGTCGCGGATGCGCGGAAGCGCGAGCGACAGGGTGCGGTCCAGGAACTCCCACATGCGGTCGCCACGAAGCGTGACGTGGGCGCCGATCGGCTGGCCCTCGCGCAGCTTGAACTGCGCGATGGACTTGCGGGCCTTGGTGATGGCCGGCTTCTGACCCGTGATGGTGGTCAGGTCGCGGACGGCACCGTCCATGAGCTTCGAGTCACGCGCAGCGTCACCCACACCCATGTTGACCACGATCTTGACCAGACCGGGAATCTGCATGACGTTCTCGAACGAGAACTCCTCCTGCAGCTTGCCCTTGATCTCGTCGCGGTACTTCTGCTTCAGACGCGGGTTGGTGGTGGTCGTCATCAGATGTCCTCACCCGTCCGCTTGGCAACGCGGATCTTGTTGCCTTCGTCGTCGAAGCGGTAACCGACGCGCGTGACGACCTTGTTGCCGTCCTTCTCAACGACCAGCTGGACGTTGGAGACGTGGACAGGCGCCTCGGTCGTGACGATGCCACCGGCCTGCGAGCCAGAGGCCGTGGGGCCGGCCTTGGTGTGCTTCTTGACCCGGTTGACACCCTCGACCAGGACGCGCTCGTCGCGCGGGTAAGCGGCAATGACCTTGCCCTGCTTGCCCTTGTCCTTACCGGTGATGACCTGGACCAGGTCGCCCTTCTTGATCTTCATGCTTACAGCACCTCCGGCGCGAGCGAGATGATCTTCATGAACTTCTTCTCGCGCAGCTCACGGCCCACCGGGCCGAAGATACGGGTGCCACGAGGGTCGCCGTCGTTCTTGAGAATGACAGCGGCGTTCTCGTCGAAGCGGATGTACGAGCCGTCCGGACGGCGGCGCTCCTTGACGGTGCGAACGATGACGGCCTTGATGACGTCACCCTTCTTCACGTTGCCGCCGGGGATCGCGTCCTTGACGGTGGCGACGATGACGTCACCGATGCCCGCGTAGCGGCGACCCGAGCCACCGAGAACACGGATGCAAAGGATCTCCTTGGCACCAGTGTTGTCGGCGACGCGAAGTCGCGACTCCTGCTGGATCACGTCTATCTCCTGATCGTCTGCCGGTTCCCGGTGGGGGGGTCCCGGAGGAATCCCCCACCGAGCCTGGCGGAACTGTCCTGCGGGGTTGCCCGCAGGAATTACTTACTGTCCTGGTGGAAGACCCGCGCCCCGAAAGAAACCGACGGGGCGAGGGGCAGCGGGAGCGAGTGCTCCCGCTTGATTACTTCGCCTTCTCCAGGATCTCGACGACGCGCCAGCGCTTCGTCGCGGACAGCGGCCGGGTCTCCATGAGGAGGACACGGTCGCCGACACCCGCGGCGTTCTGCTCGTCGTGCGCCTTGAGCTTGTTCGTACGGCGGATGACCTTGCCGTACAGGGCGTGCTTGACGCGGTCCTCGACGGCGACGACGACGGTCTTGTCCATCTTGTCGCTGACGACAAGACCCTCACGGGTCTTGCGGAAGCCGCGGGCGGCGGTCTCTTCAGTCACAGTCTTCTCGCTCATCAGGCGTTCTCCACCGTCTCGATGCCCAGCTCGCGCTCACGCATGAGGGTGTAGATCCGCGCGATGTCCTTGCGGACGGCCTTGAGCCGGCCGTGGTTCTCGAGCTGACCGGTCGCCGCCTGGAAGCGGAGGTTGAACAGCTCTTCCTTGGCCTCGCGGAGCTTGTTGAGAAGCTCCTCGTTGCCCAGCTCGCGCAGCTCGGACGCCTTGGTCCCGGCCGACATCACGCCTCACCTGCTTCGCGCTTAACGATCTTGCACTTCATCGGCAGCTTGTGGGCCGCACGAGTCAGAGCTTCACGCGCGATCTTCTCGTTGGGGTACGACAGCTCGAACATGACGCGTCCGGGCTTGACGTTGGCGATCCACCACTCCGGCGAACCCTTACCGGAACCCATGCGGGTCTCGGCAGGCTTCTTGGTGAGGGGACGGTCCGGGTAAATGTTGATCCAGACCTTGCCGCCACGCTTGATGTGACGCGTCATGGCGATACGAGCGGCCTCGATCTGACGGTTCGTCACGTAGGCCGGGGTGAGCGCCTGGATGCCGTACTCGCCGAACGCAACCTGCGTGCCACCCTTGGACATACCGCTGCGCTTCGGGTGGTGCTGCTTGCGGTGCTTGACCCTACGGGGGATCAGCATTTCGGTCAGGCCTCCGTTCCGGTGCTCTCGGCAGCCGGAGCGGCAGCGGCGGGAGCGTCGGCCTTGGGGGCCTCGGCAGCCGGCGCGGACTGCTGCTGCGGCTTACGACCGCGACCGCCACGCTCGCCACCGCGGCCACCACGGCCGGCCGGGCGGTCGTTGCCACCACGGGCCGGGCGGTTGCCGGCACGGGCAGCGGCGTTCTCGGCGCGGACCTCGGCGATGTTCTTGACATCGCCCTTGTAGATCCAGACCTTCACGCCGATGCGGCCGAAGGTCGTCTTGGCCTCGAAGAAGCCGTAGTCCACGTTGGCGCGGAGCGTGTGCAGGGGCACGCGGCCCTCGCGGTAGAACTCCGAACGGGACATCTCGGCACCGCCGAGACGACCGCCACACTGGATCTTGATGCCCTTGGCGCCGGCCTTCATCGACGACTGCATGCTCTTACGCATGGCGCGACGGAAGGAGACGCGGGAGGACAGCTGCTCCGCCACGGCCTGGGCCACGAGCTGAGCGTCGACCTCGGGGTTCTTGACCTCGAGGATGTTCAGCTGGACCTGCTTGCCCGTGAGCTTCTCGAGGTCACCGCGGATGCGGTCGGCCTCGGCGCCACGGCGGCCGATGACGATGCCGGGACGAGCGGTGTGGATGTCCACACGCACGCGGTCACGGGTGCGCTCGATCTCAACCTTCGAGATGCCGGCGCGCTCCATGCCGGACGTCATCATCCGACGGATGGCGACGTCTTCCTTGACGTAGTCCTTGTACAGCTTGTCGGCGTACCAACGCGACTTGAAGTCGGTCGTGACACCGAGCCGGAACCCGTGCGGGTTTACCTTCTGGCCCATTACCGGGTTCCTTCCTTGCTGCTGACGACCACGGTGATGTGGCTGGTCCGCTTACGGATCCGGTAGGCACGGCCCTGGGCACGCGGACGGAACCGCTTCAGGGTCGGGCCCTCATCCACGTACGCCTCGCTGATGACCAGCGAAGAGGCGTCGGTGTGGTCGTAGTTGTGCGCGGCGTTGGCAATGGCGCTGTCCAGCACCTTGCCGACCGGCACGCTCGCGGCCTGCGGGGCGAAACGCAGGACCGCCTGAGCCTCCGTGGCGTCCATGCCACGGATGAGGTCCACCACGCGGCGGGCCTTCATGGGCGTGACGCGGATGTACCGCGCCTGGGCCCTGGCTTCCATGGTTGTCCCTTCAATGTTCGTCATAGTCGTTCACACCCCGCTTAGCGGCGCTTCGACTTGCGGTCGTCCTTGACGTGGCCGCGGAAGGTGCGGGTCGGCGAAAACTCACCGAGCTTGTGGCCGACCATCGACTCGGTGACGAACACCGGGATGTGGGTCTTGCCGTTGTGCACCGCGATCGTGTGCCCCAGCATGCTGGGGATGATCATCGAGCGCCGGGACCAGGTCTTGATGACGTTCTTGGTGCCTGCTTCGTTCTGGACGTCCACCTTCTTCACAAGGTGGTCGTCGACGAAGGGCCCCTTCTTGAGACTGCGCGGCATCTAAACCCGCTCCTAGCGCTTCTTGTTCGACTTGCGGCGGCGGACGATGTACTTGTTGCTCGCCTTGTTGCGATCACGAGTACGACCCTCCTTCTTGCCCCACGGCGAGACCGGGTGACGACCACCGGAGGTCTTGCCTTCACCACCACCGTGCGGGTGGTCGACCGGGTTCATCACGACACCACGCACGGTCGGGCGGACGCCCTTCCAGCGCATGCGGCCGGCCTTGCCCCAGTTGATGTTCGACTGCTCGGCGTTGCCGACCTCGCCGACGGTGGCGCGGCAGCGCACGTCGACCAGGCGGATCTCACCGGAGGGCATGCGGAGGTGGGCCATCGAGCCCTCCTTCGCGAGCAGCTGCACGGAGGCACCCGCGGAGCGGGCGAACTTGGCGCCACCACCGGGACGGAGCTCGATCGCGTGGATCGTGGTACCGACCGGGATGTTGCGGAGCGCCAGGTTGTTGCCGGGCTTGATGTCGGCCGCCGGGCCGTTCTCGACCACGGCACCCTGGGCGAGCCCACGGGGGGCCAGGATGTAGCGCTTCTCGCCGTCCGCGTAGTGCAGAAGAGCGATACGCGCGGTGCGGTTGGGGTCGTACTCGATGTGAGCGACCTTCGCCGGCACGCCGTCCTTGTCGTGACGACGGAAGTCGATCACGCGGTAGGCGCGCTTGTGGCCACCACCCTGGTGGCGGACCGTCACGCGACCGGAGTTGTTACGGCCGCCCTTGCTGTGCAGGGGGCGGACCAGCGACTTCTCCGGCGTGGACCGCGTGACCTCGACGAAGTCGGCGACGCTGGAGCCACGACGGCCCGGCGTAGTCGGCTTGTACTTGCGGATTCCCATTTCTCAGTCCTCGTCCGATATTCGGACCAGGGCGCTCCGTTAGGAGGCCTGGCCGAAGATGTCGATACGGTCGCCCTCAGCGAGGGTCACGATCGCGCGCTTGCTGTCAGCACGCTTGCCGAAGCCCGTCTTGGTGCGCTTGCGCTTGCCCTGACGGTTGATCGTGTTGACCCCGGAGACCTTGACCGAGAAGACCGCCTCGACGGCCTGCTTGATCTGGGTCTTGTTGGCACGCGGGTCGACGATGAACGTGTACTTGTTCTCGTCGAGCAGGGCGTACGACTTCTCCGAGACGACCGGACGAACGAGAATGTCACG
Source organism: Streptomyces sp. NPDC050145 (assembly GCF_044460245.1). Classification (NCBI taxonomy): domain Bacteria; kingdom Bacillati; phylum Actinomycetota; class Actinomycetes; order Kitasatosporales; family Streptomycetaceae; genus Streptomyces; species Streptomyces sp. NPDC050145. The sequence continues at coordinate 106,692 of NZ_JBITJS010000023.1, read as the reverse complement.
GGGGTCCGTGAAGCTCTTGCTCAGCGGCGCGGGCTCGACAGCGATCTTGCCCTCGGTGGCGATGCGCTTCGCCTTGGCGACGCGCGCGGCCTTGGCGGCCTTGGCGGCCTTCGAGGCGATGCTCGGGTGACGCGTAGCCATCAGGCTTCGCTCCCTTCGGTGTCAGCGGCCTTGGGGCCAGACACGAAGGACTCGAAAGCGGCCTGGGTGAAGACCACGTCGTCCGAGACGAGAACGTCGTACGTGTTCAGCTGGCCCGGCTCCAGGATGTGGACCTGGGGCAGGTTGCGGGCGGAGAGCCACGCGGTCTCGTCGGCGCGCTCGGCGACCAGGAGCACGTGCTTGCGCTCCGAGATCTTGCCGAGCAGCGTCTTCGCGGCCTTCGTGGAGACCTCGCCCTCGACCACGCCGGAGACGACGTGGATGCGAGCGTTGCGGGCCCGGTCGGTGAGGGCGTGACGCAGCGCGGCAGCCTTCATCTTCTTCGGGGTCCGCTGCGAGTAGTCACGCGGCACGGGACCGTGCACGACGCCACCACCGGCGAACTGCGGGGCGCGGGTCGAGCCCTGACGGGCGCGGCCGGTGCCCTTCTGGCGGTACGGCTTCTTGCCGCCACCACGGACTTCGCCACGGGTCTTGGTCTTGTGCGTGCCCTGGCGGGCAGCGGCCAGCTGAGCGACGACGACCTGGTGGAGCAGCGGAACGCTGATCTTCTCTACGTCGAAGATCTCCGCGGGGAGCTCGACGGACCCGGCCTTGTCGCCAGCCGGCGAAAGGATGTCAACAGTGCTCATCGGTTACCTCAGGCCCCCTTGGCCGCGGTGCGGACCAGGACGAGGCCGCCGTTCGGACCGGGAACCGCGCCCTTGATGAGCAGCAGACCCTTCTCCGCGTCAACGGCGTGGACGGTCAGGTTCTGGGTGGTGACCCGCTCGTTGCCCATACGGCCCGCCATGCGGAGGCCCTTGAACACACGGCCGGGGGTGGCGCAGCCACCGATCGAGCCCGGCTTGCGGTGCACGCGGTGGGCACCGTGAGATGCCTTGCCACCGGCGAAGTTGTGACGCTTCATGACACCGGCGAAGCCCTTGCCCTTGCTCTTGCCGGTGACGTCGACCTTGACGCCGGCCTCGAAGGTCTCGGCGGTGATCTCCTGGCCGAGGGTGTACTCGCTGGCGTCAGCGGTACGGATCTCGACGAGGTGACGACGGGGGGTGACGTCGGCCTTGGCGAAGTGACCCTTGAGGGGCTTGTTCACCTTGCGCGGGTCGATCTCGCCGAAGGCGATCTGGACCGACTCGTAGCCGTCGACGTCGTTCGTACGGACCTGGGTCACGACGTTCGGGCCGGCCTTGACGACGGTGACCGGAACAACACGGTTGTTCTCGTCCCACACCTGCGTCATGCCGAGCTTCTCGCCCAGAATGCCCTTGATCTGCTTGGTCATCTAGATCAACCGCCCTTAGAGCTTGATCTCGATGTCGACACCGGCCGGGAGGTCGAGTCGCATCAGAGAGTCAACGGTCTTGGGGGTCGGGTCGAGGATGTCGATCAGGCGCTTGTGCGTGCGCATCTCGAAGTGCTCGCGAGAGTCCTTGTACTTGTGCGGCGACTTGATGACGCAGTACACGTTCTTCTCGGTAGGCAGCGGCACCGGGCCCGCGACCGACGCACCAGTACGCGTCACCGTCTCGACGATCTTCTTCGCCGAGGAGTCGATGACCTCGTGGTCGTAGGCCTTGAGCCGGATGCGGATCTTCTGTCCCGCCATGGCTACTTAGTAGTCCTTTGTCTCGAAACGCTCTGGCTCCTGGGGGCCTTGTTTCACACTTCCTCCGACCCACGCGGTCGGGCGTGTCGCGGTGTCGCTGACAGAAATATCCGTACGGACATCCCTGCTACAGGAACCGCGGCCCAGGGCCGCACGAGCTGGAAGGAAGAAACCCACCAGGCGCCTGGTGGAGCTCCGCGCTGAGCTTCCCGGAAGATTCCCGTACGTCCGCCCCAGCGCTGCCGCAGGCGGCAGATAAGGCGACGAGTACTGTGGGACTCGCTTCCGGTCCTCCCGGCGGGAGGCGCGCAGCATCGGCACTCAACCGAGCAACCCCGACAGTCTGCCATACGGGGCACCTCCGGGGCCAATCGAGCCGTAGAGAGTACCCGGTGTGTGACCGAGGTCAAACTGCCCCCGGCACGACGGCGCGCCCAGCGAGAACCGCCCCTCGGAATAAGTAGGACTTTCAGCACTTACCCGGCACTCCTGCGCCCGGGACCCTGGTGGTCGGAGTTGTCCACGGGGGGACTGCCAGGGAGGCCCGAGTGTTCGACCACGCCCAGGGGACGGGTGCCGTGGCCCGGAGCAAGGGTGAACGCCTGCGGGTGCCGGGGCTCCTGCTGGCCTCCGTCGCCGCGTTCTACGTCATCGCGCCGGTGCTCGACGCGGCCGCCGCGCCGCTCGTACGGGCCGATCTCGGGCTCGGCCCCGAGCACGAGGCCGTCGCGCGGGTGGTCGGGGTCTCCGTCACGCTGCTCACCCTGGTCGCGGCCGGGCGGGCCTGCGACGTCGCGGGCCGGCGCCGGGTGCTGCTCCGAGCGCTGGCCGTGCTGTCCGCGGCCTGCGCGCTGCTCGCGGTCTCCTTCAGCGGGTGGGTGTACGTGCCGGCCCGGATCGTCATGGCCGCCGCGCTCGCCGCCGTGTTCGTGGCCTGCCTCGCCTGTCTCGCCGGCGTCTACATGCCGGGGCGGGTGCGCCGGGTGACCGGGTGCTGGCTCGCGGCCATGTCCGCGGGGTTCGTCGTCGCCGTGAACGTCGCGCCGCGCCTCCTCTCGCTGGCCGGCTGGCGCCCGGCGATGGCGGCGCTCGCCGTCGCGGCCACCGGCGCGCTGCTCCTCGTACGGCATCGGCTGCCCGACGACGGGCGGCCCGAGGCGCGGGGGCCGCTCAACGACCCGGTGACGACCGGCTGTTGGGCCGTGGCCGGGGCGCTGGCGGCGGCCGGGCTGCAGCTCGCGCCGCTGTGGGGCTGGGCCGATCCGCGGGTGGGCGGGGTGCTGGGCGCGGCCGTGGTCGTGGGGGTGGGTGCCCGGCTGCGTGCCCTGACCCGCAACGGGCGCACCTCGCTGCCCGCGCGGCTCGGGGTCCCGGTGCTGGTCGCCGGGGTCACCCTGGGCTTCACCCAGACCGTGCTCGCGGTGGCCGTGCCGACGCTGATGATCGCCTCGGGCGGTTCGCCGGCGGCGGGCGCGCTCGCGCTCTCGCTGTTCGGGGCCGGCGGCGCCGCGGGCAGCCTGCTGGTCGTCCGGCGCCGCGCCCTCTCCCCCGTGGCCGGCTGCTCCCTGGGGCTGCCGCTCGCCGCGATCGGGCTCGCGCTGCTGCACACGCTGCTGAGCCACGGCGGGGCCTCGCTGCTCAGCGGCTGCGTCGTCGTCGCCGTGATCGGGTTCGGCATCATGCTGGCGCTGGCCCCGCGCATGGCGGGCTTCCTCACCGCGGTCCCGCACACCGACCTCGGCGGCACGATCGCGCTGCTGCCGGGCGCGATCCTGTTCGGCGCGGCCGCGGCGCAGACGATGCCGTACAGCGTGGGCGCCGCTCCCGCCGAGGCGGCGGACACCGCGGGTCAGATGCTCTGGATCGCCACGATCGTGGTCGCCGCGGCCTCGCTGCTGCTCGGCCGGCCCGTGGTCGCGCTCGTCGTGGCCTCGACGTCCGTCCTGCAGTACCTGGTGGCGAAGGCGCAGACCGACCAGTCCGTGGAGATGCTCGTCGCGCTCGGCGTGGGCGCGGCGGCCGGTGGCATCGCCTGGTCGCGGGGCCGGCTCACGGAGCGGCTCACCCGCTCCCAGGAGACGGCGGGCGCGCTGCTGCGCGCGGTGCTGCACCCGATCCCGGGCACCCTCGGCCGGCTGCGCCTCGCGGGCCTGTACGAACCGGCGACCGCCGACACCGGCATCGGCGGCGACTTCCTGGAGGCCCTGCACACCCCGTACGGCACCCGCGTGCTCATCGGCGACGTGCGCGGCAAGGGACTCCAGGCGGTGCAGACGGTGACGGACCTGCTGGGCTGTTTCCGCAGTCAGGCCTACGAGACCGAGGACCTCGGGGAGCTCGCGGCGCGGCTCGACCGGCAGGTGCTGCGGGCGGCCGAGGCGCGCGGGGACGAGGAGCTGTTCGCGACCGCGCTGCTGATCCAGCACGGGGCCGGGACACCGCACCTGGAAGTGATCAACTGCGGTCACCCTGGGCCGGTCGCCGTGGGCCGCTCGCGCGCCGAGGAGATCGAGGGACCCGTACACCTGCCGCTCGGCTTCGGCACGCTCGGCGCCGTCGACGCCCACCGGGTCTCGCTGGACGACACGACGACGCTGGTCGCCTACACGGACGGGCTGAGCGAGGCGCGGAACGCGAGCGGCGAGTTCTACCCGCTGATCGACCGGCTGGCCGACGGGGCGGACGGACCGCCCGACGCGCTGGTCGGGCGGCTCGCGGACGAGGTGCGGAACTGGACGCACCATCTGGGCGACGACATCGCGATCGTCGCCCTGACGCCGGCGGCCTGACCGCTTTTCTCCGGGGGCGGCCTAGTAGGGCTTCGCCAGGACGTGGGCGGCGCCCGGGACGCCGACCTTGAGGAGTTCGTCCTCCTCCGGAGTGGTCGGGGTGCCGGTCTCCTGGCGCAGCACCGCGCGGGACAGGGCCTGCACCCACAGGGCGCGCGGGCGGCGCCGGGCCTCCCAGGCGGTGAGCGCCTCGGGCACTCCGGGCTCGGCGTCCAGCGCCTCGGCGAGCACCAGCGCGTCCTCGACCGCCATGGCCGCGCCCTGCGCGAGGTGCGGGGTGGAGGCGTGCGCGGCGTCTCCGGCGAGGACGACGCGGCCCACGTGCCAGGGCTCCTCGACGGTCACCTGGGAGATCCGCGAGTACACGACCGCCGACGGGTCGGCGACGGCGGCGAGCGCGTCGGCGACCGGTCCGCCGAACATCCTGAGGCGCTCGGCGAGCTGCTCGTGGGCGCGCTCCGGGTCCGGCCGGAAGTCCTCCCGCTCGGCGAACACCGCGCCCAGGTACATGAGTTCGCCGGTGATCGGGGTGAGCAGCGCCTTCGCCTCCGGTCCGGCCGTGCCCATCACGACGCCGCGCACCTCGGGCGGGCGCGGCACGGTGACCCGCCAGTTGGCGAAGCCCGTGTACTCGGGGGTGTACGTGTCCCCGTAGAGCCGGGTGCGCAGCGGGGAGCCGATGCCGTCGAAGCCGACGACGAGGTCGTGGCGGGCCGTGCTGCCGTCGGAGAGGGTGACGTCGACACCGGTGCCGTCGTCCTTCAGCTCGGTGATGGTCGTGCCGAGCCGGAGGTGCGCCCCGGCGGCGCGGGCCGCGTCGGCGAGGATCCGGGCGAGGGCGGGGCGGGGGATGCCGTTGGCGGCGGGGGCGTCGGCCATGCGGGGCTGGGGTATCGCGGCGAGCGTGGTCCCGGCCGGGTCGGCGATGGTCAGGGTGTCCCACACGAAGCCGGCCGCGAGGCACGCGTCGAGGACGCCGATCTCGCGCATGACGTGCAGGGCGTTGGACGGCTGGATGATGCCGACGCCGAGCGCGTCGAGCTCCTCGCGCAGTTCCGCGACCTCGACGGTGTGGCCGCGGCGGGCAGGGCCGTGGCGAGGGTGAGGCCGCCGATGCCGCCGCCGTGGATCAGGACGCGGAGGGCGGTCGCTGGTGCGGGTGCTGCCGTCATGCCGGGTGACTCCTGGGGTCAAGTGCCGTGACGCGGACGGGGACTGACGGTCGGTCGGACCTCGCCGGTCTGTGACGCGGCATGTTAATCAGGCCCGCGGGGCGGTCTGCGGGCAACTCCCGCACGATCGGCACAGGTTCTCCACGCGGGGCCGCGTGATGGGATGGAGGCCCAGATCAAAGCGCTCCGTCAGACCGTCAGAGGGGAACATCGTCGTGAGTCAGCCGGCCGGTCCGGGCCCGCGTTTCGTGCCGCGCGCGTACATCAATCCGCGGTTCGATGAAGACCTGCGGTTCAACGAGGTGGGCGGCCCCGCGCGGTACGCGTCCCGCACCGAGCGGCCCGTGCGGTACGGCGCCGTGGCCGACGGGCAGGGCACGGTCACCGGGTACGTGTGGGCGAACGACGCGGACGACGCGGCGGGCTGGATCGTACGCCGGGACGCCGGAGAGAAGGCCGCCGGCGACGGGACCTGGGCGCTGCGACTGCGCGACTCCAAGGCCGCGGGCCGCACCCCGGACGAGGCCCTGCGCCGCCTGCTCGACGACGGCGCCACGCCCTCCGGGGCCCACGTGGTCGGCAGCTCGCTCGCCTGGGCGCCGCACCTCGACGCCCTGTACGCGCTGGCGGACGTCCCGCGCGGCCAGGTGCGGGACGCCGCCGCGGGCTCCCTGTACGGGCTCGCCCTCGGCGACGCGATGGGCCGCCCGCTCTCCACGCTCCCCTTGGACGGCATCCGGTCCACGTACGGCGAGTGGGCCGCGATGGAACTCCCTTGGTTCGAGGGCGAGTCGGGGGTGCCCGGCGATCCCCGGCAGGCCGCGGTGCCGCGGGCCCGGGTGTCGGACCAGACCCAACTGGCGCTCGCCGTCGCCGAGGCCCTCGCCGAGACCGCCGTCCGCCCGCCCCAGACAGAGGCCGAGGCCAGGCACAGCCTCACCACGCGCGGGGCGCTGCCCGCACCGCCGTGGGTGACGCCGCCCGCGATCACCACCGCGCTGCGCGACCGTCTGGTGCGCTGGCTCGCCTCCCCCGACAACGACCGCGATCCCGGCCGCAGCACCGTCGACGCCTGTACGGCGCTGCGCGACCCGGGAACGCCCTGGCAGGCGGCGGCCGCCCTGGAGTCGAAGGGCTGCGGGGCCGTGGTGCGGGCCGCGGCCGTCGGTCTCGCCCCGTATCTGAGCGGCGAGCAGCGCTCGGGCGTCGCGCAGGCGCAGGCCGCGCTCACGCACGGCCACCCGACCGCGCTCGCCGCGAGCGATCTGGCGGCGCATGCGGTGCACCTCCTGGCCCACGGCTGCGAACCGGGCGCCCTCCTGGACCGGCTGCGCGCCCACGCGGCCGCGTCCCGCCGGACGTACCGGGCTGACTGGCTCGGCGACCTGGCCGAGCGCGCGGGGGCGGACAGCCCGGCCGGGTACGCCGAGCGCGGGTGGGACGAGTGCCTCGTGGCGCTGGACGCGGTGGGCGCGGCACTGGCCCCGGCGGACCGGGACCGGGAGCCGGCGCGGGCCGTCGGCGGTGCCTGGACGGCCGACACCGTCCTCGCCGGCGCGCTCTACGCCTTCCTCGTCACCGACGCGCATCCCCGCCACGCGATCCGCCGCGCCGCGCACACGTCGGGGGCCTCGGCGGCGACGGCCGCGCTGGCCGGGGCCTTCGCGGGGGCGGGGCGCGGGGCGGACCGCTGGCCGCGGGAGTGGACGGAGGCCGTTGAGTACGGGGAGCGGGTGCGGGCGCTGAGCGGGGTCTGGGACCGTCGCTGAGGGGGGCCGGTCTCTCGTCGCCGGGCAACAGGCGGCCCAGCAGCCGCCCCCCGCCCCGGCCCACCACGGGATGGCCACACCGATGTCCGCAAGCCGTAACGATCCGCCCCGGCACGTACGGAACGACTGCCTCCCCGGGCACGATCCCCTCGCACCGCACACACCGACCACGGGGGTCCGACCATGCGCGCCGAAGCGAACCGAACGAGCAAGAAGACGAGCACGAAGCCGAGCAGGAACACGAGCAGGAAGACGAGCAGGAAGCTGTACGTCCTGGGGGTGGCCGCCGCCGCGGCACTGGCCCTGACGGCCTGCGGCCCGAGCGACTCGGAGGGATCGGCCGACGGTCCCACGAGCGCGTCCCCCACGACCGCGCAGTCGACACCGCCGTCGACCCCGGACTCCCCGTCGACACCGGCCTCGACGACGCCACCGTCCTCGCCCGACCCCACGATCTCGGGCGGCCCCGGGGACGCCGGGAACGGCGGCTGGGACCTCGCCGACCGCCAGACCCCGCCGACCGGTTCGGTCTGCGACCACGACGGCCAGGGCCCGTACGGCGCGATCGAGTCGGTCAGCGCGGGAGGCGAGAGCCCGACCATGCTCGGCCTCGTCCTCGGCTCGTACCAGTGCGACGGCGACGGCCCCACGTTCACGCCCAGCAGCGCGACCGGCGCCGCCACGGACGTACTGACCGACGACACGCACCTGAAGATCGTCGTCGGCGGGCAGCTCGCGCGGGACCTGGGCACCAAGACCCCGGACGCGAACACGTTCGTCAAGCACCTCATGGACCTGCAGGAGAAGAACGCCCTCGGCGGCCCGAAGGCCCCGCAGTTCTACTTCCGCACCGACGTGCCGTCGGACGACATCAACGCCATGCCGGACGACAACAGCCAGCTGATCTACCTGTTCCAGATCGTCGACGGCGACTGACCGCTCACCATCGGTGAGTATCTCGTGAAGATTCCATAGGAGATGTGCGCATTCGGCATATGCCATCCGTACTGACTTCGCGTCAATTGCGTTCTGCGATGGCGCGACTACAAATGCATGTGCGAGAGGGCGTGGACCCGATGATCCCCGAGATGAGCAGGACCGGCGCGGGCCTGGAGGCGTGGACGAGCGGATCGATCACGCAGGACGACGAACTGCACCCCTGTGCCGTGCTGCTGCGGTACGACGCCGACGACCCGTTCGTCGTGACGGTGACGGTGTCGCCCGACGCCGTCACGAGGTCGAGGGCGAGCTCCCGTTGGGAGATCTCCCGCGACCTGCTGACGGCGGGGTTAGGCGGCGCGGTCGGCATCGGAGCCGTATCGGTGCTGCCCGGGCGGGAGCCCGAGAAACCGGCCCATGTGACGATCCGCGTGCAGGAGAAGGGTGCCGCGACCCTGATCCGGCTCGGCCATGCGGCCCTCATGACGTACCTGGAGCGCAGCCACGCGCTCCAGCCCTTCGGCACCGAGCCGACCGAGATGGCCCTCGACCGGGAACTCGCCCGCATCCTGGGCGACGGCCCCGCATGACCGACCATGCATCACCGACCACGCATGACCGGCGACGTATGACCGGCGACGTATGACCGGCCGGCGATGACCGGCGGGGCCGAGGGACCCGGCCCCGCTTCACGACGGCTCAGTCCCGGTCGATGTTCTCGTGCAGCACCTTGCCGCTGCCCGCGTCGATGTCGAACGAGGTCTTGACCCACGTCGCCGGGGTGACCACGTCCACCGACCAGACCGTCGGCCCGCCGTCGGACTCGTCGAGGCCGACCGACGTGACCGTGCCCTTCTTCCGGTCCGTGGCCGTCTCGGCCGCCTTCATCGACGTCACCTTGGCCGCCGCGAGCCTGTCCGTGTTCTCCTTCTTGTCGCCCGCGTCCTGGTCGTCATCCTTCTGGGACCGCGTGACCTTGCCGGTGACGGCGTCGATCCGCACGTCGGTGCTCGTGCCGTCCGTCGCGACGACTTCCGCGTCCCACTCCGGATCGCCCTGGTCGTCGTCGCCGAGTTCGATCTCCAGGAGCTTGCTGCCGGAGACCTCCTTCTCGGCGGTCATGGCCGCCTTGTCCCAGTCGACCTTCGTCGCGGTGATCAGCTTCTTGCGCTCGGCCTGATCCTCACTCAGCCTCGGCGAGGCGGAAGCGGAAGCGGTCGCAGCCGCCTGCTCGGCCGCGCGGTCCGCCTGCTTCGTGCCCGATGAGGTGTCGTCCCCGTCGTCCGACGAGCAGGCGCTCAGCAGGGAGAGCGACGCGGCGACGGCGCACAGGACGCCGACGGCACGCCCTCGGGCGAGGCGGTTGCTCCGCTTCACGGGTGCAGAGTGCATGGGCAGGCCTTTCGGGCTGGGGGCACCGGGGAACTCTCTCGCTCCGGCGCTCGGGTCCACCCCCCACATCGAGACGTCTGCCCACCGCCGTCCCGGCGGCCCCGCACGTGACGCACGGCACGGACCCCCCGATCGTCGCAGCCCGCCCCGGCCCCGGCATCCCGGCACTGGTCCGTCCGTGTCCCCTCCGGCCGCCGCCCGTCCGGGTGAACGGAACATGTACGCGCATGGAACCCACTCCCCCTGCCGAGCCTCTACCCAGGTGAACCAACCTGAACAGAGGCGCGCTCCACCGACACCGCCGCGCCGCCTCGCAGCGGACGGAGTGAGCGCCACCATGCGGAAGAGACCTGCGATACCGCGCCCTACGCGGCCCGAAATGCGCCCTATATCCACCCCGGGCCTCGACCCCACCCGGGCCCTGGAACCCACCCCGGGCCTGGAGCCCACCTCCGGCCCCGTGCCCGCACCCGGCGCCCAGCCCGAGCCCACACCCGGCCTGCAGCCCGCACCCGGCCTCCACCACCCCACACCCAGCCCCGAGCCCACACCCGCCCTCCAGCCCACGCCCGGCGCCGAGCCCGAGCCCGCCCTCACCCCCACCGCCCCCACCCGCCGCCACCTCCTGCTCGGCGCCTCCGCCCTGGCCGCCGCCACCGCCCTCGCCTCCTGCGCGCCCCGCGCATCCGTCCCCCCGCCGCGCGCCTCCGTCCCCTCCCCCGCCTCCGGCCGCCCCGCCGCGCAGGCGGACCGCGCCCTGCTGCTCCAGGTCCTCGCCCACCCCGACGACGACCTGTACTTCATGAACCCGGACACCCAGCAGGCCCTGGCCGCCGGCACCCCGCTAGTCTGCGTCTACGTCACCGCCGGCGAGGCCGACGGCCGGAACAAGTCGGCGACCGACCGCGACCCCGCCCCCGACAAGGCCGCATACTCCGCCGCCCGCCACCAGGGCCTGCGCCAGTCCTACGCGACCCAGCTCGGCCTCCCCCTCTTCACGCCCTGGGACCAGCGCGTCCTACGTCTGCCCAGCGGCTTCCGCGCCGAGCTCGACGTCCTCGAACACCGGGGCCGCCGCGTCGAGCTGGTCCACCTGAACCTCGCCATGCACACCCCGGCGGGACACATGGGCGCCCCGTCCCTCTGGCGCGAGCCGGGCCTGCTCCTGCGCACCCTCGTCCCCGAGGGCTCCCCGCTGCGCGCCGTCCAGACGTACACCCACGACTCCGTCGTCACCGTCCTCGTAGAACTGTTCCAGCGCTACCGGCCGACCGTCGTGCACACCCTCGACCCGGACCCCGACATCCAGGTCAGCGACCGGCTCACCCGCCTCCGCGACAGCGAGCAGCCCGGCTACTCCGACCACGCCGACCACACCGCCGTCGCCTCCTTCAGCTGGGCCGCGCTGATCCGCTGGGCCCGGACCGCGCCGGGCGGCCCGCCCCCGTTCGTCGTCACCGCCTACCGCGGCTACTACAACCACCACTGGCCCAAGAACCTCCCGCCGCGCCTGCTCGACCAGAAGGCCGCCCACCTCGTCCCGTACGGCGCGGCCCCCGGCTGGTCCTGCGGCAACCCGGCCGGCTGCGGGGACTACAACGTCGGCGGCGACCGCCCTCTGACCAACCGCAAGGGCTGGGTCCGCGCCACCCACCACCGCTATCCCGGCCCGCGCCTCACCCTCGTCCGCGGCCCCGGCGGCCGCGCCACCGCGTACGGCGTCCTCGGCCTGCGCGCGGTCCGCTACGACGAGGAGCCGGGCGGCGGCTTCGCGGCGCCGGTCGACCTCGGCGGCGGCCCGCTCGCCCCGGTGCTCGGCAGCGCCACGCTCCCCGGCGGCCGCCACCTGCTCCTCGGCCTGCGGCTGGCCGAGGTCGAGGGCCTGGGCGGGCCCGACGTACGGGAGATCGTGGCCCTGGAGCCCGCCCGGCGCGGCGCCGGCGCCGGCACCTGGACCGGCCTCGGCAACCCGGAGTCCGACCCCGACCGGGGCCGCCGCATCGGCGTCCCGGTGGCTGTCACCGCCCGCGACGGCCGCGTCCACCTCTTCGTCCGCAACGCCGGGCAGGGCGTCAGCACCCGCGTCCGCGACACGTCCGGCACCTGGTCGCCCTGGAAGGACCTCGGCGGCGGCCCCGTGCAGGACGGCCTCACCGCGACCGTCGGCCCCGACGGCCGCGTCCACGTCTACGCACCGGGCCGCGACACCGTCCACCACTGGACCCCGGACGGCCCCGCCCCCCTGCCGGGCCTGCCCACCCCCGCCGACGCGATAGCCGCGGCGGACGGCCGTCTCTACTACCGTCCGCCCGCCTCCGACCGCCTCCTCTCCCCCGGCGGCCCACCCGGCGCCCCACCCGTCGACCTCCCCGGCTACGGCCCGGTGACCGCCACCGGCGACTACCTCCTCGGCCGCGCCACGGACGGCTCCGTCCGACTCCTCCACCAGGGCCGCCGCATCCACCCCGCCGGCCTCCCGGTCACCCTGGACACCCCGTCCCTGACCGCCGACGCGCACGGCCCCACGCTCGCCGGCCTCTCCCCGGACGCCCGCCCCTGGCTGTGGCGACCGGCCCAGGCGAAAGCGTGACCGTCGGTGCGCACCCTGGGGCGAAACGGTGACGAAAACCGCGTTCCTACGGCCGATCCCTGAGTGACATGCTCGCCTGAAGGTCCGTCACGGGGGCGGGCCGCAAGGGGGATTCGCATGTCGTTCGACGAGGAATGGGACCGGTTAAAGGCCGAGGCGCTGGAGCGCAGGTCGACGGGGATGCGGTTGAACCAACTGCCCGTCGACCCCGGCGGCTCCGGGCCTCCGGGCCCCGCGGCCGGCACCCTGGTCGCCAAGGCCGAGTCCATCAACGGAAATTCCAACCTGCTCATCGAGATCGCCGGCTACCTCCAGGAGGGCCGGCCCGACGCCGAGCTGACGACCATGGCCCGCGATCCGCGGGCCCACGAGGACGTCGCCTCGCAGGTGATCCGCTTCGCCTCCTTCGGGGGCGACCAGTACCTCGACGCCGTCGCCCTGTTCACCGCGCTCTCCACCCGGCTCAGGACCGCGGGCAGCGACTTCACGAAGATCGAGGACGACACGGCCCGCCGGTTCCTGGAGAAGGTCCTCCAGGGCAGCTACCTCTCCCCGGAGGCGCGATGAGCACCGGCATCAGCCACCGCGAGGACGTCGAGTTCCTGGAGGACTGCAGCCCGCCGCTCGTGGAGCGCAACGCGGCCGAGTTCCGGCGGGTGCACGCCCTGCTCACCTCGGTCGACCCCTCCGCCGAGCGTGCCGAGAAGCACACCCAGTGGAAGAGCGAGGGCAGCACCCACTACGAGGGCCGGCTCCGGGACGGCCGCAGGCTCCTCTCGGAGCTCGCCGACGGCTACGACAAGGCGGCCACCGCGCTCAGCGACTACGCGACCGCGCTCGAGGTCGCCAAGTCGTACTACTCCGACGGCAGAAGCACCGAGCAGCAGCTGGCCACCCTCATCCACACCAAGGGCACCGCCGTCACCCGCGAGGCCCAGGAGGCCGAGCCGATGCGGCAGTGGGAGGACATGCGGGCCACCACCGGCGTCGGCGACTTCTTCATGGAACTCACCATGGACGTGGACGACATCCGGGACGAGGCCAACCGGCTGCACGACTCCGCGGGCGGCGACTTCCACCTCGCGAAGACCACCGAGAAGGACGCCCGCGACCTGTGCGTGCACCGGCTCAAGCAGGCCTACGACCTGCTCCCCGAGTTCCGCACCTTCACCGACCGCACCGATCTCGCGTCCGCCGTCCCCGCCCTGCGCAGGGAGGCCGCCGAGGCGAGCAGCAATCCGATCACCCACCTCCCCGGCAGCGGGCCCAAGCAGGACTACTACCCCGTCGCCGGGGACCGGCTCGTCTCGCCGACCCTGCGCGACATCCGCCTCCAGATCGCCGGCCTGCCCGGAGCCCGCGACAACTACTGGGACCCGCCCGGCAACGACCAGGAGCGCGGCGCGTGGCTCCACGCCAACCGCGACTACATCAACGCGGCCGCCCGCAACTCCGGGCTCCCTCCGGACATGGTCGCCGGCATCGCGTGGAAGGAGGTCGCGGGACAGCCCGGCATCCTCGACGACGTCACGGACACCGTCCGCGAGCAGTTCGACTCGCCGATCAGCCCTCTCGCACCCGAGAACCTGCCGGACCGGCTGGCCGGCGACCCGGACAACACCTCGTTCGGCCCGATCGCCATCCAGGTGCGGCGCGGCGCGGAGGTCCTCGGCTACGACCCGGAGCACCTGACCGACCAGCAGCGTGCCACCGTGGAGGAGTCCCTCCAGGACCCGGGGCAGAACATCTTCATCGCCTCCGAGTACCTGGCCCAGCTGAAGGCAGAGAGCGGCTTCGCGGACGTACCGCCCGAGGAGATGACCGCGGCACAGAAGCAGGAACTGGCCGCCCGCTACAACGGCGGCCCCTACTGGGAGTCCGAGAAGGCCCAGGGATACGGGAAGGACTTCGCCGAGAACCTCGACAACGCCAGGAGGGCCCTGCGCCCATGAGCCACCCCGTCCCACAGCACCCGGACGACGCCGACCGCGGCTGTCTGCGCGTGGTGCTCGCCGTTCCGCTCGTGCTGCTGACCCTGCCGGCGGCGTACGCCTGCTGGCTGGCGCTGACGATCCGGCCGGGCTACCCGGGCGACGAGGACGCCTACCGCGGCATCGAGACGGGCTGCCTCGCCGCGGTCTTCTTCGCGGGACTGGCCGCTCTCCTGTGGCTGCTGCCGCCGGTGCGCCGGGTCCTGCGCTGGCCCTGGATCGTGCCCGCCGCGCTGCTCCTGGCGGTCGCCGTCGTGCGCTGGGTGACCGTGCCGCAGTAGATACCCGGTAGAACCCGGCAGAACCCAGTGGAGGGCATGCAAAAGGGCCCGTACGACCGAGGTCGTACGGGCCCTTTCAGAGCTCGCAGGAGCTACCAGGCGTCAAGCCCAACAGGTAAGCGAAGCTTACTTGTTGATCTTGGTGACCTGGCCGGCGCCGACGGTCCGGCCACCCTCACGGATGGCGAACTTGAGGCCCTCCTCCATGGCGACGGGCTGGATGAGCTCCACCTTCATCTCGGTGTTGTCACCCGGCATGACCATCTCGGTGCCCTCGGGGAGGGTCACGACGCCGGTCACGTCCGTCGTACGGAAGTAGAACTGCGGGCGGTAGTTGTTGAAGAACGGGGTGTGACGGCCACCCTCGTCCTTCGACAGGATGTAGGCCTGGGCCTCGAACTCGGTGTGCGGCGTGACCGAACCGGGCTTGATGATGACCTGGCCGCGCTCGACGTCCTCGCGCTTGATGCCACGGAGGAGCAGACCGACGTTCTCACCGGCCTGGCCCTCGTCGAGCAGCTTGCGGAACATCTCGATGCCGGTGACCGTGGTGGTGGTCTTCTCGGTCTTGATGCCGATGATGTCGACGGTCTCATTGACCTTGAGGACACCACGCTCGATACGACCGGTGACGACGGTGCCACGACCGGTGATCGTGAAGACGTCCTCGATCGGCATCAGGAACGGCTTGTCGACGTCGCGCTCGGGCTCCGGGATCGACTCGTCGACGGCCTTCATCAGGTCGAGGACGGTCTGGCCCCACTCCTTGTCGCCCTCAAGGGCCTTCAGAGCGGAAACCTTGACGACCGGCAGGTCGTCGCCCGGGAACTCGTACTCGGAGAGGAGCTCACGGACCTCGAGCTCGACGAGCTCCAGGATCTCCTCGTCGTCCACCATGTCGGCCTTGTTCAGGGCGACGACGATGTACGGAACGCCGACCTGGCGGGCCAGGAGCACGTGCTCCTTGGTCTGCGGCATCGGGCCGTCGGTGGCGGCGACCACGAGGATGGCGCCGTCCATCTGCGCGGCACCCGTGATCATGTTCTTGATGTAGTCCGCGTGACCGGGGCAGTCGACGTGGGCGTAGTGACGCGCCTCGGTCTGGTACTCGACGTGCGCGATCGAGATCGTGATACCGCGCTGGCGCTCCTCGGGAGCCTTGTCGATCTGGTCGAAGGCCGAGGCCTCGTTCAGGTCCGGGTACGCGTCGTGCAGCACCTTGGTAATGGCGGCCGTGAGGGTCGTCTTACCGTGGTCGATGTGACCGATGGTGCCGATGTTGACGTGCGGCTTAGTCCGCTCGAACTTCGCCTTCGCCACTGGGGTCCTCCTGGAGTGGTTCTGAACGCCTTGCTTCATCGGCGCCAGGTGATCTTTGCTGGAATGCCGGGCCCAGGGGCATCCACCCACGATTGCGGATGAATGCCCCGGCGGGCTCCGGTGTCAAGCCTACGGGGTGAACTCGGTTGAGTTACTCGCCCTTGGCCTTCGCGATGATCTCCTCGGCGACGTTCCGCGGAACCTCGGCGTAGGAGTCGAACTGCATCGAGTAGCTCGCGCGACCCGACGTCTTGCTGCGGAGGTCGCCGACGTAGCCGAACATCTCCGACAGCGGCACGAGGCCCTTGACGACGCGAGCGCCGCTGCGCTCCTCCATGGCCTGGATCTGGCCACGGCGGGAGTTGATGTCGCCGATGACCTCACCCATGTAGTCCTCGGGCGTGGTGACCTCAACGGCCATCATCGGCTCGAGCAGCACGGGCTTGGCCTTGCGCGCGGCCTCCTTGAAGGCCTGCGAACCGGCGATCTTGAAGGCGAGCTCGGAGGAGTCGACCTCGTGGTAGGCACCGTCGAGAAGCGTGACGCGGACGCCCGTCATCTCGTAGCCGGCCAGGATGCCGAACTGCATGGCCTCCTGCGCACCCGCGTCCACCGACGGGATGTACTCCCGGGGGATGCGGCCACCGGTGACCTTGTTCACGAACTCGTACGACGCGTCGCCGCTGTCGATGGGCTCGATCGCGATCTGCACCTTGGCGAACTGACCGGTACCACCGGTCTGCTTCTTGTGGGTGTAGTCCACGCGCTCGACGGCCTGACGGATCGTCTCGCGGTACGCGACCTGCGGCTTACCGACGTTGGCCTCGACCTTGAACTCACGGCGCATACGGTCGACCAGCACCTCGAGGTGCAGCTCGCCCATACCACCGATGATGGTCTGGCCGGTCTCCTCGTCCGAGTGGACCTGGAAGGAGGGGTCCTCCTCCGAGAGACGCTGGATGGCGACACCCAGCTTCTCCTGGTCACCCTTGGACTTGGGCTCGATGGCGACCTGAATGACCGGCGCCGGGAAGTCCATGGACTCCAGGATGACCGGGTTCTTGTCGTCCGACAGCGTCTCACCCGTCGTGGTCTGCTTGAGACCCATGACGGCGACGATGTCGCCCGCGCCCACCGACTCGATCTCCTCACGCTTGTTCGCGTGCATGCGGTAGATCTTGCCGATGCGCTCCTTCTTGCCCTTGACGGAGTTCAGCACGGCAGTGCCGGACTCCAGGCGGCCCGAGTAGACCCGGACGAAGGTGAGCTTGCCCAGGTGCGGGTCGCTCATGATCTTGAACGCGAGGGCGGCCAGCGGCTCTTCGTCCGACGGCTTGCGCTTGACGACGACCTCGGCGTCCTTGACGTCGTGGCCCTCGATGGCCTCGACGTCGAGCGGGGTCGGCAGGTAGCGCACGACGGCGTCGAGCAGGGGCTGAACACCCTTGTTCTTGAACGCGGTGCCACAGAACACGGGGGTGACGGTGGTGTCGCCGCCCTTGCCGGAGGCGATGGTGATGCGACGCACGGCGGCGTGCAGCTGCTCCACGGTGGGCTCGGTGCCCTCCAGGAACAGCTCCATCATCTCCTCGTCGTTCTCCGCGACGGCCTCGAGCAGCTTGCCGCGGTACTCCTCGGCAGCCTCGGTGTGCGTGGCGGGGATGTCGACGATGTCGTAGGCCTCGCCCTTGGCGGCCTCGGCCGACCAGACGAACGCCTTCATCGTGACGAGGTCGACGACACCCTGGAAGTCGGCCTCGGCACCGATGGGAAGCTGCATGACCAGCGGAGTCGCACCGAGGCGGTCGACGATCATGTCGACACAGCGGTGGAACTCGGCGCCGGTGCGGTCCAGCTTGTTGACGAAGCAGATGCGCGGCACGCCGTAACGGTCGGCCTGACGCCACACCGTCTCGGACTGCGGCTCAACGCCGGCGACACCGTCGAACACCGTCACGGCACCATCGAGAACACGCAGGGAGCGCTCCACCTCGACGGTGAAGTCGACGTGCCCAGGCGTGTCGATGATGTTGATCGTGTAGTCGTTGTCCTCGAGCGGCCAGTGACAGGTGGTGGCAGCAGACGTGATCGTGATGCCACGCTCCTGCTCCTGCTCCATCCAGTCCATCGTGGCGGCGCCGTCGTGGACCTCACCGATCTTGTACGAAACGCCGGTGTAGAACAGGATCCGCTCGGTGGTGGTCGTCTTGCCCGCGTCGATGTGGGCCATGATGCCAATGTTGCGCACCTTGGCCAGGTCAAGCGAAGTGGTAGCCATAAGGCTTCAGTCTTCTCTCGGTCTCGATGTGGGTTGCGACTACCAGCGGTAGTGCGCGAAGGCCTTGTTGGACTCGGCCATCTTGTGCGTGTCCTCGCGCTTCTTCACGGCAGCACCGAGGCCGTTGGAGGCGTCGAGCAGCTCGTTCATCAGACGCTCGGTCATCGTCTTCTCGCGACGGGCGCGGGAGTAGCCGACGAGCCAGCGGAGCGCGAGGGTGTTGGCACGACCGGGCTTGACCTCGATCGGAACCTGGTAGGTCGCGCCACCGACACGGCGGGACTTGACCTCGAGGGTCGGCTTGATGTTCTCGAGCGCGCGCTTCAGCGTGATGACCGGGTCGTTGCCCGACTTCTCACGCAGGCCCTCCATGGCGCCGTACACGATGCGCTCGGCGGTGGAGCGCTTGCCGTTCAGCAGCACCTTGTTGATGAGGGAGGTCACCAGAGGAGAACCGTAGACCGGGTCGATGATGACCGGGCGCTTCGGGGCGGGGCCCTTACGAGGCATTCTTACTTCTCCTTCTTGGCGCCGTAGCGGCTGCGGGCCTGCTTGCGGTTCTTGACACCCTGGGTGTCAAGCGAACCGCGGATGATCTTGTAACGAACACCAGGCAGGTCCTTCACACGGCCGCCGCGCACGAGCACGATGGAGTGCTCCTGCAGGTTGTGTCCCTCACCCGGAATGTAAGCAGTGACCTCGATACCGCTGGTCAGACGCACACGCGCGACCTTACGCAGGGCCGAGTTCGGCTTCTTCGGGGTGGTCGTGAACACACGCGTGCAGACACCACGACGCTGGGGCGAACCCTCGAGTGCGGGCGTCTTGTTCTTCTCGACCTTGTCCTGCCGGCCCTTCCGGACCAGCTGCTGGATCGTAGGCACTACTTCTCCGGTTTCTGTGTGCCGAGTAGTGAAGCTAACCTGGAACATCGCCGACCCACGCGGTCGGGTGTGTCGAATACTGCAGACCCCCGCCGAAGAGCGGGAAGCGGCAGATTGCGGTGGCCATGATCAGAACGAAGCGGACTGATCCGGACTCGCCGTGCGGCTGAAGACACGCACACGAGCCCAGGCACACCCCAGGCACAAGGTCTGAGCGTACCTATCTCATCAGCTGCGGTCAAAACAAATACATCTCAGCCGGGACACGCCGGGCGCATGTCACACCCAGGATCGGCGCTCTCAGGCGCCGTTGGTCGTGGCCACGACCATGAGCAGGATGAACAGCGCCCAGCCGGCGATCGACAGCCAGCCCAGCACGATCCCGGCGACCGCCATGCCGTCGCCCTGCTCACCGCGCTCCCGGATCTCCTTGCGGGCCATGTGCCCGAGGATGACCGCCGGGATCCCGGACACGCCCATCGAGAAGAACGTCGCCACCCCGCACGACATCGCGCCGATGGCCTTGCCGTTGGTCGGCGGCGGCAGATACGGGGCCGGCATGAACGTCCGCGGCACGGGCGGCGCCACCGGCACGGCCATCTGCTGCTGCGGTACGGGCCCCTGGGGCAGGTCCGCGACCAGAACGCTCAGCTCGCCCACCGTACGCGCCTGATAGGCCCGCTCGACCCGCTTCTCGTACTCCGCCTGCGGCAGCCGCCCCTCCGCGAACCCGGCGCGCAGCACGTCCACCGCGCGCTCCCGGTCGGCGTGCGCGGCCAGCATGGACGGCTGCCCCTGGTTCTGCGGCGGCCACGGCGCCGGCTGCCACGACGGATTCGACACGAGACCACTCCCCCGGAAACGGACACGCACGTCGTACGTGACCTCAATCATGCTCCAACGCGCCGCAGGGCGGCCACCCCGGGTTCCTCCGTGGTGACCGCCCTGCGGTTCAAGCAGCTGCTCGCTTACTGGTTGTACGGACCGTAGTCGTAGTCCTCCAGCGGAACGGCCTGGCCGGAGCCGGTGCCGAACGGCGAGTAGTCGATGTCGTCGTAGCCGACGGCCGAGTACATCGCGGCCTTGGCCTCCTCGGTGGGCTCCACCCGGATGTTGCGGTAGCGGGACAGACCCGTACCGGCCGGGATGAGCTTACCGATGATGACGTTCTCCTTGAGGCCGATGAGGCTGTCGGACTTGGCGTTGATCGCCGCATCCGTCAGGACTCGGGTCGTCTCCTGGAAGGAGGCGGCCGACAGCCAGGATTCCGTCGCCAGCGAGGCCTTGGTGATACCCATCAGCTGCGGACGGCCGGAGGCGGGGTGACCGCCCTCGGTGACCACACGACGGTTCTCGGTCTCGAACTTCGAGCGCTCGACGAGCTCGCCCGGCAGCAGCTCCGCGTCGCCGGACTCGATGATCGTCACGCGGCGCAGCATCTGCCGGATGATGATCTCGATGTGCTTGTCGTGGATCGACACACCCTGCGAGTTGTAGACCTTCTGGACCTCGCCGACCAGGTGGACCTGGACGGCACGCTGACCCAGGATGCGCAGCACGTCGTGCGGGTTGGTGGCACCCACGGTCAGCTTCTGGCCGACCTCGACGTGGTCGCCCTCGCCCACGAGCAGACGGGCACGCTTCGAGATCGGGAACGCCGTCTCGTCGCTGCCGTCGTCCGGGGTGACGACGAGCTTCTTGGTCTTCTCGGTCTCCTCGATGCGGACACGGCCCGCGGCCTCGGAGATCGGGGCGACACCCTTCGGCGTACGAGCCTCGAAGAGCTCGACGACACGGGGCAGACCCTGGGTGATGTCGTCACCGGCCACACCACCGGTGTGGAAGGTACGCATCGTCAGCTGGGTACCGGGCTCACCGATGGACTGGGCGGCGATGATGCCGACCGCCTCACCGATGTCGACCAGCTTGCCGGTGGCCAGCGAGCGGCCGTAGCAGAAGGCACAGGTGCCGACCGCGGACTCACAGGTCAGGACCGAGCGGGTCTTGACCTCCTCGACGCCGTTGGCGACCAGGGCGTCGATGAGCACGTCACCGAGGTCGACGTTGGCCGGCGCGATGACCTTGCCGTCCACGACGATGTCCTCGGCCAGCATGCGGGCGTACACGCTGGTCTCGACGTCGTCCGCCTTGCGCAGGATGCCGTCGGCACCCTTCTCGGCGATCCGCAGACGCAGACCACGGTCGGTGCCGCAGTCCTCCTCGCGGATGATGACGTCCTGGGAGACGTCGACCAGACGACGGGTGAGGTAACCGGAGTCGGCGGTACGAAGGGCGGTGTCAGCGAGACCCTTACGAGCACCGTGAGTCGAGATGAAGTACTCGAGCACCGACAGGCCTTCACGGAAGGAGGCCTTGATCGGGCGCGGGATCGTCTCGTTCTTGGCGTTCGACACCAGACCACGCATACCGGCGATCTGACGCATCTGCATCATGTTTCCTCGGGCACCCGAGTCAACCATCATGAAGATGGGGTTGGTCTTCGGGAAGTTCGCGTTCATCGCCTCGGCAACCTCGTTGGTCGCCTTGGTCCAGATCGCGATGAGCTCCTGAGTGCGCTCTTCCTTCGTGATGAGACCGCGCTCGTACTGCTTCTGGACCTTCTCGTCCTGCGCCTCGTAACCCGCGACGATCTCCTTCTTCGCCTCGGGAACGACGACGTCGGAGATGGCCACGGTGACACCGGAACGGGTCGCCCAGAAGAAGCCGGCCGCCTTCAGGTTGTCGAGCGTCGCCGCCACGATGACCTTGGGGTAGCGCTCGGCCAGGTCGTTGACGATCTCGGAGAGCTGCTTCTTGCCCACCGAGTAGTCGACGAACGGGTAGTCCTCGGGCAGCAGCTCGTTGAAGAGCGCGCGGCCCAGGGTCGTGCGCAGCCGGAAGCTGTCGCCCGGCTGGTACTCGGGCTCGCCCTCCTCGGCGGCCGGCGGCGTCCAGCCACGCGGCGGCATGGTGCCGACCGGGAAGCGGATGTCGACCGGCGACTGCAGCGCCAGCTCGCCGGCGTCGAACGCCATGATCGCCTCGGCGACGGACCCGAACGCACGGCCCTCGCCCTTGGTGTCACGGAGCTCACCGTCGGTGGTGAGGAAGAACAGACCCAGGACCATGTCCTGCGTCGGCATCGTCACCGGACGGCCGTCGGCGGGCTTGAGGATGTTGTTCGAGGACAGCATCAGGATGCGGGCCTCGGCCTGCGCCTCCGCGGAGAGCGGCAGGTGGACGGCCATCTGGTCACCGTCGAAGTCCGCGTTGAACGCGGTGCAGACGAGCGGGTGGATCTGGATGGCCTTGCCCTCGACCAGCTGCGGCTCGAAGGCCTGGATGCCGAGGCGGTGCAGCGTGGGCGCACGGTTCAGCAGAACCGGGTGCTCGGCGATGACCTCTTCCAGAACGTCGTACACGACCGTGCGGCCGCGCTCGACCATGCGCTTGGCGCTCTTGATGTTCTGCGCGTGGTTCAGGTCCACCAGGCGCTTCATCACGAACGGCTTGAAGAGCTCCAGCGCCATGGCCTTGGGCAGACCACACTGGTGCAGCTTCAGCTGCGGGCCGACGACGATCACGGAACGCGCGGAGTAGTCCACACGCTTACCGAGAAGGTTCTGGCGGAAACGACCCTGCTTGCCCTTGAGCATGTCGCTCAGGGACTTCAGCGGGCGGTTACCGGGACCGGTCACCGGGCGACCACGACGACCGTTGTCGAAGAGGGCGTCCACGGCCTCCTGGAGCATGCGCTTCTCGTTGTTCACGATGATCTCGGGGGCACCGAGGTCGAGAAGGCGCTTCAGGCGGTTGTTGCGGTTGATGACGCGGCGGTACAGGTCGTTCAGGTCGGAGGTCGCGAAGCGGCCACCGTCCAGCTGCACCATCGGACGCAGGTCCGGCGGGATGACCGGCACGCAGTCCAGAACCATGCCCTTGGGGCTGTTCGCGGTCTGCAGGAACGCGGAGACGACCTTGAGGCGCTTGAGCGCACGGGTCTTCTTCTGGCCCTTGCCGGTGCGGATGATCTCGCGGAGGCGCTCGGCCTCCTCCTCGAGGTCGAAGGTCTCCAGGCGCTTCTGCAGCGCCGCGGCACCCATCGAACCGTCGAAGTACGTGCCGAAGCGGTCACGGAGCTCGCGGTAGAGCAGCTCATCGCCCTCGAGGTCCTGGACCTTGAGGTTCTTGAACCGGTTCCACACCTCGTCGAGACGGTCGATCTCGCGCTGCGCACGGTCGCGCAGCTGCTTCATCTCGCGCTCGGCACCCTCGCGCACCTTGCGGCGCACGTCGGCCTTGGCACCCTCGGCCTCGAGCTCGGCCAGGTCGGTCTCGAGCTTCTTGGCGCGGTTCTCCAGGTCGGAGTCGCGGCGGTTCTCGATCTGCTGACGCTCGACCTGGACGTGCGCCTCGAGGGAGGGCAGGTCGCGGGTACGGCGCTCCTCGTCGACGTACGTGATCATGTACGCCGCGAAGTAGATGACCTTCTCGAGGTCCTTGGGAGCCAGGTCGAGCAGGTAGCCCAGCCGGCTCGGGACACCCTTGAAGTACCAGATGTGCGTGACGGGGGCGGCGAGCTCGATGTGGCCCATCCGCTCACGGCGCACCTTGGCGCGCGTGACCTCGACGCCACAGCGCTCGCAGATGATGCCCTTGAAGCGGACGCGCTTGTACTTGCCGCAGTAGCACTCCCAGTCCCGGGTAGGACCGAAGATCTTCTCGCAGAAGAGCCCGTCCTTTTCCGGCTTGAGCGTGCGGTAGTTGATCGTCTCGGGCTTCTTGACCTCGCCGTGGCTCCACTGACGGATGTCGTCCGCGGTAGCCAGGCCGATCCGGAGCTCATCGAAGAAGTTGACGTCGAGCACTATGCGTCAATCCCTCTCAAGGGTTGTAAGTCTGTGGTCTGAAACGGGGGTCTGGGGGCCGGCCGGGGGGCTCATCACGAGCCCCCCGGCCTGACTCCCGTCAGACCTCTTCGACGCTGCTCGGCTCGCGCCGCGACAGGTCGATGCCGAGCTCCTCCGCTGCGCGGAAGACGTCCTCGTCGGTGTCGCGCATCTCGATGGACATGCCGTCCGAGGACAGCACCTCCACGTTGAGGCACAGGGACTGCATTTCCTTGATGAGCACCTTGAAGGACTCGGGAATGCCGGGCTCAGGGATGTTCTCGCCCTTGACGATGGCCTCGTAGACCTTCACGCGGCCGGTGACGTCGTCGGACTTGATGGTCAGCAGCTCCTGGAGGGCGTAAGCGGCGCCGTACGCCTCCAGCGCCCACACCTCCATCTCACCGAAGCGCTGGCCACCGAACTGGGCCTTACCACCCAGCGGCTGCTGGGTGATCATCGAGTACGGACCGGTCGACCGGGCGTGCAGCTTGTCGTCGACCAGGTGGTGGAGCTTGAGGATGTACATGTACCCGATCGAGATCGGGTCCGGGAACGGCTCACCGGAGCGGCCGTCGAACAGCCTCGCCTTGCCGGACGGGAGGACCATGCGGTCGCCGTCGCGGTTCGGGATGGTGTGCTCGAGCAGACCGGCCAGCTCGTCCTCGCGGGCACCGTCGAAGACCGGGGTCGCGACGTTGGTACGCGGCTCGACCTTGTCGGCGCCGATCGCCTGGAGGCGCTGGGCCCACTCCTCACCGAGGCCGGAGACGTCCCAGCCCTGGCTGGCGAGCCAGCCGAGGTGGATCTCCAGGACCTGTCCCGGGTTCATTCGGGACGGGACACCCAGCGGGTTGAGGATGATGTCGACCGGGGTGCCGTCCTCCAGGAACGGCATGTCCTCGATCGGGTTGATCTTCGAGATGACGCCCTTGTTGCCGTGACGGCCGGCGAGCTTGTCACCATCGGTGATCTTGCGCTTCTGCGCCACGTAGACACGAACCAGCTGGTTCACGCCCGGCGGCAGCTCGTCGCCCTCTTCGCGGTCGAAGACGCGGACGCCGATGACCTTGCCGATCTCACCGTGCGGCACCTTCAGCGAGGTGTCGCGCACCTCGCGCGCCTTCTCACCGAAGATCGCGCGGAGCAGGCGCTCCTCGGGCGTCAGCTCGGTCTCACCCTTGGGCGTGACCTTGCCGACGAGGATGTCGCCGGCGACGACCTCGGCACCGATACGGATGATGCCGCGCTCGTCGAGGTCGGCGAGGACCTCCTCGGAGACGTTCGGGATGTCCCGGGTGATCTCCTCGGGGCCGAGCTTGGTGTCACGGGCGTCGACCTCGTGCTCCTCGATGTGGATCGAGGAGAGGACGTCGTCCTGCACGAGGCGCTGCGACAGGATGATCGCGTCCTCGTAGTTGTGACCCTCCCAGGGCATGAACGCCACGAGCAGGTTCTTGCCGAGGGCCATCTCGCCCTCTTCGGTCGCGGGACCGTCGGCCAGGACCTGGCCGGTGATGATCCGCTGACCCTCGTCCACGACGACCTTCTGGTTCACAGAGGTGCCCTGGTTGGAGCGCGAGAACTTGTGCAGGCGGTACGTGGTGTACGTGCCGTCGTCGTTCGTGATGGTGATGTAGTCCGCGGAGACCTCCTGGACCACACCGTCCTTCTCGGCCTTGAGCACGTCACCGGCGTCGGTGGCGCAGCGGTACTCCATGCCGGTGCCGACGAGCGGCGCCTCGCTCTTGATGAGCGGGACGGCCTGACGCATCATGTTCGCGCCCATGAGGGCACGGTTGGCGTCGTCGTGCTCGAGGAACGGGATCATGGCGGTCGCGACCGACACCATCTGGCGCGGCGAGACGTCCATGTAGTCGACGTCGTCACCGGGGATGTAGTCGATCTCGCCGCCACGACGGCGGACCAGAACGCGGGCCTCGGTGAAGCGCATCTCGTCGTTCAGCGTCGCGTTCGCCTGGGCGATCACGAAGCGGTCTTCCTCGTCGGCCGTCAGGTAGTCGACGTCGTCGGTGACGACACCCTCGACGACCTTGCGGTACGGCGTCTCGATGAAACCGAACGGGTTGATCCGGCCGTACGAGGCGAGCGAACCGATCAGACCGATGTTCGGGCCTTCGGGCGTCTCGATCGGGCACATGCGGCCGTAGTGCGACGGGTGTACGTCTCGGACCTCGAAGCCGGCCCGCTCACGGGACAGACCACCCGGGCCGAGGGCGTTCAGACGACGCTTGTGCGTCAGCCCCGACAGCGGGTTGTTCTGGTCCATGAACTGGGACAGCTGGGAGGTGCCGAAGAACTCCTTGATCGACGCCACCACGGGGCGGATGTTGATCAGGGTCTGCGGCGTGATCGCCTCGACGTCCTGGGTCGTCATGCGCTCGCGCACGACGCGCTCCATACGGGCAAGACCCGTACGGACCTGGTTCTGGATCAGCTCACCGACGTTACGGATACGGCGGTTGCCGAAGTGGTCGATGTCGTCGGTCTCGACGATGATCTCGCGGCCCGACTCGCTGACCGTCTCGGTCTCACCGGCGTGCAGCTTGACCAGGTACTTGATCGTCGCGATGACGTCGTCCGTGGTGAGCACGCCGGCGTCCAGCGGCTCGTCGGCGCCGAGCTTCTTGTTCACCTTGTAGCGGCCGACCTTCGCGAGGTCGTAGCGCTTCGGGTTGAAGTAGAGGTTCTCGAGCAGCGTCTGCGCGGCCTCACGGGTCGGCGGCTCGCCCGGACGCAGCTTGCGGTAGATGTCGAGCAGCGCGTCGTCCTGGCCCTGGGTGTGGTCCTTCTCCAGGGTGGCGCGCATGGACTCGTACTGGCCGAACTCCTCGAGGATCTGCTCGGTCGTCCAACCGAGAGCCTTGAGCAGGACGGTGACGGACTGCTTGCGCTTGCGGTCGATGCGCACACCGACCATGTCGCGCTTGTCGATCTCCATCTCCAGCCAGGCACCACGCGAGGGGATGACCTTGGCCGAGAAGATGTCCTTGTCGGACGTCTTGTCGATGGAGGAGTCGAAGTAGACACCGGGCGAGCGGACGAGCTGCGAGACCACGACACGCTCGGTGCCGTTGATCACGAAGGTGCCCTTGTCCGTCATGAGCGGGAAGTCGCCCATGAAGACGGTCTGAGACTTGATCTCGCCGGTCTCGTTGTTCGTGAACTCGGCCGTGACGAAGAGCGGGGCGGCGAACGTGAAGTCGCGGTCCTTGCACTCGTCGATCGAGTTCTTGGGAGGCTCGAAACGGTGGTCGCGGAACGTCAGCGACATCGACCCGGAGAAGTCCTCGATCGGGGAGATCTCCTCGAAGATCTCCTCGAGACCGGACTTGGTGGGGACGTCCTGACCCGACTCCAGAGCCGCCTCGACCCGACTCTGCCAGGCGGTGTTGCCGAGCAGCCAGTCAAAGCTCTCGGTCTGCAGCGCGAGCAGGTTCGGAACCTCGAGGGGCTCCTTGATCTTTGCAAAGGAGATGCGCAGCGGGGCAGTGCTTGCGCCATTGTTCGTATTCGCGGTCGAGGCGTTGCGCGAGGCGGCCAAGAGGGGGTCCTTCCGAGGGCTCGGACTCACTACGCGCGTACCGGTCCCAAGCCAGACAGATAGACAGAACACCCAGGTCAGGGCTGATTCGGTCCACTGTGCTCAAGCGAGGGCATGCCCCTGGTGACGGGCAGGGAGCAGCTAACAGGCAGCGCAAAGGGACAGTGTAGCCAGAAGGCCCACTGATGTCCAGTGCGGGTTTTTTGAGACCCTCGTTGTTCTCAACCGTTCACCGTCTGCCGCATGCCCTGCGCGCTCAGCGAGCGCACATCCTTACTGCCCTCTTCGTCGTCGATCCATGCCTCGGATACGGATCCTTGTGACGACGCGTCCTGAGAATTGCGCGCCGCGTGCGGTTCGTCAAGGCCCCCGCTCGGCCGAACCAGGGTGGCTCCAGGCACGACGAAGATCACCATACTCCGCGTGACCAGCAGCGCAAGGCACCCTCGACCCGCGCGCCAGACAACGCCGAAAGGCGACCACCCACCTGGGTGATCGCCTTTCGGTACCTCGGTGTTACACCCCGGAAGGGTGTTTCACCGATGAGGAGTCAGCAGACTCGCGAGGTCACTTGACCTCGACGGAGGCGCCGGCGCCCTTGAGGGCCTCGGCGGCCTTCTCAGCGGCGTCCTTCGCGACCTTCTCGAGGACCGGCTTCGGGGTGCCGTCGACGAGGTCCTTGGCCTCCTTGAGGCCCAGGGAGGTGAGCTCGCGCACGACCTTGATGACCTGGATCTTCTTCTCGCCGGCACCCGTGAGGATGACGTCGAACTCGTCCTGCTCCTCAGCGGCCTCGGCCGGGGCGCCCGGGCCGGCCGGACCGGCGACGGCGACGGCCGCGGCGGCGGTGACGTCGAACTTCTCCTCGAAGGCCTTCACGAACTCGGAGAGCTCGATGAGGGTCATCTCCTCGAACTGGGCGAGCAGGTCTTCCTGGCTGAGCTTCGCCATGATGGGCGATCCTTCCACTAAATCGGCTGGTGCCGGTTGTCCATGTAGGCGGGCGTACAGACGGCCCGCTTCGACCGCTGCCTCAGGCAGCGATCAGAGTGCGAGCCGAATTACTCGGCACCGCCCTGCTCGGCCTGCTTGGCACGAAGCGCCTCCGCGGTGCGGACGAACTTCGAGGGCAGCGCCTGGAAGAGCTGAGCAGCCTGAGACTGCTTGCCCTTGAAGGCACCGGCCAGCTTGCTGAGCAGAACCTCGCGGGACTCGAGGTCCGCAAGCTTCTTGATCTCGTCGGCGGACAGCGCCTTGCCGTCAAGGACACCGCCCTTGATGACGAGGTTCGGGTTGTCCTTGGCGAAGTCACGAAGACCCTTCGCCGACTCCACCGGGTCACCGGTGACGAAGGCGACTGCCGTCGGACCATTGAAGAGGTCGTCCAGCGAGTCGATCCCGGCCTGGTTGGCCGCGATCTTGGTCAGCGTGTTCTTCACCACGGCGTACTCGGAGTTCTCACCGAGCGAACGGCGCAGCTGCTTGAGCTGGGCCACGGTGAGACCCCGGTACTCGGTCAGCACGGCGGCGTTCGAGCTGCGGAACTTGTCCGTGAGCTCGGCTACCGCGGCAGCCTTGTCGGGCGTCGGCATAGAGCGTCGGCCTCCTTCCGGGTGATGAGGACCGCTCGCAAGGAGGCTGGGAAAACGAAACGCCCCGGCGCAGGCGCACGGGGCGTGAGCTCGACCAGAATCCTGAAGCGGAATCCGGGAGCACTTCCACAGTCACCTACGCGGGTCGTCCGCAGTTTCAGCGGATCCTTCGGCCACCGCACCCTCTGACGAGAGCACAGCGACGACCAGCGGTCTTTGGCTTCTGTGGAAGATTACGTGAAGGGGGCGTCCCGAGCAAATCCGCTCAGACGTCGCCGTCGGTACCGGTGGCGGACCCGGCGTCACCGGCCCCCTGACCGATCGTCTTCAGCATCTCCATGATGTCGAAGGTCTGGTCCGCGGGCGGCACCTCGACCTTCACGGCCGATCCGTAGTCGGAGAAGGACTCGTTGATCACGACCGCGCCCTGCGGCGTGTTCATCGTGACGTCGATCCGGACCGGGAGGTCGTCCTCGTTGACCCACAGCTCGGTGTCGTAGCCCTTGATGCCGGACTTCTTGACGCTCTTCAGGAGCTGGTCGCGCTCGGACTTGCTGAGGGCCTTCAGCGAGTCGTTCTTCTCCGCCATCTCGTCGACGGTGAGCTTGCCCTTGTAGTGCTGCGTCTTCACGCCGTCGACCGTGGCCGCGCCCAGGTGCTTCAGGTTCGGCGAGGAGAGCAGGACGGCGATCTGCTGCGCCGGGTCCTGGT
Organism: Streptomyces sp. NPDC050145; assembly: GCF_044460245.1. NCBI lineage: Bacteria > Bacillati > Actinomycetota > Actinomycetes > Kitasatosporales > Streptomycetaceae > Streptomyces > Streptomyces sp. NPDC050145. The sequence continues at coordinate 76,759 of NZ_JBITJS010000023.1, read as the reverse complement.
TCATGCTGTCCAGGCTGCCGGTCATCTGGCGCATCAGCTGCCCGTCGCCGGACTTCTCGGCCATGGCGCCGAGGTCCATCTTCATCCAGCGCTTGCCGTCCATCATGCCCATGTCCTTGGTCGCCTCGGCGCCCATGTCCATGTACATCACGTCGTCCTGCCACACCATGCGCACCTTCTCCGGCGCGTCCGGATCGCCGGCGCCGAGGGCCGAGCCCGTCATCGTCATATCCATGACGGTCGGGTCCCAGCCCATCGTGCCGGAGAGCTTCATGGTGCCGCCGCCGTCGAGGCCCGCCGGCGTCTTCATCGTCATCTCGACCTTGGCCGACTTCGCGGCCTCGGTCTTCTTGAACGCGGCCGTCAGGGCCTGCGTCACCCGGGACTGCGACCTGGTGCCCGCGTCCGAGGCCGAACCGCTCTTCTCGGAACCCTCGTCGCAGGCCACGGCCCCGGCGCAGAGCAGCGCGGTGACGGTGGCGGCGCCGAGCGCGCGTCGTACGGCAACAGTCATCTCAATCCCACCCCTTTGAACACGTGTCTGAACTGAACCCGTGTATGTGCCGCACGATATCCGACCCCTCCGACAGCGCTCCGTGAATAACCGGTCCGGCGTTCCCCCACCCGGTCAGCCCTCGGCGCGCACGTCCGCGAGGTCCACGATGTCGCGCCCGGGCGGCCGCTCGGCCCGCGCACGGGCCCCGTAGTCCCGGTAGTGGACGGTGCTGCGGAAGTCGCCCGCGCGCTGTGTGCGCCGCACCAGCAGGTCCCGGGCGTCGATCCACACGTCGACACGCTGCTCCCCCGCGGTGCCCCGGTAGTGCGTGGTGCGGACGCCGCGCACGGTCTCCTGGCCCACCCGGTGGGTGTCCCCCGCCCCGGCGAGCGTCTTCAGGCAGTCGGCCGGGCCCAGGTCGCTCTGCGCGTCGTAGGCGTGCCGGATCCAGTGCCGGCCGTCCTGGAGCCGAGCGAAGCGTTCACTCATACGGGTGTAGTACGCGTCCGGCAGGAAGCGTGTCTGGGACGGGTCGCCGCCCAACGCGCGCGTGGAGGCGGCCAGTTCGCCGCCGGTGACGCGGACGGTGAGGGTGCCTTCGACGCCGCCGGACCAGCGCAGGGCGCCGCTGCTGCGGGTGCGCAGCCGGTCGCCGGTGTCCGTCGTGGCCTCGATCCGGGCCGAGCCCGCCGCCGCGACCTTCGCGCGGGCCGTCCGCAGGGCCTGAGGCACGCCCTGGCGGTCCCGTCCGTCGTGTCCTTCGTGCCCGGCACCGCAGCCCGCGAGCAGGGCGCCCGCGGCGGCCAGCGCGACCGCCCGTCCGTGTCTCATCAGGGGCGACGCTAGCGCAGCACCGGTCCGTGCGGGCCGGAAAAGAGGAACGGGCCCCGCACCTGGGAAGGTGCGGGGCCCGTCGCCGACTTCAGCGAGTCTCCGGGGAGGCTCAGACCGCGGCCGGGTCCTCCTCGACGAGGAGGTTCTTGGTGCGGTTCGGGTCGACCTGAATGCCGGGGCCCATCGTGGTGGCGATGGCGGCCTTCTTGATGTAGCGACCCTTGGCGGCGGACGGCTTCAGACGAAGGATCTCGTCCAGGGCCGCGCCGTAGTTCTCCACCAGCTTGGTGTCGTCGAAGGACGCCTTGCCGATGATGAAGTGCAGGTTCGAGTGCTTGTCGACGCGGAACTCGATCTTGCCGCCCTTGATCTCGTTCACGGCCTTGGCCACGTCCGGGGTCACGGTGCCGGTCTTCGGGTTCGGCATGAGGCCACGGGGACCGAGCACGCGGCCGAGGCGGCCGACCTTGCCCATGAGGTCCGGCGTGGCGACGACGGCGTCGAACTCGTTCAGGCGCTGGCCCTTGGAGATCTCGTCGATGAGCTCGTCGGAGCCGACGATGTCGGCGCCGGCGGCCTCCGCGGCCGCAGCACGGTCACCGGTCGCGAAGACCAGGACCCGGGCGGTCTTGCCGGTGCCGTGCGGGAGATTCACGGTGCCACGGACCATCTGGTCGGCCTTGCGCGGGTCAACGCCCAGGCGGAAGGCGACCTCGACGGTGCCGTCGAACTTCGTCGCGGAGGTCTCCTTGGCGAGACGGACGGCCTCGAGCGGGGCGTAGAGCTTGTCCCGGTCGATCTTGGCGTCCGCAGCGCGGAGAGTCTTGCTGCGCTTGCTCACTACTGCTCCTGTGTGTCTGAGGAGTCGTGGTGTGGGCCGAGCAGGCCCTGCCACGGTGTTCTACTGCTTACGGGGGGTGAGGTCAGCCCTCGACCGTGATGCCCATGGAACGGGCGGTGCCGGCGATGATCTTGGACGCGGCGTCCAGGTCATTGGCGTTGAGGTCGGGCATCTTCGTGGTGGCGATCTCGCGGACCTGCGCCTCGGTGATCTTGGCGACCTTGGTCTTGTGCGGCTCGCCAGAGCCCTTCTCGACACCAGCGGCCTTGAGGATCATCTTCGCGGCCGGCGGGGTCTTGGTGATGAAGGTGAAGGAACGGTCCTCGTAGACCGTGATCTCCACCGGGATGACCCAACCGCGCTGCGACTCGGTCGCGGCGTTGTAGGCCTTGCAGAACTCCATGATGTTCACGCCGTGCTGGCCCAGCGCGGGGCCGACCGGCGGAGCCGGGTTGGCGGCGCCGGCCTGGATCTGGAGCTTGATGAGCCCCGTGACCTTCTTCTTCTTGGGAGGCATGTGCTCTCTCTCCGGGTCTTAGTGAGAGTGTTCAGCCACCACCTTGGGGATGATCGTCCGGATCATCCGGATGGAGGCATACCGCACAACGATAACGGGTATCCATGTGCGGCCAAAAACCGAGCAGGTCAGACAGGCTTTTGGGAGCCGGTCTGACCTGTTCGGAAGCGCTTGTCCGGAAGGCGCTAGCTCTGGCTAGTTCTTCTGGATCTGGTCGAAGCTGAGCTCGACCGGGGTCTCGCGGCCGAAGATCTCGACGAGGCCCTTGACCTTCTTCGAGTCGGCGTTGATCTCGTTGATCGTGGCCTGCAGCGTGGCGAACGGGCCGTCGGTGACGGTGACCGAGTCGCCCACCTCGAAGTCCAGGACCTCGACGGTGACCTTGCGGGCCGGAGCCGGCTTGCCCTCGGCCTCGGCGGCCTCACGGGCGGCCTTCTCCTCGGCCTCCGGGGCGAGCATCTTGACGATCTCGTCCAGGGTCAGCGGGTACGGGTCGTAGGCGTTGCCCACGAAGCCGGTGACGCCCGGAGTGTTGCGGACGACGCCCCAGGACTCGTTCGTCAGGTCCATGCGGACGAGCACGTAGCCGGGCAGCTTGTTCTGCCGGACGTTCTTGCGCTCGCCGTTCTTGATCTGGACGATCTCTTCCTCGGGGACCTCGGCCTGGTAGATGAAGTCCTCGACGTTCAGCGAGACGGCACGCTGCTCCAGGTTCGCCTTCACGCGCTTCTCGTAGCCCGCGTAGGTGTGGATCACGTACCACTCGCCCGGGAGACCGCGGAGCTCGTCGCGGAGGGCGGCGATCGGGTCGACCGGCGCCTGCTCCTCCTCGGACTCCTCGGCCTCGTCCTCGACGGCGGCGTCCTCGTCGGCCTCGGCCTCGACGGTCTCGTCCTCCGCGGCCTCGTCCTCGGTGGCTTCCTCGACGATCTCGAGGGCGGCCTCCTCGGCGGGCTCGCCGGCGGCGATGTCGGCAGCTTCGGCCTGGTCCGGGTCCTCGGAGTCCGCCGCCTCGACGATGTCGAGCTGGTCCTCCACGGACTCCGCCGACTCGATGGCGTCGTTCAGGTTCGGGTCAGACACGGTGGCTGCTTCTTCCTGGATACATAGGGGTGGAACGCGCGAAAGGGGCGCCGGACACGGCGCCCTCCGCTTTCGGCTCAGCCGAAGATGTACTTGATGAGATGGTTGAACCCATAGTCAATCACGGTGACCAGACCGATCATGATGACGACGAACACGATCACCACGGTGGTGTACGTCGAGAGCTGACTACGAGTCGGCCAGACGACCTTGCGGAGCTCCGCGACGATCTGGCGGTAGAAGAGAGCGAGGCGGCCGAAGGGGCCCTTCTTGCCGCGCTTGCCGCCCTTGCGGGCCTTCTTCTTGGACTCCGGCACCTCGTCCTGGGCATCAGGCATGTCGATGGAGCCCACGGCGTCCGTCACTCGTCCTCACCTGATTCCGGGTCGTGGCCGTGCCGCGCCCGGTTGAGCCGCACGGCGGTGCATTGCAGTACGTACATGCGCACACATCCTGGCGATGGAGTGTGTAGCAGGGCCGGAGGGACTTGAACCCCCAACCGCTGGTTTTGGAGACCAGTGCTCTACCAATTGAGCTACGACCCTTTGCTTCCCCCAACGTACCGCATCCTTCCGACTGCACGGTGTGTGCTCGGAAAGCGCGGCCGGTGAAGGCCAACGAGCAGTGAGTGTACGTGTTCCGAGGGCCTCCGTCGAACGGATACGGAGGAGAAGTGGATCAACAGCTGATCGTCCGGTCCGTGAAACCCGTGTGCCGGGCGGCTTTCCGGTCTGGAACGATGGGTTCATGAGCGCTGCTGCTACTCCTTCGTCCTCGCCCACCGAGCGCCGGGTCTCCGCCCGGATCGGCGCGATCTCCGAGTCCGCGACCCTCGCTGTCGACGCCAAGGCCAAGGCCCTCAAGGCCGCCGGGCGTCCGGTCATCGGCTTCGGCGCGGGTGAGCCCGACTTCCCCACCCCGGACTACATCGTCGAAGCGGCCGTCGAGGCCTGCAAGAACCCGAAGTACCACCGCTACACGCCGGCCGGCGGCCTGCCCGAGCTCAAGGCCGCGATCGCCGCGAAGACGCTGCGCGACTCCGGCTACGAGCCCGAGGCCGCGGAGATCCTGGTCACCAACGGCGGCAAGCAGGCCATCTACGAGGCCTTCGCCGCGATCCTCGACCCGGGGGACGAGGTCATCGTCCCGGCCCCGTACTGGACGACGTACCCGGAGTCGATCCGTCTCGCCGGCGGTGTCCCGGTCGAGGTCGTCGCCGACGAGACGACCGGCTACCGCGTGTCGGTGGAGCAGCTCGAGGCCGCCCGCACGGAGAAGACCAAGGTCGTCCTCTTCGTGTCGCCGTCGAACCCGACGGGCGCGGTCTACAGCCGCGAGGACGCCGAGGCCATCGGCCGCTGGGCGCTCGAGCACGGCCTGTGGGTCATGACGGACGAGATCTACGAGCACCTGGTCTACGGGGACGCGGAGTTCACGTCCCTGCCGGCGCTCCTGCCCGAGCTGCGCGACAAGTGCATCGTGGTGAACGGCGTGGCCAAGACGTACGCGATGACCGGCTGGCGCGTGGGGTGGATCATCGGCCCGAAGGACGTGGTGAAGGCCGCGACGAACCTCCAGTCGCACGCCACCTCCAACGTGTCGAACGTGGCGCAGGCCGCCGCCATCGCCGCCGTCTCCGGCGACCTGACCGCCGTCGAGAAGATGCGCGAGGCCTTCGACCGGCGCCGCAAGACGATCGTGCGGATGCTCAACGAGATCGACGGCTTCGTCTGCCCGGAGCCGGAGGGCGCGTTCTACGCGTACCCGTCCGTGAAGGGGCTGCTCGGCAAGGAGATCCGCGGCAAGCGTCCGCAGAGCTCGGTCGAGCTGGCCGCGCTCATCCTGGAGGAGGCCGAGGTCGCCGTGGTTCCGGGCGAGGCCTTCGGCACGCCGGGTTACCTGCGTCTGTCGTACGCGCTGGGCGACGAGGACCTCGTCGAGGGTGTCTCGCGCATCCAGAAGCTGCTGGCCGAGGCGCGCGACTGATCCGCGCGTCCACAAGGGCGGGCCGTCTCCTCCTGGAGGCGGCCCGCTTCTTCGTTCGTCCGGTTGTTTGTTCGCTGTCGGCCCCGAACGGGGAAAGGCGCTACCGGTACGACCGGTGTGTGCGGCAGGATCACTGGATGGAGCGTGTAGCACGTGATGTACGTCAGTTGCCGAAGGCCCATCTGCACCTGCACTTCACCGGGTCGATGCGGCCCACGACCCTGCTGGAGCTCGCCGACAAGTACGGCGTGCGGCTGCCCGACGCGCTGACCGGCGCGGAGCCGCCGAAGCTGCGGGCGACGGACGAGCGCGGCTGGTTCCGCTTCCAGCGGCTCTACGACGCGGCGCGTTCCTGTCTGCGGGAGCCCGAGGACATCCAGCGTCTGGTGCGCGAGGCCGCCGAGGAGGACCTGGCGGACGGCTCGGGCTGGCTGGAGATCCAGGTCGACCCGACCTCGTACGCGCCGCGGCTGGGCGGCCTCATCCCGGCGCTCGAGGTCATCCTGGACGCGGTCGACCGGGCCCAGCGGGACACCGGGCTCGGGATGCGCGTCCTGGTCGCGGCGAACCGGATGAAGCACCCGCTGGACGCCCGCACGCTGGCGCGGCTCGCGGTGCGGTATTCGGACCGGGGCATCGTCGGTTTCGGGCTCTCCAACGACGAGCGGCGCGGCATGGCGCGGGACTTCGACCGGGCCTTCCACATCGCGCGCGAGGGCGGGCTGCTGTCCGCGCCGCACGGGGGCGAGCTGACCGGCCCGTCGTCGGTGCGGGACTGCCTGGACGACCTGGACGCCACCCGGATCGGGCACGGGGTGCGGGCGGCCGAGGATCCGCGGCTGCTCAAGCGGCTCGCCGACCGCGGGGTGACCTGCGAGGTGTGCCCCTCGTCCAATGTGGCGCTCGGTGTCTACGAGAAGCCCGAGGACGTGCCGCTGCGCTCGCTCTTCGAGGCCGGGGTGCCGATGGCGCTGGGTGCGGACGACCCGCTGCTGTTCGGCTCGCGGCTGGCCGCCCAGTACGAGATCGCGCGGCGCCACCACGACTTCTCGGACGCCGAACTGGCCGAGCTGGCGCGGCAGTCGGTGCGGGGCTCGGCGGCGCCGGAGGACGTCAGGCGGCGGCTCCTGGACGGTATCGACGCCTGGCTGACCGGCTGAGCGTCCGGTCCGGGTCGGTCCGGACCGTTCAGGGCTTCAGGGCTTCAGGGCTTCAGGGCTTCAGGGGCGCGATCCCGCCGAGCAGGGTGCGGGCCAGGCCCGTGGCGAAGGCGTCCAGGGACTGCGGCGGCTTGCGGTCGGGCGACATGTCGTAGGCGAAGGCACGCTGGGCGCAGGCGCCCAGGAGGAGCGAGGCGGCCGCGTACGTGTCGGCGGCGGTACTGACGCGTCCGGCGGCCTGTTCGGCGCGCAGGTAGGCGTCGAGGCCCTGGATGGGCTTGTGCGGGCCCGAGCCGAGGCCGCGCAGGATGTCCTCGTGGCGGCGCTTGAGCTGCGGCTCGGCATACAGGGACGCGGCCATCGGGAACGTCTCCTCGTAGAAGAGGGCCGCTTCGCGCGCGATGTCGGTGAGGTTCTCCTCGACGGTGCGGTCGGGGTTCGCGACGCCCTCGGTGAGCCGGCTCAGGAGGGAGCCGAGCTTCGGGAGGCGTTCGTGGAGCACCGTGACGAAGAGCTCCTCCTTGTTGGCGAAGTACTTGTAGAGCGCGGCTTCGGAGCAGCCGGCGGCCTGGGCGATCGCCTTCGTGGTGGTGCGGGCGAGGCCGATGCTCAGCATGAGGTCGTGAGCGGCGTCGACGATGCGGACGCGGGCCGGCTTCTGGTCCATGCGAATTCCAACCAGGCTTGACGGGTGAGTGAGTGCTCACCCACTCTAGTGGGTACGGGGGTGAGTGAACACTCACCCACCTGATCGTTCGGATCTTGCACGTGACGCGCACTGGAGGCATCCCATGAAGCTCACGGTTTTCGGCGCGACGGGCGGCGTCGGACAGGAGATCGTCCGGCAGGCGCTCGCCGCCGGGCACGAGGTCACTGCGGTGGTGCGGGACCCGGCGCGGTTCACCGTGACCGGTGACCGCCTGGAGGTCTTCCGCGCGGACCTGCGCGATCCCGAGGCGCTGCGCCCCGCGGTCGCCGGGCGGGACGCGGTGCTCTCCGGGCTCGGTGCCCGCAGGAAGGCGGACGCGGGGGTCGCGGCGCGGCTCACGCGCGCGGTGCTGGCGGCGATGGAGGCCGAGGGCACACGGCGCCTGGTGGTGGTGAGCGCGGGCCCGGTCGGTCCGCAGCCCGCGGACTCACCGCTCTCGGACCGGATCGCCATGAAGATCGTCGGCAGCGTCCTGAAGGACGTCTACGTCGATCTGGCCGCCATGGAGGCGGAGCTGGCCGCCAGCGCGACCGACTGGACCTCTGTGCGCCCGCCCCGCCTCCAGGACAAGCCGGTCACCGGTGCTTATCGCACGGTCATCGGCGGCTTCCCCCGCTCGGGGCGCTTCCTGGGCCGGGCGGACGTGGCCCACGCGATGCTCGCGGCCGTCGACGACGCGGCGACCGTGAAGCAGGGCGTGGGCGTGGCGTACTAGACGGCCTCGGCGGCCCGCGGGCGCAGGACGGCCTTTCGGAGCGCGCGGGCGGTGCGGGCCAGGGAGTCCCGGCCCTCGGTCTCGCCCGGGACCAGGACGACGCCGACGCTGCCCTTGTCGACCCAGGCGCACATCGAGAGCGCCCCCGTGCCGTTCCCGTGGACGAAGCACTCGAGCCGGCCGCCGAGCGGGCCCGGGGACGCGCTCCAGCTGTCCTGCAGGGTGAGTCCGGCGAACCCGAGGTCGTCGAGCCCCGCGTACAGGTCGTCCGGGTCCTCGGCATGGAGGTCGCCGGTCGCGCCCACCACGGCGACGGCGCGGGCGGAGTCGCGATCGCCCTCTCCGTAGACGCCCGAGAACGACTGCACCCCGCGCGGGAGCGTGGTCCCGGCCAGGTACGTCTCCAGCTCGTCCGCCATCGGGGCGTCGGGGCGCAGCGGCATCCCCTGGAAGGTGCGCGGGACGGCCGCCTTGTAGTGCGGGTAGTCCGTCGCCCGCGCGTACTGCCACGTGAACGCGCTGCTGATCGCGCACACCGCCACCACGAAGGTGAGCGCCAGCATCGTGCGCTCGCCGCGCGTGGGCGGGGGCACGGCCGGGGCGCCGGGCGCGGGCAGTCCGGTGTCGGCGGGCATGCGCCGCTCGGCCCGCCTGCGCGCACCCCGCAGCAGCGCCTGTTCGAGCCGTACCGGGATCAGCGCGGGCAGCGCCCACAGTCCCGCGGCCAGGGGCAGGTGCAGGAGCGGCAGGGCCAGCATCCAGGCGGACACGAGGGAGCAGATGATCAGCGCGGTGCGGTACGGCGCGCGCAGGGTCGCGCGGACGAGGCTCAGGTGGCCGTAGGGGCGCTCCAGCGCGGTGAGCGTCTCGGCGCGCACGGCGAGCCGCCGGTCGTGCGGCCAGGCCTCGGCGGCTTCCCTCGCCTGCGCGGCCGCGACAGCGAGGTCCACGCCGCTGTTCAGGGCGGTCTTGACGTCGTAGCGCTGGATGTGGGCCTGGGAGGCGGGGCGCGCGGCGCCGCTCTGCCCTGTGGCCGCCAGCCGCCCGGCCTGCGGTGAATCCGGGGCGAGCTCGTTCAGGCGGTCGGCGGCCCGCTGTCCCCGGGCGCGGCGGCCGGGCTGGTCCATGACGTCGCCGGCGAGGCCGAACTCGGCGTACGCGGCGAGCAGGTCGAGGTCGTCGGGGAAGGCGTCGAGCCCGGCGCGGTAGGCCTGCTCGGCCTCCGTGTCGTGGTCGTCCTCGTCCTCGGCGGCGTGCGCGCGGCCCAGGACGAGGTAGAGACCGGCGTGCGGCCCCTCCTGGTCGAGGCCCGCCCGCGCGGCCTCCCGCGCCTGTCTCAGCTCCCCCGCGCGCAGCAGCAGCTCGGCGCGCTCGTGTGCGGGCAGCACGGACTGCCCGCTGTTCTCCTGCATCTGTGGTCCCCACCCCTGATGTGTGCGCCGAGTGTCTCGACGCCGTCACTATCAGGGGCGACCGTCCCTGCGGTCAATGGGATAGGCCCAGCTCAGAGGCGCACGCCGACCGTCACCGGCTCGTTGACGAGGGTCACGCCGAAGGCCTCGTGGACGCCGGCGACGACCTCGCGGGCGAGCGCGAGGAGGTCCTCGGTGGTGGCCTCGCCGCGGTTGGTGAGGGCGAGGGTGTGCTTGGTGGAGATGCGGGCGGGGCCGGTGCCGTAGCCCTTGGTGAAGCCCGCCTTATCGATCAGCCAGGCCGCGGAGGTCTTGGTCAGGCCCTCCCCGGCGGGGAACGCGGGCGCCTTGGCGTCCGGCCCGAGCCGCTCCGCCACGCGCGCGTGGAAGGCGGCGAACTCGGGGTCGGTGAGGATCGGGTTGGTGAAGAACGAGCCGGCCGACCACGTGTCGTGGTCCTCCGGGTCGAGCACCATGCCCTTGCCGGCGCGCAGCCTCAGGACGGTCTCCCGCGCGGTGGCGGCCGGGACGCGGTCGCCGGCCTCGACGCCGAGGGTGCGGGCGGTCTCGGGGTACTTGATCGGCGCGCTCATGCCGCCCGCGTCCTCCAGCTCGAAGCGGACGCGCAGGACCACGTAGCGGTCCGGTTCGGCCTTGAAGCGGCTGTGGCGGTACGAGAAGGCGCACTCCTCGTTCGGGATCACGACGGTCTCGCCCGCGGCGCGGTCGTAGGCGACGACCTCGGTGATCGTGGAGGAGACCTCCTGGCCGTACGCCCCCACGTTCTGGATCGGCGTCGCGCCCGCGGAGCCGGGGATGCCGGCGAGGCACTCGATGCCCGCGAGGCCGGCCTCGACGGTGCGGGCGACGGCGTCGGTCCACACCTCGCCGGCGGCCAGCTCCAGGCGGGTGCCGTCCAGGGAGAAGCCCTGGGTGGCGATGCGCAGGGCCGTGCCCGCGAAGCCCTGGTCGCCGATGACGAGGTTGCTGCCGCCGCCGACGATCAGCAGCGGGGTGCCCGCGGCGTCGGCCGCGCGCACGGCGTCGACCACCTCTGCGTCGGTCGTCGCGGTGATCAGCCGGGTGGCGGGCCCGCCGAGCCTGAAGGTGGTCAGGGGGGCGAGGGGGGCGTCGTGGAGTTCCTGCACGCGCCCAAGGGTACGAGAACGGCCCCGCCGCATGGACGGGGCCGTGTCGCCCGGGGGTGCCACGCCGGTCACCGGAACCTCGGCAGGACGTCCTTCCAGGAGAGCGGGAGTTCGTCGGTGCTCGCCTTCCAGGTGAGGAACTCGGCGTCCTTCATCTGGTCGCGGAGCCCGTCGGCGAGCGGCCGGTGCGGTGCGGAGGCGGCGAAGTCCTTGAGTGCCTGGGGGGACTCCCAGACGGACAGCGTCCAGAAGGTGCGCTGAAGGGGCTTCGCCTTCAGGGTGGCGCCGTACGCGCCCGGCGCGCGGCTCACCTGGCGCCAGATCCTCGGCGTACGGAGGAAGAACTTCAGGGCGCCCCACAGGGTGCGGGTCTCGAAGCGGGAGGCGAAGACGGTGGCCTCCGCGCGCGTGGGCGGCGTGTTCGGAACGGTCCAGGGGAGGGTCGGCACGACGTGCTCCTTCTCGTTCGCTGTGCAGGGGCCGGTGACGGGGGTCGGGACGGTCAGACCTTCTCCAGGACGCGGTCCGCTTCCTGGTCGCCCTTGCCGTCCTGGACTGCGGCCGTAGTGCGCGACGCCTTCGGGATGCACAGGGCGGCGACACCGGCCAGGGCGACGACGGCCGCGCCGACCCACAGCGCGGGTTCGATGCCGTCCACGAAGTGCTGTGCGGAGTCGTAGCCGCCCTGCGCCGAGAAGATCGAGGACATGACGGCGATGCCGAGCGCTCCGCCGACCTCGCGCAGCGCGTTGTTGGCGCCGGAGGCGATGCCCTGCTCGTCCTGGTGGACGCTGGACATGACCAGGTTGGCGGCGGGGGCGAAGTACAGGGCCATGCCGACGCCGCTGACGATCAGGGCGGGCAGCTGGGCCGCGTACGAGACGTCGACGGTGGCGACGGAGGCGAACCAGCCGAGCCCGACGGCCTGGAGGAAGAGGCCGGCGGCGACGACCGGGCGGCCGCCGATGCGGTCGGAGAGGATCCCGGCGACGGGGGCGACGAGCATCGGCATGCCGGTCCAGGGCAGCATCCGCAGGCCCGCCTGGGTCGGCGAGTAGCCGAGGACGCCCTGCATGAACTGGCTGAGCAGGAAGATCGAGCCGAACATCCCGAGGAACATGAGCAGGCTCGCGGCGTTGATGCCCGAGAAGGCGCGGGAGCGGAAGAGCCGCATGGGGAGCATGGGGTTCCTGCTGCTGATGCCGTGCCGCACGAAGGCGCAGAGCAGTGCCGTTCCGGCGAAGAGCCCGGTCAGGACGAGGGTGTCGGTCCAGCCGACGACGGGGGCGCGGACGAGCCCGTAGACGATGCCGAAGAGGCCGCCGCTGGCGAGCAGGGTGCCGACGAGGTCGAGCGGGGCGCCGGTTCCGTGGGACTCGGCGAGGCGCAGCCGGGCGAGCGGCAGCAGGGCGAGGCCCAGCGGCACGTTCAGCCAGAAGATCCAGTGCCAGGAGACGTGCTCGGTGAGGCTGCCGCCGATGAGCGGCCCGGAGGCGACGGCGAGGCCGTTGACGGCGCCCCAGATCCCGTAGACCATGCCGCGCTTGGCGGCGGGCACGGCGGCCGTGAGCAGGGTCAGGGTGAGCGGCATCATGATGGCGGCGCCGACGCCCTGGACGGCGCGGGCGGCGATCAGGGAGTCGATGCCGGGGGCCAGGGCCGCCGCGGCGGAGGCGCCGGTGAAGATGGTGAGGCCGACGAGGAAGAGCCGGCGGCGGCCGAACCGGTCGCCGAGGGCCGCGCCGGTCATGAGCAGGACGGCGAAGGTGAGCGTGTAGGCGCTGACCGTCCATTCGAGGTCGTCCAGGGCGCCGCCGAGGTCCGCGCGGATAGACGGCAGGGCGGTGGTGACGACGAGGTTGTCGAGGGCCGCCATGAATCCGGCGACGCTGGTGATGACGAGGGCCCAGACGGCTCCCGCGCGGCTCGGTGTTTCCTTCTCCGGTGCGTGCGTTCCCTGTGACATGCTTCCCCCAGCGCTTTCAGGTTAGTTATTGATGACTAACTTTCACGGTCATGAGAATGCGCCTTCATGTTTTCCTCCGCCCTCACGGGAACAGAAGCGCCCCTAGATGCACTGAGAGTCACCGAAACCGGCCCAGACCCGGTGATCGGGCGCGAACCCCAGCGACACCAGCACGTTGATCAGCATTCCGTAGGCGAGGAACTCGGTCGTCTCACCGAGGTCCGCACCCAGTGCCAGCCGGGCTGTGTCGTACATCTCCATCCAGCCGGCCCGCAGCGCGTCACCGAACTCCCGGTCCCCCGAGGCCTCGGAGGCGGCCACGGCGACGTACATCTGCATCTGCATCAGCAGGACGTCCGGGTCCTCGGCGATCAGCGCCCGGTACGCCTCCCCCATGGCCTGGTGGGCGGCTTCGCCCTCCAGCCCCTCGGAGGACGCGCGGAACACCTCGATCGTCCGCTCGCAGCAGCGCATCGCGGCCGCGAGGAACATCGCCTGCTTCCCGGGGAAGAGACGGAAGAGGTACGGCTGCGAGACGCCCACCCGCTTGGCGATCGCCTCGGTGGACGTGCCGTTGTAGCCGCCGCGGGCGAACTCGCTCATCGCCGCGCGCACGACGCTCTCGCGCCGCTCCTCCGCACTCATCCTTGCCATGAGTTCTAAGTTAGTGGCCAATCACTATCTAAGTCAACGGGTACGGGACGGCAGGGTGGGCGTCCCGGATCGCGTCCGGCATTGCGCCTGGGTACGCGTAAGGGGCACTCCCCCATGGAGAGTGCCCCTTACCTGCGTCTACAGGGACGCGAAGCCGCAGGTCAGACGAGCTGGACCACCGCGCGCGACATCCCGAGGACCTTCTGGCCCGCGCTGGTGGCGAGGAGGTCGACGCGCACCCGGTTGTCGTCGAGCTTGGCCGCGACCTTGGCGCTGACCTGGACCTCGGCGCCCTTGTCGTCGTTGGGCACGACGACCGGCTTGGTGAAGCGCACGCCGTACTCGACGACGGCCGCCGGGTCGCCGGTCCAGTCGGTGACCACACGGATCGCCTCGGCCATGGTGAACATGCCGTGCGCGATCACGTCCGGCAGGCCGACCTCGACCGCGAACTTCTCGTTCCAGTGGATCGGGTTGAAGTCGCCGGAGGCGCCCGCGTACTGGACGAGCGTGGCGCGCGTCACGGGGAACGTCTGCGCGGGGAGTTCGGTGCCGACCTCGACGTCGGCGTACTTGACGGTCGTCGCCATGGCGATCAGGCCTCCTCTGCGGCGCGCGAGACGAGCTTGGTCCAGGCGGTCACGACGTGCTCGCCGGCCTCGTCGTGGACCTCGCCGCGGACGTCCACGATGTCGTTGCCCGCGAGGGACTTGATGCCCTCGATGGTGGAGGTGACGCTCAGCCGGTCGCCCGCGCGCACAGGGCGCGTGTAGGCGAACTTCTGGTCACCGTGCACGACGCGGCTGTAGTCGAGCCCCAGCTCCGGGTCGTGGACGACCTCACCGGCCGCCTTGAACGTGATGGCGAACACAAAGGTCGGCGGGGCGATCACGTCGGCGTGACCGAGCGCCTGCGCGGCCTCACGGTCGACGTAGGCGGGGTTCGCGTCCCCCACCGCCTCCGCGAACTCGCGGATCTTCTCCCGGCCGACCTCGTACGGGGCGGTGGGCGGGTAGGTCCGCCCCACGAAGGACTGGTCGAGCGCCATGGACTCGGTACCTCCTGGGTGTAACGACGGATGGAGGGCCTGGGTGGACGCAGGCCGGTGAAACGACGCGAGGCCGCCCCCTCAGGAGGGGACGGCCTCGTGTACGAGCCTGAGTTATCGCGTTTCACGGTGCGCGGTGTGCGCGTTGCAACGCGGGCAGTGCTTCTTCATCTCAAGACGGTCCGGGTTGTTACGCCGGTTCTTCTTGGTGATGTAGTTCCGCTCCTTGCACTCCACGCAGGCCAGCGTGATCTTCGGGCGGACGTCGGTGGCAGCCACGTGAGTGCTCCTTGACGGACGGGATAGATGGTTGAACGCATAGAAGAGTAGCCGATCGAAGGACCGACCCTACAATCGGCTACTGTCAGTAGCGGTGACCGGACTTGAACCGGTGACACAGCGATTATGAGCCGCTTGCTCTACCGACTGAGCTACACCGCTTTGATGCTCACCTTGCGAACGAGATGAGTACCAGAGCCCCAATGCGGAATCGAACCGCAGACCTTCTCCTTACCATGGAGACGCTCTACCGACTGAGCTATTGGGGCGAGCGAGGAAGACATTACACGGTTGCGCGCCGATCGCCCAAATCCGTTTCGCCGACCCCCCGCACGGGAAGAGCCCGACCGCTTCCCGGCCCGGTCCCGCGCGCCCCACCGGGCCCTTCGGACCCCATCAGTACGACTTTTTCCGCGTTCCCCGAAGCGCGCCCGCGGCCGCCCTAGAGTCGACCCTCTCTGCGTGATCTTGCTGTGCGCCCCGCGCGCCGCCGGTCCGCGCCACGAGCCCCCTCGACGAGCCCCTGGAGCGTGATGCCCGACAGCCCCCAGCCACCGCCCTCGCCCGGTTCTCCCGACGTCGCGCCCGAAGGCTCCGGGCTGCTCCTCAGCGGCGCCCGGCTCACCGACGGCAGGAGCGTGGACGTACGGCTGGGCGGCGGACGCATCGAGGCGGTCGGCACGGCCGGCAGCCTCATCGCGCGCGGCGCGCGCGTGGACCTCTCCGGCTATCTCCTGCTGCCCGCCCCCGCGGAGCCGCACGCCCACAGCGACACCGCACTGTCCGCGGACGGCGAGGGGCCCGTCTCGCACGACCCCGAGGAGGTGCAGCGCCGGGCCACGGAGGCGACGCTGCTCCAACTCGGGCACGGGGCCACGGCGGTGCGCTCCCATGTGCGGCTCGGCGACATGGAGGGGCTCGGCTCCATGGAGGCGGTGCTCCAGGCGCGGCGTTCACTGGTCGGGCTCGCCGATCTGCGGGCCGTGGCGATGCCGCGGCTGCTCACCGGGGTCGCCGGCGCCAACGGCCTCGCCATGGTGCGGGACGCGCTCAAGATGGGCGCCTCCGTGGTGGGCGGCTGCCCCGATCTGGACCCCGACCCGACCGGCTACGTGGAGGCGGTCCTGGAGGTCGCGGCGGAGCACGGCTGCCCGGTCGACCTGCACACCGAGGGCGCCGATCCGGCCCGCCTCGAACGGCTCGCGGCGGCGGCCGGCGGGCTGCGCACCGGCGTCACGGTCGGCCCTCTCGGCGGGCTCGCGCGGCTGCCCGGGGAGGCGGCCCGGCGGGCGGCGGACCGGCTCGCGGCGGCCGGCGTCACCGTGACGTGCCTGCCGCAGGGCGGCTGCGCCGGGGTGGACGGGCTCGGGGTCGCTCCGGTGCGGCTGCTGCGGGCGGCCGGGGTGCGGGTGGCGGCGGGCAGCGGGGCGCTGCGCGACGTGTCGAACCCGGTGGGCCGGGGCGACCCTCTGGAGGCCGCCTACCTGCTCGCCTCCCGGTACGGGCTGCGGCCCGAGGAGGCGTACGAGGCGGTGAGTTCGGGGGCGAGGGCCGCGCTCGGGCTGCCCGAGGTGCGCGTGGAGGCCGGTTTTCCGGCGGAGCTGCTCGCGGTGCGGGGGGAGCGGCTGGCGGGGGCGCTCTCGCTCGCGTACAGCCGGCTCGTGATCCACCGGGGGCGGGTGGTGGCCCGGACCAGTGCGGTGCGCGAGTACTGCGACTCGGCGGCGGCGGTCGCCCTCGACCTGCCGCGCCAGGGGCGGGCCGCCAACTACGGGAGCGGCGGACCCGCGTAGCGGCCGGTGGCGCCCGTAGTTGGCGGCCCGTCACCCTTCAGGGCGCCGCCCACATGGTTGCCCGGTCAACCTCCCGCTCCCGGCGTACGGTCGAAGGCATGCGCATTGTCATCGCAGGTGGACATGGTCAGATCGCGCTGCGGCTCGAGCGGTTGCTCTCCGCGCGCGGGGACGAGGTGGCGGGCATCATCCGCAGGCCCGAGCAGGGCGACGATCTGCGGGAGGCGGGCGCGGAGCCCGTGCTGTGCGACCTGGAGTCGGCGTCCGTCGAGGAGGTCGCGGCGCATCTGCAGGGCGCGGACGCGGCCGTCTTCGCGGCGGGCGCGGGCCCGGGCAGCGACGCCGCCCGCAAGGACACGGTGGACCGAGACGCGGCCGTGCTGTTCGCCGACGCGGCGGAGCGGGCCAAGGTGCGCCGGTACGTCGTGGTGTCGTCGATGGGCGCGGACGCGGCCCACAAGGGCGACGGCATCTTCGACGTGTACCTGCGGGCGAAGGGCGCGGCGGACGACGACGTGCGCCGCCGTACAGGCCTGGACTGGACGGTCCTGCGGCCCGGGCAGCTCACGGACGACGCCGGCAAGGGCCTGGTCCGTCTGGAGGCGTCCACGGGGCGTGGGCCGGTGCCGCGCGACGACGTGGCGGCGGTCCTCGCGGAGCTCGTGGAGTCGACCGCCACGGCCGGCCTGACGCTGGAGCTGGTGTCGGGTTCGACGCCGGTCACGGTGGCCGTGAAGTCCGTCGCGGGGAACTGAGGCGGGCACCAACCGCCTTATCCAGTACGGAGTCTGACGTGCTCTCAGAACAGCGGTAGCTGTCCCGGGACGTGCGGGACCGTGTAGCCGTCGAGCGTGTCCTGGACGGCGCCCAGTTGGGCCGGGAGACGTGATCCCGGGCAGGAGACGAGCTCGCCCGCCTCGCGGGCCCCGGGCGGGTCGTGACGGGCGAACCTGCCGCCGACGACGGCGATGTCACGGCGGCACTCGGGGCAGCTGCGGCGGCGGGACACGGTGGGCACTGAGGACCTGGTCGGCATGGTCGGCATGGGTTCAGTCTGCGTCGTGATCGGCGCGGGCACACACCGGAGTGCGCGACCGGGCGGGCAAGCGGGCGCGCGGCGGGGCTGACGGCCGGAGGCGCGGCGGGGCGCAAAGCGCTGGACCCCGCCGGTCCCGCGCCGGTAGACCCGTGTCGCATGGACGATCTCGTGAAGGCACTGACCGAGCAGGCGCGACGGCTCGTGGCCGACCGCTTTCCGCAGGCGCGGGGCGCCGTGCTGGGCGGGTCCGCGGCCCGGGGCACGGCGCGCGGGACCAGCGATCTGGACGTGGCGGTCCTGCTGCCCGACGGCGCACCGGCGCGGCGCGAGGTGATCCGGCACGAGGGGCGGCTCGCGGAGCTGTTCCTGCACGCGGGCCCGGACCTGGAGCGGTTCTTCGAGGAGGACCGGGCCGTGCGGCGCGGGACGGTCCTGTTCCTCTACGACGAGGGCGTCGTGCTGGCCGATCCGCACGGCGAGGTCGCCCGGATGAGGGAACGTGCCGGCCAGGTCCTCGCGGCGGGCCCGCTGCCGCTCACCGAGGCCCAGCGCGAGCGCTCCCGCTATGTGCTGACCTGCTGGCTCGACGACCTGTACGACACTCCGCGCGAGGCCCGCTCCGAGCAGCTGGCGGTCGCCGACGCCGCGCTGCGGGAAACAGCACATCTGCTGACCGCGTGGCACAACGCCTGGACGGGGATCGGGCGTTGGCTGCCGCGTCGGCTGCTCACGGCGGACCCGGAGCGCGGCGGGGCGCTGCTCGCGGGGCACCGCGCGGTCGCCGAGACGGGTGACCCCGGCCCGTTGGCCGAGGCGGCGCGGGCGGTGCTCGAACTGGTCGGCGGGGAGCTGCGGGAGGGGTACGTGGAGGGGCGGCGATGAACCCCCAAGGGCGGCGCCGAGTCCGTCAGAGGCCTCGTACGACCGCGAGGGACTCGTCGACCGCCGCCGGGATGTCGGTGACCGGGAAACGGGCGTGGCGGACGACGCGGTCGCGGTCCACGACGAGGACGGCGCGCTTGAGGCGCAGGGCCTGGCCGGCGCGGAACACGGGCAGGCGCAGGGCCGCGGCGAGGCGCAGGTCGACGTCCGAGAGGAGGGTGAACGGGATGCCCTCCTCGACCGCGAACACCCGTTGTTCGTCCGGGCGTTGGGTGCTCACGCCGCGCACCTCGGCCCCGGCCGCGCGGAACTCCTCGTAGCGGTCCCGGAAGAGGCGGTTCTCCAGGGTGCAGCCGACCGTGCCGGGGATGTCGCCCCAGCCGTCCGGGAGGGGGCTCGGGCGGCCGGTCGCGGGGTAGCAGAACAGGACGGTGGCGGCGGCGCCGGGCGCGAGCGGGTCGAGCGGTGCGCCGTCGCGGTGGCCCGGCAGTTCCAGGACGGGCAGCTCCTCCCCCACCAGGGACGCGACGCGCCGCGCCTGCTCGCTCTCCTCGTCGGCGGTGCCGCTGAGCGAGCCGTCGCCGAAGACCCAGCGGTCGGCCCAGTCCTGCATCGACAGCAGCACGGGCAGCAGGCCGCGTCCGCTGCCGGTCAGCCGGTACTCGTAGCGGACGGGGCCGCTCTGATAGGGGATCTTCTCCAGGACGTCGGCGTCGACGAGCTGGGCGAGGCGTTCGGCGAGGACCTTGCGGGAGATGCCCAACTCCTCCTGGAGGGCGTCGAAGCGGTGGTGCCCGCGGGCGGTCTCGCGGACCAGGAGCAGGCTCCACCAGTCGCCGACGACGGCGGCGGCCTGCGCGATCGCGCACGCGGCGTCCCGCTCGGGCACCGACCTGACCATGACCCCCGCTCACCCTTCCTTCCTTCGCCCGTGACGCCCGTGACGCTCGTCCCGCCCGTCGCGTTCGCTCCGTTCGCCGGAACCATCTTGCGCCATGCAGTGAGTTCCCGATAGGAACTAACCCTAACGAGTGAGTTCCCAAAAGGAACCCACGCACGCACACACTCACAAGTGAACCCACGGGGGATGCACCGCATGAGCGAGGCGAAGACCGAGCAGGCCACGAAGCCGGAGGACAGAGCCGGGGCGGACGCCCCGAGCCCGGCCCCGCCGACCACCCCTCCCCCGGCCTCATCGGCGGGCACCTTCTGGCGCTACTGGACCGCCGCCACCATCAGCAACGGCGGCACCGCCGTCACCGCGCTCGCGCTGCCGCTGGTCGCCCTCACCGTGCTGCACGTCTCGGCCTTCGAGGCGGCGCTGCTGGCCGCCGCCGGACAGGTCTCCTGGCTGCTGCTCAGCCTCCCGGCGGGCGTGATCGCCCAGCGGGTCCCGCTGCGCCGCCTCCAGGTCGCCCTCGACCTCGTACGGTTCGTGGCCCTCGGATCGCTGCCGCTCGCCTGGTGGCTCGACCACCTGACGTACGCGCACCTGCTGGGCGCGGCGCTGGTCACGGGCGCGGCGACCGTGCTGTTCGACATCGGCAACTCGACGTTCCTGCCCGCCGTCGTGCCCACCGAGCAGCTCGCCGCGCGCAACAGCCTGATGTCCGGCACCCACGCCGTCACCGACACCGGCGGCCCGTCCATCGGCGGCCTCCTCGTGCAGGCCACCGGTCCGGTGGGGGCGCTCGTCGTGGACGCGGGCAGCTACCTGGCCTCGGCCGTCCTGCTGCGCACCCTGCCCGAGCGCAGGCCCGTCGCCCCGCCGCCGGGCGCGGGCGCGCTGCGCCTCATGCGCGAGGGCCTGCGGTACGTGCTGCGGCACCCGGTGATGGGCCCCTGCATGTTCTGGGCGACGGCCGCGAACTTCCTCAACGCGGCCCTCCTCGCACTCACCCCGCTCTACCTGGTGCGCGAGGCCGGGCTCAACTCCGCCCAGCTCGGCCTGGTCCTCGCCATGGACGGCGTCGGGGCGCTCGCCGGCTCCGCGGTCGCCGTACGGGTGACCCGGCGCCTGGGCACCGCGCGCGGCGTCATCGTGGCCGACCTCGCGGGCGGCGCGCTGCTGCTCCTCGCCCCGCTGACCACGTCGGCGTCCAGCGCCTTCTGGTTCGGGCTCGCCATGGCGGGCTTCTCCTTCGGCAGCGCGATCGGCTCCATCACCACCCGCACCTACCGCCAGACCCAGTCCCCGCCCGAGCTGCTCTCCCGGGTCATGGCCACGGTCCGCTTCGTCTCCTGGGGCGCCCTGCCGCTCGGCGCCCTCACCGCGGGCCTGCTCGCCACGCTGGCGGGCACGCACGCGGCCCTGTGGGCGGTCTGCGCGGCGGCCCTGCTCCCCGGCCTCTACCTGCTCGCCAGCCCGGTGGGCCGCCACCGCGACCTGGCCTGATCCCGCCGGGTCCGGGGCCCACCCGGGCCCCGGACATGAAGAAGCCCCCTCCGGAATCCGGAGGGGGCTTCACCCAACCTGTGGCGGCGCCAGGATTCGAACCTGGGAAGGCTGAGCCGGCAGATTTACAGCGGGCTCCGTCCCGCCTCTCTCACCTGCCACTTTGCCCACCAGCCCCGCACCTGGGGGACACCTGGGGGATTTACGGGCGAGACAGGTTCGCCCCAAGACGTCAGACAAGCATGCGCATCTGCTCATCCTGACCGGCGCCGCGGGGCGCCGGCGCACCCCAAGTAGGCACACGCCCGTTTCGACGGCTGGCGTTGTAGATCCCCCTAACAACCTGGTCCACACCCGCTTGGACGGTGCACCCGGTGGTCGCTCGGAATCCCCGCCCCTTACCGAGGATCAGTGAAGGTCCGCCCTCGTACTGCGCCAGCTTCTTCCTGAGAGAGCCCTCGCTGATGGCCGGACAGTCATTGATGAATGAGGCGATCCCCAAAAGTACCTGGGCATTGACGCCATCCGGGGCATGCCCCCATGCATCGGTAACCAGTTGCAGCACAGTCTCCAACGTCCGCCCGGGGCGAGGCGAAGATCGGTAAATGGCCGTCAGGGCAGAAACAGCCGCAATACTGTTCCCCTTGGAGTCAGAAACCTTCCAGCCGAACTTTTCGGCAATTCGAGTGATTTCCAGAGATTCTGGACGCCCTGCCGTAACCTCAGCCAAGAACTTGTACAGGGGAAGAACACGGCGATTATCGTTGAGCCCCAAGAATAGCTCTGCCTCTTCCGCCAGACTGAGGCCATGAAATACCTTCATCCTGACCTTAACGGCCCCGCGTCCCGCCATCTTGCAAAGCGCCCCTCGATTCTGCCCGTCAACCCAGATGAAAGTCCCATCCTCACGGGCTGAAACCTGCGGGATACCAAGACGCCTCTCGTCGAAGCCTTCCTTAAACTTTCGCGCCACCCAACTTTTGTCGACAGGCCGCGTATTCACCCTAGGGTCCGTACCGACAACATCAGGGGCCAGCAACTCAATCTGCGAAGCAACAACAACACTAACCATGGGGAGACTCCAATTCTTTCAGGAGGAGCCCCAAGCTCCTCCTGGTACCTTTGATTTCTCGCTCGATAAAGGATCGGTCAGCATCCGGAATGCATCCGGGGAGCCCGATCAGAAGCCCTTCAACGCCACCTGAAACCTGACTCAGCCCTCGCTTGAATTCCTCCAACCGCCCCTTGCGCATGCTTGGGTGCATCGACCTGCGCAACGACTTCGGCGCTGGCCCGCCACCTACCGCCCCACATGACTGCTCCAAGGCATCGAAGAGCTGCTTTACGCGCGCTTCGCTATCGCGCACACCTCGCCCTTCGGCCAGCACGTTAAGCATGAGCGAAAGCGCCTCCCTCGCGCGGCTGGCTTCCGGCATGAGATTCAGCTCCCCCTCTTTACACTTCTCGATTGTCAAATTGACGCACCGAAGTGTCTCAGAGGTCAGGCCAATCGCCTCGGCCACGATAGACAAAGGCGAAAAAGTCCGTCGCGGAACATCAGAAGGGCTCGGAAGTTCCGCGAGCCGCGACGCCAAATTAACCTTCTCTCGCGGCGCCATCGGGAGCGCACATTCCTGGGATGCGGGATCCATGGCATGATCCCCAAGCTCGCGGCGCGCCTCAGCGACATCCGCAGGAAAGAAGACGCGGATAGTCGAGCCGAGGCGCAACTGTCGATACGCCCTAACTCGCCGCTCTCCGCTGATGATCTCGAAATTGGCGGGGTTGACGATCGGAGGGACCCGCATCCCCACTCGACCCATTGAGTGTTTGAGTTCACCGATCGGAGTCACAGACTCGCGCACCGGATACTTAGTCTGAATATCACGAATCGGGATTGTCGTAGCCTGCAAAATCGCTCCCAGGTCTCCACAAGCGAGCCCCACTCGCCTGCGACGGGAGGTTATGCATCACACCGCGTATTTGGCAAAAAAGCGCCACCCAGGCGTTGAAAGCGGTACTAGGATTGCGACATTCGGAGACGTCGAAAAAAAGACAAAAAGATGCTACGCGGAGGCCCTCGGCTACTCCCCCAGAGCCTTCAGATGGTTCGCAAAGTCTTCGGTCAGGCTCGTCAGAACGGTCTGCCCCTTCTCCGCTGTGGCGTACGACGGGAATCCGATGACACCCGTCTCGGTGTACGCCTTCATGCCGTGCGTCAGCAGGAACGGGCGCTCGCCACCGTCGTGGTCCGCGTTCTCGTAGCCCTCACGCACCAACTCCGGTTCCGCGTGGAGCAGGATGGACGTCTCGATCTCCCCCGCGTGCATGTCGTCGTGGGCGTTGGACACGAGGCCGGCGCGCTCGCGGGCACGGTTCCACTCGCGCCCCTGCGGGAAGAGCGTCATCCGCGGCTCGGTGAGGTTCGCCTCCTGGACGATGTTCGACAGCACGTAGTTGCCACCGTGGGCGTTGATGAGCACCAGCTTGCGGATGCCCTGGGCTTCGAGCGAGTCGGCGATGTCGGTGACCATCGCGTGAAGCGTCCGGGCGCTGACGCTGACCGTGCCGGCCCACGTGCCGTGCTCGTGGCTGCACGCGATCGTCACGGGCGGGAGCTGGAGAACGGGGTAGGCCGCGGCGACTTCGCGGGCGATGATGCACGCGATGGCCGTGTCTGTGATGAGCGGCAGGTAGGCGCCGTGCTGCTCGTAGGAACCGATCGGGAGGACGGCGACTCGGGGCTCCTGTTCCTGAACGTCAGTGGTGGTGATCGTGGGAAGCAGGTTCACGGCTCTCCTTCAACTGGTCAGTTCCCCTTCATACTGCCCACGGCCCGGTTCAGCTCCGCAATCTCCACGAGCTTCCGGAAGGGTTCCAGGTGCGTTTGCAGTCGGGTCAGCTCTGCCAAGATCCGAGCTGACCCTGTGGCCTGGGCGATGCTCACGGCCTGCGTGGCCGCATTGACCGCGCCTTCCAGGTCTTCGGCCTGGGCGTACGCCGTGGCCAGCCTCGCAAGGCAAAGTCCACGGTCGCGCTGCTGATGGGCCGGCCACCGCGTGAGGCTCTCCTCAAGTGTTTTCACCGCACCCTCGGGGCGATTGAGCGCGATGGCGCAGTTGGCCGCTTCCATGTCGATATAGGCGACGGAGACGTACGGCGCGAGGCCGTCATCGTCGTCAGGCTCCCGGGAAGCCATGGCCCGAGCCTGATCGAGCGCCCGGGCAGTCTCGACCTCATTTCCGAGTGCGGCGTGGGCATTCGCTCGCGCCCGTAAAGCGACGGCTTCGATCTGGCTCGGGATCCTGCCGGAGAAGTTCAGCGCGCCGTTGATCAGGCCGTGCGCGTAGCCAGCACGCCCGGCCTCCGTCGCGATGTTCGCGCGTCGATGCATGACGTACGCCAACAGCGTTGGATCATCAAGTTCGTACGCGTAGTCGAGAGCCCTGTTCGTCCACAGCATCGCTTCCCGTGAGTCCCCGGAGTCCTGGTAGAGCCAGCCCAGGAACTCCGCGTAGCGCAGTCCCACACGGAGAACCTCGCTCCTCGCTGGGCCGCCGGCGTCCGCACAGAGCTGCTCGATTAGTGGAACCTGGCTCTGGACGGCGGGGACGAGGAACCGCGGGCCGACGAGCGGCTCGGCTTGAGCGTGCTGTACAAACACCGACTTGAGATAGCCGAGGACTTCCGGCGAAGCCGTGGGCGCAGGCCCCTTCGGGCTCGGCAACTTCGGTAGCGCGTCGAGCTGGGAGGGCGCCGACTCCAGGACGAAGCCGAGCCGCTGCCGGGTCTCCTCGTACACCTCACAGAAGAGCGTCTGGTACTCCGGGCCCGGCACCCTGCGCCCGTTCTCAAACATGGACACCTGGGTCTTGAGGCTGGACCGCGAGGGCAGTTCGATTCCGAGCCGCGCGGCCGTGTCCTCCATCGCGTCCATCAGCTCAGCCTGCGACCACCCACGAGCGATGCGCGCGGCCTGCAACTCGGTCTTCATCGCGTTCCCAACGTCAGCGGTGCAGCGGAATCCCATGATTGTCCAACAGCGTCGCTGACGTGGGGAGTTAACAGGTAACACGGGAGCCCTGTTAACCCCTGTCCACTGTCAACGGGCGCGAGATCGGGCCTACTGGTTCTCGTCAGCGCGACCGGGCTGAGCCGCCTCCAACCGCTCCACCCGGCCGCGAAGCTCAGAGAGCTGGGAGGTGACATGTTCGAGTTGGCGCAGGACTTCGGAGAGATTCCCGCCCTGGTCCAGGTGACCAGCGACAGGCACAGCCTGCTTCGGGTCTCGGGCGTAGTTGCCTCGCCCGGTGGTCGTCAGGAGCCCCTCACTCCGAAGGACTCCGAGCGCCTTCTGCACGGTGGTCGGCGAGATATCGAAGCGGCTCGCCAGATCCCTCACCGACCCGACCTTGTGGCCGGGCTTGATGACTCCGTCCCTGATCTCACGCCGCAGGGTCTCGGCTGCCTGCTCGTAGGGCTGTCTGGGGTCGTCCTCAGCGATCGTCACGCCATCGAGCGTACCCACTAGCACGACCTAGCACGTTCTCTGCGCGCAGACCTCTTGCGCGATGTCACGTACTAGTACATGCTGTTACGTGCCAGCAGGAAGCCCGAAGGGGCCGATCCGCTGCATGCACTGCTGCTTGACCTGCGCGAACAGCGCCCGGATGCACGGCCCGGAGCATGCGCTGCATCAACTCAACAGAGTGCCGACCCAGCCGCATGAACAGGTGCGGTCGATGGGTGCGGGTCACCATCCCGACCGCCCATGTCGGGCCGGGTGACCTGCCCTGATCCGTCCTTCGGGGCGGTGACGGCATCGCGTGATCTGACATCCGCAGCACCTTCGGCGGCTTCGGCCTCCGCGTACCTCAACCCTTCCGCCGTGTTTGTCGCGGCGGCCGGTTGCCTCCGCTGCTCGTCTCGTACGAGCGGCGCCGAGGGGAGCCGGATTCACCGACTTCAACGGCGTGCGGCCCCGGTGCTCGAACACCGGGGCCGCTGTTCGGGCCGTTGCCACCTGCTAGGGAGAACACGACCCATGAACCACATCGTCACTGTTCAGGACGCTGTTACCGCGTTCGCCGACTTCATGGAGCCCACCGGCGCGGAGCTGGACGCCATCGAGCGCGAGCTGCCCGTCATCCGTGCGGAGCTGGAGCTGCTCGACGCGCAGGTCGCCGTCATCGACCGCACCGCGAACGAGCTGGACGAGCGCCGCATCCGCCGGGCCCGCCGGCGCGTGCTCGCCGCCCACCGCGACCAGCTCAACGGCACCACCGTGCAGACGGGCGGTGCCGCATGAACACCGTCTCTGCCTCGAAGCGCTGGACCGCCAACGGCCTGCACGTCATGAGCTGGCTGACGCTGGCGCTGACGGCGGCCCTGGTCCTGCGGCACGACCCGCTCTGGTGGCTGGCCCTCATCGCGAGCGGCCTGTTCGCCTGCTCCGGCGCCGCCCTCGAAATGCAGCCGGTACAGGACGAGGCGGACGACGAGGGCGACACCGAGGACGAGGAGTTCGAGTCGTTCCTGTGGGAGCACGGCGACCTGCGCGACCGGCGGGAGGGCGAGCGATGACCAGCCAAGCCCCCGTCGAGCAGCGCACTCGGTTGACGAAGACTCAGCTCGTCGTGCTGAGTGCGGCGTTCGTGCCGATGCTGGCTACCGGCGTGTTCGGTGGTGTCGGTACCTACTCCAACATCAGCGGCGCCTACGGCAAGGGGACCGCGCTCGGGGCCGTCGCCGCGGGCGAGGGCGCCACCGCCGTGCTCGCGCTCGTGCTGCTTGGGCTGACCATGCTGGGCCAGGCGTCCCCCCGCATCATCCGGCTCGGTCTGTGGGCCCTGCCGGCCGCCGCTTCCGCGATGGCCGCGATGGCGGCCGCCGACCCCGGCACGACCGTCATCTACGCCATCACCCCGATGGGCATGTGCGTGTCCGCCGAGGGCATGGCGTTCCTCGCCCGCCGCATCGCGGTCCACACCGAGGGCCGGGACGCGGAAGGTGAGCGGCGGGCGGTCGAGGTCGTCCAGCGGCTCGCCTACCACCGGGCCCGCGCCGCCAACCACCCCGACGAGAAGACGCGCAAGCGGTCGGATCGGACATCGTGGCGGCTGGCCCGCAAGGTCGGAACCGGCGACGCTGCGCTCGGATCGAGGCTGCTCGATGTGCAGCGCGAGCGCGTCACGATCGGGGCCGACACTGCTCTCGGGTCGATGTTCAGTATCGACTCCGCCGACGCTCCGGACGCCGGACCTGCCGGTGGAAC
The DNA here is from genome assembly GCF_044460245.1 of Streptomyces sp. NPDC050145. Classification (NCBI taxonomy): domain Bacteria; kingdom Bacillati; phylum Actinomycetota; class Actinomycetes; order Kitasatosporales; family Streptomycetaceae; genus Streptomyces; species Streptomyces sp. NPDC050145. The sequence continues at coordinate 49,528 of NZ_JBITJS010000023.1, read as the reverse complement.
GAATGCGGATGAATCCGTCCAGGTCATGAGGATTCGGTCTACCTCTGACCTGCCCGAATCGACTCCGTCGCCGATCACTGCGAACCGGCCCGAGCTGCCCCGACCGGTCCAGGTCGGCTTCCTGAAGTCGACCCTGCCGGACAAGCCGCTCCCGGCGATCGAGTCGGTCCCCGCCCCGGCGAAGGTCGACCGTGCGGTGCCTGCCGAGTCGAGTCGGCCGCGCCGCGCGACGGGCCGTGTGCCGGAGGCCGCCCGGTCGCCCAAGCCGAAGCGCACGCCGAAGGAGCTGCTCAAAGAGGCCCGCAAGGCGACCAAGGAATGGCCGGACAAGAAGCTGACGGCGGAGGGCATCCGGCGCGCGGTGCACACCTCGCCCGCGAACGCCCGGATGCTGCGCGAGACGCTGCGTGCCGAGCGTGCCGCCGGCTCCGGTGAGGCGGTGGCCTGATGGGGACCGCGTACAGCAAGTGCTACGACCCGACCGGCGTCCGGTACGGGATACCGACCTACCCGTGGCGCTACGCCCCCGACGGGCTGGCCACGCGCCGGCAGCTCCGCGAACGCGGTCTGCGGCCGGGTGGTCAGCCTGTCTGCGCTCAGCTCATGCTCCGCCACCGGGGCCGCCGCTCCGGGGCGATGGTCGCCTACCTCTACCGGCTCGACCTGGCCAAGCCGGTGCGGCCGATGACGTCGCGCAAGTGGGGTGCGCTCGCGCTGGCGATGCTGGCCCGCCGCACCTGCCCCGTCTGCTCGGTCACCTACGACTACTGCCTGCCGACGTCGCTCGGCATGTGCCTGATCTGCAACGACTCCCAGGAACAGCGCGCCGCCTGAACAAGGCACGCACACTGCGTGCCCTCGCGCCCGGCATCCGGGCTCACTCTTCTCGGCACGGGCCCGATCGCTCACCTCTCACAGCAGCCGATCGGGCCCGCGTCCCTCACACCCTGAAGCGGAGGAATCCCCAGTGAAGCACCCCGACGACGACCCCGAGCTGTTCGCCCGACTCGAAGCCGAGATGACCGCCGACACCGACACCGAGTCGGATGGCAAGGTCGTCGACCTCGACAAGGCCCGCACCGCCCGCGCCGAATCCGCGAGCAAGGCCGCCCCCGACGAGGAGCCGGCCGACCCCGAGTCGACCGTGATGGTCGACGCCCCGGCCAAGGCCACCGGCCCCGGTTACCTGGGCCGACTGATGGGCGCCAAGCGCCGTGAGGTCGTCCCCGTCTGGCTGCGCTCGCTCGACGAGCTGAAGACCGCCACCGGCTGGGTGACCAGGCACTACATGCACGCGGCCGGGTATCACGCGCTGCGCTCCCCGGTCTACGCCCTGCGGCTGGCCCTGAACGCCCCTGCCGGGGCCGCGAAGTTCGTCGGCTCGACGATGCGGTGGGTCGCCGACCGCGAGGGCGAGCCCGTCCGGCTCGCCGCCGTGCGCCGTGAGGACGCCGCCGAGTACCTGAAGCTGTCCCGGCAGCGCGACGGGCGCGTGAAGATGCGCACCCTGATCACGGTGCTCGCCATGTTCGTCGGCCTGATGACCGCCCTGGCGATGTACGTGCTGGCTCCTCTGTGGCTTCAGGCTGTTTCGGTGTCGGCGTTGGTCATGGCGCTCGGGTTCAACGGCCGCAAGGCGGATGACCCGGTCATCACCCGCGCGGTCGAGATGCCCAAGGCGACCAAGCTGACCAGCGACATCGTGCTCCGCGCGCTCGGTGCGCTGGGCATCCCGGCCATCAATGCCGCGCAGGCCAAGGGGCGGGACGGGTTCGAGTTCACCGCCCCGATCACCCGCGACGGCCCCGGCTGGCGTGCCGAGGGCAACCTGCCCTACGGCGTCACAGTCACCGACGTCATCGAGCGGCGCGAGAAGCTCGCCTCCGGTCTGCGCCGGCCGCTCGGCTGCGTGTGGCCCGAGGCCGTCGTCGACGAGCACACCGGCCGACTCGTGCTCTGGGTCGGGGACCAGGACATGTCCAAGGCGAAGAAGCCCGCGTGGCCGCTGGCCAAGTCCGGCACGGTCGACCTGTACAAGCCGGTTCCGTACGGCACTGATCAGCGCGGACGCTGGGTCGACCTCACGCTGATGTACGTCGCCGGCGTCATCGGCGCCATCCCGCGCATGGGCAAGACGTTCCTCCTGCGGCTGTGGCTGCTCATCGCCGCGCTCGACCCGCGCGCCGAGCTGCACACCTACGACATGAAGGGCACCGGCGACCTCGACCCCGTCGGCAACGCCGTCTCCCACCGCCACGCCGCCGGGGACGACGACGAGTCGATTCTCTACGTGCTCAACGACTTCCGCGCCCTGCGCGAGGAGCTGCGCCGCCGCACCAAGGCGATCCGCTCGCTGCCCCGCGACATCTGCCCGGAGTCCAAGGTGACCAGCGAACTTTCCTCCAAGAAGTCGCTCGGGCTGCACCCGATCGTCGTCGGCGTGGACGAGTGCCAGGTGCTGTTCGAGCACCCTGAGCACGGCAAGGAGTTCGAGGAGCACGCGACCGACCTGGTCAAGCGCGGCCCGGCCACCGGGATCGTGCTGCTGCTCGCCACCCAGCGCCCGGACGCGAAGTCGCTGCCGACCGGCATCAGCGCGAACGCCTCGCTGCGCGCCTGCCTGAAGGTCATGGGTCAGACCGAGAACGACATGGTGCTCGGCACGTCCTCGTACAAGCGCGGCGTGCGCGCGACGATGTTCGCCTGGGGCGACAAGGGCATTCACTACCTGATCGGCGAGGGTTCCGACGCCCGGATCGTCGGCTCTGTGTTCGTCGATGCCCCCAGTGCCGAGCGGATCGCCGCCCGGGCCCGCGCCGCCCGCGAGAAGGCCGGCCTGCTGTCCGGCTACGCGCTCGGGGAGGAGCCCGAGACGGCCGCGGCGGCGTACGACCTGCTCGCCGACGTCCTCGCCGTCGTCCCCGTCAAGGAGACCAAGGTCTGGTCCGAGACCGTCGTGGCCCGGCTCGCCGAGCTGCGCCCCGACGTCTACGACGGCTGGACCCCGGAGACGTTCTCCGCCGCGCTCAAGCCGCGCGGCATCTCCACCATCCAAGTGGGCCGCCGCATCGACGGCAAGGTCGTCAACCGGCGCGGCATCGACCGTTCCCACATCACCTCCACGATCGCGGAGCGTGACGGAAAGCGGGACGCTTCCTGACCGCTGGGAGCCGCTAGCGCTAGCACCGCACCCCGCTAGCGTTAGCGGCTCCTGTAGCGGCCCGAACCCCATCTGATCAGGCCGCTAGTGGATAGCGGCCCACCTGCGAAAACCCCTGGAAACCGCCTGGGAGGGCCCGTCATGACCCCCACCCTGCTCGCTATCACCTTCGCGCTCACTGTCACGCTCTGCTACGTCGGCTTGTGCGCGACGGTCCCGTTCCGTGACTGCCGGCGCTGCGGCGGCATGGGCTACGCCACCAAGGTCAACCGCCGAGGACAGGTCAAGCGCGGCAAGGACTGCCGCCGCTGCAAGGCCACCGGCAAGCGGATACGCACCGGCCGCCACCTCTACAACGTCTGGTCCGGCATCCACCGCGACGGCACCCGCTGATGCGCGCTTTGTTCCGCGCCGCGCTCGCCGGGATCGCGCTCGCCCTGCTACTGACCTCCTGCCCCCGCGCGGGCGCCATCCCCGAGCTGGCGCCCGCGCCCAACTCCCCGAAGGGAGCCTCGACATGGCCGTGAGCATCTCGCTCGTCCTGCTCTTCGGGCTGATCCTCGCCCTGCTCCTGCGCGCCAACAAGGGCTACGGCACCGCCGCCGTGGCCGCCCTGTTCGGCTTCTACCTCGCCGACTCCGGCGCCGCCGGCCCCATCTCCCAACTCACCACCGCCGTCATCGACGCCATCCAGGCCATGTGAGGAGCACCCCATGCCCCAGCACCCGACGCTCGGCGCGATGAGCGAGACCGCGGCCGCTGACGAGGCCCGCCGCATCATCGACGACGCCTACCGCCCCGCCCCCACCGCGTACCGCGACGACACCCCTGTGCCGCACTTCGGCACCACACCGCCCGTCGCTCAGCCCGGCCGGCCGCCCATGAGTCAGGGCGCCACCGACGCGAGCGTGCTCATGCTCGCCGGCGGCGGCGCCACGTCCATGGTCGGCCTGACCACTGCCGTGCTCATGTACGCGTCGCAGTACGCCGACCCGGTCGTCTGCGCCATCGTCTTCGGCGCCCCGATCGCCCTCGTGCTCGCGGTCGCCCGCCTCGCCAAAAAGGCCAAGCCCGCGCCCGAGATCCACCAGCACTACACCGGCCACGTCGACCAGCGCGCCACCACGGTCAACACCCGCAAGACCGTCGTCAAGCGCAACCGCATCCACCGCTGATGAGGAGCCGCATGAACGCCCGCCGCATCACCGTCGGCCTGAGCACGGCCGCCCTCGCGCTCGGACTGCTGACCGGCTGCAGCCTGCCCGAGGGCCCCGCCGGCGTCGTCGTCGCCAAGCCCTACCGCACGTTCCCGGCCTCCAAGGCCCGCCCCTACTTCCTGACCGTCCGCACCCCCGACGGCGAACAGAAGTCGTTCCAGGTCCACGTGAAGAACTACAGGCGCTGCGACGTCAACGAGAACTACCCGGCCTGCACCCGCACCTAGCTACGCCAAGGGCGGCCCCCGTCTCGCCAAAGTCCGGGGCCGCCCTTGTCCACCAGCCACCAACTGACCTGTGGAGGTCTCCCAGCATGACGCAACCCACCGACATTCGGCGAGACGGCGACCAACCGCTCTTGCTCGACCTCTACTCGTGCTCCGGCGGCGCCGGCATGGGCTACGCCCGCGCCGGGTTCTGCGTCCACGGCTGCGACAAGGCCGACCGGCCCAACTACCCCTTCGCCTGGCACCGGGGTGACGCCCTGGAGTACCTCGCCCACCTCATCGACACGGGCGAGATCGAGCGGTACGCGGCCGTGCACGCGTCCCCGCCCTGCCAGGCCAAGAACACGTTGACCGTGGGTACGAACCGCTCTCGCGGGTGGGGCGGCCAGCACGTCGACCTCGTGGCGCCCACCCGCGCCCTGCTCGACCGGACCGGCCTGCCGTACGTCATCGAACAGCCCAACGGACAGGCCGAGATCCGCAAGGATCTGACCCTGTGCGGCGAGATGTTCGGACTCGGAGTCATCCGCCACCGCAACTTCGAACTGGGCGGCTGGACCGCCCCGCAACCGGCCCACGTGCCGCACCGGGGCCGCGTACGCGGCTACCGGCACGGCAAGTTCTACGAGGGCCCTTACGTCGCCGCGTACGGCAACGGCGGCGGCAAGCCCTCTGTCTCCGAGCTTCAGGCCGCCCTCGGCATCGACTGGACCAGCGTGCGCGAGGAACTGACCGAGGCCATCCCACCCGCGTACAGCGAGTACATCGGCCATGCCTTCCTCGCCTCCCGCGCGCTGGGGGTGGCGGCATGAACGACCTCCTGAGTACTGCGCTCGCCGTCGCCGCCGACGGTCTGCCCGTGCTGCCGCTGCGCCGGGGGAAGGTGCCGTTCGGGAACTGCCCGGCGTGCACGCGAAACCGGTGCGGCGGCCGGCCGAACATGAAGACCCCCGGCCCCTGCACCTGCCCGCAGCCCTGCCACGGCTGGGCCGCCGCCACCACCGACCCGGACGTCATCGCCTCCCCGGCCTGGGCCCGGGAGTGGCGGGATGCGGCGGCCGTGGCCTACCACCCCGGCGGCGCCGGGCTCACCGTCGTCGACCTCGACACCGAGTCCGCAGTCACCTGGGCCCGTACCAACCTGCCGCCCACCCGGACCGTGCCCAGCACGCGCGGCGAGCACTGGATCTACCAGGGCGCCATGCGCTCCGTGAACGGCGTGCGCGAAGGCGTCGACATCAAGTCGTCGATGTCCTACGCGCGCTGGCTCGGGCACGGCACCGGCACCCTGACGCCACTGCCCCACGCTGTGCGAGACCTGCCCCCGCGGGCGCCCGCGCCGGTTCGCCCAGCGCACGTCGTCGCCGCGTCCGTGCCGGGCGGGGCGGGCGTCTGCCGTCACCGCACGCCCGCATTCCTCGACCGTGGCATCGCGATGGCGGAGCAGCGCATCACCGAGGCGTCCAGCGGCATCCACGCGGCCGTCTACAGCACGTTCCTGGCCGTGCTCTCCGCGCACGGCCGGTGCGGCTGCCTCACCGGCGCGCACGTCGCCCGGCTGTTCACGGCCGCCCAGGCCAAGGGTGAATCGCCGCGGCACTGCACGGACGCGTGGACCAACGCCCGCAACAGGCTGGGGATCTGAGCATGTCCGAGGACGACAAGACACCCGCGCGGCAGGTCATCACCGAGTACGCGCAAGCCCACTTCCGCTACTTCCGCACCGCCGACGGCACCGTCTACGCCCAGCAGAACGGCGCTCCCATCGCGCGTCCGATCCGCTCTCAGGGCACGACGGGCAGCCACCGCCAGGAACTCATGGTCGGCCTGTTCGACGCAGGCCACGGCGCATTCAGCGGCACCGCCCTCAAGGAGGCACTCGACATGATCGAAGCACTGGCCATGCGCGAGCCGGTCGAGCGCGTACACATCCGCGTCGCCCCCGGCTTCGACGGCGCCACCTGGCTGGACCTGGGCCGCAACGACGGCCAGTCCGTCCGCATCCACCCGGGCGGCTGGGACGTCACCGTCCCCGACCCGCACGAGGTGCGCTGGCGCCGCACCCAGCTCACCGGCGAACTGCCCCTGCCGGCCAAGGACACCCAGGGCAAGGGCATCGACAAGCTGCTGAGCCTGTGCAACTTCGCCGACGCCGCGACCGAGTCCCTCGTGGTCGCGTGGCTGATCGGCTGCCTCAGCCCCTGGGCCCCGGTACCTGCGCCGTTCCTCACCGGCCCCCAGGGCGCGGGCAAGTCCACGGCCGGCCGCATGCTCACCCGCATCATCGAGGGCATGGCCGGCGACCTGCGCAGGGCGCCGAAGGACGAGGAGAACCTGATCGCGGCCGTCGCCGCAGGATGGGTCACCGCGCTCGACAACCTCTCCTACCTGACCCCCGACATGTCGGACGCCATGTGCTGCATCGTCACCGGGGCCGAGACCGTCAAGCGCGCCCTCTACACCGACGGCGACGTCTCCATCGCCCGCTACCGCCGCCCCCTGCTCATGACCGGCATCGACGTCGGCGTCATCCGCCCCGACCTCGCCGAACGCCTCCTCCCTCTCCGCCTGGAGCGGCCCCGGGTGCGGCGCACCGAGACGGAGCTGTGGACGGAGTACGCCGAGGCCCTGCCCGTCGTGCTCGGCTCCCTGCTCGACCTCACCGTCAAGGTGCGCGCCGCTCAGGCCGAGATTCCCACCGATCTGCGGATGGCGGACTTCGCGCACCTGTGCGCACAGCTCGACACCGCGACCGGCCTCGGATCCCTCAGCGCGTACCGGGCGAGCCTGGACGAACTCAACGACGACGTCATCGAGGGCGACCTCCTCGCCCAGACCGTCCTGCAGCACGCCACCGGCATGGAGCCGGGGACCGATCAGCGGATGACGTCGACGGAGTGGCGGGACTGCCTCACGCACCTCTACAGCGGCGAGGACTGCCGTCCCCTGCCCAAGGGGTGGCCCACCACCGGCAAGGTCCTCTCCGACCGCCTCAAGCGCCTCCAGCCCACCCTCGCCGCCCGAGGCGTCCTCATCGACTGGGGCCGCACCAAGACCGCCCGCTACATCGAGATCACCCGCGCCAAGCCGGCCGAGGAAGCCCCGCGCACCCCGCTCTTCTGACCCGGCCGGCCCTCAGTCGGTACAAGCAAGAAGAGCACCCCGCGCCGCTCGCTGGACGGCCGCTCACGGACGCCAGGACGACCGCCCGGGGTGCTCTTCTTGCTGTTTCGGCGGCATCGCCGCCCTGCTCAAGTCGCGCCGCGAAGCGGCCCCTTCTTCACTCCCTGACCGACAGACAAAAGATCACTTCACCTCTCTCTTGTCCTAAGTAGAGAGAAAGTGCGTCACCAGCGACACCAGAGGCCGGAAACCCGTCGCCACCTGCCAGAACAGGGGTGACGCAACCCCGGAAACCTGGGTCATCACGCGTCACCAGCGTCACCCCCAGGACCACTCTCAGGTGACACACCCGGTGACGGTCCGCGGAACCTGCCGTCACTCAAAACCGCAGGTCACACCCGGTCGCGAACGCAGATGACGCGATGACGCAGAAATCCCCGCTTAGGAAACTCGCGCCCCGAAGGAGCTAGACCGTGGTCCGCCCGCAAATGCTCAAGCTCCCCGAAGTCCTCGACGAAATCGGCATGAGCCGCGCCGCCTTCTACCGCATGCGCGCCCGTGGCCAAGCCCCCCGCCTCCGCAAGCTCCCCAACGGCCAGGTCCGCGTCAGCCGCGCCGACCTCGACGCGTGGTGGGAGAGCTGCACAGAGCAGGCCGCCTGACCGCGCTGACAACTGGGCCCGCCCCGGACGGGGCGGGCCCTTCCCTTTCTGGAGAGCAATGCCCCTCACCTACGACGTCCGCATCTACAGCATCGAGACCCGCCGCGATCGCCCCAAGCCCTACCGCGTCCGCTGGCTGGTCGGCACGCAGAAGCACTCCAAGAGCTACACCGTCAAAGCTCAGGCAGATGGGCGCCGTTCAGAGCTGATGACCGCGCTCCGCAAAGGGGAACAGTTCGACGTTGAGACCGGGCTCCCCAACTCTGAACTCCGCGCCCAGCAGGGGTCCGTGACCTGGTACGAGCACACACGGGCCTACGTGGAGCGCCGATGGGAGACCCTCCCCGCGAAATCGCGCCGCAACGACGCCGACGCACTCGCGACCATCACGCCAGCCCTCGTGAAGACCACCGTCGGCCAACCCTCCCCCAAGTTGCTCCGCACCGCTCTGTATGGCTGGGCGTACAACAAGAGCCGCTGGGAGGCGGAGCACCCGGACGACATCGCGAACGCCCTGCGCTGGCTGGAGAAGAACTCCCTCCCGGTCTCCGCATTGGAGGATCCGGCCACCCTCCGCAAGGCTCTCGATGCCCTCTCGACGCTCCTGAACGGCAAGCCCGCCGCCGGCCGCACGGCCCGCCGAAAGCGGGCGTGCCTAAGCGACGTTCTCGGGCTCGCTGTCGAGCGGCGGTACTTCAGCGTGCCGGTCAACCCGCTGTCCACGGTGAAGTGGTCGGCCCCGAAGTCCGTGGAAGAGGTGGACCCGGCGAGCGTGGCCAACCCTCGGCAGGTGCGTGCGTTGCTCGAAGGGGTACGCGCGCAGGGCGACCGCGGAACCCACCTCGAAGCCTTCTTCGGCTGCCTGTACTACGCGGCCATGCGCCCCGCAGAGGCCGTCGGGCTCACTTCCTCGCAGTGCCACCTGCCCGCGAACGGCTGGGGCAGGCTCACGCTGCGCGGCGGGATCGTCCACGCCGGCCGGGACTGGACGGATGACGGGCGGGCCCACCAGGAGCGTCACCTGAAGGCCCGTGCCGAGCGGGACTCGCGCGTGGTGCCCATCCCGCCGCACTTCGTCGCGATGCTGCGCGCGCACGTCGCCCGGCACGGCACAGCCCCGGACGGCCGCCTCTTCCGCACAAGTCGCGGCGGTGTGATCCAGGACACGGGATACGGGGAGGTCTGGGAGCGAGCCCGAGAGGCCGCCCTGACGCCAGAGGAGGCCCTGTCCCCGCTCGCCCGGCGCCCGTATGACCTTCGATGCGCGGGGGTGTCCTTCTGGCTCTTCTCCGGCGTTGACCCGATGGAGGTCTCGCGCCGAGCTGGCCACTCCGTGGCCGTGCTGCTCCGGGTCTACGCCAAGGTTCTGGCCCAGGCGCAGGAGCGCGCGAACCGCCAGATCGAGGCTGGCCTGCGGGAATGGGACGGCGATGGCCCATCCCCCGGGGGACGCCTGGGGGACACGCGCTGATCAGGCTTGGGTGACACCCGAGACCAGGTGAGACAAACTCCGCGTTTCGACCATCACCCGAACGAGCGTGTTCGGGCAAAAAGAAACCCCCTCTGGACTGCGTTTCAGCAGTTCAGAGGGGGTTCCCCCAAGTGTGGCGGCGCCAGGATTCGAACCTGGGAAGGCTGAGCCGGCAGATTTACAGTCTGCTCCCTTTGGCCGCTCGGGCACACCGCCTTGGGTTCACTGCCGTGGACCCCGCTTTTCGGCGGTGCTCCCTGGCAACGACGTAAACAATACCTGATGTACGGGGGTGCTTCGCCACCCGATTGATCGTCGGTCGTACCCGGGGCGGTGGCTAGGCTTTGTACCGGCGCGGAGCCCCGGTGCGCGCCCCGACCGGAGCGCGGCCGGTTCCCCGGTCCCGCCGCCGATCAGTTCCCCGATACCCCGATACAAGGAGCCACAGGACATGGCCGACTCCAGTTTCGACATCGTCTCGAAGGTCGAGCGGCAGGAGGTCGACAACGCCCTCAACCAGGCCGGCAAGGAAATCTCGCAGCGCTACGACTTCAAGAACGTGGGCGCGTCCATCTCCTGGTCCGGCGAGAAGATCCTGATGGAGGCCAACTCCGAGGAGCGGGTCAAGGCCATCCTCGACGTCTTCCAGTCCAAGCTGATCAAGCGCGGCATCTCGCTGAAGTCGCTCGACGCCGGTGAGCCGCAGCTGTCCGGCAAGGAGTACAAGATCTTCGCCTCCGTCGAGGAGGGCATCTCCCAGGAGAACGCCAAGAAGGTCGCCAAGATCATCCGCGACGAGGGCCCCAAGGGCGTCAAGGCTCAGGTGCAGGGCGAGGAGCTGCGGGTCAGCTCCAAGAGCCGCGACGACCTGCAGGCCGTGCAGGCGCTGCTCAAGGGCCAGGACTTCGACTTCGCCATTCAGTTCGTGAACTACCGGTAGGCACCGGGTCCATGAGCACGAGCAGGGGCGGTACACCTCGGGTGAGGTGTACCGCCCCTGCTCGTGTCGCTCAGCGGCGGGCGCGGGAGTCGCCGAAGAAGATGCGGTAGGCGATCAGCAGGACCAGGGCGCCGCCGATCGCGGAGACCCAGGTCGCGGTGTCGAAGAACTGGGTGGAGATCGGCCGGTCGAGCCACCGGGCCGATATCCAGCCGCCGATGAAGGATCCCGCGACGCCGATCAGCGTCGTGCCGACGAGGCCGCCCGGGTCGCGGCCGGGGAGCAGGATCTTGGCCGCGAGACCCGCGAGCAGACCCAGAACGATCCAACCGATGATGCCCATGCCGTGTGACGCCCCTCTGGAGTGCGGTGTGAACTGCCTGTTCACCCCTGCCCCGAAGGACGTGGAAAACTCCCTCCGCGGTTGCGGATCAGCGGGAGGCGAAGGGCATGTCCGTGCGCACGATCTCGCGGCCCAGAGGCATCAACGACACCGGGATCATCTTGAAGTTGGCGATGCCGAACGGGATGCCGATGATCGTGAGGCACAGGGCCAGGCCGGTGAAGATGTGCGCGAGCGCCAGCCACCAGCCCGCGAGGACCAGCCACAGCACGTTCCCGACGCACGAGGGGGCGCCGGCGTCGCGCCGCTCCACCGTCGTGTACCCGAAGGGCCACAGGGCGTAGACGCCGATTCTGAAGGCGGCCAGGCCGAAGGGGATGCCGATGATCGTGATGCACAGGAGGAGTCCGGCGCCCAGGTAGCCGAGGAACAGCCAGAAGCCGCTCAGGACCAGCCAGATCACGTTCAGGATCGTCTTCACCGCTGTGGACCTGCCATCTGCTCGAGTCGGGCGATGCGCTCCGCCATCGGCGGGTGCGTGGAGAACATCTTCGACATTCCCTGCCCGGGACGGAAGGGATTCGCGATCATCATGTGGCTCGCCGTCTCGATGCGCGGCTCGGGCGGCAGCGGCAGCTGCTTGGTGCCGGCGTCGAGCTTGCGCAGCGCACTGGCCAGGGCCAGCGGGTCGCCCGTCAGCTGGGCGCCCGAGGCGTCGGCCTCGTACTCGCGCGAGCGGCTGATGGCGAGCTGGATGAGGGACGCGGCGATCGGGCCCAGGATCATGATCAGGAGCATCCCGAAGAGACCGGGGCCCTCGTCGTCGTTCGAACGGCCCACGGGGATCAGCCACGCGAAGTTCACCAGGAACATGATCACGGAGGCGAGGGCGCCGGCCACCGACGAGATCAGGATGTCCCGGTTGTAGACATGGCTGAGCTCGTGGCCGATGACGCCGCGCAGCTCCCGCTCGTCCAGGATGCGCAGGATCCCCTCCGTGCAGCACACCGCCGCGTTCCTCGGATTGCGGCCGGTCGCGAACGCGTTCGGCGCCTCGGTCGGGGAGATGTACAGGCGCGGCATGGGCTGGCGGGCCTGGGTGGAGAGCTCGCGGACCATCCGGTAGAGCCCGGGGGCCTCGAACTCGCTGACGGGGCGCGCCCGCATCGCGCGCAGGGCCAGCTTGTCGCTGTTCCAGTACGCGTACGCGTTCGTCCCGATCGCCACGACGAGTCCGACGATGAGTCCCGTCCGGCCGAAGAAGCTGCCGATGACGAGGATGAGGGCGGAGAGCCCCCCGAGGAGTACGGCGGTCCTCAGCCCGTTGTGCCGGCGGTGCACGGTACGTCCTCCTGAATGGTGCGGCAGGGGAACCCACTGCTTGCTTGTCTGCTGCTTCCACTGGGCCCGCGGGCCGGTGCGGCCCTGTCGTGCCTGTCACGGTCCAGTGGACCCTCCCGTACCGGTCAACGCCAGACGAGAGGGGTGAGTTCCCTTGTGCGCGCCGGGGACGCGTGTGGGCCGTACGGGTCAGCGCTGCCCGGGGACCAGGCCGGCGAGCTCGAGCGCCTGGGGGTCGGCCTTGATCTCGCTGGTGCAGTGCGCGCAGCGGGTGGCGACGCCGGGGATCTGGCTGAAGCAGCGCGGGCAGTCGCGCAGGGCGGCCTTGATGTCGACCGGCTTGCCGCGGTCCATGCGGGCCTGGAGCTTCATCATCGGGACGACGACCAGGAAGTAGAGCACGGCCGCCGTGATGAAGAAGGCGATGGCGGCGCTCACGAACTTGCCGTACGGGAAGTTCGTGCCGTCGACGACGAAGTGCGCCTTGTCGAAGTCGCCGGTGGAGCGGGTGGCGAGGCCGATGAGGGGCGCGATGAACGCCGTGCTGAAGCCGGTGACGACCGCGGTGAAGGCGGAACCGACGGCGAGGCCGATGGCCATCGACACGATGTTCCCGCGCAGGATGAAGTCCTTGAAGCCGGTCAGCACGGCGTCTCTCCTTGGTGTGGCGTTCCGGGGATGTGCGGCACTGAAGGCGTGCCGCTACGAGGGTGCCTAGAACAGGCCCGTCGAAGCAAAACGCAGGACCAGCTGGGGCGCTCCGGAGAGGGCGACGCCGATGACGGCGGTGACGGCGATCGCGACGGTGAGCGGGGCCGAGCCCCGGTGCTGCGGCGCCGTCTCGCCCTCAGGGGCGCGGAACAGGGCCGCGGTCCACTGAAGGTAGTAGTAGAGCGCCACGACGACGTTCACGGCCATGACGACGGCGAGCCAGCCGAGGCCGGCGTCGACGGCCGCCGAGAAGACGGTGACCTTCGCGAAGAGGCCGATGACGCCCGGCGGCAGTCCGGCCAGGCACAGCAGGAAGAAGCCCAGGACGAGCGCGGCGAGCGGGCGCGAGGCGTACAGGCCGCGGTAGTCCGAGAGGCGGTTCAGGGGCCGGGTGCGGGCCACGAGGGCGGCCACGGCGAAGGCGCCGAGGTTCACGGCCGCGTACATGAGGGCGTAGGCGAGCGTGGAGCCGATCGACTTCTGGGGGTCGTCGGAGTAGGCGGCCGCGGCGATCGGCACCAGGAGGTAGCCGGCCTGGCCGACGGACGACCAGGCGAGCAGGCGGACGGCGCTGTACGCGCGCGTGGCCTGCTGGCGCAGCGCGGCGACGTTGCCGACCGTCATGGTGAGGGCGGCGAGCGCGGCGAGGGCCGGGCCCCACACGTCGGCGTACGAGGGGAACGCGACGACGGTGACGAGGATGAGGCCGGTGAAGCCGACGGCCTTGCCGATGACGGACAGGTAGGCGGCGACCGGCAGCGGTGCGCCTACGTAGGTGTCGGGCACCCAGAAGTGGAACGGTACGGCGGCGGTCTTGAAGGCGAACCCCACGAGGGTGAGGGCGACGCCCGCCTGGGCGAGCGTGTCGAGCTGCCCGTCCACGTGGGTGAGTTGGGTGGCGATCCGTGTGAGGTGCAGGCTGCCGGTGCTCGCGTAGACGAAGCTGACGCCGAGCAGGGTGACGGCGGTCGCCGTGACGGAGGAGAGGAAGAACTTCAGGGCGGCGTCCGCGGAGCGCCGCTCGCCGTGCTTGAGGCCGACGAGGGCGAAGGCGGGCAGCGAGGCCACTTCGAGGGCGACGACGAGGGTGGCGAGGTCGCGGGAGGCGGGCAGGAGGGCGGCGCCGGCGGCGGAGGACAGCAGCAGGAACCAGAACTCGCCGTCGGGCAGCGGTTCGCCGGTCCTGCGCGCGTCCTTCAGGGTGTTGATCGACAGCAGGGCCGTGACCAGGGCGCCCGCGAGGACGAGGAACTGGACGACCAGGGTGAACCGGTCGGCCGTGTAACTACAGGCCTCGTAGCCCGCGCCCTTGAGGCAGAACGTGGAGCGGTCGTCCCCGAGGATCGGCAGGAGCGTGAGCGCGGCGGCGGCGAGCCCGGCTACGGAGATCCAGCCCAGGACCCGCTTGTGGCGTTCGGCGACGAACAGGTCGGCGACCAGCACGATCAGGCCGACGATCGCCGTGAGGGTGGGCGGCGCGATCGCGAGCCAGTCGACGGACTGGACGAAAGAGGCCACGGAGGGCGCGGCGACGGCGGTCACTTGAGGCCTCCAGCGAGGAGCTTCTGCACGGCCGGGTCGGTGAGGCCGAGCAGCGCGGCGGGCCACAGGCCCGCGAGGACGGTGAGGGCGGCGAGCGGGGTCCAGGCGGCGAACTCGTAGCCGTGCACGTCGGCGAGGGCCGGGGTCTCGTGGTCGCGCGGGCCCATGCAGACGCGGCGGACCACGATCAGCATGTACGCGGCGGTGAGCAGGGTGCCGAACGCGGCGATCGACATGAACACGAGGAACGCCGGGCGGCTGAGCCCGTCGGCCGGCCGGAACGCGCCGAACAGGGCGAGCATCTCGCCCCAGAATCCGGCGAGTCCGGGCAGTCCGAGCGAGGCGACGGCGGCGAACGCGAGGAGGCCGCCGAGGCGCGGGGCCCGGCCGTAGAGGGCCATGCCGCCCTGCTCGGCGAGGGTGTCGAGGTCGCTGGTGCCGGCCCGGTCCTTGAGCGCGCCGACGAGGAAGAACAGGAGGCCGGTGATGAGGCCGTGGGCGATGTTGGCGAACAGGGCGCCGTTCACCCCGGTCGGGCTCATCGTCGCGATGCCGAGCAGGACGAAGCCCATGTGGCCGACGGAGGAGTACGCGATGAGGCGCTTGAGGTCGCCCCGCACGCCCTGCTTGGCCAGGTTCAGGCAAGCCAGGGATCCGTAGACGATGCCGATGACGGCGAGCGCGGCGAGGTACGGCGCGAAGGTCCGCATCCCGTCGGGCGCGACGGGCAGCAGGATCCGGACGAACCCGTACGTGCCCATCTTCAGCAGGACGCCGGCGAGGAGGACCGAGCCGACGGTCGGGGCGGCGGTGTGGGCGTCCGGGAGCCAACTGTGCAGCGGCCACATCGGGGTCTTCACGGCGAGCCCGATCCCGATCGCCAGAACGGCGATGACCTGCACGGACGTGCTCAGGCCCCGGCCGTTGTCAGTGGCGAGTGCCACCATGTCGAATGTGCCCGCCGTCACACCGATGAGGAGGAGCCCGAGAAGCATCACGACCGAGCCGAGCAGGGTGAAGAGGATGAACTTCCAGGCGGCCGCCTGCCGTCCGGCACCGCCCCAGCGCGCGATGAGGAAGTACATCGGGATGAGGACCATCTCGAACGCGAGGAAGAACAGGATGAGGTCGAGCACGGCGAAGGTCGCCAGCGTGCCCGCTTCCAGAACGAGGACGAGCGCGACGAACGCCTTCGGGGAGGGCCCGGCAGGCATCTTGAAGTAGGAGTACAGCGCGCACAGGAAGGTGAGCAGCGCCGTGAGCACCAGAAGGGGGAGGGAGATGCCGTCGACACCGAGGTGGATCCGGATGTCGAGCGCCGGGATCCAGCTGATGTCCGTCGTGGCCTGCATCTTCGACGGGTGGTCGTGGTCGAAGCCGAGCGCGAGGACGATCGCGGCGACGAGGATCACGCCGGTCACGGTCACGCCGTGGCGGAGCACGGCCTGGTCGGGGGACTTCCCCTTCAGCCCGGGCGGGGCCGGGAGAAGAGCGGCGACCGCGCCGAGGAGCGGGCCGACGACGATCAGTGCGAGAAGAAGCTGCATCACGGATTCGCTGATATCGATCACGGCTGCTCACGCTCCGGCGGTGGCGACGAGGACGACGGCGACCACCAGGACGACGGTGCCTGCGAGCAGGGCGCTGAGGTAGGTCTGCACGTTGCCGGTCTGGGCGCGGCGCACGGCCCAGCCGAGTGCCTTGGGGGTCTCGGCCGCTCCGCGTACGTACGTCTCGACGACGGCCCGGTCGAGGAACGCGACCAGGGAGGCGGCGGCCCGGACGGGACGGACGAAGAGGGCGGCGTACACGGCGTCGAGGTGGAAGCCGGTGGCCGCGTGGCGGTGCAGCGGGCCCAGCAGGAGCCGGCCGGGGTCGGCCGGGTCGGGGGCCGCGGCGATGTCGCCGTAGGCCGGGGTGTGGCTCGCGATGGCCTCCGCCTCGACCAGGCCGCCGTCGCCGGTCTCGGTGTCGATCGCGACGGCACCGAGGGGCGGGCGGGCGGCCAGGGCGGTGGTGTGCCGCCAGGCCGCGTAGGTGACGAGGCCGCCGACGAGGGCGACGCCGGTGCCGAGCACCGAGGTCGTCAGGGTCGGGGCGAGCGAGCGGCCGTCGAACCAGTCGGGCAGCACACCGGTGACCAGGCCGAACGCGAGGGAGGGGATCGCGAGGACCCACAGCACGAGGTTCATGACGACCGGCTGACGGCCGTGGTCGGGGGCCGGGGCGCCGCGCCCGTTGAAGGCGAGCAGCCACAGGCGGGTCGCGTAGGCGGCGGTCAGCAGGGCGGTGACCAGGCCGGCGACCAGGACGATCCAGCCGGCGGCGGCCGGGATGCCGTTCTCGTGCCCGGTGGCGGTGTGTTCGGCGGCGCCGAGGACGGCCTCCTTGGAGAAGAAGCCGCTGAAGGGCGGGATCGCGGCGAGCGCGAGCAGCGCCACGGTCATCGTCCAGAACGCGTCGGGCACGCGGTCGCGCAGGCCGCCCATGCGGGACATGGCGGCCAGGGAGTTGGTGCCGGCGGCGTGGATGATCACGCCCGCCGCGAGGAACAGGAGCGCCTTGAAGGCGCCGTGGGACAGGAGGTGGAAGACGGCGGCGCCGCGGTCGCCGACGGCGAGGGCGCCGGTCATGTAGCCGAGCTGGCCGATCGTCGAGTACGCGAGGACGCGCTTGATGTCGTCCTGGGCGAGCGCGGCGAGGGCCGAGCCGGCCATGGTCACGGCGGCCATGACGGCCAGCACGATCAGCGCGGCCTGTGAGGCGGCGAAGACCGGGAGGAGACGGGCGACGAAGTAGACACCGGCGGCGACCATCGTCGCGGCGTGGATGAGCGCGGAGACGGGCGTGGGGCCCGCCATCGCGTCGGGCAGCCAGGTGTGCAGCGGGAACTGCGCGGACTTGCCCGCCACACCGGCGAGGAGCAGCAGGGCGATCAGGGTCGGGTGGTCGAGGCCGCCGTCGCTCGTGACCGCGCCCAGGACCGTCGTGATGCGGAACGAGCCGGCGTCCGCGGCGAGCGCGAACAGGCCGATCAGGAAGGGGACGTCACCGAGCTTCGTGACCAGGAAGGCCTTCAGGGAGGCGGCGCGCGCCTCGGGGGTCTCCCAGTAGTGGCCGACGAGGAAGTACGAGCAGATGCCCATGACTTCCCAGCCGACGAGCAGCAGCATCAGGTCGCCGGTGTAGACGACCAGGAGCATCGCGGAGGTGAAGAGGGAGACGAGCGCGGCGTACGAGGGGTAGCGCGGGTCGTCGCGCAGGTAGCCCGTCGAGTACAGCTGGACGCAGGTCGCGACGAGCGTGACCAGGACGGCGACGAGGGCGGCGAAGCCGTCGATGTGCAGGGCGAGTTCGATCGGCACGGAGCCGGTCGGGGTGAGCTCGGTGTGCGCGTCGAGGGCCGCGGTGTGGTTGCCGGTGCCGCCGCCCTGCCGGACGGCGACGAGCACGGCCAGGGCCAGGGCGGCCACGGTCGGCAGCACGGCCAGGGGGCGGACGAAGCCGGGGGCCGTGCGACCCAGGAGCAGGCCGGCGGCGGCGCCGAGGAACGGCAGGAGGGGGACGAGGACGGCGAGGGTCGTGGTGGTCACGCGGTGGCCTCGGCCTTCTCGTCGGCGGCGCCCGGCGCGTCCGCGGCGGCCGCGGGTGCGGCGGGGGCGTCGGGTTCGTCGTCCGGGTCGCGCGGCTCGGCGGAGTCGCGGAGCCGGTCGATGTCCGAGGTGCCGCGGGCCCGGTACACGGCCAGGACGATCGCGAGGCCGATGCCGATCTCGGCGGCGGACACGGCGATGGTGAACAGGGTGAGCGCCTGGCCGGCGTGCAGGGTGTCGCGGAGCCAGACGTCGAAGGCGACGAGGTTGAGGTTGACCGCGTTGAGCATCAGCTCGACGGACATCAGGACCAGGATCGCGTTGCGCCGGGCCAGTACGCCGTACAGGCCCGTGCAGAAGAGGAGGGACGCCAGGACGGCGGGATAGGCGAGGTGCATCAGCGGTTGCCCTCCCGTGCGGCGGGGGTGGTGGCCCGCTCGGCGGCGTTCCTCCTGCGGGACAGGACGATCGCGCCGACGAGGGCGGCGAGGAGCAGGACGGAGAGCGCCTCGAAGGGCAGCACCCAGTGCCGGAACAGGATCGAGCCGGTCACGGCCGTGTCGCCCTGCACCGTGTCGAGGTCGATCCACGTCGCGCGGAAGGCGTCGACGACGACCCAGACGAGGGCGGCGGCGGAGACGAGCGCGACGCCGAGGGCTACGGGACGGTTCGGGCCGTCGGCGTCCGGCGAGCGGCCGATGGGCGCCCGCGTCAGCATCAGTCCGAACAGGAGGAGGACGACGACGGAACCTACGTAGATGAGGACCTGCACCCACGCGATGAACTCGGCGGTGAGCAGGAGGTACTCGACGGCGAGCCCGCCCAGGGTCACGATCAGCCACAGGGCCGCGTGCACGAGCTGCTTGGTGGTGACGGTGACGATCGCGGCGCCGAAGGTGACCAGACCGACGAGCAGGAACGCGATCTCGACGCCGGTCGGGGAGAGGAACCCGTGCGGGGTGCCGGTCGCGGCGGCGGAGTGCGCGGCTGCGGTGATCATGCGGGCTCCTTTCCGGGTCCGTCGGCGGGTCCGTCGGTGGGCTGATCGGGGGCGGCCTGTTCGGCGGCCTGGGCCGCGGCGAGTTTGTCGGCCGTCTTGCGGGCCGCCGCGAGCTCCTTGGGCTCCTCGGCGGCCGGGTCCAGCGCGGGCGGGGCCGGCACCGTCCACATCCACTCGCGGAGCTTGTCCCGCTCGTGGGTGAGCTCGCGGATGTCCGTCTCGGCGTACTCGAACTCCGGCGACCAGAACAGCGCGTCGAAGGGGCACACCTCGATGCAGATGCCGCAGTACATGCAGAGGGAGAAGTCGATGGCGAACCGGTCGAGGACGTTGCGGCTGCGCTCGCGGCCGCCCGGGGCGGCCGGCGGCACCGTCTCCTTGTGGGAGTCGATGTAGATGCACCAGTCGGGGCACTCACGGGCGCAGAGCATGCAGACCGTGCAGTTCTCCTCGAACAGGCCGATCACGCCACGCGTGCGGGGCGGGAGTTCGGGCTGGACGTCCGGGTACTGCTCGGTGACGGTCTTGCGCGTCATCGTGCGCAGGGTGACGGCGAGGCCCTTGGCCAGGCCGGCTCCCGGGAACTTCGCGGACATCAGCTGATCGCCACCTTCACGATTCCGGTGAGCGCGATCTGCGCCAGGGCGAGCGGGACGAGGAGCGTCCAGGACAGCTTCTGGAGCTGGTCCTCACGCAGGCGGGGGTAGGTGA
Source organism: Streptomyces sp. NPDC050145 (assembly GCF_044460245.1). Lineage (NCBI taxonomy): Bacteria > Bacillati > Actinomycetota > Actinomycetes > Kitasatosporales > Streptomycetaceae > Streptomyces > Streptomyces sp. NPDC050145. The sequence goes on along the minus strand of NZ_JBITJS010000023.1, from coordinate 29,487 downwards.
CGCGCAGCCAGATCACGACGAAGGCCAGGATCGCGGTCTTGAGCAGGGTCCAGACCCAGCCGAGCCCGTCCGCGCCCCAGGGGCCGTGCCAGCCGCCCAGGAACAGGACGGTGGTCAGTCCGCACAGGACGACGATGCCCGCGTACTCGGCGAGCAGGAACAGGGCGAAGCGCAGGCCCGTGTACTCGGTGTACGCGCCGAAGATGATCTCGGAGTCGGCGACCGGCATGTCGAAGGGCGGGCGCTGCAGTTCGGCGAGGCCCGCGACGAAGAAGACGAGCGCGCCGACGATCTGCCAGGGCAGCCACCACCACTCGAACGCGTCGAGGATGCCGGGCAGCGACACCGTGCCCGCCGCCATCGCGACCGAGGCGGCGGCGAGCAGCATCGGGAGTTCGTACGCGAGGAGCTGGGCGGCGGTGCGCAGGCCGCCGAGGAGGGAGAACTTGTTGGCGCTGGCCCAGCCCGCCATGAGCGAGCCGAGCACGCCTACGCCCATCACGGCGAGCACGAAGAAGATGCCGGCGTCGACGACCTGGCCGACCGCGCCGTCGGCCGGGCCGACGGGGATGGCGAGCAGCACGAGGAGGTACGGGAGCAGGGCGACGGCGGGGGCGAGCTGGAAGACGCGGCGGTCGGCCGCGGCCGGGACCACGTCCTCCTTCTGCGCGAACTTGACGCCGTCGGCGACCAGTTGGGCCCAGCCGTGGAAGCCGCCCGCGTACATCGGGCCCAGGCGGCCCTGCATGTGGGCCATGACCTTGTGCTCGGTCTGGCCCACGACCAGGGGGAGCACGAGGAAGGCCACGAAGACGACGACGAGCCGCAGGGCTACGTCGAGCGTGTCGTTCACCGTGTACCTCCTTCGGGACTCTCGGGGCTCTCGGGGTTGTCTGGGGTGCCGGGGCTTTCCGTGCCGTCGGGGCTGTCGGCCTGGGGCTGATCGGGCTCGGGCTGACCGGACTCGGGCTGACCGGGCTCGGGCTGACCGGGCTCGGGCTCGGGCTCGCCGGGCGTTTCCGGCGCGGCCGGGGGCGCCGGGGCCTCCGGTTCGTCGAAGGCCGGGCGGGCGTGGTGCCAGGGGGCATCGCTCGGGCGGGACTTGGCCGGGCCGGCGGCGTCGGGCGTGCCGTCGGACGCAGGGGCCTCCGGCGCCGGGGCGGGCGCCTCGGGGCGCTGGGAGGCCGAGCCCTCGGAGACGCTGCGGGCGCGGCGGGCAGGGCGGGCGGGGCGTTCCGTCGCCTCGCCACCCTCCGCACCGGCACCCGCGGCAGCCGCAGCCGCCGTCTGGCTCGCGGAGCCCTCGCTCGCCGAACGAGTACGGCGAGCGGGACGCGGCGGAGCCTCGGCACCCGCGGCAGCCTCATCCGCACCCGGAGCCGCCGTCTGGCTGGCCGAGCCCTCGCTCGCCGAGCGGGCACGGCGGGCCGGGCGCTCGGCGGCACCGGCACCCGCACCAGCTCCCACACGCGCACCGGCACCCGCGCCGGCGGCGCGTCCCGCGCCCCGGGCCGGGCGGGCCGGGGCGGGCGGGAGCTGGCCCTTCATCGGGCCCCAGTCGTTGGGGTCGGGGACGCCGGGCGGGAGCATCTGGCGGCGCTTGGGGCCGCCGTGCTCGGACTCCCCCGGCTCCTTCGCACCCGGCCACGCCTTCGCGACGCGCGCCGCGAGCACGAAGTCCTTGCGCAGCGGATGCCCCTCGAAGCCTTCGGGGAGCAGCAGCGGGACGAGGTGCCGGTGGTCCGTGAAGTCGACGCCGAACATCTCGTGCGTCTCGCGCTCGTGCCAGGCGGCCCCGGCGTACACGCCGACGGCGGACGGCAGGACCGGCGCCGCGTGCGGCACGGTCGTGCGCAGCAGCAGTCGCCGTACGGAACCGGGGGCGACGGCGGCGACGTGGGCGCAGACGCGGAAGCCGGACTCCGGTTCGTCGACCGCGCTCAGCCAGTCGAAGTAGGTGCAGCCCAGGGTCGTACGGGCCGTCTCCAGGGCGGTGAGCCAGGTGTCGGCGGGGACGTCGACCGTGAGCAGGTCGTACGCCTCCTCGACCGTGGCGTCGGCGCCGAAGAGCTCCTCGACGGGGCTCGGCAGCCAGCTCATCGGTCACCCCCGGACGGCGCGGGCGGCTGGACGAGGCCGCTGCTCAGCGCGGCGGCGGAGGGCCGCCCGGCCGCGGCGTCGGCGGAGGCGTAGCGCTCGCCCAGCGACTCGCGGGCGATCTTCTCCTGGAGCTTGAGGATGCCCTGGAGCAGCGCCTCGGGCCGGGGCGGGCACCCGGGCACGTACACGTCGACGGGGATGATCTGGTCGACGCCCTTGGTCACCGAGTACGAGTCCCAGTACGGGCCGCCGCAGTTGGAGCAGGCGCCGAACGAGATGACGTACTTCGGCTCGGGCATCTGCTCGTACAGGCGCTTCACGGCCGGGGCCATCTTGTCGGTCACGGTCCCGGAGACGACCATCAGGTCGGCCTGGCGCGGGCCCGGGGCGAACGGGATGACGCCGAGGCGGATGAAGTCGTGCCGGGCCATGGACGCGGCGATGAACTCGATCGCGCAGCAGGCGAGTCCGAAGTTGAAGACCCAGAGCGAGTAGCGGCGGCCCCAGTTGAGGACCACCTTCATCGGTTCGGGGGCGAGCCGCGACAGCACGCCGAGACGCTTCGGCTCCGGAAGGTCCACGGGTTCGGATGCGGGGGTCACGTCCACGTCAGGACGCCCTTCTTGTATGCGTACAGCAGGCCCACGGCCAGGAAGCCGAGGAAGATGAACATCTCGACGAGGGTCGCCGCGCCGTATCCCGGTGCGGCGAAGACGGTCGCCCAGGGGAACAGGAAGATCGAGTCGACCGCGAAGATCACGTACAGGAACGCGTACACGTAATAGCGGACCTGGGTGTGGGCCCAGCCGTCGCCCACGGGGTCGACGCCGCACTCGTAGGTGAGGAGTTTCTCCGGGGTCGGTGCCACCGGCCGCAGCAGGCGGCCCGCGCCGAAGGCGACGGCGACGAACAGCACGCCGATGACGGCGAGCAGTCCGACCACCGAGTACGAGCGGAAGTAGTCCGCCGCGATGACGGTCACGTCTCAGCGCCCCTCGCGTGTTCGTTGTGTTGGTTTCGTCGTGCTCGTCGCGTTCGACGATCTATACGAACGATCTGTACGCACGGGAGTCTAGGGCCTGTTAAAGGGAGGGTAAGCAGCCTGGTCCGAGGTGCGGACACGGGTCCACCGCGCGAGGTGGGGTTATCCCCCGTTCGTCCCGGGCGGTCCGCCTCATGGCGTCCTGTCACGCGCGCAGGGCACCCTTTCGGCTATGACCGAGCCACTTGTCCCCCCTGTCGACCCACCCGGCGCCGCAGCGGCGTTGCCCCCGGCGCGCTTCGCGTACGACGGGCAGACGTGGAAAGAGATCGCGTTCCTGCTGAGCAGCTTCCCGCTGGCCGTGTTCGGCTTCGTGTACGCGGTGACGATGCTGGCGCTCGGCGCCGGCCTCACCGTCACCGTGATCGGGCTGCCGCTGATCGCGGGCGGGCTGCGGGGGGCGCGGATGCTGGGCCGGGCGGAGCGGGCGCGGGCCCGGGCGCTGCTCGGGGTGCGGGTGGAGGAGCCGAGTCCGCTGCCGGTGCGGCGCGCGGGCGGCTTCTTCGGCTGGCTGTGGAACGGGCTGAAGGACCCGGTGGGCTGGCGCAGCGTCCTGTACGAGGTGATCCGGCTGCCCTGGGGCGTGCTCACGTTCGCGGTGACGCTGGTGGGCCTGTTCGTGCTGTGGCCGGTGCTGCCGTTCGTCGCGCGGGGCCTGACCAACGCGGACCGGGCGATGGTGCGCGCCCTGCTCTCCCCGTCGGACGAGCTGGAGCGGCGCATCGCCGAACTGGAGTCCGACCGGGGGGTCGTCGTGGACACCGCCGCCGCCGACCTGCGGCGCATCGAGCGGGATCTGCACGACGGGGCGCAGGCACGGCTCGTCAACCTGGCGATGGGGCTCGGTCTGGCCAAGGAGAAGCTGGCGGAGGGGCAAGTCGACGACACCGTCGCCGCGATGGTCGACGAGGCGCACGGCGAGGTGAAGCTGGCGCTCCAGGAGCTGCGCGACCTGGCCCGGGGGATCCATCCGGCGGTGCTGACGGACCGGGGTCTCGACGCGGCCCTCTCCTCCGTGGCCTCGCGCTGCACGGTGCCGGTGAAGGTGACCGTCGAGCTGCCGGCCCGGCCCGCCGAGGCGATCGAGGGCATCGCGTACTTCACCGTCTCCGAGCTGCTCCAGAACATCAGCAAGCACAGCGGGGCGGCCCAGGCCTCCGTCGACGTGTGGCGGACCGAGGAACGGCTGCTCATCCAGGTACGGGACGACGGGCGCGGCGGCGCGTCCGTCGACAAGGGCACGGGGATGGCCGGGCTCGCGGAGCGGCTCGGGGCGGTCGACGGGCTGTTCGTCGTGGACTCGCCGGAGGGCGCGGGCACGACGGTGACGGCGGAGCTGCCGTGGCGGGACCGGGAGCCCGGTCCGGGCACCGGAGCGCGGCCGAGGTAGGGAAAACCCCCGGTCGCAGACGCCGACCCGCCGGATGGTCCGGGAGGCGGCGGAACGGGAGTCTGAAGCACAGAGAAGAGCGGGAGCCGAGCGGTTCGCCGAACGCGACAGAAACGGATGACGTCCATGGCCACGCAGCAGTACGGACACCGGGGCGAGTACTCGTACGCGTACGACGAGCTCGACGACCACGAGGGCCGGGGCGGCGGGCACGGGCCGCGGCGCGGGCTCGGGCGGCTGCCGGCCGGACTGCGGGCGCCGATCGAGGGGCGGGCCTGGCGCGAGTTCGCCTACGTGCTGCTCAGCCTGCCGATCGCGATCGCCGGGTTCGTGTGGGCGGTGACCATGGTGTCGCTGGGCGCGGGGCTGCTCATCACGTTCATCGGGGTGCCGGTCCTCGCGGGGGCGCTCGCCGGGGCCCGCGGGTTCGGGGCGCTCGAACGGGTACGGGCCCGGGCCCTCCTCGGGGTCACGGTCGGCTCGCCCGAGCCGGTGCGGCCGCGCAAGAACGGGCCGATGGGGTGGATCGGGGCCGTCCTCAAGAGCGGGGTTTCCTGGCGGAGCGTGCTGTACGGGGTGCTGCACCTGCCCTGGGCCGTCTTCTCCTTCGGGGTGTCGGTGGCGTTCTGGACGACGGGCTGGACCCTGCTCACGTATCCGCTGTGGCAGTGGGTCTTCCCCATGTACGGCGGTCAGGGCGGCATCCAGCTCTACGGCGACGAGGCCCACTCCGTCTACCTGGACAACCCCTTCGAGATCACCGTCACCGCGCTGATCGGACTCGCCGTGACCCTCGTGACGCCCTGGGTGATCCGGGCGCTGACGACGGTGGACCGGCTGGCGGTCGTCGGGCTGCTCGGCCCCTCGCGGCTCCAGTCCCGGGTCGTGGAGCTGGAGTCCGACCGGGGGGTCGTCGTGGACACCGCCGCCGCCGACCTGCGGCGCATCGAGCGGGATCTGCACGACGGGGCGCAGGCGCGGCTCGTGGGGCTCGCCATGGATCTGGGGCTCGCGAAGGAGAAGCTCTCGCAGGATCCGGAGGCGGCGGCGCGGATGGTCTCCGACGCGCACGGTGAGGTGAAGACGGCGCTCCAGGAACTCCGTGACCTGGCCCGCGGGATCCATCCGGCGGTGCTCACCGACCGGGGTCTGGACGCCGCCCTGTCCTCCGTCGCCTCCCGCTGCACGGTGCCGGTGACGGTCGAGGTCGACCTCGCGGAGCGGCCCGCGCCGGCGATCGAGGGCATCGCGTACTTCACCGTCTCCGAGCTGCTCCAGAACATCAGCAAGCACAGCCGGGCCACGCGGGCGTCGGTGGACGTGTGGCGGGCCGGGGGGCGGCTCATGCTGCAGGTGTACGACAACGGGGTCGGCGGGGCGGAGGCCTCCGGCGGGAGCGGGCTGGCCGGGCTCCGGGACCGGATCGAGGCGGTCGACGGGATCCTGCTGCTGAACTCGGCCCCCGGCGGCCCGACCCGCGTCACGGCGGAACTCCCCTGGCGCCGAGCCTGACCTCTGCGGCGGCGCCGGACCGGGTCCTCGCCTCCCCGCACGCTCGTTCCCGGCCCCCCTTGCGAACTGCCCCGGCGCTGACACGCCGGGCAGACGCTGTGCCCCATGCGGGGCCGGGGCTGTTCGACGAGCGGCTACGACGCCGCCGTAGGGGCAGAGGATCGTCGCCGACCGCCGCGCCGTCGTGGCTGGTCGCGCCCCGCGGCGGAGCCGCTGATAGATACAGCCCCGCGCCCCTGAGAGGCACACTTCGTGCGCCCCCAGGGGCCCGTTGGTCGCGCACCGGCCGGCCCACGCCCCGCCGAAAACTGGCCGCACCTCACCCACCCCGGGTCCAAATATCCCGGCACGCCCCGCGGCGGCGCAGGGGCTGTAATGCTGGACCCCGTCAGGGACGGCCCAGGTAGAGGGGCCGGGGCGCAGGTGGGGGGACAGAAAACGTGGAGGTCAGGGTGCGGGTGGTCATCGCAGAGGATTCGGTGCTGCTGAGGGAGGGCCTGACCCGGCTGCTGACCGATCGCGGGCACGAGGTCGTCGCCGGCGTCGGCGACGGAGAGGCCCTGGTCAAGACGATCGTCGAGCTGGGCGACCAGGACCAGCTCCCCGACGTGGTCGTCGCGGACGTACGGATGCCACCGACGCACACGGACGAGGGCGTCCGCGCCGCCGTCCAGCTGCGCGGCCGCTTCCCGGGCCTGGGCGTCCTGGTCCTCTCCCAGTACGTGGAGGAGCAGTACGCGACGGAACTGCTCGCGGGTTCCAGCCACGGCGTGGGCTACCTGCTCAAGGACCGGGTGGCCGAGGTCAGGGAGTTCGTGGACGCGGTCGTGCGGGTCGCGCAGGGCGGCACGGCCCTGGACCCCGAGGTGGTCGCCCAGCTGCTGGGCCGCAGCCGCAAGCAGGACGTCCTCGCGAACCTCACCCCGCGTGAGCGCGAGGTCCTGGGCCTGATGGCGGAGGGCCGGACGAACTCGGCGATCGCCCGCCAGCTCGTCGTGAGCGACGGCGCGGTCGAGAAGCACGTGAGCAACATCTTCCTGAAGCTGGGGCTCTCGCCGAGTGACGGGGATCACCGTCGCGTTCTGGCCGTCCTGACCTACCTGAACTCGTGAGTACCTGACACTCTGTCAGATGGCGACACTCCGGCAGCACACCGGAACCAGAACCGAAGGACGCGCGGCCCGCGTCTTCCGGCAGGGCGCGAGCGGGACCCCAGGGGGCGGACGGACCATGGTGAACCGGGACGAGACGACGTCTCAATATGCGGTCCATGCGGCGATCGCTCAGAGGAAGGTGACCCTTACAGACGTAGGGTGGACCTTGGGAAGGCCGGTGGGACGGCCCAGCCCGCACAGCCGCCTCGAGGGAGGTCCAGTTCAGTGACCAGCCAGGTCAGTAGCACCGCCGAGCAGGCCGACGGGGCCGACAGCGCGGTCGTCGGAGAACAGCGCACACACGCGGGGGCACCGGGCAAGGACGTGCGGCGCGTGGACCGGGTCATCATCCGGTTCGCGGGCGACTCCGGTGACGGCATGCAGCTCACCGGCGACCGTTTCACATCGGAGACGGCGTCGTTCGGCAACGATCTGTCGACTCTGCCGAACTTCCCGGCGGAGATCAGGGCGCCCGCAGGCACACTGCCGGGCGTCTCGTCGTTCCAGCTCCATTTCGCGGACCACGACATCCTCACGCCGGGCGACGCGCCGAACGTGCTGGTGGCGATGAACCCGGCCGCGCTGAAGGCGAACATCGCGGATGTGCCGCGCGGCGCGGACATCATCGTGAACACGGACGAGTTCACCAAGCGTGCGATGACGAAGGTCGGTTACGAGGCCAGCCCGCTGGAGGACGGCTCGCTGGACGCCTATCACGTGCATCCGGTGCCACTCACGACGCTCACCGTGGAGGCGCTGAAGGAGTTCGACCTCTCGCGCAAGGAGGCCGAGCGCTCCAAGAACATGTTCGCGCTGGGCCTGCTGTCGTGGATGTACCACCGGCCCACCGAGGGCACGGAGAAGTTCCTCAAGGCCAAGTTCGGCAAGAAGCCCGAGATCATGAAGGCGAACCTGGCTGCGTTCCACGCCGGCTGGAACTTCGGCGAGACCACTGAGGACTTCGCGGTCTCCTACGAGGTCGCGCCGGCCGCCACCGCGTTCCCGACGGGCACGTACCGCAACATCTCCGGGAACCTGGCCCTGTCGTACGGCCTGATCGCCGCCTCGAAGCAGGCCGATCTGCCGCTCTACCTGGGGTCGTACCCGATCACGCCGGCCTCGGACATCCTGCACGAGCTGTCCAAGCACAAGAACTTCGGCGTGCGCACCTTCCAGGCCGAGGACGAGATCGCCGGTATCGGCGCCGCACTGGGCGCGGCCTTCGGCGGCAGCCTCGCCGTCACCACCACCTCCGGCCCCGGCGTCGCCCTCAAGTCCGAGACCATCGGCCTCGCCGTGTCGCTCGAACTGCCCCTGCTCATCGTCGACATCCAGCGCGGCGGCCCCTCGACGGGGCTCCCGACGAAGACCGAGCAGGCCGACCTCCTCCAGGCGATGTACGGCCGCAACGGCGAGGCCCCGGTCCCGATCGTCGCCCCCCGCACCCCGGCGGACTGCTTCGACGCCGCCCTGGAGGCGGCCCGGATCGCGGTCACCTACCGCACCCCCGTCTTCCTCCTCTCCGACGGCTACCTCGCCAACGGCAGCGAGCCCTGGCGGATCCCGGAGGTCGACGAACTCCCCGACCTGCGCACCCAGTTCGCCCAGGGCCCCAACCACACCCTGGACGACGGCACCGAGGTCTTCTGGCCCTACAAGCGCGACCCGCAGACCCTCGCCCGCCCCTGGGCGATCCCCGGCACCCCCGGCCTCGAGCACCGCATCGGCGGCATCGAGAAGCAGGACGGCACCGGCAACATCTCCTACGACCCGGCCAACCACGAGCTCATGGTCCGCACCCGCCAGGCCAAGATCGACGGCATCCAGGTGCCCGACCTCGAGGTCGACGACCCGAACGGCGACGCCGACACCCTCGTCCTCGGCTGGGGCTCCACCTACGGCCCCATCACCGCCGCCGTCCGCCGCCTGCGCACCGCCGGCGAGACCATCGCCCAGGCCCACCTGCGCCACCTCAACCCGTTCCCCGCGAACCTCGGCGAGGTCCTCAAGCGCTACGACAAGGTGGTGATCCCGGAGATGAACCTGGGACAGCTCGCCACCCTCGTCCGGGCGAAGTACCTGGTCGACGCCCAGAGCTACAACCAGGTCAACGGCATGCCGTTCAAGGCCGAGCAGCTCGCCAAGGCTCTCAAGGAGACCATCGATGACTGAGTCACTCCTGAACCTGGTGCCCAAGGCCGAGGCCAAGCAGTCCATGAAGGACTTCAAGTCCGACCAGGAGGTGCGCTGGTGCCCGGGATGCGGTGACTACGCGATCCTCGCGGCCGTGCAGGGCTTCATGCCCGAACTCGGCCTCGCCAAGGAGAACATCGTCTTCGTCTCCGGCATCGGCTGCTCCTCCCGCTTCCCGTACTACATGAACACCTACGGGATGCACTCCATCCACGGCCGCGCCCCCGCCATCGCCACCGGCCTCGCCTCCTCCCGCCGCGACCTCAGCGTCTGGGTCGTGACCGGCGACGGCGACGCCCTCTCCATCGGCGGCAACCACCTCATCCACGCCCTGCGCCGCAACGTGAACCTCAAGATCCTGCTGTTCAACAACCGGATCTACGGGCTCACCAAGGGCCAGTACTCCCCCACCTCCGAGGTCGGCAAGATCACCAAGTCGACGCCGATGGGCTCGCTCGACGCGCCCTTCAACCCGGTGTCGCTCGCGATCGGCGCGGAGGCCTCGTTCGTGGCCCGGACCGTGGACTCCGACCGCAAGCACCTCACGTCGGTGCTGCGCGAGGCGGCCGAGCACCCGGGTACGGCGCTGGTGGAGATCTACCAGAACTGCAACATCTTCAACGACGGCGCCTTCGAGGTCCTCAAGGACAAGGAGCAGGCCGAGGAGGCCGTGATCCGGCTCGAGCACGGGCAGCCGATCACCTTCGGGACCGACGGCGCGAAGGGCGTCGTGCGCGACCCGGCCACCGGCGACCTGAAGGTCGTGCCGGTGACGGACGCGAACCGGGCGGACATCCTGGTCCACGACGCGCAGGCCGCGTCCCCGACCACCGCCTTCGCCCTGTCCCGCCTGGCCGACCCGGACACCCTGCACCACACGCCGATCGGCGTGTTCCGCAACGTCCGCCGGCCGGTCTACGACGTCCAGATGTCCGACCAGCTGGACGCCGCCATCGAGCAGAACGGCAAGGGCGACCTGGCCGCGCTCCTCGCGGGCGGCGACACCTGGACCGTCGCCGGCTGACCTCCGGAACGTCCGTCAGGACCGTATGGCGATACGGGCATGACATGGACCGCCCCGCGGCGCTACCTTGCTTGATGGCCGCCGCGGGGCTGCCGTGTGTCTTGAGGAGGGTCCGTGGAGGACGGGGCGGCAGGGTCTGCGGCGCAGCAGGCGAGGAACGAGAGCCGCGTCGGCCTCGTCAACGGATTCGCGGCGTACGGGATGTGGGGCCTCGTGCCCTTGTTCTGGCCGCTGCTCAAGCCGGCCGGGGCGATAGAGATCCTGGCCCACCGCATGGTGTGGTCGCTGGTCGTCGTCGCCGCCGCGCTGCTCTTCGTCCGCAAGTGGGGCTGGCTGCGTGAGCTGCTGCGGCAGCCGAAGCGGCTCGGGCTCGTCACCATCGCCGCGGCCGTGATCACCGTGAACTGGGGCTTCTACATCTGGGCCGTGAACGCGGGCCATGTCGTCGAGGCCTCGCTCGGGTACTTCATCAACCCGCTGGTCTCGATCGCGCTCGGCGTCCTGCTCCTCAAGGAGCGGCTGCGGCCCGCGCAGTGGGCGGCCGTCGGCACGGGCGTCCTCGCGGTCCTCGTCCTGGCGATCGGCTACGGGCGGCCGCCGTGGATCTCGCTGATCCTCGCGTTCTCGTTCGGCACGTACGGACTCGTGAAGAAGAAGGTGAACCTGGGCGGCCTGGAGTCGCTGGCCGCCGAGACCGCCGTGCAGTTCCTGCCCGCGCTCGGCTATCTGCTGTGGCTGACCGCCCAGGGCGGCTCCACCTTCTCCACGGAGGGCCCGGGGCACGCGGCGCTGCTCGCGTCGACCGGCCTCGTGACGGCGATCCCGCTGGTGTGCTTCGGCGCGGCCGCGATCCGCGTGCCGCTCTCCACGCTGGGCCTGCTCCAGTACCTGGCCCCGGTGTTCCAGTTCCTGCTCGGCATCGTCTACTTCCACGAGGAGATGCCGGTCGAGCGCTGGGCCGGGTTCGGCCTGGTCTGGGTCGCCCTGATCCTGCTGACCTGGGACGCCCTGCGCACCGCCCACGCGGGCCGCGCGGAGCTGGCCCGCGTGGCCCGGGCCGCCGCGACCGCCGCGCCCTCCGGGACCGCCGCGCCCTCCGGGAAGAGCGCGGCCGAGGAGACGGTCGGGACGGTCTAGGCGTCTCGGTGTCCGGGCACTACGTGCCGGTGGTCACCAGCGGTCGTAGGCGGTGAACGGGGTGCCGCCGCCCTGGCCCGCCGTGATGAGCCGGCCCTCGTGCTCGTACATCGCGGTCACAGGGCTCGGCACATTGTCGCGGAAGTGGCGTTCGTCGAGCTCGTCGCCGTCGTCGGCGTCCAGCTCGACCAGGGTCGTGATCGCGGCGGACTGGGTGGACCACTCGTTCAGGACCGTCACCCGGTCGCCGAGCACGGCCAGCGCCGGGGCCGGGTTGTCCATCTCCTCCGACCAGACCTCTTCGCCGGTCCTGAGGTCGAAGGCGACGACGATGTCGTGGTCGCCCTTCCGCCAGTAGCCGGCCAGCGCGTAGAGCCGGTCGCCGGCGACGGCCGTCTGCATCGGCCGGCTCGCGTTGATCACGCCCTTGTCGCGCGAGGCGTCGATGGTGGGACCCGGGCGTCCGTTCGCGTCGAACGAGACGAACCGGCCGGCCTCGCCCGCGCTCGGACCGCTGGTCGCCGGATTGTCCGGGGCCGCCCCGACCGAGAGCACCAGCGGGTCGGCCGACACGATGCCGACCGAGGTCTTCGGGTCGAGCGGGCGGCGCTCGTCGAGCGGCGCGTTCCACCCCAGGGCGCCGCTCGCGCGGTCGAACGTGGCCACCGTCAGCTCGGACACCTCACGCTTGTCGCGTCCGCCGGCCTCGCAGGAGAGCACCGCGAACACCCGCTTCTCGCCGAGGGAGACGCTCTGCGGCGCGCACCGGTCGGGCAGCTCGGCCTTCCAGCGGAGCTTGCCGGTGCGCAGGTCCAGGCCGCGGAGCGTCACGTCGTCGCCCTTGGCCTTCTTCTTCACCAGGCTGCCCTGCGCGTCGACTTCCGAGCCGCGCCGGTCCTGGGCGACCACGGCGAGGTCACCGCGCGCGTCCACGGTCGGGGCGCTTCCCGGGACCACGTCGCCGAACGCGTCCTTCGCGGGCTTCGCCTCTTCCTTCCACAGCTCCCGGCCGTCCTTGGCGTCCAGCGCCATGATGGTCGTGCAGCCGGCTCCGGGCCGCCCGGAGACGTCGCCGCCGTCCGCGCCCCGGACGACCAGCACGGCCCCCGTGCCGGCGTGCTCCGCGGTACCACAGATCTCGCCCCGGCCCGGTGGCACGTACTCCCAGAGCCGCTTGCCCTCGTGTCCCTCGGCGAGCCCGAATCCGGTCACCGCGTCGAACCGGCTGCGGACGGCGACATCACCGACGACCCAGTTGTCGTCGCCCGCACCGACCGCCCCCGCCCGGTCCTTCTCGGCCGACCAGGACCGCACCATGGCGTCCCCCGGCAGATAGCCCTCGGTCGACATGAACCAGGCCGCGATCGATCCGATCCCGCCCAGCACGACGGCCAGTGTCACCACGGGCCCTATCCAACGTCTTCCCGACATCACGCGCCCCCCAAGGCTGCACATGTCCCAAGCCCCCGTGCGGCGTCACCCCCCTGGTGTCCACCGCCGCCCGGCCCGGCCCCCCGGCCGCGCGAGCGAAGATCATCGTAAGTGAGCCGGCTCGCTCGCGTGTCCTGGTTCTGTCCTCCTACGGCTCTATAACTGGTCTCATGACCTATGACTGGAAGCTCGTCGTCGACGTCGCCGACCCGCACGCCCAGGCCGAGTTCTGGGCCGCCGCCCTCGGGTACGAGATCGAGGACAACGCGGCACTGATCGGCCGGCTGCTCGGGTTCGGGGCGCTCGACGAGGCCGACACCGTGGAGCGCTGGGGGCGGCGCGCGTTCCGGGACCTGGTGGCCGTGCGGCACCCGGCGGACTTGGTGGACGAGGAGAGCGGCACCGGCCTCGGCCGGCGGATCCTCTTCCAGCGCGTCCCGGAGGCGAAGTCCGGCAAGAACCGGCTGCACATCGACCTCCACGTGGGCGCCGAGCGGCGGGCCGCCGAGGTCGAGCGGCTGACCGGGCTCGGGGCGCGCACGGTCCGCGAGTTCAAGGAGCGGGGCGGTTCCTGGGTGGCGATGACCGACCCGGAGGGGAACGAGTTCGACGTGCAGTGAGGCCGGTCGCCCGTGCGGGCTCCGCGGCTCCGCGGCTCCTCGGCTCCGCGGCTCCTCGCAAGAAACCCTCCCCCCAATTTCATGCATCTGCATATACTGCGTATGCAAGTAACAACGTTCTGCGTCCCTGGGGGAGCCATGTCCGACCGCAATTTCCTGTTCGTGCTCGGCAGCAGCCGCTCCGGCGGCAACTCCGAGATCCTCGCCCGCAAGGCGGCCGAGCAGCTGCCGCCGAGCACCGGACAGACCTGGATCGACCTCTCCGAGCACCGCCTGCCCGAGTTCGAGGACCTGCGCCACGACAGCGACCACGTGCGGCCTCGCGAGGGCGCGACCGCCCTGCTGCTCGACGCCACCCTCGCCGCGACCGACGTCGTGATCGTCTCGCCGCTGTACTGGTACTCGGTCTCCACGCCCACCAAGCGCTACCTCGACCACTGGTCGGGCTGGCTGCGCACGCCCGGCGTCGACTTCAAGGACACGCTCGGCGGGCGCACCCTGTGGGGCGTGACCGCGCTCGCCCACACCGAGGAGGTCGTCGCCGACCCGCTGGTCGGCACGCTGAACAACTCGGCGGCGTACCTCGGCATGCGCTTCGGCGGCGTCCTGCTCGGCAACGGCAGCAAGCCCGGTGACGTCCTCACCGACACCGCCGCGCTCACCCGCGCCAAGACCTTCTTCGCCGGGGACGCTCCGCTCGCGCGCTTCGCGTACGAGCAGGACTGATCAGGCGGTGATGTCCTTCGCCGTGAAGCGGGCCCAGGCCGCCGAGCCGAAGACCGCCGCGTACAGGGCCTGCAGTTCGAGGTTCTTGACGAGCTCGGTCCAGTAGACCGGCTCGCGCATCAGGTCGGCGAAGGACAGCCAGTAGTGCGAGAAGAAGTACGGCTGGATCGCGTGCAGCTGCGGGATCTGGTCGAGGATCTGAACCGTGATCAGCAGGCCGACGGTGGTGGCCATCGCCGCGATCCCGCTGTTCGTCAGCGTCGAGACGAACAGGCCGAGCGCGGCGATGCCGACCAGGGACAGCGCCACGGCGAGGGCGATCAGGAAGGCGCGGCCGAGGCCCTCGCCGAAGCCGATCGTGGTCCCCGAGATGGTCGTCAGGTCGCCGAGCGGGAACAGGACCGCCCCGGTGGCCAGCGCCGACACCGCCACCACGAGCGTCGCCACGAGGCAGAACGTCATCGTCGTCGCGTACTTGGTCAGGAGCAGCCGGGTGCGGCCCGCCGGGGCCACCAGGAGATAGCGCAGGGTGCCCGCACCGGCCTCGCCCGCCACCGCGTCGCCCGCGATCACCCCGACCGACATCGGCAGGAAGAACGGGAGCGTCGCGGCCAGCGCCGTGAACACCAGGAACAGCCCGTTGTTCGTGATCTGCGCGATGAACGCGGGGCCGCCGCCACCCTCGGGCCCTCCCCCGCCGACCCCCGAGCCGCCACTCGTCTCGATCTTCACCGCGACGCCGATGAGGATGGGCACCCCGGCCAGGACGGCGAGCAGAGCGAGCGTGCGCCAGCGCCGGAACGTCATGGCCAGCTCGCTGCGGAACAGTCCGAACGTCCACCGGAAGCGAGCCGCCCGCACCACCGGCGCCGCCGCCACCGTCTCAGCCCGCGACATCGAAACCCTCCCCGGTCAGCGCCACGAAGGCGTCCTCCAGCGAGGCCCGCTCGATGCCGAAGCCCCGTACCCGTACTCCCGCGGCGACCAGCGCCTCGTTCAGATCCGCCAGCTCCGTCTCCGGGGGTGGCGGGTCGGCGGTGACCCGGTCCTCCGCGGCCTCCAGGACCGTGATCCCGTGCTCCTTCAGGACACGGGCCGCGTCCGCCGGGTCGGGCGTCGTGACGGTGAGCGTGCCGCGGGCGCCCGCGGCGAGCTCGGCGACCGGGCCCTGGGTGATCAGCCGTCCGCGCGTCATCACGGCCGCGTGCGTGCAGACCTGCTCGATCTCGTCGAGCAGGTGCGAGGACAGAAAGACGGTCGTGCCGTCGGAGGCCAGCTCCCGCACCAGGGTGCGGATCTCGCGCATGCCCTGCGGGTCCAGGCCGTTCGTCGGCTCGTCCAGGACCAGCAGCCGGCGGGGCTGGAGCAGCGCGGCCGCGAGTCCGAGCCGCTGCTTCATGCCCAGCGAGTACGCCTTCGCCTTCTTGCCCGCGGCGGCCGCCAGACCCACCCGGTCCAGGGCCGCGCCGACCCGGGCCTTACGGGTGCGCGGATCGGCCGTCGGGTCCGCCGAGTCGTAGCGCAGCAGGTTGTCCCGGCCGGAGAGGAAGCCGTACAGGGCCGGGCCCTCGATCAGGGCGCCGACCTGCGGGAGCACCGTCCGGCTCGCCTTGGGCATCGGCCGGCCGAGCACCTGCGCGGCGCCGGACGTCGGCTCGATCAGGCCCATCAGCATCCGGATGGTGGTCGTCTTGCCCGACCCGTTCGGTCCGAGGAAGCCGAAGACGGCGCCCTGCGGGACGGTCAGACTCAGCCCGTCGACGGCGAGCTGTCCGCCGCGGTACCGCTTGCTGAGCTCGTGCGTCTCGATGACCGGCTGGGTCCCGCTGACCGGCGTCGCCATGCCTCTCCCTCGGATCCCTCGGATGTACGCGGTGCGGGGGCGGAGCCTGACGCCCCACCCCCGCACCCCGTCGGTTTCCTCGCTCCGGATCAGCGCGCCTCGGCGGCCTTCACCAGCGCTTCCTTCGTGACGGCTCCGGCGTAGGCCTTGCCGTCCTCGGTGATCAGGACGTTGACCAGGCGGGTCGAGTAGACCGTGCCCGTACCGAAGTCGCCCTTGACCCTGTCGCCCAGCGAGTCCAGGAACTTCTGGGCGTCGGCCGGCACGTCGCCCTTGGCCGCGCCGCCTCCCGCGAGGCCCGCGCCCTCCGGCAGCTTCAGCTCGGCGATCGAGGTCCAGCCCTCGCCGATGACCTTGAGGCCCTCGGCGCCCTCCACGCCCTCGGCGCCCTTCGGCGCGCGCTGCGGGTGGTCGCCGGGCCGCTCGCCCTTGCCCGGAAGCTCGTGGTCCTTGAGCTCCTTGCCCTTCAGCTCGTCGGCCTCGGTGACCTTGGTCCCCTTGGCCGGCTTGAAGTCGAAGGTGGACGCGGCCGGCTTGCCGAAGTCGACGCTGGTGAAGCCCGCGTCGACGACGGCCGCGCCGCCGCTCGCCGGGGTCAGCGTGAACTTCAGCGGCGTACCGGTCTTCGCGTCGACGGCGATCGTGATCGCGCCGACCGTCGAACCGGACTGCTTGGGCTTGATCTGCAGCCGGTACGCGTCCCGGCCCGCCACCTGCGAGGTGCCGTCCACGCTGAACGACGTGGTGTCGCCGGAGGCCTTGAGGATCTCGTCCGTGAGCTCCTTCGGCGTGGCGGGCAGCTCGTCCTCGCGCTGCTTCGCCCGGTCACCGGCGGCGTCGTGCCTGCCGGTGTCCTTCGCGTGGTACGCCTCGTTCGACTTGCTGTCGTAGGCCCAGACGTCGCTGCCGTTGTGGATCACGCTGTACTCGGCGGCGTCCTCGAGGATCGACAGCTTCTGCCGGTCCGGGCCGTCCGCCGCGACGCGCAGCGTGTGCGTGCCGGTGGCCAGCTCGGTGAGCTTCGCCTTGGGGTCGGCCGAGGAGGGGCCCTCGCCGCCTCCCTCGCCACCGCCGGCGCCGCCGAGCATGCCGGCCGCGCCGCCGCCCAGCGAGGGCAGCCCCAGATCGGTGTGGATCTTCACGGTGCCGGACAGCTGCTCGGTGTCCGAGGCCGCGATCTTCCGCAGGAGTTCCTGAGCCGTGGTCTTCGGCAGGTCGGGGTCGCCCGAGTCGGCGAGCGCCGGGACGAGCCCGATCGTCGCCGCTGCCACCCCGATCACCGCCGCGGGGACCGCGTACCGGGCCGCCCTGCGCCGCCCGGTGCCGGTGCCGGCGCCCCCGCCGTCCTGGCTGTCTTCCGCTGCGTACGGTGCCATGTCTGTTGCCCTACCTCCGTGATCGGCGGCGGCCTACCGTCTGTGCACTCGTCGGTCTGTGTCCCACTCCGAGCCGCCATTCTCACCCGAATCGGTCCTGAATCGGTAAGGAGTGGATGACTCAATCTGACCAAACCGGCGCCGCGAAGACGTCAGACCCCGGGATCAACTCCGCGTACGCCTACGGGATGACACGGGGCGTCACACCCCCTCCGGGTGGCGCAGAGGGGGTTTCTCAGCCGGCCCGGTGCACCACGGCGTCGCACAGCTCGACCAGCGCGGACTTGGCCTCGCACTCGGGCAGCGGGGCGAGCGCGGAGCGCGCCTCCTCCGCGTAGCGCACCGTGTCGCGGCGGGCCTGCTCGAGGGCCGGGTGGGCGCGCAGCCGGGTGAGGGCCTCGGCGTGGCGCGCGTCGTCGGTGAGGTCGGAGTCGAGGAGCTCGACGAGCGCCAGGTCCTCGGGCAGTCCGAGCTTCTCGGCGCGCTCGCGCAGCCGCAGGACGGGCAGCGTCGGGATGCCCTCGCGCAGGTCGGTGCCCGGGGTCTTGCCGGACTCGTGCGAGTCGGAGGCGATGTCGAGCACGTCGTCGGCGAGCTGGAAGGCGACGCCGAGCCGCTCCCCGTACTGGGTGAGGACGTCGACGACGGTCTCGTCGGCGCCGGACATCATGGCGCCGAAACGACACGCCACGGCGATCAGCGAGCCGGTCTTGCCGCCGAGCACGTCCAGGTAGTGGTCGACCGGGTCGCGGCCGTCGGCCGGGCCCGCGGTCTCCAGGATCTGGCCGGTGACGAGGCGCTCGAACGCCTCCGCCTGGATGCGGACGGCGTCCGGGCCGAGGTCGGCGAGGATGTGCGAGGCGCGGGCGAAGAGGAAGTCGCCGGTGAGGACGGCCACCGAGTTGCCCCAGCGCTGGTTGGCACTGGGCACGCCGCGGCGCACGTCCGCCTCGTCCATCACGTCGTCGTGGTAGAGCGTGGCGAGGTGGGTGAGCTCGACGACGACGGCCGAGGGCACGACGCCCGGCGCGTACGGGTCACCGAACTGCGCGGCGAGCGTCACGAGCAGCGGCCGGAAACGCTTGCCCCCGGCGCGCACCAGATGCTGGGCCGCCTCCGTGATGAAGGGAACCTCGCTCTTGGTGGCTTCGAGGAGTCCCTCCTCGACGGCCACCAATCCGGCCTGGACATCGGCTTCGAGAGCCTGGTCCCGGACGCTAAGACCGAAAGTCCCGACGACGGTCACGAGTGGGTCTCCTGTCTGCTGACGATCATGACGATCACATGGCGAACTCGGTCGATCATTCGGTCGATGACACGGTTTGTCGATGTGTCGCTGCCATCACTCAAGTCAGCGTATCCGGTCGCGTTTCGATCACAGGGGGCGCCTTCCCGGACTGTCCAGCCCAGGCGCCTTTCCGACGCCCCCGGTATGTTCCTGATCAGCCGATACGACCAGGGGTGACCATCTTGTCCCGCACCGCTACGGATACCGCGCCGGAACCGCCGACACCCCGCATCCGCACCGACCTGCCGTTCGACGTGACCCACGAGGACGTCCGGATCCCGCTGCCGGACGGCACGACGCTGTTCGCCCGCGTGTGGCGCCCCGGGACCGACGAGCCCGTCCCCGTCCTCCTCGAGTACCTCCCCCACCGTCTCTCCGACCGGACGGCCCCGCGCGACCACCAGCGCCACCCCTGGTACGCGGGCCACGGCTACGCCTCCGTACGGGTCGATGTGCGCGGGCACGGCAACTCCGAGGGCCTGCCGGGCGAGGCGCACGGCGCGCAGGAGCTCGCCGACGGGGTCGAGGTCGTGAACTGGCTGGCCGGGCAGCCCTGGTCCACCGGCAGGGTCGGCATGTTCGGCATCGGGTGGGGCGGGCTGAACTCCCTCCGGATCGCGGCCCTCGCGCCCGAGCCGCTCAAGGCGGTCGTCACCGTCTGCGCCACGGACGATCGCTACGACAACGACCGGCACTACATGGGTGGTTCCGTGCTCGCCGTCGACCTGCACGCGTGGGCGGCGGCGACGCTCGCGTACGTGTCCCGGCCGCCCGACCCGGAGTTCGTCGGCGACCGCTGGAAGGACATCTGGACCTCACGTCTGGCGGCGGTCGAACCGTCGATCCACACCTGGCTGTCCCACCAGACCCGGGACGACCACTGGCGGCGCGGCTCCGTCCGCGAGGACCTCGGGGCGATCCGGGCCGGCGTCCTCGCGGTCGGCGGCTGGCACGACCCGTACCGCGACACGGTCCTGCGGCTCGTGGCGGCGCTCCCCGACGACCAGGTGCGGGGCATCATCGGCCCCTGGTCCCACCAGTACCCCGACCGCTGCCGGCCGCCGGGCCCCGGCATCGGCTTCCTCCAGGAGACGCTGCGCTGGTGGGACCACTGGCTGAAGGACCAGGACAGCGACGTGACGAAGGAACCGAAGCTCCGCGCCTGGATCAGCGACTCCCACCCGCCCGCCACCGTCTACACCGAGCTCCCCGGCCGCTGGGTCGGCGAGCCCTCCTGGCCCTCCCCGCACATCACCCCGACCACCTACGAGCTCCAGGGCTCGCCCGTGCTCGTGCGTTCGCCGCAGCAGACCGGTCTGGACGCGGGCCGTTTCGTGCCGCTCGGCGGCGACGCGGACCTGCCGCCGGACCAGCGGGACGAGGACGCGAAGTCGGCGTGCTTCGAGTTCCAGCCGGCGCGGGACGTCACCGTCCTCGGGCGGCCCCGGGTCCGGCTGCGCGTCACCTCGCCCGTGCCGCGTGGGCAGGCGATCGCCCGGCTCTGCGACGTCGCGCCCGACGGCTCCTCCACGCTCGTGACGCGCGGCGCGCTCAACTTCACGTCCCGGCACGGGAGTTCGGTGACCGTGCCGATGGTGCCGGCCATGACCGAGGACATCACCTTCGAGCTGACCGGCATCGGCCACGTGTTCCCCGCGGGGCACCGGATCCGGCTCGCCGTGTCCTCCGCGTACTGGCCCTGGATCTGGCCCCAGCCCGGGTCCGAGCGCGGCTTCACCCTCGACCCGGTGGGCAGCGCGCTCGAACTGCCCGTCCGGTCCGAGGACCCCGCGACCGCCCTCCCCTCCGCCTTCGCCGAGCCCGAGCAGTCCGAACCGCTCGGCGTCGTCCTCCCCGTCCCCCTCGACGAGGAGCCGCGGCCCGAACGGCTCGTCGTACGGGACGTGGCCGAGGGCGAGTGGACGCTGGAGGCGGTCGCCGGGTGCGGGGGTGTGCGCGTGCACCCCGACGGGCTCGAGTACGCCGAGGAGGGGCGGGACACGTATGTCGTACGGGAGGACGACCCGCTGTCGGCCCGGGCCCGCTCGGAGTGGTCGATCCGGCTGCACCGGGCCGAGCGGGGGTGGGACGCGCGGGTCTCCACCCGGTCGGAGATCTCCTGTACGGCTCGGGAGTTCGTGACGTCCGACGAGGTCGTGTGCCGGGACGGGGACGAGGTCGTCTTCCACCGGACCTGGGAGCGGAGGGTGCCCCGGGTGGCGGGTTAGCGCCTTCTCGTGTGCCGGGTTCTGTTTCGTGGGCGGGTGCGGGTCTCGTCGTGGCTGGTCGCGCAGTTCCCCGCGCCCCTGAGATGCGCACTGCGTGCGCCATCTCATCGGGCGCTCGCCCGTCGGGGAAATGCGACGCGAAGCGTCTGCATTTCAGGGGCGCGGGGAACTGCGCGAGAAGCCCCACCGGGCGGCACCCGGTGACGAGACCGATCAGGCCTCGAACAGGCGCTCCAGTACCGCCGCCACACCATCGTCCTGGTTCGACGAAGTCACCTCGTCGGCGACGGCCAGCAGTTCGGGGTGGGCGTCGGCCATGGCCACGCCCCAGCCCGCCCAGCCGAACATCGGCACGTCGTTCGGCATGTCGCCGAAGGCGATCGTCTCCGCGGGCCCGGCGCCCAGCCGCTCCGCGGCGCGTTCGAGGCCCGTCGCCTTGGTGACCCCGAGCGGCTGGAGCTCCACCGTGCCGGGTCCGGACATCGTGACCGTCGCCAGCGAACCGACCGCCGCCCGCGCGACCGCCGCCAGCGCGTCGTCCCCCAGCTCGGGGTGACGCAGCAGCACCTTGCTGATGGGCCGCTCCCACAGCTCGGTCCGGTGCCACACGGGCTGCGCGGGGAGCGTGGGGTGCGGCATCCGGTACGCCGGCTCGATCAGCGTCAGGCCGTCGACGCCGTCCTGGTCGACGGCCGCGTGGACCTGACCGACCTCCGCCTCGATCTTCCCGAGCGCCTGCTCGGCCAGCTCCCGGTCCAGCGTGCGGGACCAGAGCAGCCGGTCCGTCTCGCCGTCGTAGAGCTGCGCCCCCTGCGCGCACACCGCGAGCCCGCCACCGCCGAGGCTGTCGAGGAGGTCCTTGACGCGCGGCGCGGGCCGGCCCGTCACGACGATGTGCCGGGCCCCTGTCGCGGTGGCCCGGGCGAGCGCGCGGCGGGTCCGGTCGGAGACCGTGTCGTCGCCGCGCAGCAGCGTTCCGTCCAGGTCGGTGGCGATGAGGGCATATGCGTTGGCGGCCATGGGCCGAAGAATACGGATGACGCAAGGCGCGCGTGGGTGGCCTTGGAAGGGGTCGTTCGAAGGGGTCAGACCGAGGCGGCGTGGCACTCGAAGTGGTACTCCGACTCGGAGACGATCAGGAGCCGGTCGAGCGGGCCGGACAGGAACATCCAGGGCTCCTCGACCGCGCCCCGCACCCGCTCCGCCCAGCCCGTCGCGGGCAGCCGGCACTCCAGCCAGGGGCGCGGGCGCACATGACTCGCCACGTAGACGTCGCCACCGATGCCGTGCTCGGCGAGCCGGGCCTCGATCCACGCGTCGAGCACCTCGGGCGGGGAGTCGTCGGGGAGCAGGGCGTCCGGCTCCGTGTGGATCGACCAGGCCCGCTCGATCGCGGCCCGGGCCCAGCCCGGCTCCTCGTCCGCCGACAGGCCCCGCCCGGTGCGCAGTTCGCCGAGCGCCGCCTCGACGGCCGCCAGGGACGCCCGCTCCCGGTGCTCGCGGAGTCTGCGCCGGGCGGGGCTCTCCCGTGTCTCCCGTGGGTCCACCGCGGGTCCGCGAGGCGTCAGATCTGGTCCGCGAGGCGTACGTAGTCGTAGTAGAGGGGGTCGCCGTCCTCGTCCACCGGGTACTCGTAGCTGCTCTGGTTGGCGAGGATCACCTTCAGGGCCGGCAGTTCGTCGAAGCCGAGGTCGTTCTCGGTGATCTCGTGGCCGCGCTCCGCGAGCAGCTCGAAGAGGTCCACGCTCGGGGTGCGGAAGACGTCGAGGCCGTCGAGGAGCACCCGGACGTCGGAGTCCTCCTCCAGGAAGCGGAACAGCTCCACGCCGCTCAGCGCGCCCTTGGTGAACCCGAGCATCACGTTCAGGCCGGACGCGTCGTGCTTGAGCAGGATCTGGCCCGGCTCCGGGTCACTGGAGGCGACCCGCAGCAGGCCCCACGCCTGGACCGCGTCGCGTGCCTCCTGCGCCGACATGCCGAGCCGCAGCGGACCGGCACCGACCAGCGGCAGCAGTTCCAGTTCCATGTTCCGTCCCTCGTCTTCCTCAGTGTCCTGGATGGCCTCACGCGAGGAGGGCGGCCTCGTCGATCTTCCATCCTCGCTTCGTCAGCATGTCCTGGAGGGGCTTGTTGTCCTTCAGGCTGGCGACCATGTCCTTGATGTGCTGATCGTAGGTGCCGGGGAAGCGCCGCTTGATGTCGTCGATGTCCATGCGCATCGCCTCGGTGATCCGCCCGGAGTTGATCAGCTCGCGCTGGCGCTGCTGCCAGGCCTGCGACTGGAGCGAGTAGCCCGTGCTGTACAGCTGCTCGTGGTGGTCGCGCTCCATGCGGATGGCCGGGCCGTTGTTGACCTTCTGCTTCTTGTGCGGCTTGTTCGCGAAGTAGAAGCCGGGCTCGATGACGTCCTTGTACGCCGACTTGGCAGGGATGTGGTTGACCTCCATCGCCTGCGGATACTTCGTCCCGTCCGCCTTCTTGTTGGCCGGGAGCAGACCGCCGTACCAGCCGCTCTCCTGCGTGCAGCCCTTCGCGACGAGGCCCTCGGGGTCCATGAACGTGAAGGGGTTGACGACGTACGCGGCCGGGTTGGGCGCGGGCACCAGGCCGAACGGGTCGGACGACACGTAGCGGGCCGTCTCGGGGTCGTAGTGCCGGTTCAGGTTGTAGTGCAGGCCCGTCTCCGGGTCCGCGTACTGGCCGGGGAAGCGCAGCGGGGTGTGGGCCTGGGCGTCGCGGTTGCGCGTGGTGATACCCCAGACCGTGGACCGCTTGTGCCAGGCGATGTCGCCCTGCTCGCCGACGAGTTCGGTCGGGGTGCCGATGATGTCGGTGACGATGGCGAAGAAGCGGCTGTCCACCTCTTGTTGCTCGTGCTGCCCGTGCTGCTCGTGCTGTGCGGTGTCGGCGGGAATGCGCCGTTCCAGCTGTGACATCGGCTGGAGGCCCTCGTACTCCCAGGTCAGGGTCACTCCGGTGGTGGAGTCGGTCTCCTCGGCCAGCTGGGTGCCCTCCCAGGCGAAGCGGACCGTGGCGACCACGCCGCTGCCGTCCGCCGCCATGCGGTGCTTGGCGGTGCGGCGGCCGAGGGCGTCGTAGCTGTAGCGCCACTCGGTGCCGTCGGGGGTCGTGCACGCGACGAGCCGGTCCTCCGCGTCCCAGGCGTAGCGCCAGGTGTCGGGCTTGCGCGACAGCCGCCGCTTCTGGCGCAGGACGACCCGTCCGGCGTCGTCGTACTCGTAGCGCAGCCCGTCCGCGCCCCGCAGCCGGGTGCCCTCGTAGGCGCGTTCGCCGCGGCTCCCGGTGGACCGGGCGGCGTCGGGCCACTGGGCGTCGGTCTGGTTCCCGGTGTCGTCGTAGGCGTAGCGCTCCGTCCAGCCGCCCGCGGTGACGCCGACGGGACGCCCCACCGGGTCGAGCTCGAACAGCTGGTCGGTGCCGTCGTGCCGCTCCGTGATCCGGGTCAGGAATCCGTCGGCGCGGTAGCCGTAGGAGCGGTCGCGCAGGGGACCGCGGGCCGTGGTCAGGGTCCGGGTCGCCAGCCGGCCGAGCACGTCCCACCCGGAGGCGAGCGTGACCGGCGCGTCCGCCGGGCCCAGCGTGCGGGCGGTCTCGCGGCCGAGGACGTCGTGGGTGAAGTCGAGGGCGTGACCGGCGAGATCCACCCGGGTCCGGTTGCCCGCGGCGTCGTAGCGGTACGACGTGACGGCGCCGGTGGGGGTGGTCCGCGAGACCAGTTCGCCGTGCGCGTCGTAGCCGAAGCGCATGCGGTGCCCGTCGACCGTCTCGGTGAGCAGCCGGCCCATGACGTCGCGCTCCAGGGACAGCGAGGAGGTCGGCGACACGGCGCTGATCAGCTGGTCGGCGGCGTCGTAGGTGTAGCGGGTGAGGACACCGGCGGCGTCCTTCTCCAGCACGTTGCCCACGGCGTCGAACGTGTAGGAGACGCGCTGTCCGAGCGGGGTCGTCCGGGCGACGAGCCGGCTCGCCGCGTCGTACTCGTACGTCGTCGTGCGGCCGTCGAAGTCGGTCTGCGACTCGGTCAGACCCGTGGGCCCGTACCGGTAGCTCCACGTCCTGCCCTGCGGGTCTGCCACGCCGGTGAGCCGCAGCTCGGTGTCGTACGCGAACGCGTAGCGCGCCCCGTCCCGGCCCGTGCGGGCGGAGACGAGGTCGAACCACGTGTACTCGAAGGAGGTCACGCCGCCCGTGGGGCCGGTGTGGGTGAGGCAGTTGCCCTCCTCGTCGTACGTCCACGCCTCGCTCGCCCCGTCGGCCGCGGTGCGCCGGGTGAGCCAGCCGTCGGCCGTCCACTCCATGCGCGTGACGGAGCCCGCCGGGTCGACGCTCTCCAGCGGCCGCCCGAAGGGGTCGCGGCGCACGGTGTAGGTGGCGCCGTGCCCGTCGGAGACCGAGAGGACCAGGCCCGCCTGGTCGTTGGTGCGGGTCTCTGTCGCGCCGTCCGGGAACGTGGCGGTGGCGAGCGCGCCCGCCGCGTCGTACGTGAACGTCGTCGCCGTGCCGTCGGGCGCGGTCATCGCGGTGCGGTTCCCGCGGTCGTCGAAGTGCTGGCGCCACACCGCGCCGTCCGGCCCGGTGATCGTCTCCGGCAGGTGCAGGGCGTTGTACGTGGTCGTGGTCGTGCGCCCGTCCGGGTACGCGATCGTGCGCAGGTTGCCGGACTCGTCGTACGTGAAGCGGGACGTGTGCCCCAACTCGTCGGTGCGGGACAGCAGGTTGTCGTAGCGGTCCCACTCGAAGAGCACCGTGTTGCCGAGCGGGTCGGTCTCGGCGACCGTCTGGCCGAGCGTGTTGAGGCGGCTGACGGTGACCGCGCCGGCCGAGTCCGTGAACCGGGTCTCGCGGGCCGCGAGGTCGTACGCGAAGGTCGAGGACAGCGCGCCGTCGGGGCCCACCGTCTCCACGACACGGCCCGCGGCGTCGTACACGTAGCCGTAGGTGTGGCCGTTGCGGTCGGTCCAGGACGTGACGCGGTCCTCGTCGTCGTAGGTGAACCGCAGCGGCACGCCCCGCGCGCCCGACACCCCGGTCAGCCGGTGCTGCTCGTCGTAGCCGAACGAGGCGACGCGGACCTGGCCTTCGGGCGTCTCGACGTCGAGGGCGGTGACCCGGCCGAGCTCCGGGTCACGGGTGACGCGGACCCGGTAGCCGCCCTCGTGCAGCACGGTGGAGGGCATGCCCTGCGCGTCGCGCGAGAACTGGACGCCGTTGCCGTTGCGGTCCTCCAGGTCGCTCAGCCAGTACAGGCTGCCCGAGGAGTACGGGTTGCCGACGAAGCGGCGGGTGAGGCCCGAGCGGACGTCGGCCGTGACGTAGGTGATGTCGCCGAGGGCCGACTGTCCCGCGTACGTGAGGGGGATGCGCGCGCCTTCCAGCGGCAGCACCTCCTCGCCCTCCTCGCGGGGCAGCCGGGGGTAGGTGAGGAGCGAGCCGTCGGGACGGGCCCAGACCGCGCCGCTGCCGGACAGTTCGAGCCGCTCGTCCAGGGTCGAGGCCCAGCTCGACCCGAAGGCGTGGCCGTAGTGGTAGCCGGATATGTGGGTGCGCTCGAGGACCAGGGGCAGGACGCCCGGCAGGGTCAGGTCCGTCTGGGGCAGCACCATCTCGCCGCTGGCGACGTCCACCGGGTCGGTCTTGCAGCGGCGCTGCCCGAGGCCGATCGCCTTGTCGCGGGCCTTGTCCCAGGCGTCCTTCGTGGAGTCGGGCAGGCGCTTGACGAAGTCGTTGATCCGGGTGCGGGTGCCGCCCTTGCCGTCGCCGTCCTTCTTGCCTCCCGTGATGGCGTCGACCTTGTCGCGGACGTCGTGGTCCTTGCCCTTGTGGGTGCGGGAGGCGCCCTTGACCCGCTCGGGGACGGTCTCGGTGATGTGCTTGGTGATCTTCTTCAGGGCCTTCTCGGAGCCCTTCAGCGCGCCGTGCAGGACGCTGTCGAAGGCCTGCGTGAACGGGTCGCGGCCCTTGCTGCGGCCGAACGCGCCGCGGGCCCGGCCCAGCGGGTCGGAGGACGCGAGGTGCAGCTCGCTGCCGTGCCGGGAGACCTTGCCCGCGCCGTCCTCGAACTCGGTGTGGTCGATCCGGGTCCGCTTGCCCGCACCCCCACTGCCCGACGAGCCGCCGTCACCGGCCGAAGCGATGTGCACGCCACCCTTGCCACCGCCGTGGGAACCGTCACCGCCGCCGGGGCCTTCGGCGGGCGGCATCGTGAACGCGCCCTCGGCCAGGTCCAGGACCATGTCCTCGACCATCGACTCCAGCTTCGCGTTGACCGGCTCGGTCAGCTTCGCGATCACCTCGTCGACGATCCGCTCCACGGCCTCGTCGATGATCCGCTTCACGCACTGCCGCATCGCCTGGATCTCGACCGCGCCGAGGATCGCCGACAGTCCGCCCGTCACCCACGCCAGACCGATCGACAGACCCACCGACCCGGCCATGATGGCGAGTTCGGCCTCGGCCTTGTGCTTCATCCACTCGATGATCTCGGCGAGCGTGTCACACGCGTCCGCGAACAGCCGGGCCAGCTCGGGGAGTTTCTCCAGGTGACTGGCCTTGATCTTGTTCCAGTGCTTCTCCATGGAGTCGACGGCCCAGCCCTCGGAGGAGGACAGGATCCGAGAGAACGCCAGATGCGCGTCGCCGCCGTGCCCCTCGAACTTCTCCGCGAACTCCCGCATGGCGTCGGCCATTTCGCGGTAGTCGTCCTCGTCCACGTTCGGGAAGTTGATCCCGATGAAGTCCAGGATCTCGTCCAGCCAGCCCGGAATCGTGTAACCCATGTCCCCGCGACCCCCGTCGTCTCCGCCGTGCCACCATCACCGCTCGAATTGACGCGAGCATGGGAAGGATAGTTCCCCCGGGCAAACGGGCGGTGACGGGGTTTGCGCCGGTCGGGCGCCGTAGAGCCCCCGTTCCGGCAACCGACCTTTCGGACATGACGCACTCTTCAGGCACTGCCCGAACGGCGTTCTCCCACGTAACGTGTGGCTCGCCCACCCCGAATGGAAAGTGAGGCCCGTAGGCATGGCACCCGCAGCCACGTCCGAGCACACCCCGCTCGACCCGTTCGACCTCCCCGAAGGCCACCCCTTCGGCGCCCACAACCTCCCGTACGGCGTCTTCTCGCCCGCGGGACAGGAGCCCCGCGTCGGCGTCCGCCTCGGCGACCACGTCCTGGACGCGGGCGCCGTCGCCGCCGCGCTCGGCTCCCCCTACGGCACCCTGCTGGCCCGGGCGAACCTCAACCCCCTGCTGGCCGCGGGCCGCACCGCCTGGTCGGACGTGCGGCGCGCGCTGACCGGCTGGGTGACCGTCCCGGCCCACCGCGAGACCGTCCGCGCGCATCTGCACCCGCTCGACTCGGTCACCCTGCACCTCCCGTTCGAGGTCGCGGACTACGTCGACTTCTACGCG
Source organism: Streptomyces sp. NPDC050145 (assembly GCF_044460245.1). Classification (NCBI taxonomy): domain Bacteria; kingdom Bacillati; phylum Actinomycetota; class Actinomycetes; order Kitasatosporales; family Streptomycetaceae; genus Streptomyces; species Streptomyces sp. NPDC050145. The sequence goes on along the minus strand of NZ_JBITJS010000023.1, from coordinate 992 downwards.
TCGGAGAACCACGCCTCCAACCTGGGCCGCCTGTTCCGCCCGGACGAGGAGCCGCTGAAGCCCAACTGGAAGCACCTTCCGGTGGGGTACCACGGGCGCGCCGGCACGGTCGTGGTCTCCGGCACCGATGTCGTCCGTCCCTCCGGGCAGCGCAAGGCTCCCTCGGACCCGGCTCCGGTCTTCGGCCCGTCCGTCCGTCTCGACATCGAGACCGAGGTCGGCTACGTCGTGGGCACCCCGTCCGCGCAGGGCACGTCCGTGCCGCTGGCCGGGTACCGCGACCACGTCTTCGGCATCTGCCTGCTCAACGACTGGTCGGCGCGCGACATCCAGAACTGGGAGACCGTGCCGCTCGGCCCGCACCTCGGCAAGTCCTTCGCCACCTCCGTCTCCGCCTGGATCACCCCGCTCGACGCGCTGGACGCGGCGCGGGTGGCCGCGCCGGAGCGGACGGTTCCGCTGCTGCCGTACCTGGACGACTCGGGGGCGGACGTCGACCCCGCCGGGTACGACCTGCGCATCACCGTGTCCCTGAACGGCGAGGTCGTCTCCGAGCCGCCCTTCTCGGGCATGTACTGGACCGGCGCGCAGATGCTGGCTCACATGACGGTCAACGGGGCCTCCTTGCGGACCGGCGACCTGTACGGGTCCGGGACGATCTCGGGGACCGAGGAGAACGAGCGCGGGTCGCTCATCGAGATGACCTGGAACGGGACGCGGCCGCTGAAGCTCTCCGATGGGGTTGAGCGGGGGTTCCTGGAGGACGGGGATGTCGTCACCCTGAGCGCGTGGGCCCCCGGGGCCGGCGGCACCCGTGTCGGCCTGGGCGAGGTCACGGGGCGCATCGTCCCGGCTCCGGTCACGCCGTAGCTCCGACTGTCTCGTCGCCGGGTGCGGCCCGGTGGGGGCTGGTCGCGCAGTTCCCCGCGCCCCTGAAATGCAGACGCTTCGCGTCGCATTTCCCCGATGAGGCGCAGCCTCATCAGGGGCGC
>NZ_JBITJS010000022.1:0-158519 GCF_044460245.1 Streptomyces sp. NPDC050145 | reverse complement strand
TCCGTGGTCAGGCAGTACATCGAGCAGCAGAACCGGCCAGGGTGAGCTGTGCCCGGCTCCGCCGGGACAAGCCTCGCGGCGCTCCGCGCCACAGGTAACACACCTCCGTCCGGCTCCGCCGGACCGCTTACGGTGACGCTCCGCGTCACACCGGCAGATTCGCTTCACCCCCGGCCTGAAGGCCGGAGCGCTGCGAATAGATCCCGGTAGCCGGGGCGACGTGGCCGAACTCGTCTGCGCGCACGCCGAGTACGAAGGCGTTCCACTGAGGGAGGCCGGTGGTGAGGACCGCCCCGGTCGAGTCGCCGGACTCGGCTACGAGGATGCGGTCGGCGGAGACTGCGACGTGGACGCAGGAGTTGCCCTGAGCGCAGTAGGAGGACTTGTGCCAGGTGAGGGAGTCGGGCATCGAGGTCTCCTTATAGATCCTTGGAGCGGTCGGCCGGCTGGATCGGAGATCCGTCCGGGCCGACCGTGATCCGGTTGCCGTAGAGCTGTACGCGCCGGCCGGTGGGTTGCAGGTCCGCCTCGTGAAGGCTCTCTGTCTCATCCTGCCCATCCACGTGGACGTCGTAGTGCCAAGTTCTGTGGGCGGGAACGGTGTCGCCGTCGTAGTCCGGGTGCCCCACGATCACTTCCGTGCCTGCTAGGCCGAGCCGCCGGGCCTCGGCGGAGTCACTGACCCGGACCACGTCGCCCGTCTCGAAGCGGGGCGCGGCGGCGGCTTCCCTCTCGCCGGCCTGGGCGCCGTACACGGCGGAATGCAGGAAGACCCCGCCATGGACCGGCCGCTCCCATTCGTCGTTCCAGCCGCCGAACTCCTCGTCTCGGGTGAACCCGAGAGCCTGTAGGCAGTCGGGGGCCGAACCGTTCGGCGTGATGTCGATGTCGAAGTGCAGCATCTCCGGGGTGCGCTGGAACGGCCCTCGGGCGTGCACCATCACCGTGCCGTGACGTTCGAGCGCCGCGCGAAAGTGCTCGGTGAGTTCAGCCTCTTGCTGGGGCGTGGCCTCGGCCCAGAGGGCCAGCCAGACGAGGCGGTAGGGCGCGAGGGCGCCGGGCAGGTCGTGGTGGCGGGTCGTCATGAGTCAGTGGGGCGGCGCAGCGAAGTGGTCGAACTCGTCTGCGCGTACGCCGAGTACGAAGGCGCTCCACTGGGCGCGGGTTGTGGTGACGACCTTCTTGGGGACGGCTCTGGTGCGTATGTGGAGGAGGTCGGTGTCCTCGGCGGCTACGGAGACGTCGAAGGGCGACTCGGTGATGGGTTCGTCCTTGAGGATGCGGACGAATTGCCCGAAGTCGGCGCGGGTGGTGGTGAGTACGGTGCCGGTGGGGTCGCTGGACTCGGTCATGTGTATGGCGTCGGGGGACGCGGAGACGTGGACGCAGGACTCGCCCTCTCCGCAGTAGGACGACTTCTGCCAGGTCATCTGCATGCTTCCGTGCCCTCTCAAATGGTGTGCAGGACGTGCTGGATCAGCGTGCGGGATTCGGTCTCGTCGAGGCTCAGTGCGAGCAGTCGGTCGAGGACGATGCGGTACTTGGCCAACTGTCACTCGGCGTCGAGCAGCGCGGGGCCGTGGGACTGGTCGAGCTGCACGGTGTCCAGTTCGGGGACGGCCCCGTCCACGTAGTAGATGGGCTGTCCGGACCCGGGGTAGCCGCCGGCGTCGAACGGGATGACGTGGAGCGCGATGTTGGGGTGCTCGCCGATCTTCAGCAGGCGCTGGAGCTGCTGCCGGGCGACTTCCCTGCCTCCGAAGCGCATGTGGAGCGCCGCCTCGTGAATGACTGCCTGGTACGGCACGTGGGGCTCCCGGCCGAACAGGACTGCTTGCCGCTCTACGAGGCGGAGCGTGAGATGACGGTCCGCCTGGACAAGAAGAGCCGCCCTGAGCCCGGCATGTTGGTCACCACGGAGGCCTACGATCCCGACCGGACCTGGTACGCGCCGGCCGATGTCTCCCTGGTCGTCGAAGTGGTCTCGGAGGAGTCCGCCGACCGGGACCGCTCGTTGAAGCCCTTCAAGTACGCCCAGGCCGGGATCCGGCACTTCTGGCGCATCGAGGACGAGGCGGGCGCCCAAGTTGTCTCGATCAACCTCTCCGGATTCGATCGAGGCGCACTCTCCTATGGCTTCCGACAATTCACGAGGTGCCTTTCCGGACCGTACCCCGGCACTGAGCAGCTCATCGAGCCGGCTTGCGTCGATGGTCAAGGCGGATCACGTCATCCGGTTTGTGCGCAGAGCTTCCAGGGCCTCTTGAGCGGCGCGGCGCAGCCGGTCCCACATCGGTGACCGTGTCATGGCTTCGTCCGTCCACGCCGTGTCCGTGCCGTCGCTCATCTCGGCCAGGAGCGAGTCGACCTCCCGCAGCCGAGTGCCCACGTCGTCGGGCAGCGTGCCCCGCGAGACGAGGGCCGGAACCATGCGGTAGGCGTCGTCGAACTCCAGCGCCAGCTCATCGGGCCCGACGCCCCAGCGTCGGAGATGCTCGACTTGGCGCGTGGCCGGCCAGGTGAGTCGGTCCAACGCCTGATCGAGTCGGCCGATAGGTGTGTCGGGCTTCATCAGGCGGTGGTCCGTGGCCCTGGGGCGTCGGCGCCGGGACCTCCGTGCTCGTCGGCGTACGCGGTCACTCTCGAGATGAGGGCCGTCGTGGAATTCGCCTGGAGCCGGAAGACGGGAGAGGCGACGTTCACGGTGATTCCGGCTTCCCCTTCCGTGAGGGAGACGTCAGCGGTGATGTCGGTCGCGAACCCGGTCAACGAGATGGAGTGGAGACCACTGAACGAGATCTCTACCTGCACGGTATTGAATTTCTGATCCGCCCACTTCCTGGGGGGCCGGGCAGGGTATGCGGGCAGATCGAGGCGTAGCTTCAGCGTCGGGCCCTCCGTCATGAGTGCCGCTTCGTGCAGGCGGACGCTACGGAGATCCGGCGGGGTGCCTTGGTAGACGGCCGTGATGCCTTCCGGGTTGTGCAGGAGCGATGTCCACCGCATGTCGGTTCAACCCCTCTTTCCGAGTCGATGGGTGATGATCCAGTACTCGCCGTCGTCCGTGCTGATCGCGCAGATGCGGTCGCCGCTGTGCGAGCGGGCCGTGAACTCGATGTCTCCCTGGGGATCCGCCAAGGGGGCCAGGGAGAAGGGTGGCCGGGGCAGGCGTACGCGTAGCCAGGGGCCGTCGATGGTGGCGGATACGAGGAACGTGTCGTCGTCCTCGGCGATCACGCCGGTCGAGCGGGCGTGGGACAACCAGGTCTGAGTGGTCCGCTCGGTCGCGTCCGGGGAGCGCTTCGGGATTCTCGCGGACGGGGACGTCGTGAATCCGACCGCCAGGTGGAAGGCCTCGCGGGGTGTCGGTGTGGTGGGGCAGGCAGCGGGCTGTTCCACGAGCTGGAGCCCGCACGCCCGCAGTTGGGATTCGATCGCGTTGCTGCTCATGGTTGAGCATTCTCCGCCCCGCCCCCTCCGCACTCCCGTTGAGTGAGATGTGCGGGGAGCTTCCGGGCCGCCCCGGGCGGTAGGGAGGGGAGAGGAAGTCGAAGGCTCGGGTCGGGAGATGGGTGGGGCTATGGGCGCGTCGGTCGAGGTGTTTTCAGGAGGTACCGCCGTCATCACCGGCGCCGGAGCCGGGATCGGGGCCGGGCTGGGTCGGCACGCCGCGCTCTCGCTCGGGATGCGGGTCGTGCTCGCCGATGTCGATGTCGATGCGGAGGCGGTGGAGGAGACCTGCGCCGGGATTGTTCGGGAGGGAGGGCGGGCGTCGGCAGCCGTCGTCGATGTGTCCGATGCCGAGGCCGTGCAGGGGCTTGCCGATCGGGTCGTCGAGGAGTTCGGGCCCGTGCGGATGCTCGTCAACAACGCCGGGGTGCAGCAGTTCGGGTACCTGTGGGACGTTCCGGTGAGTGGGTGGGAGCGGGTTGTCTCCGTCAATGTGAATGGTGTCTTTCATGGGGTGCGCGCTTTCATGCCGCACCTGCTCGCGCAGAGTGAGCCGGCCTGGGTGCTCAATCTCGCCTCCATCGGGGCCGTCCGGGCGTGGCCGCTGCAGACGCCGTACATCATGAGCAAGCACGCCGTGCTGGCACTCACCGAGTGTCTGCATCAGGAAGTGGCCCTGGCCGGGGGCAGCCATGTGCGGGTGAGTGCCGTGCTGCCGGGGGCCGTTGCCTCCCGGATCTTCGATGACGCCCGCGGTGTCGACGGCGGGGACCGGGGCGCCGCCGAGGCCGAGCGCGAGGCGATGTTCCGCGTGCACGAGCGGGCCATCAGCCCGGAGGAGGCCGCCGAGACGATCTTCCGGCAGGCCGCCGACGGCGAGTTCTACATCGTCACCCAGCCCGAATCCGTCCTCGGCGCGATGCGTGATCGCGCCGAGCAGCTGGTGGCGCGGCGGGCGCCGGCTCCCGCGCGGAGTCGGTTCAGTGAGTGAGTGACTAGGCGTACGGGTGCGGAGGGTACGAGACCCCGGCCAGGGGCTGGGGCGGCGCAGCCGGGACCGGCCGGGGGCGGGCCGGGCGGAGCAGGAAGCCGGTGAGCAGCGCCCCCAGGAAGGTGAGGGCGGCAAGCCAGAGGACGGACTGCTCGAGGCCGGCCTGGATCGCCGAGGTCACCGCCGGGCGGATGGCGGCGGGCAGCGAGGACACCGTCGGGATCACGCCCTCCTTCACCTGGGAGAGCACGGCAGGGTCGGAGGAAGAGGACGACAGGGAGTCCTCGAGGTGGGCGGCCAGTGTGGAGGCGCGGACCGCGGTGAACACGGTCCAGCCCAGTGAGGCGCCGAGCGTGGCCAGCGTGACGGCCGCCGCCGCGCCCCCGCCCGCGTCCGCCGTCTCGACTCCGTCGGTGGCGACCGCGTAGAGCGGTACGAGGGCCAGGCCCAGGCCGAGACCCATGACGATCGTGGCCGGGAGCGCGGTGCGGCCGGGGTGGGAGTTCATCGCGTCCAGCAGGGCGAGGATCACGAGGCCGGCCGCGGCGAGCGTGAGGCCCGATGCGGCGAGGATCCGCGGGGCGACACGGTGCAGGAGACGGGCGGAGATCTGCGTGGCGCCGAGCAGCGCGGCCACGGGCACCGGCAGCACGGCCAGCGCGATATCCATCGGGTCGTACCCCGAAGAGGAGGGGGAGAGGGCGATGCTGCGCCACGTCATCAGGCCGGGCAGGAACGACGTGGCGAGGCCCGCCAGGAGGAGGCCGGCCAGGGCGGTCAGGCGGCCCCGGTCCGTGAGGACGTACGCGGGGATCAGCGGATCCGCCGCCTTCACCTGACGCCAGACGAAGGCGAGGAGCAGCGCGCCGCCGCCGAGGAGCGGGAGCAGGACCGGGGAGTCGTCCGAGGGGGCCAGCGCGTTCCAGAGCCCGTACTCGAGGGCCGTCACCGCGCCGCAGCCGAGCAGCACGCCCGGCAGGTCGAAGCGGGGGACGGTGCGGCGCGGCCGGTCGTGGACGAGCTTGGCCGTGCCGAGCAGGGCGAGTACGGCGAGAAGGGCGCCGCAGTAGAAGAAGAGGCGCCAGGACGCGTACTGGGTCAGGGCCGCGCTGTACAGGTAGCCGAGGAGCGTGCCGCCGCCGGCGACCGTGGCGTAGACGCCGAAGGCCCGCCCGCGTGCCTTCGGTTCGGGGAAGTTGACTGAGACGAGGGCCAGGGCGGCCGGGGAGACGAGCCCGGCGCAGGCGCCCTGGAGGATGTGCGCCGCGAGCAGCATCGTGCCGTCGGCGGCGGCCCCGGAGACGGCCGAGGCGAGCGCGAAGCCGGTCAGGCCGATGACGAGCACGCGCCCCCGGCCCACCAGGTCGGCCAGGTGGCCGCCGAGGAGAAGGAGGCCGGTGAAGGCCAGGTCGCTGCCGAGGAACAGCCACTGCTCCGTGTCCGCCGCCAGGCCGAGGTCGCTCGCCGCGTTCGACCCCACGGCCGTCGCGACCTGGCCGCCCAGCACGAGCAGTTGGACCAGCGCCAGGACCGCGAGCCCCCACCAGCGCCGCGGGTGCGGGACCGAGGGACCCGCCGCCACCGTCGGCGCGTACGCGGGCGGCGGCGGAGTCGAGGGAACAGAAGCGGGAACAGAAGCGGGCGCTGGCGGTGCTCCGAACTGCCCCGGGACGCTCGGGGCCGGGTCCACCCGGGTCGGCACCGGCGCCTGAGGCGGCGTCGCCGGGGCGTAGTCGAGGAGCTGGGCCGCGTGCCGGCCCAGCTGGGCGAGGACCGGTCCCGGGAGCCATTCGCCGTCGCCCGCCGGAACGGTCGCGTCCGCGATCTCGCGCAGGGAGGGCCGCGTGGCCGGGTCCTTGGACAGGCACGCGCGGACGAGGTCCACCAGGGACGCGGGCACGCCCGTCAGATCCGGCTCCTCCTCGGCGACGCGGAAGAGGTGCGCGTTCAGCCCGGACTCGCCCGCGCCGAACAGCAGCCGGCCCGTCGCCGCGTGCACGAGGACCGCTCCGAGGCAGAACACGTCGCTGGCCGGGGTGAGTTCGAGGCCGCGCACCTGCTCGGGCGACATGAAGCCGGGCGAGCCGATCAGCATGCCGGTGCGGGTGTGCAGGCTGTCGCCGGTGAGGGTGTCCAGGGCGCGGGCGATGCCGAAGTCGATGACGCGCGGTCCGTCGACCGTCACCAGGACGTTGGACGGTTTCAGGTCACGGTGGATCAGGCCCGCGTCGTGCACCGCCTGCAGCGCGGCCGCGAGCCGGTGCGCGAGGACGCGTACGGAGTCCTCGGGCAGCGGGCCGAAGTCCTTGCCGACGACCGTCGTCAGGTCCGGGCCGGGGATGTACTGCGTCGCCACCCACGGCAGCGCCGCGTCCGTGTCGGCGTCGAGCACGTCCGCCGTCCACGCCCCGCCGACGCGCCGGGCGGCGGCCACCTCGCGGGCGAAGCGGCGCCGGAACTCCGGGTTCGCGGCGAACTCGGCCTGGACGACCTTCACGGCGACGGTCCGGCCGGCCTCGGAGCGGCCCAGATAGACCAGTCCCATGCCGCCCTCACCGAGTCGGCCGATCAACCGGTACGGGCCCATGTGCGTCGGGTCGGAGGTGATCAACTGGTCCACGCCGGAACTGTAGGGGCGCCGTCGGGCCCCCGGCAGGCGATTGGCCGAGCCGGGACGCGGACCGGCCTGAATATGCCGGAATGTGTCCCGGTTCCGGGGCCACCTCCCGCTTAGACTGGGCGGCTGGTGACTCCCGTGGGGTGAAGGGCGGTTGACGGTGCGTAAGGCGTGGATCGTCGCGGGATCGGCCGCCGCCGGGGGCACCGCGTTCGTGACCCTGCTCGTGGTCGGTACGTACATGGCCGCGGGCAGCCTCGTGAACGGGGTGGGCAAGGGCGCCGTCGGGCTCGCCAAGGGCTCCGTGCCGACCGCCTACCAGCCACTGGTGCAGAAGTGGGGCAATCTCTGCCCCGCGATCAACCCGGCGCTGCTCGCCGCGCAGCTCTACCAGGAGAGCGGCTTCAACCCGAAGGCGAAGAGCCCCGCGAAGGCGTACGGGATCGCGCAGTTCATCCTCGGCACCTGGGCCGCGCACGGCGTCGACGGCGACGGCGACGGCGACAAGGACATCTGGGACCCGAACGACGCGATCCCCTCGGCCGCCTCGTACGACTGCAAGCTCGCCTCCTACGTGAAGGACGTGCCGGGCGACGCGACGAAGAACATGCTCGCCTCCTACAACGCGGGCGCGTACGCGGTGATCAAGTACAAGGGCGTGCCGCCCTACCGCGAGACGCAGAACTACGTGAAGACCATCACGACCCTGCAGAAGAGCTTCGCGCGGCCGGTCGGCCGGGTGGATCCGTCCCGGCAGGCGGCCGCCGCCATCTCCTACGCGCAGAAGAAGCTCGGCACCCCCTATCTGTGGGGCGGCAACGGCACGGCCGACCAGGGCGGGCGCTTCGACTGCTCGGGGCTGACGAAGGCCGCGTACGAGACCGTGGGCGTGCGGCTGCCGCGCGTCGCCAACGACCAGTACAACGCGGGGGCGCACCCCAAGCGCGACGAACTGCTCCCGGGCGACCTCGTGTTCTTCTCCGACGACCTCGGCAACAGCCGGGCGATCCGGCACGTCGGCATCTACGTCGGCGGCGGCTACATGATCGACGCGCCGCGGCCGGGTGCCGTGATCCGCTTCGACCCGGTCGACACCCCGGACTACTTCGGTGCGACGCGGGTCACCGAGGACGGCGCGCAGGCGCTGCCGACCGCTTCGCCCGAGGTGTGACCCCGCGCCGGACACGGCCGGAACTCTCCGTAAAGTCCTGGCCCTGAGCTGCGGTTTTCTGTCTCTCTTCGATAACGTCTGCGTGATCATTCGGTGGAGTGTGGAACGTAAGGAGCGGGGGCGTGCGTTCCTCTTGCAGAACCGCCGCACAATGGGCGGGACCGCATCACAACTGCTCGACCGAAGACAACGACCACGGGGGTGGCTGAAGACGAAGGGGCCGCAGAGCTATGGCTGGACTCGAGGCGATCGAGAGTTCCGGGTCGAACCCTGACGTCACGCTGCTCTACGACATCAACGGACTGACCGACGCGACGCCCGGCTGGGCCGACAGGCTCATGGAGTTCGTCGGCGAGTACGGCATCCTGCTCGGCCTCGTCCTGGTCGTGCTGTGGTCCTGGTGGGGCGCGCGCAGGCGCGACACCCTCGACGACGCCGCCTCGTCCGTGGCCGCCGTGGTCTGGGCCCCGCTCGCCGCCGCCGTCGCCATCCTCGTGAACGTGCCGATCCGCGGCTTCGTCGAGCGGCCCCGCCCCTTCAAGGATCACGAGGGACTGACCGTCCTCATCAACGGGAAGAACGACTTCTCGTTCGTCAGCGACCACGCCACCCTCGCGATGGCCATGGGCGCCGCCCTCTTCGTCGCGAACCGCAGGCTCGGCCTCGTCGGCATCGGCCTCGCCGTCCTCGAAGGCTTCTGCCGCGTCTTCATGGGCGTCCACTACCCGACCGACGTCATCGGCGGCTTCGCGCTCGGCACCGCCGTCGCCCTGCTGCTCTCCCCGCTCGCCTCCGCCGTGCTGACCCCGCTCGCCCGCGCGATCGGACGGACCGGGCGGCTCGGCCGGCTCGTGTGGGCGCCGAGGCCCGCGACACCGGAGCCCGGCGCGGTCGAGCTCCCCGAGTCCCGGGACCCCGCGGCGGAACGGGACCTGGCGGCTTAACCGGCCCAGCTACAGCTACAGCTACAGCGACTGCGGGAAAGAGAAGAAGCCCGTCGGGTCGTACCGCCGCTTGACCGTCGCCAGCCGGGCCACGGCCGGCCCGTAGTACGCCTGCTTCCAGTTCGCCAGCGTCGGGTCCGTGTAGTTCTGGTAGGCGGCCCCCGACGCGTACGGGCGCATCACGTCATGGGTCTTTTTCAGCCAGCCCCGCGCCGCCGTTCCGGAGGTGCCCGGCCGCCACGACACGATGTACTGCGCGAGCATCCGCGAGCGGCGGTGCACGAACGCCGTCGCCGTCGGATCCACCCGGTTCACCGCACCGCCCAGCGCCGTGAGCGCCACCGAGCCCGCGCCCTCCGCGACCCGCTCCAGCTGCCGCAGCAGCGTGCGCACCCCCGCGTCCGACAGCGAGCGGTCGAAGAAGTCCGAGTGCGCCGCGTACGTCTCGCGCTGAAGGGCGCCCCGCGGCGAGCGGCCCGGCGTCGAACCCGGCAGATGGCACAGCTCGTCCGAGCCGAACGAGGAACAGCCCGCGTACACCTCCATCGACTCCTCGTACGAGCGCCGCTTGAGCGAGACGGAGAGTGCGGGGCCCGGGCCGCCGGGGCCGTCGGCGAGCCGGTCGACCGCGTTCTGCAGCTCCGTGTACGAGCCGAGGGAGAACGCGGCGACGGATATCGTCGGGCCGCCCCCGACCGCGCCCGCGATGTGCAGCGAGGACCAGATCTCGTCCGGCTGGTCCGGACCCCAGCGCTGCCAGGCCTTGAGCACCGTGGCGGCCTTGGCCCACGGCCAGGTCATGAACGCGGAGACGGCCTGCGGCGCCGGATGCGTCTTGTAGCGGAGCTCGGTGACGACGCCGAACTGTCCGTTGCCCGCGCCGCGCAGCGCCCAGAACAGGTCCTTGTTCGTCGTCGCGTCGGCGGTCAGCTGCTTGCCGTCGGCCGTGATCAGGGTCGCGCCGGTGAGACTGTCGCAGGTCAGGCCGTAGGCGCGGGAGACGACGCCGTGGCCGCCGCCGAGGGTGAGGCCGGAGATGCCGACCGTGGGGCAGGAGCCCGCCGGGATCGTGACGCCCTTCGCGGCCAACGACCGGTACACGTCGATCAGTTTGGCGCCCGCGCCGATCACCGCGCTGTTCCCCGAGGAGCGCACCGAGCTCATCCGCGACACGTCGAGCACGATCCGCCCGTCGCCGGAGGACCAACCGGCGTACGAGTGCCCGCCGTTGCGTATCGCGAGCGGCACCTTGCGGGAGCGGGCGTACGCCAGGACCGTACGGATGTCGTCGGCGCCCGCGACGTACGCGACCGCCGTCGGCTTCAGGGAGTCGTAGCGCGTGTTGTAGAGCTGCCGGGCCGCCGCCCAGTCCGCCTGGCCCGGCCGCACGAGCCCGCCGTCGAGGTCCCGGGCCAGGCCCGCGAGGTCCGCGGCGGCCCGCGTGGAGGTGTCGGCGCTCGCGGTGCGGGAGCGGATGGGTGTGGTGGCGGTGCGGGAGGCCGTGCCGCCACCGCCCGAGGTGCAGGCGGCGGTGACCCCCGTCGCGAGTGCTGCCGCCGATGCCGCGATGAAGCCGCGCCGTTCCATACCGACCCCCTTGTTCCTCACAGGAGACGAGAAGCGGAGGCGCTGGGTTCCGTCAGGGTTCCCTGGTGTGTTCCCCGGGATGTTCCCCGGCGTGTGCACCGCTGTGCTCCGCGGTGTGCTCTTCCGCGTCCGTGCGGGCCCTGCTGCGGGCCCTGCGCGCCGGGCCGCGCCAGCCGCAGGTGCAGCGGGCCAGGCAGAAACGACCCTGCTCCACGACCGTCGCCGTGTGTCCGTTCTTTTCTTGTGTCTCCTCGTGCGCCACACGGCCACGGTAGCGGGCGCATGTGTATACCCCCCGTTCGCGTGACGGCCGTCCCTACCCGTCGTTAACCGGTCGACAGCGGCCCGCACACGCACGGACAGGCTTGGGGGTAGGCAAGCGATGGTGGTGCAGCAGCACGGGCGCCGGGTGAGGACCGCGGCGGCGGCCGTGGCCGTGGCGGGGATCGTGACGGGGGTCGCCGGCTGCGGCGGCGGAGCCGAGGCGGGGGACCGGAACGCGGATCCGACCCAGGCCGTGCACCGCGCCGCCGACCGGCTGGTGCGCGAGGGCAGCTCCGAGGCGACGACCTCGATGGAGATGGCCAGCGGCGGGACCCGGGTCACGATCCGCGGCGCCGGCGTCTACGACTACCGGGCGGGCAGGGGCCGGCTCAAGGTGCGGCTGCCGCAGGACGCGGCCGGCGCCGAGGAGCACCGGCCGATCACCGAACTCCTCGCCCCCGGCGCCCTCTACATGAAGAACCGGGGCGCGGGCGTGCCCGCCGACAAGTGGGTGCGTGTCGACACCGCCTCGCTGGACGACGGGAACCTGGTCACCGGCGGCGCCACCGATCCGCTGGCCGCCGCCGAGCTGCTGCGCGGGGCGCGGGACGTGACGTACGTGGGGGACATCGACGTCGCGGGCGTGCCCACCCGGCACTACCGGGGGCGGATCGACCTCGCGGCGGCCGCCGCTGCCGCGTCCGCGGGGACGAGGGCGACGCTCGCCGCCGCGGCGAAAGGGTTCAGCAAGGAGCCGGTGACCTTCGAGGTCTACCTCGACGAGGGCGGGCTGATCCGCAAGGTCAGGCACCGCTTCACCTTCGACGGGGACCGGCACGGCGACCGCGGCCGCCGGAACGCGGTGGTGTCCTCGACGACGCTGCTCCACGACTTCGGTACGAAGGCGGGCGTGCGGCTGCCGGCGCGGGGCGACATCTTCTCGGGCGAGGTCGCGGAGAAGTAGAGGGGACCGCCCTGGCCCGGCGGGGTGGCGGAAATGGTTCTTCCGTGCCATGCCCGGGAAACCGCCCGGTCCCTACCCTGGGAGCTGTCCGGCGACGGCCGGGCGGTTTTCGGCGACAGGGAAGAGGTGATGAGCGTGGCGCTCCCGGCCGGTACGGCGGTGCAGGACCACGTCGCCCTCGCCGAGATCGAGCTGTGCGGTGAGCTGATCATCGCGGCGTCCGCCGTGGAGGAGCGGCTCAGCGCGGACCGGATCGACGAGGTGCTGCGGGTCGCCGAGGCGCGGCCCGACGACTCCGATCGGCGAAGCGGCTGATCACCCCGGGCCCGTGCGGGCCCGCACGGGCCCGGGGCGCGTCTCAGGTGCGCAGGAGGCGGGCGATCGCCTTCGTGGCTTCTTCGACCTTCGAGTCGATCTCGTCGCCGCCCTTGACCGCCGCGTCGGCGACGCAGTGGCGCAGGTGCTCCTCCAGGAGCTGCAGCGCGAAGGACTGCAGGGCCTTCGTGGAGGCCGAGACCTGGGTGAGTATGTCGATGCAGTAGACGTCCTCGTCGACCATCCGCTGCAGGCCCCGGATCTGGCCCTCGATGCGGCGCAGGCGCTTGAGGTGCTCGGCCTTCTGGTGGTGGTACCCGTGGATACCGCGGTCGTGGTCGGTCACGATCTCGCCCGCGGGCTCGACCGGCTGCTCGGCGTGTGACGTGTTCGTCATGTCCGTGGTCTCCGTCGTCACCGTGTCCGACCTCCCGTGTGATGCTGCCGTCCGTATACCCCTGGTGGGTATACAGTACCGGATTTTCCGGGCCTGTGGCGGCTTGGCCGGGCCCCGTGCCGATCACTGTGCCTGATGGGCGACACTGGGGTAACGCCGGTTAGCCGTGGCCGGATGATGCGCCTAGCATCAGCCTGACCGAATCCAGAGCACCCCGAGGACCCCTTGTGCGCTTTCGTCTGACCCCCAGGGAGACGAGCTTCTACGACATGTTCGCCGCGTCCGCGGACAACATCGTCACGGGCTCGAAGCTCCTGATGGAACTGCTCGGGGCGGATTCCTCCGCCCGGGCCGAGATCGCGGAGCGGATGCGGGCAGCCGAACACGCCGGTGACGACGCCACCCACGCGATCTTCCACCAACTCAACTCCTCGTTCATCACGCCGTTCGACCGCGAGGACATCTACAACCTCGCCTCGTCCCTCGACGACATCATGGACTTCATGGAGGAGGCCGTCGACCTGGTCGTCCTCTACCAGGTCGAGGAACTCCCCAAGGGCGTCGAGCAGCAGATCGAGGTCCTGGCCCGGGCGGCCGAGCTGACCGCCGAGGCCATGCCGAACCTGCGCACGATGGACAACCTCACCGAGTACTGGATCGAGGTCAACCGCCTCGAGAACCAGGCCGACCAGATCCACCGCAAGCTGCTCGCGACGCTCTTCAACGGCAAGTACGACGCCATCGAGGTGCTGAAGCTCAAGCAGATCGTCGATGTGCTGGAAGAGGCGGCCGACGCCTTCGAGCACGTGGCCAACACGGTGGAGACCATCGCCGTGAAGGAGTCCTGAGGCCGGCTCATGGACACCTTCACCCTGATCGTGACCATCGGCGTCGCGCTCGGATTCACGTACACGAACGGCTTCCACGACTCGGCGAACGCGATCGCCACGTCCGTCTCCACGCGTGCGCTCACGCCTCGCGCGGCACTGGCCATGGCCGCGGTGATGAACCTCGCCGGTGCCTTCCTCGGCAGCGGTGTCGCCAAGACGGTCAGTGAGGGCATCATCGCGACGCCCGTCGGCGACAAGGGCATGGGCATCCTGTTCGCCGCCCTCGTCGGCGCGATCATCTGGAACCTGGTCACCTGGTACTTCGGTCTGCCGTCCTCCTCCTCGCACGCCCTGTTCGGCGGAATGGTGGGTGCCGCCCTCGCGGGCGGGACCACCGTCTACTGGAGCGGGGTGTGGGAGAAGATCGTCATCCCGATGTTCACCTCGCCGGTGATCGGTCTCGTCGTCGGCTACCTGGTGATGACCCTCATCATGTGGCTCTTCCGGCGCTCCAACCCGCACAAGGCCAAGCGCGGCTTCCGTATCGCGCAGACCGTCTCGGCGGCCGGCATGGCGCTCGGCCATGGTCTGCAGGACGCCCAGAAGACGATGGGCATCGTCGTGATGGCCCTCGTCATCGGCGGCCACGAGACCTTCGACGACCCGATCCCCGTCTGGGTCAAGATCGTGTGTGCCGTCATGCTGTCCGCCGGTACCTACGCCGGTGGCTGGCGGATCATGCGGACCCTGGGACGCAAGATCATCGAGCTGGACCCGCCGCAGGGCTTCGCCGCGGAGACGACCGGCGCCTCGATCATGTTCGGCTCGGCGTTCCTGTTCCACGCGCCGATCTCGACGACGCACGTCATCACCTCGGCGATCATGGGTGTGGGCGCCACCAAGCGCGTCAACGCCGTCCGCTGGGGCGTCGCCAAGAACATCATCCTGGGCTGGTTCATCACGATGCCCGCCGCGGCGCTGGTCGCCGCCGGCTCGTACGGCATCATCTGGCTGGCCTTCGGCTGATCCCGGCACCCGACGAAGAGAAGCCCCGCCCCCTCGCAAGGGGGCGGGGCTTCTCTCTGTCCTCGTGGTGGCACCGCCATGCAGCACCACGAGGGGTCGGGGGGAGTCGGGCCTAGCCGAAGCGGCCCGAGATGTAGTCCTCCGTGGCCTGGACGGACGGGTTGGAGAAGATGCGCTCCGTCTCGTCGATCTCGACGAGCTTGCCGGGCTGGCCGACCGCCGCGAGGTTGAAGAAGGCGGTGCGGTCCGAGACACGGGCCGCCTGCTGCATGTTGTGCGTCACGATGACGATCGTGAAGCGCTCCTTCAGCTCACCGATCAGGTCCTCGATGGCGAGGGTGGAGATCGGGTCCAGGGCCGAGCAGGGCTCGTCCATGAGCAGGACGTCCGGCTCGACCGCGATCGCGCGGGCGATGCACAGACGCTGCTGCTGACCGCCGGAGAGGCCGGAGCCCGGCTTGTTCAGACGGTCCTTGACCTCGTTCCAGAGGTTCGCGCCCTTGAGGGACCGCTCGACTATCTCGTTCAGCTCGGACTTCTTGTACTTGCCGTTCAGGCGCAGGCCCGCCGCCACGTTGTCGAAGATCGACATGGTGGGGAAGGGGTTGGGGCGCTGGAAGACCATGCCGACGGTGCGCCGCACGGCCACCGGGTCGACGGCGGACCCGTACAGGTCCTCGTCGTCGAGCAGCACCTTGCCCTCGACGCGGCCGCCGGGGGTGACCTCGTGCATGCGGTTCAGGGTGCGCAGGAACGTCGACTTGCCGCAGCCGGAGGGGCCGATGAAGGCCGTCACCGAGCGGGGCTCGACGGTCATCGAGATGTCTTCGATCGCCTTGTGGGATCCGTAGTAGGCGGTGAGTCCGCTTACGTCGATTCGCTTGGCCATGACTGGTTCACTACTTCCGGGTTCGAGTCGCTGAGTGCTTCGAGTAGCCGCGTCAGCGGCCCGTCTTCGGGGCCTTCCAGCGGGCGATGCCGCGGGCCACGAGGTTGAGGATCATGATGAAGGCGATGAGGACCAGGGCGGCCGCCCAGGCGCGGTCGTACGCGGCCTCGTTGCCGCCGCTCTTCGCGTACTGCTCGTAGATGTAGAGCGGCAGCGAGGCCTGCGGGCCTTCGAAGGGGTTGCCGTTGATCAGCGGGTTGCCGAACACGAGGAGCAGCACGGGGGCCGTCTCTCCCGCGATACGGGCGACCGCGAGCATCACGCCGGTGGTGATGCCGCCGATCGAGGTCGGCAGGACGACCTTCAGGATGGTGCGCCACTTCGGGACGCCGAGGGCGAGGGAGGCCTCGCGCAGCTCGTTCGGGACGAGCTTGAGCATCTCCTCGGTGGAGCGGACCACGACCGGGATCATCAGGATCGACAGGGCCATCGAGCCGGCGAAGCCGGAGAACCCGAAGCCGAGGATCAGGATCCAGAAGGACAGGATGAACAGGCCCGCGACGATCGACGGGACACCCGTCATGACGTCGACGAAGAAGGTGACCGCCTTGGCGAGCTTGCCGCGGCCGTACTCGACCAGGTAGATCGCCGTCAGGAGGCCGATCGGCACCGAGATCACGGTGGCGATGCCGACCTGCTCCAGGGTGCCGAGGATGGCGTGGTAGATGCCGCCGCCCGTCTCCATGCTGGTGACGTAGCCCATGGAGTGGCTCAGGAAGTACGGGTCGAGGACCTTGATGCCGCGCTTGACCGTCTCGTAGACGAGGGAGGCGAGCGGGATCACGGCGAGGACGAACGCGACCCAGACGATGCTGGTCGCGACGCGGTCCTTGGCCTGGCGGGTGCCCTCGACCTTCGCGGCCAGCGCGTACGTGACGAGGACGAACAGGAGCGCGGCGAGCAGGCCCCACTGGATGCGGCTGTCGAGGCCGGCGCCGAGGCCGATCGCGCAGCCCGCGGCGACCGAGCCGACCGCGATGGCCCAGGGGGACCAGCGGGGCAGTCGCGCGGCGCTCAGGGAGTCGGGGCGCTTCACAGTTACGGTCGCGTGGCTCATGCGTTGGCCCCCGAGTACTCCTTGCGGCGGGCGATGATCAGCCGGGCGGCGCCGTTGACCAGCAGGGTGATGACGAAGAGGACCAGACCCGAGGCGATCAGGGCGTCGCGGCCCTGGTCGTTGGCCTCGGAGAACTTCGCGGCGATGTTCTGCGCGAACGTGCCGCCGCCCGGGTCGAGCAGGCTGGTGTGGATCAGGAAGTCGGGGGAGAGGACCGTGGCGACGGCCATCGTCTCGCCGAGCGCGCGGCCGAGGCCGAGCATCGACGCGGAGATCACGCCGGAGCGGCCGAAGGGGATCACCGACATGCGGATGACCTCCCAGCGGGTCGCGCCGAGGGCGAGGGCCGCCTCCTGGTGCATCAGGGGGGCCTGCCGGAAGACCTCGCGGGAGACGTTCGTGATGATCGGCAGGATCATGATCGCGAGCAGGATGCCGACGGTGAGCAGGGTGCGCGGGGCGCCGCCCTGCCACTCGAAGATCCCGGTCCAGCCGAAGTACTGGTCGAGCCAGCCGAACAGGCCCTGCATGTGCGGCACCAGGAACAGGGCGCCCCACAGGCCGTACACGATGGACGGCACGGCGGCGAGCAGGTCGACGACGTAGCCGATGGGGCCGCCCAGCTTCTTCGGCGCGTAGTGCGTGATGAACAGCGCGATGCCGACGGACACCGGGACCGCGATCGCCATGGCGATGACCGAGGTGACGATGGTGCCGAAGGCGAGGACGGCGATGCCGAAGACGGGCGGGGTGCCGGTCGCGTTCCACTCGAAGGTGGTGAGGAAGTTGCCCTCGTTCTTCGAGAGGACCAGCGAGGCACGGTAGGTCAGGAAGACCGCGATCGCGGCCATGATCACCAACAGCAGGATGCCGGAGCCGCGCGAGAGACCGAGGAAGATCCGGTCGCCGGGGCGGGTGGCGCCGCGGGCTGCGCGCTTGTGCTGCGGGGGTGTCGGGCGATCGGTGGGCGCGGGTGGCGCGGGGGAGTGCGTGGTTATGTCCATGGGATTCTCCGGTCTGCGAAGTCCCTGGTCACCCGGGGTTCAGGTGGGTTCGGCGGGGACTTCTGGCGGCGGTGCACCGGACGGTGCGGGCCGGCCGGACGCTCAGGTCCGGCCGGCCCGCACTCGGGGTCAGCTGAGGCCGGCGACGGTCTCGCGGACCTTCGCGTTGATCTCGGCCGGGATCGGGGCGTAGCCCAGGTCGGCCAGGGAGGCCTGACCCTCGTCGCTCGCCATGTAGGTGAGGAACGACTTGGTGGCGGCCAGGGTCTCGGCCTTGTTGCCCTTGTCGCAGGCGATCTCGTACGTGACGAGGACGATCGGGTAGGCGCCCTCGGCCTTGGTGCCGTAGTTCAGCTCCAGGGAGAGGTCCTTGCCGGAGCCCACGATCTTGGCGTCGGCGATGGCCTTCGAGGCGTTGTCCGTCGTGGCCTTGACCGGGGTCGCGGCACCGGTCGCGATGTCGACGGTGTTGATGCCCTTGGCGTAGGAGAGCTCCATGTAGCCGATGGCGCCGGCGGTCTGCTTGACCTGCTGGGCGACACCGGAGGAGCCCTGGGCGGACTGGCCGTCCTTGGCCATCCACGCCTTGCCGTGCTCGTACTTCCAGTCGGCCTTGGCCGTGGCGCCGAGGTACTTGGTGAAGTTGTCCGTGGTGCCGGACTCCTCGGAGCGGTGGAAGGCCTGGATCTTCGTCGACGGGAGCTTCGCGTCGGGGTTCAGCTTCTTGATCGCCGCGTCGTCCCACTTGGTGATCTTCGAGTCGAAGATCTTGGCGAGGGTCGGGGCGTCCAGGACGAGGTTGTCGACGCCGTCCAGGTTGTACGCGACGGCGATCGGGCCGCCGACCATCGGCAGGTCGATGCCCTGGCCGGTCTTGCACACCTTCTTGGAGGCGGCGACCTCTTCCGGCTTCAGCGGGGAGTCGGAACCGGCGAAGGCGACCTGGCCCTGGTTGAAGGCCTCGATGCCGGCGCCCGATCCGTCGGGCTTGTAGTTGATCTGCACGCCGGAGCAGGCCTGCGAGTAGGCCTTGCGCCAGGCGTCGATCGCGTTGGCCTGGGCCGAGGAGCCGGAGCCGAGGAGCTGGCCCTTGGCGTCGTCACACTTGATGTTGCCGGCCTTGGCGGAGGGCGCGTTGCTGTTCCCGCCGTTGCCCGTGTCGTCCGAGCCGCACGCCGTGAGGGCCAGGGCGCCAGTGACGGCGAGAGCGCCGAGGGAGAGGGCGCGGAGCCGGTTCTTGCGCTGAAGCTTCACTTTCGGATGTTCCTTCCAGGAGCCGCCGGCCGCGTGTCGTCTGGCGGCGTGCGAAAGTCTGCGGATTTTCAGTCGAGCGATGGCGTGCTCCCCGTTGCCGGGGGGCTCACCGCACAAGGCCGAAATTAGGCAGATCAGGTGAAGCGGCCGAAGGGCGAGAGTGAACGGCGGGTGAACCTCAGCGGGCGGTGCGGTGAGGTCACGGAGTGATTACGTCGAGCGAGTTCAGCAGGGCGTCGACGAGCCTGCGGTCGCGGGGCTGGGTGAGCTTGTCGCGGGCCTTCGCGGGCGCCAGCCACACCAGCCGGTCCACCTCGCGACTCGGCGTGAAAGCGCCCTCCGTGGCCTCGGCCGCCCAGTAGCTGACCCGCTTCGCGACACCCTGGGCGAGATAGCGCACCTCGGGCAGCACAGCGCCGGGCACACAGGCGAACCCGGTCTCCTCCCGCACCTCGCGCAGCGCGCAGGCCAGCGTCGTCTCACCCCGCTTGAGCTTGCCTTTCGGGTGCGACCAATCATCATATTTAGGCCTGTGGACGAGGCAGACCTGCACGCCGGAGGCGCCCGAGGAGCGACGCCACAGGACACAGCCCGCGGCCAGGAGCGCGCCGTCGTCCCCGTACACGCTCACGGCGTGCTCACCGGCTCCCGCCGCCACGCGTCCAGGAACGCCTCCCGCGCCGCCTCCACCTGATGCCGCTGGTCCGCGTGCAGCACGCCCAGGGCGTACGCGGTCGGCGGGGCGATGCGCGGGGTGCGGGCCGCCTGGGACGCGGCGGCGGCCGCCTCGGCGGCATCCCGGTGGGCGTTCAGGGCGTGCGCGGCCGACGACAGGCGTACGGCGTCGGCCGGCGGGCCCGGGACGACCTCCAGGGCGTAGCGGTGCAGGCGCAGCAGCAGCCGGACGTGGTGCCAGGGCGTGTCCGAGCCCGAGTCGTACTGGCTGTACGGGGGCCGTCCGCCGAGCCCCGCGACCGCCTCCGTGAGCCGGGCCTCCGCCTCGGCCGCGAACCGGTCGAGGGGGGCGTCCGCGCCGGACAGCGGCACCTCGCTGGCCAGCACCGCGACACTGTCCGCCACCGCGTGGAAGCGGGAGCTGCCGAGCGCCTGGAGGGCCGTGCTGTGTGCCCGCGTCCTGGCCAGGGTCAGCTGGCGGTCGAGGAGCGCGGCCGCCTTCGCCGCGCCGAGCGCGAGGGTCTCCCGGCCGGGCGGCGCGGCCGGCGTCCCGGGTTCGGCGCGCTGGGCCGGGGGCGCGACCGTGCTGGTGGTCAGCCGGTGCAGGGCCTCCGCGAGCCGGGCGAGCCGGTCCCCGTACGCGTGCTCGTGGGCCAGCGTGCCGGACAGCCAGGCCAGTTCGGGCCGCAGGGCGTCCGACCACTCGGCGTCGAGCAGCGGCCGGAAGGTGTGCAGGGTGCCGCTGATCCTGCGGGCGGCGCGGCGCAGGGCGCGGGCCGCGTCCGCCGTGTCGCCGGCCGCGCCGCTCTCGCGGTGCTGCCGCAGCGCACGCAGGAAGTCGGTCGCCCGGTTCCGCAGATGGGCCCCGAGCACGGCGTCCGTCCCGTACGCCTCGCTGGACTCAAGGTGTTGCTGTGCCACGCCGGCGCCTCCGGGCGTCTATGAGCATCTCCTGTACGTTGCGCAGGGGCCGCCCGTCCGCGTCTGTCGCGTGGCGGGTCCACTCGCCGTCCGGGCCGAGGTGCCAGGAGGCGGTGGTGTCGGACATCCCCGTTTCGAGCAGCCGGTTCAGGGCCGCGCGGTGCGCCGGGTCGTCGACGCGGACCAGGGCCTCGATCCGGCGGTCGAGATTGCGGTGCATCATGTCGGCGCTGCCGAACCAGACCTCGGGGTCGCCGCCGTTGCCGAACGCGAAGACCCGCGAGTGTTCCAGGAAGCGGCCGAGGACCGAGCGGACCCGGATGTTCTCGGACAGGCCCGCGACGCCGGGGCGCACCGCGCAGATGCCGCGCACCCACACGTCGACGGGCACGCCCGCCTGCGAGGCCCGGTAGAGGGCGTCGATGACGGCCTCGTCGACCATCGAGTTGACCTTGATCCGGACGTAGGCCGGGCGGCCCGCGCGGTGGTGCTGCACCTCCTGCTCGATCCGCGTGACCAGGCCGGTGCGCAGCGAGCGCGGGGCGACCAGGAGGCGGCGGTAGGTGGCCCGGCGCGAGTAGCCGGACAGCCGGTTGAACAGGTCGGACAGGTCGGCGCCCACGTCCTGGTTCGCGGTGAGCAGGCCGAGGTCCTCGTACAGCCGGGCCGTCTTCGGGTGGTAGTTGCCGGTGCCGACGTGGCTGTAGCGGACGAGGGTGTCGCCCTCCTGGCGCACGACGAGCGACAGCTTGCAGTGTGTCTTCAGGCCGACGAGGCCGTAGACGACGTGGCAGCCGGCCTCTTCCAGCTTGCGGGCCCACTTGATGTTGGCCTGCTCGTCGAAGCGGGCCTTGATCTCGACGAGGACCAGCACCTGCTTGCCCGCCTCCGCCGCCTCTATCAGCGCGTCGACGATCGGTGAGTCGCCCGAGGTCCGGTACAGCGTCTGCTTGATCGCGAGGACGTCCGGGTCCTGGGCCGCCTGCTCCAGGAACGCCTGCACGGACGTGGAGAACGAGTCGTAGGGGTGGTGCAGGAGCACGTCGTGGCCGCGCAGCGCCGCGAAGATGTCGGGCGCCGAAGCGGACTCGACCTCGGCGAGGTCACGGTGCGTGCCCGCGACGAACTTCGGGTACTTCAGCTCGGGCCGGTCCAGGCCCGCTATCGCGAACAGGCCGGTCAGGTCGAGCGGCCCCGGCAGCGGGTACACCTCCGACTCGCTGATCTTCAGCTCCCGTACGAGGAGGCTGAGGACCTCGGAGTCGATGGTCTCCTCGACCTCCAGGCGCACCGGCGGGCCGAAGCGGCGCCGCATGAGCTCCTTCTCCAGCGCCTTGAGGAGGTTCTCGGCGTCGTCCTCCTCGACCTCCAGGTCCTCGTTCCGCGTCACGCGGAACATGTGGTGCTCCTCGATCGTCATGCCGGGGAACAGCTCGCCCAGGTGCCGGGGCGCCGAGATCACGTCCTCGATCGGTACGTAGCGCTGCGGCGAGGCCTCCAGGAAGCGGGCCAGCAGCGGCGGGACCTTGACGCGGGCGAAGTGGCGGTGGCCGGAGACCGGGTTGCTGACGACGACCGCGAGGTTCAGGGAGAGGCCCGAGATGTACGGGAAGGGGTGCGCGGGGTCGACGGCCAGCGGGGTCAGAACCGGGAAGATCTGCTGCATGTACAGCGTGTAGAGCCGGGCCTGCTCCTTCTCCGTCAGCTCGTGCCAGCGGACGATGTGGACGCCCTCGTCGGCGAGCGCCGGGGCGATCTCCTCCTGGTAGCAGGCGGCGTGCCGGGCCATGAGCTCGCGGGAGCGGTTCCAGATCAGCTCCAGGACCTCGCGGGGCTGGAGGCCGGAGGCGGAGCGGGTGGCGACGCCGGTCGCGATGCGGCGCTTGAGTCCCGCGACCCGCACCATGAAGAACTCGTCGAGGTTCGAGGCGAAGATGGCCAGGAAGTTCGCGCGCTCCAGGAGCGGGGTGTTCGGGTCCTCGGCGAGCTCCAGGACCCGTTCGTTGAACGCCAGCCAGCTGCGTTCGCGGTCCAGGAAACGTCCCTGCGGGAGTTCGTCGCCCTCCGCGCGGCCGCTGTAGTCCTCCTCGTAGTCGTCCGGATCGGCATCGATGTCGGCGACGATCCCGGCGAGCTTCGCGTCGAAGTCACCGGCCGCGACGGGATGCGGGCGGTGGGCGGCGAGGGAGCCTACGGAGGGCTGGGCCTTGGGGGACGACTGGTCCTGGGCGGCGTTCGGCTGGCTCATGCGCCCATTCTTCCGCGCGAGGGCGCGCGGGGGCGCGCTGGAATCCGTCGGGCGGTCGGGAACGGGTGCGGGGGGTTGCATTTCGTGAGGGTCGCAAGGTCGTCTGAATCGTTGGTTACGGCGACATGACGTGCGGGATATCTGGGGCTGGCCCGCACGCGCCGTAACTTCGAGGGGTTCGTCGCCGGGTGCGGGCCCGGTGGGGGCTGGTCGCGCAGTTCCCCGCGCCCCTAGAGGCGAACGGCTTCGCCGTTCAGCCTCTAGGGGCGGAGAGGCCGCAATCGACGCTACTTGGCAGACGGGACCCGGCGCCGTAGGAGCCAGAAGGCCGCGTAGGTCAGGGCCGAGACCACGGCCAGGACGACGCCCGTCTCCATCAGCTGCATGGGCCAGAAGTGGGCCGGGGGGTGGCCCTCGCGGTAGAAGCCGGTGATGTTGTGCTCGGTGAGGCAGGCGCGGTCGTCGACGCACATCGGGTCCTCGACCCGCGCCCCGGATCCCGTGATCGCGCCCTCACCGGTGAGCTGGCCGGCGAAGAAGCGGTAGCCCTGCTCGACGGAGCCGGTGACCGTGCGGGTGGTCCACAGGTGCGGGCGGAGCTGTCCGAGGAGGGTGGAGAGGACGAGGAGGAGTACTCCGGAGGTCGCGGCGGCGGGAAG
This sequence comes from Streptomyces sp. NPDC050145, assembly GCF_044460245.1. Classification (NCBI taxonomy): domain Bacteria; kingdom Bacillati; phylum Actinomycetota; class Actinomycetes; order Kitasatosporales; family Streptomycetaceae; genus Streptomyces; species Streptomyces sp. NPDC050145. The sequence goes on along the minus strand of NZ_JBITJS010000022.1, from coordinate 135,196 downwards.
GGCCCGGCGGTGCAGCAGCGCGCCGAGCGCCCCGCAGGCCAGCCCCAGCAGGGGCAGGGCGACGGCGACCGTGCCGAGCGTGTCGAAGGAGCCGGCGGCGTACCACTGGTTGTCGGTGAGGCCGGGGGCCCGGGCGACGACGGCCTGGCGCAGGGCGATGAGGAGGCCGGTGCCGAGGGTGAGGGCCAGTGCCGGGAGGGCCAGCTTCGCGGTGAGCCAGCGGACCGGGGTGACGGACTGCGACCAGGTCAACTGGGCGGTCCCGCGCTCCAGTTCGCGGCCGAGGACGAGACCGCCGATGTACAGCGCGACGGCGAGCGGTACGGCGGCGAGCGTGACGTCGACGGTGAGGGTCGCGAAGTGGTAGGCGCCCGCGGTCGGGCCCTGGGCGACGCAGGAGTTGGCCACGCCGGCGACGCAGCGCCCGGCGATGCCGAGCCCCGAGGTGCCGGGGCCGATGAGCCACAGCTGGACGCCCGCGCAGAGCGCCACGTAGGCGACCCAGAGCCACAGCGCGATCTGGTGCAGCTTGAGGACCGTCCAGGTCAGGCCGGTGCGGGGCGAGAAGGTCAGGGCGCTCATGCGGAGGCCTCCTTGCGGCGGGGCTGGTAGCGGCGCAGCACGAGGAACGCGGCGGCGACGGCGAGGGCGGTCAGGGTGAGGAGGAGGCCCGTCTCGGCGAGCTGGCGGGGCCAGTAGTCGGGCGAGGGCAGGTAGTGGCGGGTGAACCCGGTGATGTCGTGCCGGTCCAGGCAGGCCTGCGTGGTGCAGCCGGGGTCGCGGATCTCGGCGCCGGTGGAGGTGACGGCCCGGCTGTGCACGGGCAGTTCCGGCGTCTGGTGGCGGCCCTGGAAGGGCCAGGAGTTGCCGCGGAACGCGCCGACCAGGTACGTGCCGATGCCGGCGACGGCGAGCGCGGGCAGGGTGCGGCGCAGCACGAGCGCGGCGAGGACGCCGAAGGCGAGGCCGAACAGGGCGTTGGCGACGGTCGCGGGGCCGACGGAGAAGGCGAGGTCGCGCGGGCCGATACCGGCGACGAGCAGGTGGTTGCGGTCGTCCCAGACCAGGCGGTACAGGACGACGATCAGGGTGGTGCCGGCGGTGACGAACAGTGCGGGCACGGCGAGCTTCGCGGCGAGCCAGCGGGCCGGGGACACGGACTGGGTCCAGGCCAACTGGACGGTGCCCGACTCCAGTTCGCGCGTGATCAGCGGTCCGGCCGCGAAGACGGCGACGGCGACCGCGGCGATGCGGGCCCAGGACAGCGGATCGTAGAAGAGGGAGTCGAAGCTGAGGTAGAAGCCCCAGCCGAGGTCGTGGCGGTTGGCCTCGAAGGCGCCCTCGTAGCCGAGGGAGTCGAAGGCGCGCATGACCTCGGACGAGCCCGGGCCCCACAGCCACAGCAGCAGGCCGAGGCTGATCGCGACGTATCCGGTCCAGGCCCACAGGGCGGTGCGGTGCAGGCGCAGGGTCGTCCAGACGAGGCCGTCGGGGCCGGGCAGGGTGCGCCGGACGCGGGCGGTGTCCTTCTCGGAAGTGGAAGCGGGAGCGGGGGCGGGGGCGCTCATGCGGACACCTCCGGGGTCAGCGGGGCGGGGGCCGGGCCGGTGCTCGGGGTGAGCAGGGCCGGGGCGTCGGGGGAGCGCAGGTGGGCGAGGAGCAGTTCCTCCAGGGAGGGCTCCTGGACGGCCCAGCCGGCGCCGAGCGCGCCGTCGCGGCGGATCAGCGCGGTGATGCCGCGGCCGGAGGCGCGGGACTCGACGACGGTGTGGCCGCTGAGGTCGCCGCGGCCGGTGACGAGGCTGTGGGCGCCGATCAGGTCGTCGATGCCGCCGCCGAGCCGGATGCGGCCGCCGCCCAGGAGGAGCAGGTGGTCGCAGGCGTCGGCGAGCTCGGCGACGATGTGCGAGGACATGAGGACGGTGGTGCCGTGCTCGGCGGCGTCGGCCATCAGGGTGCCCATGAGCTCGTGCCGGGCGAGCGGGTCGAGGTCGGCCATCGGCTCGTCGAGCAGCATCAGCTCGGGCCGCTTGCCGAGGGCCAGGGCGAGGGCGACGCGGGTGCGCTGGCCGCCGGAGAGCGAGCGGATGCGGGCCTTCGGGTCGAGGTCGCCCTGCGCGACGATGCCCGCGGCGTACGGGGCGTCCCAGCAGCCGGGGTTGAGCTCGGCGCCCAGGCGCAGGGTGTCGGCGATGGTCAGCTGCGGGTACAGCGGCTTGTCCTGCGACAGGTACGCGACCTTGGCGCGGTGCTCGCCGGGGGCGCCGCCGAGGACGGTGACCCGGCCGGAGGTGGGGCGCAGGAGTCCGGCGGCGATGGCGAGCAGGGTGGACTTTCCGGCGCCGTTGGGCCCCACCAGGGCGCTGACGCGGCCGGCCGGGAGCCGGAACGCGCAGTGGTCGAGGGCGGCGATGCCTCGCCGCCCGTAGCGCTTGACGAGGCCGGTCGCCTCGATGGCCGTGGTCATGCTGTCCCCTCGGTGCTGCTCGTGGTGCTTGTGGTGCGCTCGGTGCCGGTGGTCGTGCCGGCCTGCGCGGTGCGGAAGTGTGCGTCCAGTGCGCTGCCGAACAGGGCGGCCACGTCCTCGCGGTCGAGCCCTGCCTCCTTCGCGCGTCTCGTCCAGTCCTCCAGCTCGGCTCGCAGCGGCGAGTCGGCGGGGGACGAGCCCAGTGACCTGCGGACGAACGTGCCCAGGCCGCGGCGGGCTTCGACGAGTCCGGAGCGCTCCAGCTCGCGGTAGGCCTTCAGCACCGTGTTCGGGTTGATGGCCGTCGCCTCGACGACCTCGCGGGCGGTGGGCAGTTTGTCCCCGGGCTCCAGCAGGCCCAGCCGGAGAGCCTGCTCGGTCTGGTGGACGATCTGCAGATAGGTGGCGACGCCGCTGGAGCGGTCGATGCGGAACTCGATGACGGGCCCCGTGTCTCCTGCCACGTCGTACCCCCTTTCCCTACTTTCACTAATCAAGTAGTGAAAGGGTGATGCAAGAAAGGGGCCGGCGTCAAGCGACACCGGCCCCTCTGGGTCTTAGCTCTGGGTGAAACCCCAGGTCAGGACTCTGTGCGGTACATCAGATCCGTCTCGTACGTGCTGAAGCCGAGCCGCTCGTACACACTCACCGCCGCCTTGTTGTCCGCGTCGACATAGAGCATCGCCGTCGGCAGACCGGCCGCCGCGAGATGCCGCAGCCCCGTCGTCGTGAGCGCCTTGCCGAGCCCGCCGCCCTGGTTCCCCGGCGCCACACCGACCACGTACACCTCGCCGATCCGCTCCGCGGCGTGCACCTTCGTCCAGTGGAAGCCGACCAGCTCGTCCCCCTGGAACGCCAGGAAGAAGCCCGCCGGGTCGAACCACGGCTCCGCCTTGCGGTCGTCCAGGTCCCGCTGGGTCAGCGAGCCCTGCTCGGGGTGGTGCGCGAACGCCGCCGCGTTCACCGCGAGCCACGCCGCGTCGTCCTGCCCCGGCACGAACGTACGGATCCGTACACCCGCCGGCAGCACCGGGTCCGGCAGCGCCAGGTCGCTCAACGAACGCCGCATCTGCCGCAGTTCACGGAACAGGGTCAGGCCGAGCACCTGCGCGAGGTGCCGCGCCGCGCTGTGCCCGCCGTGCGCCCACACCCGCAGCCGCTTCCCGGACGCGGCGAGCAGCGCCGCGCCCAGCGCCCGCCCGTGCCCGTGCCCGCGGTGCGCCGGACGCACGACCAGCTCGGCGGCCGGCGCCTCGACCGGATCGGTGTCCTCGAGCTGCGCGTAGCCCGCGAGCTCCCCGCCGACGGTCAGCAGCAGATGCCGCACGCCCTCCCGCTCGCCGCCCCGCAGCTGCAACCGCCCCTGCTCCGACACGGCCTGCTGGCCGTCGGTCCTGGCGGCCTCGGCGAGCAGGGCGAGAACCTCGTCCGCCTGCCCGGCGGACAGAGCTGACAGGGTGTCGATCGCTCGGCCCGGAACGGCCGGATCGCTGGCGTTTACGGAGTCCGTGGTCATGACTACGAGGGTACGGGCCGCCCCGCCCCGGAGAAGGGCAACGGGCTTGTAACCTGCAACCCCCTGTCGCGCTACGCGCGTTGACTCTAGGCTGCCCCGGGTCACCGTCGTCGCGCAGGAGCGTCGCGGACACCGCAATCGCAGGGGGGACACATGCCCGTGAAAAGGAACCGGCCGGGACGCCGGATCAGAGCAGCGCTCGCCGCGACCGCCACGCTCGCCACCGCCGGCGCGCTGGTCGCCGCGCTGCCCGCAGGGGCCACGCAGCAGGACCGGGACCGGCAGGGCCAGGGCCGCTACCAGGACGTCCAGCTGCTCTCGTTCAACGACTTCCACGGCAACCTGGAGCCCCCGGCCGGCTCCTCCGGGCAGGTCACCGAGAAGCAGCCCGACGGGACCTCGAAGGCGATCGACGCGGGCGGCGTCGAGTACCTCGCCTCGTCCCTGCGCACCGCGCGCCAGGGCCACCCGTACAGCGTGACCGCCGCCGCCGGTGACCTCGTCGGCGGCAGCCCGCTGCTGTCCGGCCTGTTCCACGACGAGCCCACCGTCGAGGCCATGAACAAGCTGGACCTCGACGTCACCAGCGTCGGCAACCACGAGTTCGACGAGGGCGCCGAGGAGCTGGCCCGGCTGCAGAACGGCGGCTGCCACCCCGACGCCGGCTGCTACGAGGGCGGCCGCACCTTCGAGGGCGCCGACTACCCCTACCTCGCCGCCAACGTGACGGACGAGAAGACCGGCAAGCCCATCCTCAAGCCCTACTGGGTGTGGAAGAACAAGGGCGTGAAGGTCGGCTTCATCGGCGTCACCCTGGAGGGCACGCCGGACATCGTGACCGCCGACGGCGTCAAGGGCCTCGAGTTCCACGACGAGATCGAGACCGTCAACAAGTACGCGAAGATCCTCGACAAGCAGGGCGTGAAGTCGATCGTCGCGCTCATCCACGAGGGCGGCGCCCCGGCCTCGGGCGACTACAACTACGACTGCGACTCCCCGGGCGCCGGCGACGGCATCTCCGGTCCGATCGTCGACATCGCCAAGGGCATCACCCCGAAGGTCGACGCGCTCGTCACCGGCCACACCCACCAGGCCTACGTGTGCACGATCCCGGACCCGTCCGGCAAGCCCCGCATGGTCACCTCCGCGTCCTCGTTCGGCAAGGTCTACACGGACACCACGCTGACCTACGACCGCCGCACCCAGGACATCGTGCGGACCTCGGTGAAGTCCGCGAACCACGTCGTGGCCCGCACCCAGCCCAAGGCCGCCGACATGACCGAGCTGATCGGCCGCTGGGACAAGCTGGCCGCGCCGGTCGCGAACCGGCCCGTCGGCCACATCTCCGCCGACATCCTGGGCCGGGGCGCGAAGACCCCGGAGGAGCCGCTCGGCGACCTGATCGCCGACGCGCAGCTCGCCTACGGCAAGTCCCTCGACCCGAAGACCTCGCTGGCCCTGATGAACCCGGGCGGCGTCCGCTCCGACCTCGTCCACAAGGCGAGCGGCAGCGAGGGCGACGGCGTCGTGACGTACCGCGAGGCCTTCGCCGTGCAGCCGTTCGGCAACACGGTCAACCTCGCCGACCTCACCGGCGCCCAGGTGATCGAGGCGCTCCAGCAGCAGGTCAGCGGCTCCAACGAGGCCTCGCCGAGGGTGCTTCAGCCGTCGGCCGGGCTCACGTACACGCTCGACATGACGAAGACCGGCGCGGCCCGGCTCGTCGTCGACACGGTCAAGCTGAACGGTGCGGCCATCGACCCGGCGGCCACCTACCGCGTCGCGATGAACGCGTTCCTCGCGGGCGGCGGCGACGGCTTCAAGGCGCTCGGCCAGGGCAGGAACCCGTTCGTCGGCGCCGACGACCTCAAGGCGTTCGGCGACTACCTGACCGCGAACTCCTCCGCGCAGAACCCGATCGCCCCGCCGAAGGCGGACCGCGTCACCATCCTCAAGTAGGCGCGGCACAGCGCTTCTTGGGGCATGTTCGAGTGGCTCACGGCTCTTCGCCGTGGGCCACTCGCGCGGGGTGAAGGTTGTTTGCGCGAAGGGTGGGGTTGTGTGGTGGAATCACCCGATGCGTACCCCCCACCGCATAGCTGACGACCACATATCTGACGGCCGCACCCCCTTTGATGGGCCGCTCACCGAATCGGTTCCCTCGGATCCGGACCCGCGCGCGTACGCGAACCCGTACGACGAGCTCGCGGCCCTCGCCGGGAACCCGCTGGACGAGTTCCTGCACGAGGAGCCCGACGACCCCGACGACACGGACTGGACGCCGCCCAACCACCGGCGCGGCAGCCGCCGCCGCAACCGCTTCGCGGGCCTGTCCCTCGCGGCGAAGGGCGTCATCGCCGTCCTCGTCCTCACCGCCTTCCTCACGCTCGCCGACCGCTGGGCCCTGCTCTACGCCGAGCACGAGGCTGCCCAGCAGCTGAAGCGGCAGATGAAACTGACCGCCGCCCCCGAGGTCGAGATCGAGGGCTTCCCCTTCCTCACCCAGCTCGCCGACCGCCGCGTCGACGAGATGAAGATCACCGTCCCCGACGTCGCCGCCGACCGCGTCACCCTCGCCGAGGTCTCCGCGACGGTGCGCGACGTCCGCATCACCGGCGAGGGCCTGACCGGCATCAGCGGCGCGCAGGCCGACGCCATGAACGGCGAGGTGCTGCTCAGCTTCGCCGACATGAACCGCGAACTGGGCGCCTCCCAGGTCACCTTCACCGGGCACGGCCGCGACAAGGTCCTGGCCCGCGGCATCCTGCCCGTGGCCGGACACGACCTGAAGGTCCGGGCCGACGCCACCATCCGCCGCCTGGGCACCACCGGCATCAGCACGGACATCGACGGCATGAGCCTGAGCATCGGCGACCTCGCCACCTACCGGCCCGGCACCGGCACCTCCCAGGGCCTGCACCTGAGCCGCCGCTCGGTCGCCCGGGTCACCGCCGAGACCGACAAGGCCAAACGGCTGCTGTCCATCCCCGCGCTCATGCACCGCGTCGGCGTGCCCGACCGGGCGGTGCGCGCGGCCCTGCGCAGCGACACGAAGCTCGCCGAGCTCACCGGCTCGCCCCGCTTCGTGCACCAGCTGATGCGCATGAACCTGATCGACATCGCGCTCGACCATCCCTGGCTGCTGAAGAAGGTCGGGCTCGATCCGTCCCTGCTCGACAGCCTGTCCCGGCTCACCCGCCCCGCCCTCGCGGACCGCCTCTCCCTCGCGTTCCGGCTGCCGGAACTGCCCCGCGACCACGGGTACGTACGCCTGCGGGACGTGTCCGTCGAGAAGGACGGCATCCGCGTCGAGCTGTCCGGCGCCGGCCTCAGCGTCGGCGGCTGACCGCCTACGGCAGCTCGGGCGGCGGCGCCGGGGCCCCCGGCAGCGTGACCGTGGCGACCGTGCCGCCGCCGTCCGCCGCCGCGAGCGCGACCTCGCCGCCCATCGCCTCCACCGTGCGCGCCACGATCGAAAGGCCGAGCCCCGAACCGGGCAGCGCCCGCGCCGTCGGCGAGCGCCAGAACCGGTCGAAGACGTACGGCAGTTCCTCGTCCGGGATGCCCGGGCCGTGGTCCCGCACGGTGAGCGCCCCGCGCATCAGCCGGACCTCGACCGCGCCCCGCTCGGGGCTGAACTTCACGGCGTTGTCCAGCAGGTTCACGATCGCCCGCTCCAGCGCCGCCGGTTCGGCCCGCACGTACCAGGGCGCGAGCTCCGCGCTCACGGTCAGCTCGGGGCCGCGCAGCCGCGCCCGTTCGACCGCACTGCGCACGGTGTCGTGCAGCGAGACGACCTTGAGCGGCGCGTCGTCCGCGGTCAGGCCGCCCCGGGACAGCTCCTGGAGGTCGCCGATGAGCGCGGCGAGCTCGGTCATCTGCGCCTTGAGCGAGGCGAGGAGCGCCCTGCGGTCGTCGGGCGGGATGGCGCGGCCCGTCTCCTCGCTGCGGGTGAGCAGCTCGATGTTGGTGCGCAGGGAGGTCAGCGGGGTGCGCAGCTCGTGCCCGGCGTCCGCGATGAGCTGCTGCTGGAGTTCACGGGACGCGGCGAGCGAGGCGGTCATCGAGTTGAACGACGCGGACAGGCGGGCGATCTCGTCGTCGCCCTCGACGGGGATGCGCACGGTGAGGTCCTCGGTGCGGGCCACGTGCTCGACGGTGTCGGTCAGCTCGTCGACGGGCCGCAACCCGGTGCGCGCGACCCACAGGCCGGCCGCGCCCGCGCCGAGCACGCCGATGCCGCCGACGAGGAGCAGGATCCAGGCCAGCGAGGTGAGCGGCCGGTCGATCTCGCTCAACGGCTGGGCGATGGAGACGGCGTACCGGTCCTGGAGCAGTCCGGCGGCGCCGGGCGGAGGCCGGTACGTGTAGACGCGCTGGGCCTCGCCCTTCTCGTTGTCCGCCGAGTGCAGGGTGAAGTCGCGCTCTCCGGAGGCCACTTGGGTGTCGGCCGTCTCGGCGGCGATCGGGGTCTGCCCGGGGCCGGTGCAGGTGCGGCCGGAGGCCGTCACCAGCTGCACCGTGTAGTTGCCGACCGGCGACGGGGCCTGGGTCACGTTGCCCAGGCACGCGGCGGTCAGCTGCGACACATAGCCGTTGTCGACCTTGGTCCCCTTCAGCGAGGAGTCCATCTGCGACTGGAGCTGGGCCCGCGTCATGAACCAGCAGGTGACCGCGACCGCCGCGACCGCCGCCGCCACCGCGCCCGCGACGAGCAGCGCGAGCCGGGAGCGCAGGGGCAGCCCGCGCAGCCGGCGCAGCCACCCGCTCACTCGGCCCCGCCCGACCGCAGCACGTAGCCCACGCCCCGCACGGTGTGCACGAGCCGCGGCTCGCCGCCGGCCTCCGTCTTGCGGCGCAGGTACATCACGTACACGTCCAGGGAGTTGGAGGACGGCTCGAAGTCGAAGCCCCACACGGCCTTGAGGATCTGCTCGCGGGTCAGGACCTGGCGCGGGTGCGCCAGGAACATCTCCAGGAGCGTGAACTCGGTGCGGGTCAGCTCCACGGTCCGCTCGCCCCGGGTCACCTCGCGGGTCGCCGGGTTCATCCGCAGGTCGCCGAAGGACAGCACGTCGGAGTCGTCCGCGGCGCCGGCCGCCGCGTACCCGCTGCGCCGCAGCAGTGCCCGCACCCGCGCGAACAGCTCGTCGAGCTCGAACGGCTTGACCAGGTAGTCGTCGGCGCCCGCGTCGAGCCCGGTGACGCGGTCGCCGACCGTGTCGCGCGCGGTCAGCATCAGGATCGGGGTGGTGGAGCCGGTGGCGCGCAGCCGGCGGGCCGCGGTCAGTCCGTCCATGCGCGGCATCTGGATGTCGAGCACGACGAGGTCGGGCCGGTACGCGGCGGCCTTCTCCAGGGCGTCCGCGCCGTCCACGGCGACCTCGGTGGCGTACCCCTCGAAGGCGAGGGAGCGCTGGAGCGCCTCCCGCACTGCGGGCTCGTCGTCCACGATGAGGATGCGGTGCCGGTCGTCACGGTCGCCGTCGGCGGGGCTCATGGGCTGCGTTTTCCTGTCGGTGGGAGAGGGGCGTACGGACGGGCCTTCAGCCTCGCACGGCGGCCCGCCGCTCGCGTGCGGCACGGCGCGCGGCCTTTGCCTGCGCCTGCGTCTTCGTCTTGGCCTTCGTCTTCGTCGTGGTCGGGACGAGTTCGGGGGCGCGGGTGGCCGGTGGGTTCAGGGCGGCGGCGACGGCGAGCGCGAGGCCGGTGTCCGCGGGGCCGTGGGCGGTCGCGGGGTGCGGGTGGACGGGGGAAGCCATGGGGTCCTCCTGCGATGGACGGGACGCGGCGGTCAGCTGTTCGTGCCGCCCGCGCGCAGGGTGTCGAGGTCTGCCTTGAGGGTGTTGACGGGGATCGCGAAGCCGAGGCCGACGCTGCCGGCGCTCGACGAGGAACCGGCGTCCTGGGCGCTGGAGTACATCGCCGAGTTGATGCCGATGATGTTGCCGTTCATGTCGATCAGCGCGCCGCCGGAGTTGCCCGGGTTGAGCGAGGCGTCGGTCTGGATCGCCTTGTACGTGGTCGTGGACGAGCCGGTGTCGCCGTTGAACTCCCTGCCGCCGAACTCGAAGGGCCAGCTGCCGTCCCCGCCGCCCTGCTGCTGTTGCTGCTGCTGTCCCTCGTCGGTGGAGACGGTGACGTCGCGGTCGAGCGCGGAGACGATGCCGCTGGTGACGGTGCCAGTCAGGCCCTCGGGGGAGCCGATCGCGACGACCTGGTCGCCGACCTTCACGCCGGAGGAGTCGCCGAGCGTCGCGGTCTTGAGGCCGGAGGCGTTCTTCAGCTTGATCAGCGCGAGGTCCTTCTTGGCGTCGGTGCCGACGACCTCCGCCGTGTACGTCTTGCCGTCGCTGGTGCGCACCTTCACGGAGGAGGCCCCGGCGATGACGTGGTTGTTGGTGACGATCTCGCCGTCACCCGTGAGGATGACGCCCGAGCCGGTCGAGGATCCGGAGCTGAGCTCCGCGTTGACCTCGACGATCGACGGGCTGACCGCCTGCGCGACCCCGGCGACGGTGCCTCGCTGGCTGCTCGGCACGACGGTGGTGCTGGTGGAGCTGGAGGCGGCGGTGTCGCTGCCGGTCAGCTCCTGGAAGGCGTACGCGGTGCCGCCGCCGACGGCCGCCGCAGCGACCGCCACGGCCGCCAGCAGTCCGACCGGGCCGCGCAGCCGCTTCCGCCGCGGCGCCTCGGGGGCCGCCGTGGCCGCCGCGTCCGGCGCGTGGGCCGGCGGGGGCGGGTAGGCGCCGTAGGAGGAGCCCTGGGGGTACTCGTGCTGGTACTCGCCGCTGGGGCGGAAGCTCTCGGTCATGTCATTCAGCGTGCGACGCCGACATGAGAGCTGTCTGAGTGCTCCCTGAGAGTCCCGGCAGAAGCCTGTTTGCCCGATATAAAGACCGATGTGAAGACGGGTCGGGGCTCAGGAGCGCGCGGCTACTCGCAGCCGCAGGACTGCCGCACGACCAGCCGGGACGGGAACAGCTTCAGCCGTTCGCGCCGCGACCCCGCGACCCGCAGCGAGTCGTCGAGCACGAGGTCGACGGCGGCCCGCGCCATCGCCGAGCGGTCCGAGGCGACCGTGGTCAGCGGCGGATCGGTGAGCCCCGCCTCCTTCACGTCGTCGAACCCGGCGACGGCCAGCTCGCCCGGCACCTCGATGCGCAGCTCACGCGCGGCCCGCAGCACGCCGATGGCCTGGTCGTCGGTGGAGCAGAAGATCGCCGGCGGCCGGTCGGGCCCGGCGAGCAGCTCGAGCGCCACCTGGTACGCGTCGTAGCGGTTGTACGGGGCCTCGAAGAGCCGCCCCTCGGTCGACAGGCCGGCCTCGCCCATCGCGCGCCGCCAGCCCTCGACGTGGTCCGAGACGGGGTCGCCCACGGACGGCGTCTCGGCGGTGCCGCCGAGGCAGGCCACGTACGGGTACCCGTGCTCCAGGAGGTGGCGGGTGGCGAGCTGGGCGCCGCCCAGGTCGTCGGTGACGACGGCGACGTCGTCGATCGCCTCGGGGCGCTCGTGCAGCAGCACGACGCGGGCGTCCCACGCCTCGATCTCGGTGGCCGCCAGATCGTTGAGACCGTGGCTGACGAGGATCAGGCCGGAGACCCGCATGCCGAGGAAGGCCCGCAGATAGTGCACCTCGCGGTCGGCCACGTAGTCGGAGTTGCCGACCAGGACCATCTTTCCGCGCTCGGACGCGGCCTGTTCCACCGCGTGCGCCATCTCCGCGAAGAACGGCTGGCGCGAGTCCGGCACGATCATGCCTATGAGGTCGGTGCGCCGCGAGGCCATGGCCTGGGCGACCCGGTCGGGCCGGTACCCCAGCTCCTTGATCGCGGCGAGCACCCGCTCGCGCGTGGCCGGGGCGACCGGCCGGGGTCCGTTGTTGATCACGTAGGACACGACGGCGGTCGAAGTACCCGCCAGTCGCGCAACGTCGTCCCGAGTCACCTTGGCCACGCGCGGAGTCTACGCGGATGGAACCTCTCCTGGGCAGGGCGTAAGCCCCGAACCTAGGAGTCGGCCCGGACCGGCTCGCCCTTCGGCTCCGCCTGCTGCTCGGTCTGCTGCTCCGTCTTCTTCGCCGGCTTCTCGCCCTTGTCGGGCTTCTCGGGGGTGACGAACCGGTAGCCGACGTTCCGCACGGTGCCGATGAGGGACTCGTGCTCGGGGCCCAGCTTGGCCCGCAGCCGCCGTACGTGCACGTCCACGGTGCGGGTGCCGCCGAAGTAGTCGTAGCCCCAGACCTCCTGGAGCAGCTGGGCGCGGGTGAAGACCCGGCCCGGGTGCTGCGCGAGGTATTTCAGGAGCTCGAACTCCTTGAAGGTGAGATCGAGGATCCGCCCCTTGAGCTTCGCGCTGTAGGTGGCCTCGTCCACCGACAGGTCGCCGTTGCGGATCTCCATGGGGGAGTCGTCGGCGACGATCTGCTGGCGGCCCATCGCGAGCCGCAGCCGTGCCTCCACCTCGGCGGGACCCGCGGTGTCGAGCAGGACGTCGTCGATGCCCCAGTCGGCGGTGACGGCGGCGAGGCCGCCCTCGGTCACCACGAGCACCAGCGGACAGCCGGGCCCGGTGGAGCGCAGGAGCTGGCACAGGCTGCGGACCTGTGGCAGGTCACGGCGCCCGTCGATGAGGATCACGTCGGCGCCGGGGGTGTCGACGAGGGCCGGGCCCTCCGCCGGAGCCACCCGCACGTTGTGCAGGAGCAGGCCGAGGGCGGGGAGCACCTCCGTCGACGGCTGAAGGGCATTGGTGAGGAGCAGCAGAGAGCTCATCGCGCTCCACCCGCCCGGGTCGTCCTGTCTTCGTGCACGGTTCGCTCGCCCATAACGTCTGGTTCCTCCTCGGTCCCTGCGAGGACGTTTGCGGCACTGCTTCGTACTGCGCGTACTTGCGTACTCGGTCGGGCCCGCGCCCCGGGCCCGTGCGCGTCCGGTGTGATGAGCGTCGTTCGTATACAACGCTCCAGAACGCACAAAAGGACTCGGGGGCTGCATTGCCCGAGTCCTCTGTCCAGCAGAATAGCCCACATGAATCGGCGTCCGGCAGGTGACGAAGACGGATCTTCTGTGCGACCGGTCACTGAACCGTCACGTCGCGCGACCCTGCGGACACAGGACGCGGTCGCGATCGACGCCGCCTACGAGCCCGGTCCGGCGCCCGGCACCGACCTCGCGATCGTGCTCGCGCACGGCTTCACCGGCGATCTGGAGAGGCCCCACGTGCGGCGCGCCGCGGCGCTGTTCGCCCAGCGTGCGGCCGTGATCACGTTCTCCTTCCGGGGGCACGGGCGGTCCGGCGGGCGGTCCACGGTCGGCGACCGCGAGGTGCTCGATCTGGCGGCGGCGGTGGCCTGGGCCCGTTCACTCGGGCACACCCGCGTGGTGACGGTCGGCTTCTCGATGGGCGGCTCCGTCGTCCTGCGGCACGCGGCGATGTACCGGGGGCGCACGGAGGCACACACCGACGGAGTGGTCGCGGTGAGCGCCCCGGCCCGCTGGTTCTACCGGGGCACCGCCCCGATGCGCCGTGTCCACTGGGCGGTCACCCGTCCCACGGGCCGGATGGTGAGCCGCCTCGGGCTGCGCACCCGGATCCACCCCCGCGACTGGGACCCGGTGCCGCTCTCGCCCGTCGAGTCGGTGCCCCTGCTGGCGCCGACGCCACTGCTCGTCGTGCACGGCGACAGCGACCCGTACTTCCCCGTCGACCACCCGCGGATGCTGGCCGAGGCCTCCGGCGGGAGCGCCGAGCTGTGGCTGGAGCCCGGCATGGGGCACGCCGAGCACGCGGCGAGCGACGAGCTGCTCGCCCGGATCGGGGACTGGGCGGCGAAGGCCGGTGCCGGGGGTGCCGCAGAATAGGACGCCGACCGGATCGCAGGACACATCGCAGGACACACGAAGGGAGCCGTCTCCATGGCACAGGGCACGATCCGCTACTGGGCGGCGGCCAAGTCGGCCGCCGGAGTCGCGGAGGAACCGTACGACGCCGACACCCTGGCCGACGCGCTCGCCGGGGTCCGCACACGACACCCCGGGGACCTGGTGCGTGTCCTGCAGCGTTCCTCGTTCCTCGTCGACGGGAACCCCGTCGGCACCCGGGATCATGAGACGGTACGGCTGGCCGAGGGCGGCACGGTCGAGGTGCTCCCGCCGTTCGCAGGAGGGTGACCCCGATGAGCAACAACCAGTACGACCCGTACGGGCAGCAGGCCCACGGGCAGCAGTACGCGCCGCAGCCCGAGGCCGCCGACGCCACCCAGCAGTGGCAGGGCCAGACCTGGGACACCCAGGTGCAGCCCGCGCAGCAGCCGTACCTGCCGCCGCAGCAGTACGACGCGGGGCAACAGCAGTACGCGCAGGCCCAGCAGCCGCAGTACCAGGAGCAGCCGCAGCAGCAGTCGTACGCGCAGCAGCAGTCGTACGGGCAGCCGCAGCCGCAGGCTCAGCCGTACGCGCAGCCTCAGCCGGACCCGATGACGGAGGTCCTGCCGCCGGTCCGCGCGCAGGCGCCGGCGCAGGCCCAGCCGCAGCCGCAGCCGCAGCCGCAGCCGCAGCCGCAGGCCGAACCCGCGCCCGCGCAGTCCGCCTCCGGGGAGCCCGCCTACGGCCGCGCCACCGTCACCGGCAACACCCGCGTCACCGACGCCCAGCGCGCCCGCGCCGAGGGCCGCTCGCCGGTCATCGAGCCCGGCATGCAGCCCGCCGGACTCACCGCCGCGCTCGGGCTGCTGCTCGCGGGCGGCGCCGCCGTCGGCCCGTACGCGCTGCTCGTGCCGCTGCTGCTCCTCCAGGCCGTCACGGCCGCCGGCTGGTTCCGGCTGAACGGCATGTGGCCCGCCCGGCAGGGCATCGCCCTCGCCTTCCTCGGCGGCGTCGTCGCCGACGTCGCGCTCCTCGCGGCGGGACGGGAGCACGGGCCCGCCGCGATCCTCGGCACCCTCGGCGTCTGGGTCCTGCTCACCCTCGTCCTCCAGCTCCGCTCGCACGCCGACCCGGACGAGCGGATGTACGGCCTGATGGCGACCGTCGTCTCGGCGGCCCTCGCGATCGTCGCCGCCGGTCACCTCGCGGCCCTCCCCGACGCGGTGACGGTCGGCGGGATCGCCGTCGCGGCGACCGTCGTGGCCCGCGCCCTGCCGCTGCCCACGCCCGCGTCCGTCGTCGTCGCCCTGATGGCCGCGGCCGCGGGCGGCCTCGCGGCGGGCGCCCTCACCGGCTTCGGCACGGGCGGCGCGCTGCTCGGCCTCGGCGCCGGGGTCTGCGCCCTGATCGGCCACCGGGTCGCCTCGTACGACTACCCGTCGAAGTTCGTGCACATGACGGCGGGCGTCGCGCTTCCGCTGGCCGCGGCCGCCCCGGCCGTCTACCTGCTGGGCCGCGCCCTGGGCTGACCGCGCCGACTCCCGCGCACCACGGCGGCGGGCTCTGATCGACAAGTTGGGAACAAGTCGGCCGGAGCCCGCCGTCTTCTCATTACCGGCACGTACGCTCGCGGCAGGAACCACTTCCGGCGCGGGGGACACCGAAGGCAGCCGGGGGACGCCAGACCATGGGGGAGCTTCCGGGCCATGCGCGCACTGCGAATACTGCTGATCATCGTCGTCATCCTCGGCGGCCTCTTCGTGATCGCCGACCGGGTGGCGGTGAACCTGGCCGAGGACGAGGCGGCCGACAAGGTGCGCACGAGCGAGGGCCTGGCGAGCACGCCGACCGTGTCCATCAAGGGCTTCCCGTTCCTCACCCAGATCGCCGGCAGCTCCCTGGACGACGTCGAGATCGGCATCAAGGACTACGAGGCCAAGAGCGGCAGCGGCACCATCCGCATCGCGGACCTGAACGCCGAGATGCACGGCGTGACCTTCGACAGCGGCTACACCTCGGCCACCGCCGACTCCGCCACGGGCACCGCCCGCGTCTCCTACGACGAGCTGCTCAAGGCCGTCCGCAAGCAGGACCCGGCGCCGGTCGCGCCCGGCATCACGGCGAAGATCGACGGCCTGTCCTACGGGGGCGGCGACAAGATCAAGGTCCTGCTCGCGGTGAAGACCCCGCTCGGCACGCTGCACCCGACCGTCATGAGCGCCGTGCAGGTCAAGGGCGGCAAGGTCTCGGCCCGCGCGGACAGCCTGCCGAAGGTCGGCGCGTTCGACATGGCCGAGGGGCGGGTGCGGGCCGTGACCGACTTCCAGCAGGCGATCGACGACCTGCCGGCCGGTATCGAGCTCGACAAGGTCGAGGCGGTCACGGACGGCGTCGAGATCACCGTGAAGGGTTCGGACCTGAAGCTCATCGGGTAGCTCATCGGATAGCTCGCCGGCCAGCTCACCGGATAGCTGGTCGGATAGCCGTTCGAACGAGGGGAAATCGGGCGCCTGTCCGCGATGCGAGACGGCGCCGTCCGCACAGTAGAAGAGCAGGGAAGACTCCCCGCCCCGGAGGCCCGCGCGAGCGCCTCCGGGGCGTTTCACATCCCAGATAGTGGATGATCCCGTCTCATAATCCGATACACCGGTGACAGGCGGCCCTGAGCGTCCTTACGATCGGACGCATGATGCAACAGGCGGAATTCACGAAGCGGCGGGCAGTGGACCTGTGCCGCGTCGCCGCCATGCTCTGTCGCACCGTCTGAGCGGGCCGTGCGGCGACGCCGCCGAATCCCCGCTTTCCCCCCGGACCCCTCGAGACGACTCGGGGTCATCCGTGCACCCCCGCACACCCCTTCCGCATGCCCCCGCAACTGCCCCGGAGGAATACAGCATGAGCCGCAGCGACGTCCTGGTAGACGCCGACTGGGTCGAGGCGAACCTCGACAACGCGAACGTGGCGATCGTCGAGGTCGACGAGGACACGTCGGCGTACGACAAGAACCACATCAAGAACGCGATCCGCATCGACTGGACCGACGACCTCCAGGACCCGGTCCGCCGCGACTTCATCGACCAGGCCGGCTTCGAGGCGCTGCTGTCGAAGAAGGGCATCGCCAACGACACGACCGTCGTCCTCTACGGCGGCAACAACAACTGGTTCGCCTCCTACGCCTACTGGTACTTCAAGCTCTACGGCCACCAGGACGTGAAGCTCCTCGACGGCGGCCGCAAGAAGTGGGAGCTCGACTCCCGCGACCTGGTCGACGGCTCCGAGGTCCCCAACCGCCCGGCCACCCAGTACAAGGCCAAGGCCCAGGACACCTCGATCCGCGCCTTCCGCGACGACGTCGTGGCCGCGATCGGCACCCAGAACCTCGTCGACGTGCGCTCCCCCGACGAGTTCTCCGGCAAGCTGCTCGCCCCGGCGCACCTCCCGCAGGAGCAGTCGCAGCGTCCGGGCCACGTCCCGTCCGCCCGCAACATCCCGTGGTCGAAGAACGCCAACGACGACGGCACGTTCAAGTCGGACGACGCGCTCAAGGAGCTCTACGCCGCCGAGCAGGTCGACCTGGCGAAGGACTCCATCGCCTACTGCCGCATCGGTGAGCGCTCGGCCCTGACCTGGTTCGTGCTGCACGAGCTGCTCGGCGTCGAGAACGTCAAGAACTACGACGGCTCGTGGACCGAGTACGGCTCCCTCGTCGGCGTGCCGATCGAGCTCGGCGCCAACAAGTAACCAACGGCCTTTACCTCTCAAGGAGTTCAGTATGTGTGGAGCGAAGGCCGGCGGCCCCGACGCCTCGACGATCAAGCCCGGTGAGACCACCATCCAGGGCCAGGTGACCCGCGACGGCGAGCCGGTGACGGGCTACGTCCGTCTCCTCGACTCGACCGGCGAGTTCACCGCGGAGGTCCCCACCTCCGCCACGGGCCAGTTCCGCTTCTACGCGGCCGAGGGCACCTGGACCGTCCGCGCCCTGATCCCCGGTGGCACCGCCGACCGCACGGTCGTCGCGCAGACCGGCGGTCTCGCGGAGGTCGCGATCGCCGTCTGAGCGATCACCTGACGGCCGGAGGGCCGCACCCCAGGGGGTTGGACGCCACTGGTACGGGGTGCGGCCCTCCGGCATGCCCGAGCCCGCTCCACCGGGACTACGCTGGAAACATGCTTGCGCGGCGTAAGCACATCGCGCCTTCTTTCTGCGGCTCTCGCACTGCTTCGCAGGCTTCGGGCCGCTGCGTCGGACTCCGTCCGCCGGCCTGGGGTGAAGCGGCGCTTTTCAGGGCTGGGCCCCGGCCCCCGCACGATCTACGCTGGAAACATGCTCGCGCGGCGTAAGCACATCTACTTCGCCATGATGGGCGTCTGTATCGCGCTCTTCGTCCTGGCCTGGAGTGTCGTGCGGCTCTGGTCGGTACCGGCCGCCGTCGCCATGTGCGTGGTCGCCATGGTCATCCCGCCCTTCGCCGCCATGGTCGCCAACCGGCGCGGCCCCGACGACCGCTGGTGGGACGACCCGTCCGGCGACCAGAAGTCCGACGAGTGGTGGGACGAACTGGACGGCAAGAAGCGCCGCCCCTGAACCTCGCCGCTGAGCTGCTGGAACGTGGCTGTTTCGTGATCGACTGACGGGCAACCCCGAGGAGTTGTCGCGGGTCTCCTGTGCGCGCGGATACGGAATCCGCGCCTCGAGTTCCTGGGGGGACCCGTTGGAAGACGTACTCGCACCATCGGCCGAGCCCGGGGCGCCACCCGGTGAGCCGGCCGCCGAGAAGAAGCCGGGCCGCCGTTCCCGCCGCACCGTCGCCCTGATCGCCTGCGCCGCCGTACTGGGCGTCGTCGCCGGCGTCTGCACCGGCTACGCCGTCCAGGTGCAGCGCGACCCCGATCCGCTGCCGCCGCTCGCCCAGCCGGAGATCGCCCAGGCCCGCCAGGGCAAGGCGCCCGCGCCGCTGTCCGCGTCCGCCGACCACCGGGTCCGTACCGACGGCGACCTGCGGCGACTGCTCGTGCCCCGACCCGCCGGGACCCGGAAGTCGGACGCGCAGCAGGGCTGGGTCGACCAGCACGACTTCGCCGAGTACTTCTTCGAGAAGCCGGGACCGATGTTCGGCGAGCTGTCCGACGAGGGCTTCCGCCGGGCCGCCGTCACCGTCTGGGAGAAGGGCAACGCCACGACCTCGGTCCAGCTCGTCCAGTTCCGCGACGCCGAGGAACGCGGCTCCCTCTCCTTCCTGGAGGGCCAGCTCGCCTACATGCCGGGCGACAAATGGGCGGGCAACGCGGGCGAGCCGATCCCGCACAGCTCCAACGGACGCGCCTTCGTGTCCGACCACCCGAAGAGCCAGCCCGGCTACGTACCGATGTACTCGGCCCGGGCGCTCGCCGTGCGCGGCGACATCGCCCTGGACATCCAGATCTACGACACCAGACCCATCCGTATGAAGACGGTCATGAGCCTGGCCGAGCGGCAGTTGGAGCGCCTGTGAGTGACGAGATACCGCAGGAGCCCGAGATGCCGCAGGGACCTGAGATGCAGCAGGTGCCCGAGATCCAGGACCGGCCCGCGCCTCGCCGCCGCCGGTGGACCACCGTCCTGGTCGCCGGCGTCGTGCTGCTCGCCGTCGCCGGCGGTGTCGGCTTCACCGCGGTCACCGTGCGGGACGCCGACCGCACCGCCCCCACCACCGTGTGGGGCGACGCGAAGGAACCGAAGCAGCGGGCCGGCCGCCACCCCGGCGGTGACCTGCGCGAACGCCTCCTGCCCGTCCCCGACGGATACGTACCGGGGCCGGACATCGACGAGTTCGGCAACGACCACGTGATCACCGGCCAGGACGCGGTCGACCGCTTCAAGGCAGGCTCCGACGACCTCCCGGCCCGCCAGCGCGAGGAGCGCCGCAAGGCCGTAGACAAGCTGCGGCTCAAGGGCCTCGCGCTGCGCAGCTACGCCTCCGAGGACGAGGACCTCGTCATCGAGACCCGGCTCGCCGAGATCGGCAACCGGCAGGTCGGCCGGGGCCTGAAGGACTTCCAGTCCGAGTTCCTGCGCGCCCTCGGCGTCTTCAAGAAGGGCCCGAAGATCAAGGGCCACCGCAACGCGGACTGCTTCCTCGCGCCCCGAGAGGGCAAGGACGGCCTCGACCTGCTGACCTGCAGCGCGTACGAGGACGACCTGCTCGTCTCCGTCACCGCGTACGGCCCCAAGTCCCTCGACACCAAGGCCGTGGCCGACCTCCTCGCCCGGCAGCTCGACCACATCTCCTCCCGGGGGGAACTCGTATGACCCACCTCACCGAGACCCCTGAGAACTCCGAGATCCCCTTGGTGCCCGCCGAGAACTCCGAGGCGCCCGCCCCGAAGAAGGACCGCCGTGTCCTGCGCGCCGTCCTGCGCTGGACCGCCGCCGTGCTCGTCCTCGCCGCCGCCGTAGCCGCAAGCGCGTACGGGGTCGTCGAGAGCGACCGGGGCGACCTGCCCGGACTCGCCACCGAGAGCGACGGCCGCTGGGAGTACCCGCGGATCGAGCGGCCCCCGCTCCCGAAGGGCGCCCCCGCGCCGTTCGCCGAGGAGAACCTCCGCGAGGAGCACTTCGCCGACCTGCGCGCCCTGGTGCTGCCCGCCCCGAAGGGCGCCACCGCCGACCGGAAGCTCACCGGCCGCGACGGCTGGCTCGACACCGACGGGTACCTCGCGGAGTACGACAAGGACCACCGCCGCGAGCTCGCCGAGAACCTGAAGGACGGCGGCCTGCGCCATGTCGCCGCCCGGGGCTGGACCATGCCCGACGGCACCCGCACCCGTGTCTACCTGCTGCGTTTCAACACGGGCGCCTTCGCCCGCGACTACCGCAGGACCCTCACGAGCAGCGGGGCGCTCCCGGCCGGCGTGGAGCGCGTCGACCCGGACCACGCGCTCCGGAACAACACCACCGCCGTCCGCTTCACCTATCTGCGGGTCTTCGGCGAGCAGCGCCCCTACGGCAAGGAGCGCGTCCGCTTCGCGTACATCGACGCCGGTGACGTGATGGCCCTGGTCGTGCAGTCGGACGACGGGCACACCCCGGCCGTCCCCTTCCACCAGACGGTCGCCCTGCAGAACCAACTGCTCGGCTGACGGCGCAGCCGACCTCGCCGAGAGAGCCGGATCCCGCACGGATAGAGTGGGGTCCGGCTCTGTCCGCTTACGTTCGCTAGTCCGCTAGTGCCGCTCACCGAGGAGCACCCGTGCTTGAGGCCTTCTTCTCCGCTCTGCTCGTCCTGGTCTGCGTGGGCGTCCTCGCCTTCGCCGGTCTGACCGTGAAGAAGCTGTACCAGGGCCAGCGCTGACCCCCTTCGAGGAAAGCCCCAGATCATGATCGAGATCCCGTCCGACCTGAACCCCGAGCTCGTTCCGCTCGTCTTCCTCCTGGGCAACTGGGCGGGAGCCGGCGTGACCGACTTCCCCGGCGCCGAGAAGGCCAATTTCGGCCAGGAGGTCAGTTTCACCCACGACGGGCGGGACTTCCTCGAGTACCACTCGCGCACCTGGATCCTCGACCAGGACGGCAACAAGGTGAAGCCGCTCGAGACCGAGTCCGGCTTCTGGCGGATCGACAAGGACCGCAAGGTCGAGGTCGTGATGGTCCGCGACGACGGCGTCGTCGAGGTCTGGTACGGCGAGCTGGCCGACAAGAAGCCGCAGATCGACCTGGTCACGGACGCGGTGGCCCGCACGGCGGCCTCCGGCTCGTACAGCGGCGGCAAGCGTCTGTACGGCTACGTGAAGAGCGACCTGATGTGGGTCGGCGAGAAGGCGACCCCCGAGGTCCCGCTGCGCCCCTACATGTCGGCCCAGCTCAAGAAGGTCGTCTCGCCGGAGGACGTCGCCGAGATGGCCCGCAACCTCCCGGACATGCCCGACGACGGCATCGCCTTCTTCAAGTAGGACCTCCAGGTCTTCGGCGGCCAGGTCTTACACTCGGCGGTGTGGTGAGCACCGACTGGAAGAGCGACCTGAGGCAGCGCGGCTACCGGCTGACGCCGCAGCGTCAGCTTGTCCTCGAAGCCGTCGACACCCTGGAGCACGCGACCCCCGACGACATCCTGTGCGAAGTGCGCAGGACGGCGTCGGGGATCAACATCTCGACGGTCTACCGGACCCTGGAGCTCCTGGAGGAGCTCGGCCTGGTCAGCCACGCCCACCTCGGGCACGGCGCCCCCACCTATCACCTGGCCGACCGCCACCACCACATCCACCTCGTGTGCCGCGACTGTACGAACGTGATCGAGGTCGACGTCGACGCGGCCCAGGACTTCACCGCCAAGCTGCGCGCCGAGCACGGCTTCGACACCGACCTCAAGCACTTCGCGATCTTCGGCCGCTGCCGCGACTGCGCGGCCCGCGCCGCCGCCCAGGATCCGGGGGACCCGCAGGAATAAGCGGGTCCGGGCCGTCGTCGTAGTCTGTGTGACCATGCAGCGACATTCCACGAGCAGCCCCCTGCTGACCCTGCCCGGCGCCGTTCCCGGCGAGGGCCGGGACGAAGGCGTCGCCGCGCACTACGGCGACCTGTTCCGCGAGCAGCGGGCCCTCGCCGACGGCCGGGGCGTCGTCGACCTCTCCCACCGCGGGGTCATCACGGTGACCGGCGACGACCGGCTGAGCTGGCTGCACCTGCTGCTCACCCAGCACGTCAGCGACCTGCCGCCGGGCCAGGCCACCGAGGCCCTGATCCTGTCCGCGAACGGGCACATCGAGCACGCCCTGTACCTCGTCGACGACGGCACGACGACCTGGGCGCACATCGAGCCCGGCACGGGGGAGGAGCTCCTCGCGTACCTGGAGTCGATGAAGTTCTTCTACCGGGTCGACGTCGCCGACCGCACCGACGAGTTCGCCGTCGTCCACCTGCCCGCCGGCTCCATCGCCCCGGTGCCGGACGGTGTGGCGGTGCGCGAGACGGCGTACGGCCGCGACCTGTTCCTGCCCCGCGCCGACCTGGAGTCGTACGCGTCGGACAACGGCCCGGCGGTGGGCCTGCTCGCCTACGAGGCGCTGCGCGTCGAGCAGCACCGGCCGCGCGTCGGCCTGGAGACCGACCACCGCACCATCCCGCACGAGCTGGGCTGGATCGGTTCGGCCGTCCACCTCCAGAAGGGCTGCTACCGGGGCCAGGAGACCGTCGCCCGCGTCCAGAACCTGGGCAAGCCGCCGCGGCGCCTCGTCTTCCTGCACCTCGACGGCAGCGAGGTGCACCTGCCGCCGCACGGCGCCGAGGTGCGGCTCGCGTCGGACGGCCCCGAGGGCCGCAAGATCGGCTTCGTCACCACCTCGGCCCGCCACCACGAGCTGGGCCCGATCGCCCTCGCCCTGGTGAAGCGGAACGTGCCGGTCGACGCGGAGCTGATCGCGGAGACCACGGCCGCCGCCCAGGAAGTAGTCGTCGAGCCCTGACCTGCCGGGTCACATCTCCAGCAGGACGGTGAACGGGCCGTCGTTCGTCAGGGACACCCGCATCTGCGCCCCGAACCGGCCCGTCGCCACCGTCGCGCCCAGCGCCCGCAGCTGCGCCACGACCTCGTCGACCAGCGGCTCGGCGACCGGGCCGGGCGCCGCCGCGTTCCAGGTGGGCCGGCGGCCCTTGCGGGCGTCCCCGTAGAGCGTGAACTGGCTGATCACCAGCAGCGGCGCGTCGATGTCGCTGCACGACTTCTCGTCGCCGAGCATCCGGATCGACCAGAGTTTGCGGGCCAGTTGGGCCGCCTTCTCCTTCGTGTCCTCGTGCGTGACCCCGACGAGGACGCACAGGCCCTCGCCCTTGATCTCGCCGACCGTCTCGCCTTCCACGACGACGCTCGCGCCGTCCACTCTCTGCACCACTGCACGCATACGGTCATCATGCCGTGCCGCCCCTACCCGTTCGGACGCCCTCCCGAACCCCCCATCCGGGGCGGATATGGGGCAACGCGCGCGAAGCGGCCACCCGGAGTGGCACGATGCTTCCACGTGGTGCGCCAGGGGCGCACGGCGTCGGTCCGGTCGAGGGGACGGTACACAGCCCATGGATACGCACGCGCATCCCATGAACCACACGCCGAGCACGGGGCTGCCCGGCCTGTCCCGGACGCCGGTGCAGCGCGTCGACAGCCCCGAGCTGCCCGCCGCCCCCACACCCGACCTGCCCGCGCTGAGCCTCGCCGAGCTGCGGGCGGTGCGGCGCGACTCGCAGCGGGACGAGGCCGATCTGTCGTACGTACGGCGGCTGCTCCAGGGCCGGATCGACATCCTGCGGGCCGAGCTGGCCCGGCGCCGGGACCCGGAGTCCCCGGTGGTGGACCGGCTCTCCGAGATCCTGCGGGACCAGCCGACGGGGCAGCGCTCCTCGGCCCGGCACGTCACGCTGGGCACGCCGCACAGCGAGGAGTTCCGGTCACTGGCCGAGGGGATGCTCGCGGAGGTCGAGCTGTCGGATCTCGGGGCGCGGACGGACGCGGAGCTGGATGCGGGGATGGGGCGGCTCGTGCGGTTCGAGCAGCAGGTGTCGCGGCGCCGGCAGGTCCTGCAGCGGGTCGCCGACGACTGCAGCGGCGAGATCGCGCGCCGCTACCGCGAGGGTGAGGCGCGGGTTTCCGATCTGTTGGGGGGCTGAGCGGTCTCGCCGCGGGCTGCGGGCCGGTGGGGGCTGGTCGCGCAGTTCCCCGCGCCCCTGGAGATGCGCACTTCGTGCGCGATCTCCATCGGGGCGGTGACCCATCTGGGAAATGCGACGCGAAGCGTCTGCATTTCAGGGGCGCGGGGAACTGCGCGAGAAGCCCCACCCGCCGGCACTCGGCGACGAGACCGGCGGAGCTACGGCGGCGGCCGTAATCCGGGCGACACAGGCGCGGGCCCGACCTAGCGTGACCCCATGACGACCCGCCCCGGCCCCGCCGAAACCGTCCGCCCGATCACCCCGGAAGAAATCCGGACCTGGAGCCGCGCGCTCAACACGGGCTTCGTCCGCTCTCCCACCGTCTCCGACGAAACGGTCGACCGCCGCCGAGCCCAGTTCGACCTCTCCCGCGTCCGCGGCGCGTTCACGGACACGGGCCGGGCCGTCGCCACGTTCCGCTCCTTCGCCCAGACCCTGACCGTCCCCGGCGGAGCAACCGTCCCCACGGACGCGATCACGAACGTCACGGTCAGCCCCACGCACCGCCGCCGCGGCCTGCTCACCCGCATGATGGCCGACGACCTCGCGGAGGCGAAGGAGCGCGGCGACGTCGCGGCGACGCTGATCGCCGCCGAGTACCGCATCTACGGCCGCTACGGCTTCGGCCCCGCCACCACGGCGACGACCTGGGAGATCGACGTCCCCCGCACCGGCCTGGACCCGCGCTGGTCGGCCCCCGAGGACGGCGCCACGATCGAACTGGTCGACGCGGCGGAGTACCGCAAGGAGGGCCCGCAGCTGCACGACCGCCTCCGCACCCGGGTCGCCGGCATGGTCTCCCGTCAGCCGTCCTGGTGGGAGCGCGACACGGGCCTCGCGGTGGCGCCCGAGGAACCGTGGACCGAGCCGTTCTTCGCCCTGTACCGCTCGGCGCGCGGCGAGGTCGAGGGCCTGCTCCGGTACCGGATCGAGGGGAAGTTCAGCGACGCGGTGCAGCCGGTGTGCACGGCGACGGTGCTCGACCTGTTCGGGGCGACACCGGCCGCCGAGCGCGCGCTGTGGCACTACGTCTGCGCGATCGACTGGGTGACGGTCGTGCGGAGCGGCCTGCGCGCCCCCGACGATCTGCTGCCCGACCTGCTGCCCGACCCCCGGGCGGCCCGGATCGTGCGGCAGGCGGACTCGATGTGGGTGCGGATCCTGGACGTCGCAGCGGCCCTGGAGGCGCGGTCGTACGGGACGAGCGGGAAGCTGGTTCTCGAGGTGCGGGACGAGGCGGGGCTCGCCGGGGGACGGTTCGCGTTGGAGGCGGCGCCCGACGGCGCGGTGTGCGCGCCGAGCGCCGCGGCACCCCAGCTCACGCTCGGGGTCGCGGAGTTGGGGGCGCTGTGGCTGGGCGAGGCGTCCGCGGTGCGGCTCGCGGCCCTGGGCCGGGTGGTCGAGGAGGAGGCGGGCGCCGCCGCCGTTGCCGACGCCCTGCTGCGTACGTCGCGGCGCCCGTGGTGCCCCGACATGTTCTGATCCGCTGCGCTGTACCTGCTGCCGAACCGGCGAACCGGCGAACCGGCGAACCGGCGAACCGGCGAACCGGTGAACCGGTGAACCGGCGACTGGATGATCTGTTGAAGACCGACCGGGCTCCCGGCTCCCCTCCGGAAGGGAGCCCGGTCAGCCGCTCTGGGCCAGCAGCATGACGAGGACGACCGCCCCGATGCCGCTGATCACGGTGTTCTTGGCCTTGAGGCCGACGGAGAGCGCGATGAAGGCGATGATGCCCATCGGCCCGTACTTCCACTGGATGAGCTGTTCGAAGCCGATGGCGAGCGCGGCGACGACGATGGCGAAGAGCGGCATGGTCTTGACCTCCTTCGGGCGGTGACACGGACCAACCTCTGTGACTGACGCCAACCTGCGAGGCGGGCCGACCATGTCGGCCAAGTTGGTCACCAACTCATTGGTACTTATCTCCGCTGTGTTCCGAGTCATAACCACCTTCACGTCAACTCCCCAAAGATGGCGGGAAGTTGAGGCTCAGTGGAGAGCGGGACCTGCGACCATGATCGCGAGCAGGACCGCCCCGATGGAGCTGCATGTGGCGTTCCGGGCCTTGAGGCCGATCGTCAGGAGCAGCAGACCCGCGATACCGGCCGGGCCGTAGTGCCACTGGACGAGCTGCTCGAAGGTGATCACGAACACCGCGGAGAGGAGGCTCAGGAAGGGCATGGCTCTTACCTCCTTGGGTACGACGAACGTGGTGCGGGAGGGTTGGTCCAGGTAACTGCCAGCCACGGCCACCTTGCGCCAAGTTGGCAACCAACTGCACCATGGTTGTCCCCGCTTGGTCGCTGTGGATAAACAAGGTTCCAACAACTCCCACCAAATCCGTGGAAGTTGTAGCGTTTGGTTGTGACTCAGGAGAGCGTGGCGGACATGGCTGGAAGTGCAGGCACGCAGGCCGCGGCGGGTACGGGCGCCGGGGCGGCCCTGAACGGGGGCGGCAGACGGCCCGGAGCGCAGGAGATCGCGGACGAGCTGCGCGAGCGCATCAGGGCGGGCGTCCTGAGGGCGGGCGACCGGCTGCCGACGCAGGCGACGCTCGCCGGGCAGTTCGACGTGGAGCGCGGCACGGTCCGTCAGGCGCTCCAACTCCTGGAGGCCGACGGACTCCTGGCCAACCGCAGCAAGGGCAGCCCGCCCCGCATCGCCCCCTCCACCCCGGCCGGTGAGGAACCGCAGCCCACGATGGTCGCGCTCTCCCCGCGCCTGGTGGAGGCCTTCCAGGCGCCCCGGGTCCGCATCGACGCCGTCTGCATGACCTCCGAGACCCTGATGCTGGCCCTCGGCGAGCCGCTCCGGCTGATCCACGAGGGCCGGATGCGCCCCGAGTCCATCGATGTCCGCATCCTGCTGCCCAGCCGCGACATCGACCTGGCCTTCCCCGTCCCGGTCTCCGACACCGGCCAGGGCGACGGCGAGGACCCCGTCCACCGGCGCTGGCTCGCCACGCGCAACGCGCAGGGCCAGGTCCTGCGCCACAACCTCCGCTCCCTGCGCTCCTCCCACGGCATCGACGTGAACGTCACCTTCCGCGCCCTGCCGTTCACTCCGCCGGTCAAGCTCTACCTGCTCAACGAGGAGGAGGCCCTCCTCTCGTACTACATGGTCACGCGCCGCGAGGAGGAGATCGACAGCGGCACGACCCTCGAGATGTACGCCGCCACCGGCACCCAGGCCCTCCTCTTCTCCTTCGAACACCGCGCCGGCCACCGCGACCGCGCCTTCGTGAAGGAGTCCCAGAAGTGGTTCGCCGCCCTCTGGGAAACCATCACGTCGGACCTGACACTCACCTAGTGACTTCAGAAACGACGCAGCAGACTGTTCCTGTGGCTGAAGAGACGCAATCGCAGCGGGAGATGATCGATCCCGAACTGATCGGACTGCTCAGGGGCACGCGTGTCGTGCTCTTCGACTTCGACGGGCCCATCTGCCGGCTGTTCGCGGGCCGCCCGGCCCTCGGGATAGCCGAGTTGCAGGAGCGCTGGCTGGAGTCGCAGGGGCTCGGCGAGATGCTCACGGACGAGGAGCGGGAGCTGCGCGACCCGCACGGCACGCTGGCCCGCCTCGCCCGCGACAAGCCACGGACCGACCTGGTCATGGACCTGGAACAGAGCCTGACCGCCCAGGAACTCCGCGCGGTCCCCACCGCCTGGCCCACCCCCTACGCGGACCCGCTGATCCGCACCTGGTGCGCGGTGGGCGTCCGCCTCGCGATCACCACGAACAACTCGGCGGAGGCGGCGCGGCGGTACGTACGCGAGCGCGGCCTGTCCGACTGCTTCGAGCCGCACATCTACGGGCGCGAGGCGAGCGACCTGGACCGCCTGAAGCCCGATCCGTGGTCGCTGCAGCGGGCATTGAAAGAGATGGGCGCGGATCCCTCCACCGCGCTGATGTTGGGCGATGCCGCGAGTGACTGTGCGGCCGCTCGCGCCGCCGGAGTGGCGTTCCTCGGCTACGCCCGCAACGCGACCAAGGCGGCGGCATTGCGGGAGGCGGGCGCCCGGCACCTGGTCGGGGATCTCGAACCGGTCCTGACTGCGGTACGCGCGCTCGGCTGACGTATCAGCGGGTCTGGTGGGGTAGAGCTCGACCATGGGTGAAACATGGACGCTGGAACCCACATGACATACATCGGCCGGCCCTCGGCGACGGGTATTGCCGACGCGCTGCGCGCGCAGATCTCGTCCGGGGAACTGACCCCGGGATCCAAGCTCCCGACCCAGGCCGAGCTGGCCCGGGAGTTCGGGGTGCAGCGCGGGGTGGTCCGTCAGGCGCTGAAGGGCCTGGAGGCGGAAGGCCTGCTCACCTCGATCGGGCGAGGCAGCCCGCCGGAGGTGGCGGAGGGCGTGCGGACGGCGCCGGTTCGCGACGTGACGCTGTCCGCGCGCAGCATTCTCGGGCCCCGGCTCGAAGCGGCGTTCGAGGCTCCGCATGTGCAGCTGGACGTGGTCACTCTGACCTCCGAGACGATGATGTTCGCCTTCGGCCAGTTGATGGGCGCCCTGTACGCGCAGCCGGAGCGGCCCGAGTCGGTGCGGGTGCGGGTGCTGCTGCCCCGGGTCGACGACCGGCTCGACTATCCGGCGCCGGAGAAGGGCTGGGGGCACGACGAGAAGCTCGACCAGGCCATGGACCGGCGGAACAAGGCGCAGAGCGCCAACCAGCGCACGATCCTGACGGGCATCCTCGCGCGGATGCGCAAGGAGCTCGACATCGACGTGAGCCTGGAGTTCCGCGCCCTGCGCGGCACCCCGACCCGCAAGGTGTACCTGCTGAACCGGCGGGAGGCGCTGTTCGGGCACTACATCCCGGGCAGCTTCCTGCGGGACGTCGACGGGTACGAGGAGCCGGTCATGCTGCGTGACGTGGAGGGCGCGGAGACGCCCATGCTGACCTTCGAGAAGGGCCACGGCGCCCGGGGCGACGCGATGGTGGACTCGGAGCAGCTGCTGTTCGACCGGGTCTGGGAACACGTTGCGCAACCGTGGGGGTGAAGCGAGCCGACACGTGGATGCACTGACGCCTTCCTGGTGACTTCACATTCGACGAAGCAGACTGTTCATGTGGCTGACGAGATGGAATCACAGTGGATACCGATCGGTCTGACCGAGCTGATACGGAGAGCCCGATACGTGCTCTTCGATTTTGATGGGCCGATCTGCAGGCTGTTCGCGGGCCGCAAAGCACCAGACATCGCCAGGGAGCAAGTGGAGTGGCTCGATCGCCAGGGACTCGGCGGCGCGCTGACGTCGGCCGAACGCGAGGACGCGGACCCGCAGAACGGGTTGCGCGCCTTGGGCCTGCACAGGCCTGAGAGTGACTTGGTCGTGGAAATGGAGAAGCGACTGACGAGGGAGGAACTGCGCGCCGTAGCGTCGGCATGGCCCACCCCGTACGCGGACCCGCTCATCCGAACATGGGTGGCGTGCGGTGCTCGGTTGGCTATCACCACCAACAACTCGCCTGAAGCCGCCACGCGTTATGTGGAAGGCCGTGGCCTGGCTGCGTGCTTCCACCCCCACATCTATGGTCGCACCCAAGATTTCGAACTTCTCAAGCCGAATCCGCATTGCCTGCATCGCGCGCTGAATGCGATGGGTGCCGATCCTGTTGCCACGGTGATGATCGGTGATACCCCTACGGACCTCCAAGCCGCCGAGGCAGCAGGTGTTGCCTTTCTCGGATACGCCCGCAATAAGCGTGAGGCGGTCCGTCTGGAAGAGGCAGGTGCTTCCTTCGTGGTCCGATCTCTTAAGCCCATCCTCACGATTCTTGGGGCACGTCTCTGACCTGCCCTGATTCTCATCCGTCGACAAGCCGGGTGGAGTTGGCAGCCAACTGGCGTAGAGTTGACGGAACTTGGCACTGGCAGGACGGGAGTGTGGCGCATGAACGACAAGAGCGGCACCGGTCCCCGAGTCACCTCCGAAGAGATAGCCGACGAGCTGCGCGAACGGATCAGGACCGGCGCCCTGAAGGCGGGAGTCCGCCTGCCCACGCAGGCCGCACTGGCCAAGGAGTTCGGGGTGGAGCGCGGGGCGGTCCGTCAGGCCCTCCACCGGCTCCAGTCCGACGGACTGCTCACGAATGTGAGCCGGGGCAGCCCGCCCCAGGTCGCCCCCGGTTCCGAGACCCCCGCCCCGGGCGCCCGCTCCGCCCGCAGCATCCTCGTACCGCGCCTCCAGGCCGCGTTCGAGGAGGAGCACGTCCAGGTCGACGTCGCCTGCCTGACCGCCGAGACCCTGATGCTGGCCCTGGGCGAGGCGCTGCGGGTCGTGTACGACGGCTCGAACCGCCCCGCGTCGATCCGCCTGCGCCTGCTGCTGCCGAGCCTGGAGCAGGACCTCGACTATCCGTCTCCGGCGGACGGCTGGGGGCAGGACGCGAAACTGGACGACGCGGTCCGGGCCAGGACCCGGGCGCAGCGGACGGCCCAGAGCACGGTTCTGAGGAACTCGATGGCGGGCCTGCGCCGCTTCGGCGTGGACGCCCGGATCGACATCCGATACACCGTCGGCACGCCCAGCCGGAAGGCGTATCTCCTGAACCGTCGGGAGGTGCTCATCGGGCACTACATCCCCGCGCTGATGGAGCGTGAGGTCGAAGAGTTCGAGGGCGGGCGCTCCGTCGTGCTGTGTGACGTCGAGGGTTTCGACACCCCGATGTTCGTCTTCGACCGGGCGAACGGGGCGGTCGAGGCCGCCTTCGTGCAGGGCGAGCAGAAGATGTTCGACGGACTCTGGGAGCACGTACCGAAGCGCCGAGCTTGATGCGTAGACGCTGATGCGGCCAGCCAGCCTGAAGGCACAGCGAAGCAGTGCGATGGAGAGTTCCGGTACGCGAATCATGGCCCACGCCCGATCCATCTCAACCACT
This sequence comes from Streptomyces sp. NPDC050145, assembly GCF_044460245.1. NCBI lineage: Bacteria > Bacillati > Actinomycetota > Actinomycetes > Kitasatosporales > Streptomycetaceae > Streptomyces > Streptomyces sp. NPDC050145. Next base: position 103,769 of record NZ_JBITJS010000022.1, on the reverse strand, counting down.
CAGTCCAATTGGGCTGAGTGGACTTGAATTGGGTGTCCCCGATCCGGCAGATCATTAAGCAACAGGCCAGTGCTGTAAGGAAGCGGACTGGATCTGGTGTTCTGTTGGGCTGGCGGAGGTAGGTTCCCGATGTGACGGCTGAGAGGGGTGGCGCCATCGGCGGCAGGGAAGTCTTCCGTGTCGTGGAGGAACTGCGTGTGCGCATGGCCGGCGGTGTCTACCCGCGCGGCTCCCTTCTACCGTCGCAGCGTCGGCTGGCGGACGATTTCTCGGTGTCCCGCGACACGGTGCAGCGGGCACTGGACGCGCTGAAGGAAGAGGGCTGGATCGAGGCGCGGCAGGGCAGCGGTACGCGTGTCATCCGGGAGCAACAGGTGCAGTCGTACACGGCCAAGGCGTCGGTCGAGGGAAGCGTGACGCTGCGAGAGTTCTTCGACGAGGCGTTCTCCGGTCCCGAGGTGGTGCTGGATGTCAGCACACTGACGTCGGAGTCTCTGGCCACGCAGATCAAGGCGCAGACGGAGCGGATCCGGTCCGGAGAGGTTGTGCCCAGCCGGATCGCCATCCGGATGCTGTTGCCGACCGAATCGCTCGTCCTGCCGTACCCCGTGGCACTGGAGGATCAGAACGGCAGGTTGACCCCGCGGCTGAAGCAGCGGCTGCTGGAGATCACGCACGAGCACAGCTCCGCACTGCGTCGGGAGCTGCGCCAGCTGGAAGTGGAGAAGCTGGTCGAGTCGGCTGCGATGGAGATCCGGCATGTGGATCTGACGCCGACCTTCAAGCTGTACCTGATCAACGGGACCCAGGCGTTGCACGGCCCCTACGAGGTCATCGAGCGGCCGATCGTGTTGAGCGAGCACGAGACGGTCCGAGCCCTGGACATCCTGGGCGTGGGGGCGAAGCTCACCCACTACGTGAGGGACGACAACCCTGAGTCGCGCGGGTCAGTCTTCACCGATTCCTGGCAGGCGTGGTTCGAATCCGTCTGGACGCACCTGGCCCGTTGAGGCTGGAAAACAGCTGTGATCGATACGCGGAGGGCTTGGTGCGGAACGCCCCCTCGTTCCCGGCCTGCGACGGGTCCTGTCCCTCGTCACTCGGCCGCACACGGGAGCGAGCCAAGCAGTTGGGCCAGACACGCCACTGTTGCATCTGCCCCCAGCTTAAGCATCTGTTCACGTTCGCTTTCGTCATCCGTGCAACCGATGAACAGGGTTCCTGCTGCCAAGGCAGCCTCCAGGTCGGAGACCTTGTCTCCGATCATCAGGCAGCGGTCCGGGGCCAGCCCAAGACCGTCCACGGCGCGGAGAACACTGTCCGGATGAGGCTTCATCCGCTGAAGAGCCTCCGAGTCACGGCCATAGATCCGGTCTGAGAACGGGGCTCCCATGCCCTCACGATCGAGGAACTCGCGGATCGGTCCTGGGGCGTTGTTGCTGGAGACGGCCAGAGCTTTGCCCAGGGCAACCAGCTGGCTCACCAGTTCCTGGACGTGCTCTGTGGGGTGGACGGTACGAACCGCCTCGTACTCTGCATCGGTCACCAGTTGCGCCACGATGCCGCCCGCGGCAGAGGTGTCCTGGCGGAGATCCTGGAGGATGGCGTGCGAGTCGCGCAGGTCTGTGATCGAGAGCGGTAGCCGGCCCAGGCCGTCCTGGACCGCTTGCTTGATCTTCTCGGCATGCAGCGCGGTGCCGTCCGGGAAGAGCGCGCAGATCGGGCCGTCGAAATCGAAGATCACGCCGTCGGCCTCCTGTAGGAGTCGGGCTAGATCATGGTCGTACGTCGGTGTCCCGTCGCTCATGTCGCCAGTCTGAGGTATTCGCGTCGTCAACGGAGACCTTGCCGCGTCGCGTTCTTCGCGAACGCGTCGTACGTCTGCGCAGGTATGTAGCTCGTTCAGAGTCTTTGCCTCTCGAACTGAGGGGGGTTCGGCACCTTGGGGCGGTTGGGGCGGAGTAGCGTGCGCCAGCAACGGCGTGACACGTGAGCCGGGACTGGCGCGAAAGAAGCGGCGATGGCATTGGAAGTTCCTTCGGAGGCCTGGCGCAAGGCCGCTGCCCTGAACGGAGGCATGCCGGAGATCGAGGGGCCTCTTCGGGGGTACCACCACGAGACTTACGTAGTCTCGCTCGCCGGCCGGACCACGCATCCCGAGGGGGTTCGCTGGAAGTGCAGGGAGCCTCGGCCTGGGCTCTTCTGGTTCGACCGCCGATGCTTCGTACGAGAAGAACCTCTTGTCGGTGCCTTGAAGGACTATGTCACCCGGGTCCCCGAGATCATCGAAGTAGAAGGCGTTCTTCTGCAGCGTTTTGTCGAGGGAGTCACCTTGGGGGCCAGGTACCGGTCCGCCACGCAGGTCCCGGAACGCTTCCAGCGGCAGATTATGCAGGTGTTCGCAGACCTGGCCGCCGTCCGTCCAGAGATGGTGTCCGTCGAACGGCGTTGCGCGCCGGAGGACCGGACGGACGAAGGTGATTCAGCGGGCTTCCTCGAGCGGCTCATGCATTTCATGGAAGTGAACGTCTACCAGGGGCATCTTGGTGAGTTCGGCAGTCTCTTCCAGGCTCTCGGCGTCCATGATGTCGCCTTCAAGTTCCTTCGTGACCGGGTCGAGGGGTTGCGGTCGCGCCCGTTTCACCTGCTCCACGCCGACCTGCACCGGGAGAACTTGATCATCGATCGGCGCGGGCAGCTTTGGCCGATCGACTGGGAGTTGGCAATGTTCGGAGACCCGCTGTACGACCTGGCGACTCATCTGCACCTCATGCGTTATCCGAAGGAACAGGAGAGACGGGTGGTCTCCCTCTGGCGCGATGTGATGCGCACGGCGCGGATGGCCGGGGCTGCCGGATTGACTCGTGACCTTCCTCTGCTCCTGGACTTCAAGCGTGCGCAGTCCGTGTTCACGGATGTCATCAGGACTGCACTGACACTTCGGGAGGTCACGGACGTGGTGAAGCGTGCTGCTCTGCTCCAGGTGTCCGCAGGCAAGTTGCACTGGGTGCTCGAGCGAGGGGCGGCACCGATGGGGTTGGGTCACGTGCCGTCCGCGCGTTCGGTCGGGGTTGCCCTGCAGAGGTGGCTCTCCTGGGGCGTCAACGACCATTGAAGCCCGCTTGATGCCGCGGCTCTTGTCAGTTACGGGCCCGTTCGTGACCATGGAGCGATGATGCGTAACGGGGGCGGTGGACGGGCGCAAAGTCCTGATGGCATAAGGGAGTTGTGGCGGAAATGGGAGCCGAGAGGCATCCGGGTGCTCCTCTTGGCGGTCTCGGTGCTCGGGCTGGTCGCGGGTTTCGTGAAGCCGGTTGGGGACGCCATCCAGGGCAAGACCTACTTCGGTGGCGCCTTGCTCAGCTTGGTGGCCTTTCTGCTCTACGACTCCGTCAAAGCCCTCACAGAAGCGGTTGCGGTGCGAGAGAGCAGGACCGGAGCGGCGGCCATGCGCCACTTCGGCGTGGATGTCGTGGCGGCTTTCGGTGTGGGAAGAGCCGAGATCTGTGTACTGGGGTACACGGGAGAGACCCTGCTGCAGGAGATCAAGGAAGGGCTCGCGGGGCTGAGGAAGGGGCAGGGGAACGTCACGATCCGCGTGCTCGTGCCTGACTTCAGTCAGCCGAGGCTAATCCCGGGACTCAGGCAAGAGGGAGGGTCTTCTGTCGATGATCCCGCCTTCCGCGTGCAGGAGATCCTCCCCAAGTGCAGGTCGGTGTCTGCTGAACTCGCGGGTGCGGTGCGGGACGTAAGTGAGGACATTCGCGTCAGCCGACGCGTGACGTTCGAGTACCTCGTGTATGACGGCGTACCCGATGTGAAGTTGGTGATCCTCAATGACGAGTGCGCGTTGTACGGCTTCTACGACCCGGAGAACACCAGGACCTGGGAAGGGAACTCTTACCGCGATCCGTCAGGTGCCGGGACGCAGCTCACCAGGGTGACGGTCGCAGAAGGCGGAGCCGACGCCAGGCGGGCCATCCACGGTTGGAAGGTCTTCTTCGAGGCCAGGTGGAGCACCGCGCGCGTGCCGGTCTGGCCCAACTCGACCAACGTGGTTCCGCCCGCGTCCGTGTGAGTGTGGCGGAGTTGCATACGCTCCAGCCATGAGCAGCGACACCCCCGTACCCGCCCCCACCCCCGGCCTCCGTGAGCGGAAGAAGCAGCGGACTCGGGAGGTGTTGTCCGAGAGTGCGGTGCGGCTTTTTCTCGAGAAGGGGTACGAGAAGGTGTCGGTCGCCGAGGTGGCCGAGGCGGCGGGGGTGTCCAAGCCGACCGTGTTCCGGTACTTCGCGTCCAAGGAGGATCTCGTTCTTCACCGGTTCGCGGACCATGAGGACGAGGCCGCGCGCGTCGTGGCCGGGCGCGGGGACGGGGAGTCCGTCGTGGGGGCCTTGCGGCGGCATTTTCTGGACGGGGTCGCTCGGCGGGATCCGGTGACCGGGGTCTGTGATCATCCGGCTGTGCTGGCCTATCTGCGGCTGCTGTACGGGACGCCGGCGCTGGTGGCGCGACTCGCGGGGTATCAGGAGCGGTCCGAGCTGGCCCTTGCCGAGGTGCTGGTGGGGGAGGGCTGGGGCGGGGTCGAGGCGCGGCTCGCGGCGGGGCAGGTGGTGACCGTGCAGCGGATTCTGGCGCAGGAGAACGTGCGGCGGGTGGTCGGCGGGGAGTCGGCCGATGAGGTGGCGGAAGGTGCCGCGCGGGCTGCCGAGGTGGGGTTTCGGCAGTTGGAGGGTGGGGTGGGGGGTGGGGGCGGTTCAGGGCGCGTAGGGCGCGCAGGGGCATAGGGGCATAGGGGCATAGGGGCATAGGGCGTCGAGCGGCCAAGAAATGTAACTGAGTTAAGTTTTTGACTTGGTTGCGTTAGCGTGGGGGGATGGACTTTCTCGACTCCTCCGAACCCTTGGTTGTTGAGCGGCGGTATCACGAGCGGTGCCGGGTCGCTCTGGGCGCCATGATCGAGAGCGCCGACCGGCAGGTCGTCATCGGGGAGAACGCCTCCGCCTCCGGGGCCGACGCCGAGGTGCTCGGGTACGAGCTGCGGAGTCAGGCCAAGGGGCTCAAGGAGTTGCCGCGGGCCCCGCTGTTCTTCGGGCGGCTCGACTTCGGGCGCGCGGGTGGTGAGCACGCGGGGCAGAGCTACCACGTCGGGCGCCTGCGGATCAGTGAGGACGCGGCCGCGCCGCCGCTCGTCGTGGACTGGCGGGCGCCCGTCTCCCGCGCCTTCTACCAGGCGAGCGGCAAGGATCCACAGGGTGTGGATACCCGGCGACGGTTCGGGTGGGCGCCGGGGAGTGTGGGGGAATCCGGTGACTTGAGCGGGTTCGAGGACGAGCTGCTCGGCGCCGGTCAGCAGGTGAGTGGCAGTCGGATTCTGGCCGGGGAGATCGAGCGGCCCCGGGTCGGGCCCATGCGGGACATCGCCGCGACCATCCAGCCCGAGCAGGACGATCTCGTACGGGAGGAGGCGGCCGTCTCCCTGTGTGTGCAGGGGGCGCCCGGCACGGGGAAGACCGCGGTGGGGCTGCACCGTGCCGCGTACCTGCTCTACACGTTTCCGCAGCGGGTGCAGCGTTCGGGGCTGCTCGTGCTCGGGCCCAACCGGGCCTTCCTCTCGTACATCTCCGCCGTGCTGCCGGCGCTGGGCGAGGCGGGCGTGCGGCAGTCCACCGTCGAGGAGCTGGTGGGGCGGGGCGAGGCCCGGGGGCGGGACGCGGCGGACTCCGAGGTGCTCAAGCACGATGTGCGGATGGCCGAGGTGCTGCGGCGGGGGCTGTACGCGCGGGTGTCGGCGGACGGGGTGCGCGAGGCGCTCGCCGTGCCCGACGGGTCGTACCGGTGGCGGGTACCGGTCGAGGTGCTGGTGTCCGTCGTCGAAGGAGTGCTGGCCGAGGAACCGCCGTACGAGGTGGGGCGCGAACGGGTACGGAGCCGGGTCGTGCGGTACGTGCGGGAGCTCGCCGAGCGGCGGGCCGGGGCCGTGTCGGCCACGTGGGTACGGCGGGTGGAGCGGGCGCGGTGCGTGAGCGCGTTCGTGGACGCGGTGTGGCCTCGTGTGCGGGCGGAGGAGGTTCTGCACGGGTTGCTGAGCGACGCGGGGGAGCTGGAGCGGGCGGCAGGGGACGGCCTGCTGTCGGAAGGGGAGCGGCGGGGGCTGCTGTGGGGCCGGCCGGCGCGGTCGTGGCGGTCCGTGCGGTGGTCGGCCGCCGATCTGGTGCTGCTGGACGAGATCGCCGGGTTGATCGAGCGGCCCGAGGGTTTCGGGCACATCGTGGTCGACGAGGCGCAGGATCTCTCGCCCATGCAGGCGCGGGTGATCGCCCGCCGGGCGGCGTTCGGGTCACTGACCGTGCTGGGGGATCTCGCGCAGGGGACCACTCCCTGGGCCGCGCGCGAATGGGGCGAGCTGCTGCGGCATCTGGGGAAGCCGGAGGCGGTGGTGGTGCCGCTGACCGTGGGGTTCCGGGTGCCGGGGGCCGTGCTCGAACTGGCGGAGAAGGTGCGGGAGCGGATCGATGTGGCGGTGCCGGGGGCGCGGTCGCTGCGGGCGGACGGGGTGGTGCGGGTGGAACGGGCCGAGGATCTCGGGGCGGGTGTCGTGGGAGCCGTGCGGAGGGCGTTGGGGCGGGAGGGGTCGGTGGGGGTGATCTCCGCGGAGTCGGACGTGGGCGAGGTGCGGGAGGCGCTGCGCGGGGCGGGGGTTCCGGCGGGTGGGGCCGAGGATCTGGGGGAGCGGGTGACGGTGCTCGGCGCCGGGGTGGCCAAGGGGCTGGAGTACGACCATGTCGTGGTGGTCGAGCCGGCGGCGATCGTGGAGGCGGAGGTGCGGGGGCTCGAGCGGCTGTACGTGGTCCTGACCCGGGCCGTTTCCGGGCTGGACGTCGTCCATCGCCGGGAACTGCCGTTCTGAGGGCTGGACGTCGTCCACCGCCGGGAACTGCCGTTCTGAGGGACGGGCCCCCGCAGCCTCCTGCCTCACGCCCCCACGTAAGCCGCCAGATGATCCCCCGTCAGCGTCGCCCGGGACGCCACCAGTTCGGAAGGCGTTCCCTCGAAGACGACGCGGCCGCCGTCGTGGCCCGCGCCCGGGCCCAGGTCGATGATCCAGTCCGCGTGGGCCATGACCGCCTGGTGGTGTTCCACCACGATCACCGACTTGCCCGAGTCGACGAGGCGGTCCAGGAGGGCGAGGAGTTGTTCGACGTCCGCGAGGTGCAGTCCGGCGGTCGGCTCGTCCAGGACGTACGTACCGCCCTTGTCCGCCATGTGCGTGGCCAGCTTCAGCCGCTGCCGCTCGCCGCCGGAGAGCGTGGTGAGGGGCTGGCCGAGGGTGAGGTAGCCCAGGCCCACGTCCGCGAGCCGGGTCAGGATCTTGTGGGCGGCCGGCGTACGGGCCTCACCCTCCGCGAAGAACTCCTCCGCCTCGGCGACCGGCATCGCCAGGACCTCACTGATGTCCCGCCCCCCGAACGTGTACTCCAGCACGTCGGACCGGAACCGCCGCCCCTCGCACTCCTCGCACACCGTCGCGGTGTCCGCCATCATCGCCAGCTCGGTGTAGATGACCCCGGCCCCCTTGCACGCCGGGCACGCGCCCTCCGAGTTCGCGCTGAACAGGGCCGGCTTGACCCCGTTGGCCTTGGCGAACGCCTTGCGGATCGGGTCGAGCAGCCCCGTGTACGTGGCCGGATTGCTGCGCCGCGAACCGCGGATGGGGGTCTGGTCGACGGAGATCACGCCCTCGCCGGCCGGGATCGAACCGTGCACGAGCGAGCTCTTGCCCGACCCGGCCACGCCCGTGACGACGGTGAGGACACCGAGCGGGATGTCGACGTCCACGTCCTGGAGGTTGTGGGACGAGGCGCCGCGGATCTCCAGCTTCCCGTTCGGCTCACGGACCGACTCCTTCAGTCCGGCCCGGTCGTCCAGGTGGCGGCCCGTCACCGTGTCGCTCGCGCGCAGGCCCTCGACGCTTCCCTCGTAGCAGATCGTGCCGCCGCCGGAACCGGCCCCGGGACCCAGGTCGACGACGTGGTCGGCGATCGCGATGACCTCCGGCTTGTGCTCCACGACGAGCACCGTGTTGCCCTTGTCGCGCAGGCGCAGCAGCAGGTCGTTCATGCGCTGGATGTCGTGCGGGTGCAGTCCGACGGTCGGTTCGTCGAAGACGTACGTGACGTCCGTGAGGGACGAGCCGAGGTGGCGGATCATCTTCACGCGCTGCGCCTCGCCGCCGGACAGCGTGCCGGAGGGGCGGTCCAGGGACAGGTAGCCGAGGCCGATCTCGACGAAGGAGTCGAGGGTCTGGCGCAGGGAGGTGAGGAGCGGGGCCACGGAGGGCTCGGACTGCTCGCCGATCCACTTGGCGAGGTCGCTGATCTGCATCGCGCACGCGTCCGCGATGCTGATCCCCGCGATCTTCGAGGAGCGCGCCGCCTCGCTCAGCCGCGTCCCCTCGCACTCCGGGCACACGGCGAACGTCGTGGCGCGCTCGACGAAGGCGCGGATGTGCGGCTGGAGCGAGTCGACGTCCTTGGAGAGCATCGACTTCTGGATCTTCGGGATCAGGCCCTCGTAGGTGAGGTTGATGCCCTCGACCTTGATCTTCGTAGGGGCCTTGTACAGCAGGTCGCTCAGTTCGCGCTTGGTGTACTTGCGGATCGGCTTGTCCGGGTCGAAGAAGCCGCAGCCGGTGAAGATGCGCCCGTACCAGCCGTCCATGCTGTAGCCGGGGATGGTCAGCGCGCCCTCGTTGAGCGACTTGGAGTCGTCGTAGAGCTGGGTCAGGTCGATGTCGGAGACACTGCCGCGGCCCTCGCAGCGCGGACACATGCCGCCCGTGATGCTGAACTCGCGGCGCTCCTTGACCTTGTGGCCGCCCTTCTCGACGGTGACGGCGCCCGCGCCGCTGATCGAGGCGACGTTGAAGGAGAAGGCCTGCGGCGAGCCGATGTGCGGGGTGCCGAGCCGGCTGAACAGGATCCGGAGCATCGCGCCCGTGTCGGTGGCCGTGCCGACGGTGGAGCGCACGTCGCCGCCCATACGCTGCTGGTCGACGCTGATCGCCGTGGTCAGCCCGTCGAGCACGTCGACGTCCGGGCGGCCCAGGTTCGGCATGAAGCCCTGCACGAACGCGCTGTACGTCTCGTTGATCAGCCGCTGCGACTCGGCCGCGATCGTGTCGAACACCAGGGAGCTCTTGCCCGAGCCGGAGACGCCGGTGAAGACCGTGAGCCGCCGCTTGGGGAGCTCGATGCTGACGTTCTTGAGATTGTTCTCGCGCGCGCCGTGCACCCGGATCAGGTCGTGGGTGTCGGCGGCGTGCGGCACGTCCTGCCGGCCGGCTCGGCTGCTCATCGTGGCTCCATCCGTCGGTGGGGCCTCGGCACCGCGGCCCCGTCCCCGCCGACGCTAGTCGCCGACGGGCACGGAGGCTTCTCGATTCCTGATCCAGGGTCTCTACGTGATCCAGGGTCTCTACGTGGCCTCAGCTCTCCAGCGCGGCGAAGACGCCCGGCGTGTACGAGCCGCCGCGCATCCTGGTGATCACGCCCATCCGGTTCGCGGCGTTGATCATCGAGACCAGGCAGACGAGCGCGGCCGTCTGCTCCTCGTCGTAGTGCTCGCGCACGGCGGCCCAGGTCGCGTCGCTGACGCCCTGCGCGGCGTCCGCCAGCCGCGTGCCCTCCTCGGCGAGGGCGAGCGCCGCCCGCTCGGCCTCGGTGAACACGGCCGACTCGCGCCAGGCCGCGACCAGCGCGAGCCGCACCGCGCTCTCGCCGGCCGCCGCGGCCTCCTTGCTGTGCACGTCGACGCACCAGCCGCAGCCGTTGATCTGGCTGGCGCGCAGCTCGACCAGCTGCGACAGGGCGGGCGGCAGGCCCGTGAGCGCGGCGCCGGTCCGGTAGAAGCGCTTGCCGAACTCGGCGCCGACGCGGGTGGCCATCAGGTTGATGCGGGGCGTGGTCTCCATGGTGGTGGTTCCTCTCGGTCCGTTCCGTTGGCGTGGGGTCGCCATGGAGATGCCGGGCGCGGTGGGCCTGTGACAGGTCGCAGATGTGGCGTGGGTCACTGCGGCCTTCTGTCACGTACGGGCCTCGGGCGGCGTCCTGTGCGTGACATCAGGGAAGCGAGTGAGTGACCGACGAGGGAGACGCCATGGACGACGCCGAGACCACCGACCCGGCCACCGAGGCGTTCGTCGCCCACCGGAACCTGCTGTTCACCGTCGCCTACGAGATGCTCGGCTCGGCGGCCGACGCGGAGGACGTCCTCCAGGAGGTCTGGCTGCGCTGGTCCGGCGTCGACCTCGACACCGTGCGGGACCGGCGGGCGTTCCTGGTCCGCGTCACCACGCGCCAGGCCCTGACCCGCCTGCGCACACTCCGCCGCCGCAAGGAGTCCTACGTGGGACCGTGGCTCCCCGAGCCGCTGCTCACCACGCCCGACGTCGCCGAGGACGTGGAGCTCGCGGACAGCGTCTCGATGGCGATGCTGCTGGTCCTGGAGACGCTCGGGCCGACCGAGCGGGCGGTGTTCGTGCTGCGCGAGGTGTTCGGCCTGGAGTACGGGGAGATCGCCGAGGCCGTCGAGAAGACCCCGGCGGCCGTGCGCCAGATCGCCCACCGGGCCCGCGCCCATGTCGCGGCCCGGCGCCCGCGCGGCACGGTCTCGCCGGCCGAGTCGCGGGAGGCGCTGCGGGCGTTCCAGCGGGCCGTCGAGACCGGTGACCTGCGGGAACTGCTCGATCTGATCGCGCCGGACGTCGTGCTGCTGACCGACGGCGGCGGGGTCGTCCGCGCGGCGCTGCGGCCCGTCGTCGGTACGGAGGCTGTCCTCCCGGTGCTGCTCCGGATCGCGACGGCCCGCCTCGAACCGGTCCGCGTCAACGGCCACCCGGCCCTGGCGGTCCACCGCGACGGACTGCTCGACGCGGTCGTCGCGCTGCGTCTCGACGACGGTCTGATCACCGGGCTGTACGCGGTGCGGAACCCGGAGAAGCTGGGGCGGCTGGAGCGGGAGACGGCCGTGAGCCGGGAGCGGGCGTGACCCGGGCGGCGCCCCGCGGGAGCGTGGCCGCCTCGCCCACGGCGGCGAGGAGTTCGTAGGGGAACTCACGGTCGGCCTGCCCGACGGTCACCCCGAGCCAGCGGCCGGCGGACGGGACGGGCCACACGTGCAGGCTGCCGGCGAGATTGCGCAGGGAGGCCAGGGGCTCGGGCACGGCGTCGAGGTCGGGGGCGAGGTCGAGGGGCTCCGCGGGTTCGTCAGCGTTGCCGGTGTCGTCGTAGATGCCGAGGTAGGGGAACAGGTCGACCGTGCCGGGTTCGCCCAGGCGTCCGGTCAGTGCCGTGACCAGTTCTTTGAGGGCGGCCTCCAGCTCCTCCTCGGCCTCTGTGAACGCCTCCGGACCGGGCGGGTCCCAGAAGTCCCGGCTCTGCCGGAGCACGGCGATGTGGAACCCGGGCCCGCCCCAGCCGCGCGGCGCCTCGGTCCTGGTCTCGCGTTCCGGGAACGGCAGGGCGAGCAGGGTGCCGATGATCGACAACTGCTCCTCGACGGGGCCCGCGGGTCGGCGCTGGATCGGCATGGCCGGAGTGTAGGACGGAGGCCGGAGCCGGAGGCCGGAGTCGCGGGCCGGTGATGACATGGAACACTTTTGCAAGCGGCTGCTTGCAATTGTTAGCGCGGATGGGCAGTATCGAACCATGGCATCGCTCAACGTCGGAAGCCTCGGCGAGTACCTGCGCGAACAGCGGCGCACCGCGCAGCTGTCCCTGCGGCAGCTCGCCGATGCCGCCGGGGTGTCCAATCCGTATCTGAGCCAGATCGAGCGCGGGCTGCGCAAGCCGAGCGCGGAGGTGCTCCAGCAGGTCGCCAAGGCGCTGCGGATCTCCGCCGAGACGCTGTACGTCCGCGCCGGCATCCTCGACGCGGAGCGGGAGCGGGACGAGGTGGAGACGCGTGCGGTGATCCTCGCCGACCCCTCGCTCGACGAGCGTCAGAAGCAGGTCCTGCTGCAGATCTACGAGTCGTTCCGGAAGGAGAACGCGGCCGCGCGAGCGGAGCGTTCACCGCGGGACGGGGACGGATCGGACGACGGGACCCGCGACGACGGCACCGACGGCGCTGACGGCGGCGATGCCGAGCCCTCAAGCAGCAGTTGATTTGATGTGATCCGGGAGGACCACCCCATGGCCATCAAGGACGACCTCCGCAAGACCTTCAGCGACCCGACCCCGCTGTACTTCGCCGCCGGCACCGCCGAGCTGGCGTTCCAGCAGGCCAAGAAGGTGCCGGGCCTCGTCGAGCAGCTGCGCGCCGAGGCGCCCGCCCGCTTCGAGGCCGTGCGCGGCACCGACCCCAAGGACGTGCAGGAGAAGGCCACGGCGCGCGCCAAGGAGGCGCAGGCCGTGCTGACCGCCAAGGTCGGCGAGTTCGTGGCCGTGCTCGACACCGACCTGAAGAAGCTCGGCGAGACCGCTCAGGAGTACGCGCTGCGCGGTGTCGGCTACGCCGCCGAGGCCGCCGTCAAGGCGCGCGAGACGTACGAGAAGGTCGCCGAGCACGGCGAGGAGACCGTGAAGGCGTGGCGCGGCGAGGCCGCCGAGGAGATCAACGAGATCGCCGTGGCCGTCGAGCCGGACGCCGAGCCCGAGACCGTTCCCGGTCAGGCCGCCGCGCCGGCCGCCGAGAAGGACGCGCCGGCCGCCAAGAAGGCTCCGGCCGCCGCCAAGAAGGCGCCCGCGGCGAAGAAGGCTCCCGCGAGGAAGCCGGCCGCGAAGAAGGCGACGCCGCCCGCCGAGTGAGCGGCGCCGCGTGACGGGTACGCCGACGGGCCGGGCACCTTCGGGGTGCCCGGCCCGTTGTTACGGGTACGGTGACCCGCGTACGGGTCGTCTCGGAGAACTGGGTGGGTGAGCGTTGTGCTGATGTCGGCTTTCGGCAACGTGGTGTGGCTGCTCTACACCGCCATGCTCGTGCTCGCGGTCGTCGCCTTCGTGCTGGCCGCGGTGGCCCGGGAGGACGCGTACCGCGCCGCGAGCAAGCAGACGAAGCCGTTCTGGCTGATCATCCTGGGCATCGCGGTCGTGGTGAACCTGCTGGTGCCGATGCTGTTCCTGCAGCTCGCGGGCCTCGTGGCGTCGATCGTCTTCTTCGTCGACGTGCGCCCGGCCCTGAAGCAGGTCGGTGGCGGCGGTGGCGGTGGCGGTGGCTGGCGGCGCGGTGGCGGCTCCAGCAGCGACGGCCCGTACGGGCCGTACAACGGGCGGCGATGACCTGACGCCTTCGGGCGGCGGTGAGGACGACGACGGGCGCGCCGGATCGGCGCGCCCTTGTCCGTCACCGGGGTGGCAGAGGTGTCATCGGTCCAGCAGGAGTACCGCCACGTCGTCGGTCAGTTCGCCGCCGTTGAGGTCGCGGACCTCGTTCACCGCCGAGTCGAGGAGTTCCTCGCCCTGGAGGCCCGCGGCGCGGCTGCGGCGGATCAGGTCGACCATGCCCTCCTGGCCGAGACGGCGGTTGCCGTCACCGATCCGGCCCTCGATCAGGCCGTCCGTGTAGAGCATCAGGCTCCACGACGGGCCCAGCTCGACCTGCATGCGCGGCCAGCGGGCGCGCGGCAGCAGACCCAGGGCCGGTCCGCTGTTCTCGTACGGGAGCAGCGTCGCCTCGCGGCCCGGGCTGGAGATCAGCGGCGAGGGGTGGCCGGCCAGGCACAGGCCCGCGCGGCGTCCGTCCGGCGCGATGTCCACCGTGCACAGGGTCGCGAAGATCTCGTCGTTCTCCCGCTCGTGCTCCAGGACCTGCTGGAGCGTGGAGAGGAGCTCGTCGCCGCACAGTCCGGCGAAGGTCAGCGCGCGCCAGGCGATCCGCAGCTCGACGCCGAGCGCGGCCTCGTCGGGGCCGTGGCCGCAGACGTCGCCGATCATGGCGTGGACCGTGCCGTCGGGGGTGCGGACGACGTCGTAGAAGTCGCCGCCGAGCAGGGCGCGGGAGCGGCCGGGGCGGTAGCGCGCGGCGAACCGCAGCGGGGAGCCGTCGAGCAGCGGGGTCGGCAGCAGGCCGCGCTCCAGGCGGGCGTTCTCCTGGGCACGCAGGCGGGACTCGGTGAGCTTGCGCTGGGCCACGTCGGCGCGCTTGCGCTCGACGGCGTAGCGCACGGCGCGGCCCAGGAGGCGGGCGTCCAGCTCGTCGCGGAACAGGTAGTCCTGGGCGCCGACGCGCACCGCCTCGGCGCCGCGCTCGGCGTCGCCGGAGTCGGTCAGGGCCAGGACGGCCTGGCGCGGGGCGAGGCGCAGCACGTGCCGGAGGGTCTCCAGCTCGTCGGCGTCCTCGTCCTGGCGGGCCGTACGGGTGTCGGGCAGCGCGAGGTCGAGCACGATGCAGTTCACGTCGTCGGTGAGCAGCCGCTCGGCCTCGGTGAGGTTGCGGGCGGTGCGGACGCGGACCGGCTTGCCGGCGGCGTCCGGCATCTCGGGGATGCTCAGGGAGCCGGCCGGGTCGTCCTCGATGACCAGCAGCGTCAGGCCCGGGGCGGGGCCGGGTGCGGCCGGGGCGTGGACGGTCGTGCCTGTGCTGTTTTTCGTGGTGCTGCTGATGTTGTCGTGGGCGGTCGTCGGCGCGGTCGGATCCGCGGACGGTGTCGTAGGCGCAGCTTGAGCCTGACCACCTTCCGCGGCCGGGATCGCTCTCTGCCGCGGTACGGGTACGGGCATCGCTTCGGTTTCCTTCCCTCCCCCCGAGGGCGCGGTGGGACGAAGGTCCTCGGCCCACCAGACGGGGACCTTAGCGGTACCCGGCGGCTCAGCGGAATGGTGAGCCGCAAACGGCCAGTGTCATATGCCGCAAGGGGTAACGGAATTGGGCACGTTCCGGCCCTCCGGGCCTCTGTGGGGGATGACGAACATCACCCCACCCCACCGCAACCGCCCCTCCCCGAGTGCCCTGCATCACGTGCGCTCCATCACGCCTACCCTCACCCTCCGGTCGGGCGCCGGGCCGCCCACGCCTACGAGGCCACCGCCGTAGGGGCTGACGACGGTCGCCGAGTGCCGCGTCGTCGTGGTCGCTCGCGCAGTTCCCCGCGCCCCTGAAGAGCACACTCCGTGCGCCTCCAGGGCCGTGACGCCTCCCGACCGCCCCCAGCGGGACGCGCCCCGTAAGGGGCGCGGGGAACGGCGCGACCAGCCACGACGGCGCGGTGCCCGGGGACGATCCTCGGCCCCTGCGGCGGCGCCGCTTCCGGTGCCGAGGTGTTGCCCGGGGCCGGGCGCCGGACCATTCGAGAGGCCCCCCGCCGGGGGTGAGAGGTGCCGGGAAGATGCGCCCCGTAAGGGGCGCGGGGAACTGCGCGACCAGCCACGACGGCGCGGCACCCGGCGACGATCCTCGGCCCCGATGGCGCTACCGGCGCCCGAAAGGCGAGAGGAGCCCCGCCGGGGGTGAGTGGTGCCGGGAAGATGCGCCCCGTAAGGGGCGCGGGGAACTGCGCGACCGGCCACGACGGCGCAGCACTCGGCGACGATCCTCGTCCCCTACGGCGGCGGCGCTGTAGCGGAGCCACGATGAATCGCGCACCCGGCGACGGGGTGCTGCCCGAGGCCGGGCGCCGGGCCGATGCGCCCCCGGAGGGGGCGGGTGGGTGGGAGCAGGGGGCGGGCCAATAGAGAGGCGCCGGGGTGAAGGTAAGACGGCCCGGACGGAGGGTGAGGGGCGCCGGGCTGAAGTGAGTGACGCCGGACTGAAGGCGAGGGGTGCCGGGGAGGCCGAGGTTGGCGGTGCGAGGGGCGCCGGGGCTGGAGGCGAGAGGCGCCGGCACCGGAGCGCTGCCCCCCGGGCGGGGTGCCCGGGGGCGACGGTCATGCGAGGGCGGGGCGAGGGGGACGGCCCAGATGAAGAGGACCCGGTCCGGGCGGCAGCCCCTACGCGTCGGGCCGGACCACCCCGAGTATCGCCATGGACCCCGCCCCCGCAAGCGTCACCGAGCGTCCGGGCCGCGGCGCGTGCACGATCGCCCCGTCGCCGATGTACATGCCGACATGGCTCGCGTCGTCGTGGTAGATGATCAGGTCCCCGGGCCGCATGTCCTTCACGTCGATGTGCTTGAGCTGCTTCCACTGCTCCTGGGAGGTGCGGGGAATGGGCCGCCCCGCAGCGGCCCACGCCTGGGACGTCAGCCCCGAGCAGTCGTAGGACTTCGGCCCCTCCGCGCCCCACACGTACGGCTTGCCGATCTGGGCCGTGGCGAACTCCACCGCCGCCTTGCCGGCCTTGGTCGCCCGGCCGTTGATCTCCTTGAGGACGCCGGAGGACAGCCAGGCCGTCTGGGCCTTCTGCTCGGCCTCCTCCTCCAGCTTGCGCAGCCGCTCGCGCTCCTTCTTCTCGAGCGTGCTCTCGATCTTCTGCGCGGCCTTGATCTGCTTCTCGATGCGCTTCTTCGCGGAGGCCTTCTTCTTGCGGCCCTCCTCCAGCTGCTTCCACTTCGCGGAGGCGTCCTTCGCGTACCCCGCGAGGTCGTCCTGCGTCTTGGCCAGCTGGGACATCAGGTTCTTCGTGGCCTGCTGGCCCTGGTAGACGCGCCCCGCGTTGTCGAGGAACTGCTGCGGGTCGCCGGAGAGCAGGAACTGGGCCTCGCGCGGGACGCCGCCCGTGCGGTACTGCTCCCGGGCCGCCGCCCCCGCGTGGCCCTTGAGGCGGTCGAGCTTGCGCTGCCCCGCCGCGATCTTCTGGGCCAGTTTCACGATGGCGACGGACTGGTCGTCGGCCTTCTCCTCCGCCGCGTTGTACTCGTCGGTGGCCAGCGCCGCGTCGTGGTACAGCTTGTCGAGCTTCTTGCGGACCGCCTCCAGGTCCGTACCCCCACCGGCCGCGGGGGCCGAGGCCGAGGGTGAAGGGGAGGCCGGGGGAGCGGGCGCCGCGTAGGCCGCGCCCGGCGCCGTCAGCACGGTCAGGGCGCACACCACCGCCACCGCCGCCATCGTGGTCGTGCTCCGCTTGCTCATCCGCCCCGCCCCCGCAGTAGCCAAAACCTGATTTACCGTCAGTAACATGTGCGCGCTTCGGGGATGGTGCCACGTGCGCGCCAAATGCGACAGACCCCGCACGTGCCGACAGATCACCCCGCACGTGCCGACAGACCCCGCACGCTGTGACGAACGGACCGCCGAGATCGTTCCCCACCCGGCGCGTTCAGCCCGACGGGCGCTCCCGCGGCGCCAAGGCCTCCCAGGCCACGGTGACTTCACCCTGCCGCCAGCGTCCCGGACGGTCCGTCACCGGCCAGTCCGCCGCGAGATCCCGCACCGTCCGGATCCACCGCTGGCGCGCCCCGTACGAGGCGTACGGCGCGGCCGCCGCCCAGGCCCGGTCGAAGTCCCGCAGGAACGCGTGCACCGGCTCGCCCGGCACATTGCGGTGGATCAGCGCCTTCGGCAGCCGCTCGGCCAGGTCGGACGGGGTGCCCAGGGACCCGAGCCGGGTCGCGAACGTCACCGTGCGCGGACCCTCGGGCCCGAGCGCCACCCAGACGTGCCGCCGCCCGATCTCGTCACAGGTCCCCTCCACGAGCAGCCCGTCCGGCGCGAGCCGCCCGCACAGCCGCGCCCACACCTCCGCGACCTGCGCCTCGTCGTACTGGCGGAGCACGTTCGCGGCCCGGATCAGCGTCGGCGGCGACGGGAGCGGCAGCTCGAAGCCGCCGTGCCGGAAGCTGAGCCCCTCGCGCTCGTACGGCTTCGCGGCCGCGACCCGCGCCGGTTCGATCTCGATGCCCACCACGCGCGCGCGGGGGGCCGCCGCGCGCAGCCGGCCGAGCAGTTCGACGGCCGTCCAGGGCGCCGCCCCGTAGCCGAGGTCGACCGCCACGGGGTCGGCCGCGCGGCGCAGCGCGGCGCCGTGTGTCGCCGCGATCCAGCGATCCATGCGGCGCAACCGGTTCGGGTTCGTGGTGCCCCGCGTCACCGTTCCCACGGGGCGGGAGGGGGTGCGCGGGCTCATGGCTACGAGGGTATGCGCTGCACGGGGCGGCCCGGCGACTGAGTTCCGGGTTCGCGCAGGTGGGAGAGGTGCGGAGGCGTCGGGTTGAGTCTCGTACGGTAATGATTGGGCAAAGTGGGAAGGGGAGGCGGGGGATCCGGCGTTGCCCCCCTTGAAAGAGGGCGCGCGCCCTCTTTGCGCCGTGCCCGCAGTACGCCCGATCTAGGAGGGCCCGCCACGTGAGCCAGTACGTGACCAGGTTCCGCCGTTCCGGCGCGGCGCAGGGCCGCCTGCGCTTCCCCGGATCCCCGCGCAAGCCGCGGCGCGTCGCCATGCTCAGCGTGCACACCTCCCCGCTCCACCAGCCCGGCACGGGCGACGCGGGCGGCATGAACGTCTACATCGTGGAGCTGGCCAAGCGGCTCGCCGCGATCAACATCGAGGTCGAGATCTTCACCCGCGCCACCACGGGCGCGCTCCCGCCCGAGGTCGAGCTCGCCCCGGGCGTCCTCGTGCGGCACGTCGACGCGGGCCCCTACGAGGGCCTCGCCAAGGAAGAGCTGCCCGCGCAGCTGTGCGCCTTCACGCACGGCGTGATGCAGGCCTGGGCCGGCCACCGGCACGGCCACTACGACCTCGTCCACTCCCACTACTGGCTCTCCGGCCACGTCGGCTGGCTGGCCGCCGAGCGCTGGGGCGTCCCGCTCGTCCACACCATGCACACCATGGCGAAGGTCAAGAACGCGGCGCTCGCCGACGGCGACACCCCCGAGCCGGCCGCCCGCGTCATCGGCGAGACCCAGATCGTGCGCGCCGCCGACCGCCTCATCGCGAACACCGCGGAGGAGGCCGACGAGCTGGTCCGGCACTACGAGGCCGACCCCGGCAAGGTCGCCGTCGTGCACCCCGGCGTGAACCTGGAGCGGTTCACCCCCGGCGACGGCCGCGCCGCCGCCCGCGCCCGCCTCGGCCTGCCGCAGGACGCGCTCATACCCCTGTTCGCCGGCCGCATCCAGCCGCTCAAGGCGCCCGACATCCTCCTCAAGGCCGTCGCCGTCCTGCTCGACGAGCGGCCCGAACTGCGCTCGCGGATCCTCGTGCCCGTGGTCGGCGGCCCCAGCGGCAGCGGCCTCGCCAAGCCCGCCGCCCTGCAGAAGCTCGCCGCCCGGCTCGGCATCGCCGACGTCGTGCGCTTCCACCCGCCGGTCGGCCAGGACCAGCTCGCCGACTGGTTCCGTGCCGCCTCCCTGCTCGTCATGCCGTCCTACAGCGAGTCCTTCGGGCTCGTCGCCATCGAGGCGCAGGCGGCCGGCACCCCCGTCCTCGCCGCCTCCGTCGGAGGTCTGCCCGTCGCCGTCCGCGACCGGACCACCGGCTTCCTGGTCGACGGCCACGAACCGGCCCGCTACGCGCGCGTGCTCCGCGAGTTCGCCGACCACCCCCACCTCGTCGACAGCATGGGCGACGCCGCCGCCCGGCACGCCCGTTCCTTCGGCTGGGACACCTCGGCGTCCGCCACGGCCGACGTCTACACGGCGGCCCTGCACGATCACCGCCGTCACGTACTCTCGCTCCATGGCTGAGCACCCCGACGCTGCACAGGACCAGGCACAGGACCCGGCACAGATCATCGAGTCCACGCTCAAGGACGCCGAGCTGGAGTGGGAGCGCCCCGAACCGGGCTCCTACGTCGTGAAACTGCCCGGCACCCGCAAGCTCTCCACGACGCTCTCGCTGCGCGTGGGCCGCCACAGTCTGTCCCTCAACGCGTTCGTGATCCGCCACCCGGACGAGAACGAGGCGGGCGTCCACCGCTGGCTCCTGGAGCGCAACCTCCGCCTGTACGGCGTGAGTTACGCGGTCGACCCGCTCGGCGACATCTACCTCACCGGCAAGCTCCCGCTCGCCGCCGTCACCCCGGACGAGCTCGACCGTCTCCTCGGCTCGGTCCTGGAGGCCGCCGACGGCCCCTTCAACACGCTGCTCGAACTCGGCTTCGCGAGCGCGATCCGCCGGGAGTACGAGTGGCGCGTCTCGCGCGGCGAGCCCACGCGGAACCTGGACGCGTTCACGCACCTCACACAGCGGCCCGCCGCTTCCTCGTAGCCATGGCCGCGCTCACCCCAGCGCCACCATCCGCACCACCGTCACCGTGAGCACGGAGCCGGAGACGTAGTAGAGGACTATCGCGCCGCCGATCGTGGCCTCGCGCCGGTCCCGTTCCCCCGCGACCGAGCAGGAACCGTGGCCGTACGGGTCGTGGGCGAGGGTGCGGGCCATCTCAGCGCGGAAGGCGTCCGCGTCGGCCATCTTGGCGAGGGTGTCGTCGGCGGGCGGGGCGTACGCGATGCGGCAGGGGCTGCGCCTGCGGCGACGGCTCAAGCCGGCCCCCGCCTCTCCGCCTCGTCGCGGGCGAGCCGGGCCAGGATCGCGTCCGCCTCCGGGTCCGGCACGGCCTCCAGCATCCAGTGCCGCATCACGGCGTGGATCTCGTCGACCCCCGCCGCGTTGATCGCCCGGTCGAACTCCGTGCGGCGCTCCGGGTCGAGGGCCGCGCGGATCGCCGGAATGCTGTTCGGGACGTCCACCTCGATACCGCCCACGAGCGTTCTGGGCGGTTCGTCCGTTCTCGTCGCTTCGGTCCGCGGTGCTTCGGGCATGTACGGTCCCGTACCCCTCTGTGCGGTCCCGTACCCGCCTCTACGCGGCTGCGGCCCGGTGAGGGCTGGTCGCGCCCCGCGGCGGAGCCGCAATCGGAAACAGCCCCGCGCCCCTGAAATGCAGACCCCTCGGGTCGCATCTCCCCGATGCCTCAGCCCCCGCGCCGCCTTGGTGCGGCCTCGTGCCCACCGCCCGAAGCGCCGGGTCAGGCCGGGGCGTTCTCCGCGGCGGGCGCCGCGACAGCAGGAGTCGCCGGCACCGGGTCCGCGGCGGGCTCGTCCGGGAGCTGCCCGGGCAGTCCGCGCATCAGCACCCAGTACCCGGCCGCCGTGACCGTGCCGAGGGCCGCGCAGCCGCCCCACAGCCAGCCGGCCCCCGCCGAGTCGAGGACCCAGCCGCCCGCGAGCGGGGCGACGAGCGCGGCGGCCGACCAGGACGTCGAGTAGACGCCCTGGTAGCGGCCGCGGCCCTCGGCGGGCGCGAGCCGGGCGACGAGCCCCGACTGCGTCGGCGCGTTCACCATCTCGCCGAGCGTCCACACGACGACGGTCAGCGCGTACGCGGCCAGCGAGCCGGCGAACGCGGTCAGCGCGAAGCCGTAGCCGATGAGGAGCGAGGAGACAGTGAGCAGGCGGCCCGGGTCGCGGCGCTCGATGAACCGGGTCAGCGGGATCTGCAGGGCGACGATCACCACCCCGTTCACGGCGGCGACCAGGCCCACGTCCGAGCTGGTGAACCCGTTCTCGCCCATCACGATCGGCAGGCCCACCGAGCTCTGCGTGAAGATCACGGCGACGAGGAAGGACAGGCCGACCATCAGCATGAAGCGGCCGTCGCGCAGCACGGTGCCCATCGTGACGGGAGCGGGCGCGGACGCGGGCCCGGCCTCACCGGCCGCGCGGACGGTCTGCTCGGGCCGCGACTCCTTCACCTTCACGAACACGACCAGCGCGCAGGCCAGCGTCATGCCGGCCTCGACGAGGAAACCGAGCGTGTAGCTCTGCGCGACGAGGAAACCGGCGTACACGGAGGAGACCGCGAACCCGAGGTTGATCGCCCAGTAGTTGAGGGAGAAGGCCCGCACCCGGTCGTGCGGGGGCACGATGTCGGCCATCATCGCCTGGATCGCGGGCCGCGACGCGTTCGAGGCGAGGCCCAGCGCGAAGCCCGTGACGGCGATCCCGACCGGGTCGCGCACGAAGGCGAGGACGGCGACCGTCGCGGCCGTCGCGAGCTGCGCGGTGAGCAGGGTCGGGCGGCGTCCGAGCCGGTCCGCGAGCACCCCGCCGAGCACCGTGGCGATGACCCCGCCGAGCCCGATCAGGGAGGCGACCAGACCCGCGTACGAAGCGGAGAAACCGCGCTGGGCCGTCAGGTACAGGGCGAGGAACGTGAGGACGAAAGCGCCGAGTCGGTTGACCAGGGTGCTGGTCCACAGCCACCAGAACTCCCTCGGCAGTCCGGACACGGACTCCCTTGCGGCACGTCTGAGCGCGGCGACGGACATGGGTGCATCCCCCGGGGTGTGGGTAAGTGGCAAGATCGGTCTCCGTAACTTACGGCCGGGGTCCGTGAGGCGGCCACCGAATTGACGGCTACCGTCAATCGGCGGCTCGAATGGCGGTCGATTAGGCTCGGGGCCATGGCCGACGCACCGTACAAGCTGATCCTCCTCCGCCACGGCGAGAGCGAATGGAACGCGAAGAACCTGTTCACCGGTTGGGTGGACGTCAACCTCACCGAGAAGGGCGAGAAGGAGGCGGTCCGCGGCGGTGAGCTGCTCAAGGACGCCGGCCTGCTCCCCGACGTACTGCACACCTCCCTCCAGAAGCGCGCGATCCGCACGGCCCAGCTGGCCCTGGAGTCCGCGGACCGCCACTGGATCCCCGTCCACCGCTCGTGGCGGCTGAACGAGCGCCACTACGGCGCCCTCCAGGGCAAGGACAAGGCGCAGACCCTCGCCGAGTTCGGCGAGGAGCAGTTCATGCTCTGGCGCCGCTCGTACGACACCCCGCCGCCGGCCCTGGACCGCGACGACAAGTACTCCCAGTTCGACGACCCGCGCTACGCGGCCCTCCCGCCGGAGCTGCGCCCGCAGACGGAGTGCCTCAAGGACGTCGTCGTCCGCATGCTCCCGTACTGGTTCGACGCCATCGTCCCGGACCTCCTGGACGGCCACACGGTTCTGGTCGCGGCCCACGGCAACTCGCTGCGCGCCCTGGTCAAGCACCTCGACGGCATCTCCGACGCGGACATCGCGGGCCTGAACATCCCCACCGGCATCCCCCTCTCCTACGAGCTGGACGCCGACTTCAAGCCCCTGAAGCCGGGCGGCACCTACCTCGACCCCGACGCGGCCGCGGCCGCGATCGAAGCGGTCAAGAACCAGGGCAAGAAGTAACCAGGGCAACAAGCAAGCGGGCCCCCGCCGGATCACCGGCGGGGGTTTCCCGTGTTTCAGGGGGCCTTCATGAAGGGGACGCCGTGACGACGGTCTTCCACTGCCGTGGCTGCGGCCGCGGCGTCACACCGGCGGTGACGGAGCGGCCGCTGCCGGACCACGACCGCGACGAGGAGTGGTACCGGCCGGAGGCTTCGGCCACGGACGAGAACGGGCACTGCGACAGCCCGATCGTGCGGATGGCCCCGGGCACGTTCGCGATCGACCCGGAGCCCTCGGGGCCGCCGTACGTCCTGGACGAACCCTCCGGCCTGCTGGTGGAGTCGGGGCCGAAGGGTTCCGTGGTGCTCCACCCCGGCGACGGCCTCGGCCTGGAGCCCCACCCCGACCTGGCGCTGCGTCGCGGCTACTGCTGCGGCATGGACGGGGAGTGGGGTCCGAACCTGGTGTGCGGGTGCGGCGCAGTCGTCGCCACCCTCTACTCGGACTGCTATCAGGTGCAGGAACTCCGGCTGCGGCCCGAGGCCGTCGTCAGCCAGGCCGCTCCAGGAGCATGACCTCGTACCGGTCCGCGCGCGGGCCGAAGGGGCCGGAGTCGCCGATCTTGCGGTAGCCCCAGGAGCGGTAGGCCGCGGATGCCGCGGTGGCGGAGCGGTGGACGTTCAGGAGGAGACGTTCGGCCGTGAGGTCGGTCAGCAGGGTGTCGTGGAGGTGGCGGGCGATGCCCTGGCCCCGCCACGGGGCGCGGACCGCCAGTTCCATCAGGCCGAAGGTGCGCCGGCCGTCCTCGTGGCGCATCGACGCGGGGACCGGTTCGTTCAGTTCGTCCCACCACGGGGTGTCCGGGGGGACCGCGTGGCCGTAGGCCATGCCGACCGGTTCGCCGGTGGACGTGGTGGCCAGGGCGGCCAGGAAGCCGGGGCGGGTGGTCTGGGCGGGGAAGCGGGCGGCGGCTGCCGCGAGGGCGTCGGCGGGCTCGTCGTACGGGGGCTCCGCGAAGACCTCGGCGTAGACGGAGAGGATCGCGGACGCCGACCGGGCCGCGCTCGGGCCGGGCAGCAGCTCCACGGTGACAGGCGTCCGCCCCGTCATACGGGGCCCACGCGGAGGAGCGGGGTGAGCAGGCGGGCCGGGGCCGTGTCGGGCGGGAGGTCGGAGACCTGGGCGTCGCCCAGTTCCACCAGGCGCCAGGTGCCGTCGTCGGCGCGGAGGGCCAGGTCGGTCGTGACGAAGCGGCAGGGGAGGGCGGCGACCAGGGGGCGCAGTGCGTCCAGCGGGGGAGCGGGGTGGAGGGTCGGGGTGTCCGGGTGCGGGGTCGTGAGGACGGGCGCGCCGTCCAGCCACCAGACGCGGGCCTCGCCCACCGCGCGGTCGAACGGTTCGAAGGCGCGGAGCACGATGCCGCCCGTCAGGTCGTCGCCCTGGAGCTCGACGAAGCGGCTCACCACGCCGTGCACGGCCGCCGTGTCGGCGAGGTCCGGGAGGAAGCAGGCCTCGTCCCATTCGTGCTTGCGGGACTTCACGTAGTCCTTGACCAGCCCCGCGCCGGAGGGGAGCGCCGCGGTGAGCGAGGCGAGCGCGGAGGGGTCCGGGGGCTCGTGCGGGGCGCAGGGGGCGTACGCGCTGGACGGGGTCAGGCCGGCGAACGCGGCGTACCAGCCGGGGAGTTCGTGCGCGGTGCGGTACATGGCCGGGGTCGTCAGGAGCCGGGTGCCGCGGCCGGCCAGGGCCGTCGCGAGGGCCGCGTAGGCCGCCGCCGGGATCATCCAGCCCCGGTACCAGGCCGGACCCAGATCGCGCGGGACCCGCCGTACGGCCTCGTCGGCCCGGCCCGCGAGCAGAGCGTCGTGGTCGAGGAACGCGACCGCCGCCCCGGCCTCCCGAGCGGCCGCGGCCTGCGCCGCGAAGTGCGGGTCGGAGGCGGTGGGGCGCAGCGGGTCGGCGCAGAGCAGCAGGGCGGAGGAGGCGGAGGGCGCGGAGGAGGCGGGAGGGGCGGGCACCCGGTCACCGTAATGCGTCGGCGGCGCCGACGGTCCGGCACCCCGGGCCCCCGCTCCCCTCCACCCCGCTCCCAAAGCGGCGCGTCAGTACGTCAGTTGGAGAAGTACAGGTACTTCCAGGAGCTGTACGTCGTGGAGTTCACGTCGTCCCCGGACGACCCGTTGACGTACACGGAACGGACCCGCGCCTTGATCCCGGACTGCCCCGGCGCGCCCAGGCTCACGGTCGACTTCCCCGTGGTGCCCAGCGCGAAGTACTGCGAGCCGGACTTGTACCAGGTGCCGCCCGAGTAGACCTCGAGGTCGAGACGCTGCGAACGGCCCTTGTAGTAGCTCATCGTCGTCGTGACCACCGGGGACGTGCTCTTGTGGAACCAGTAGTAGGAGTGCGAGCCGATCGTGGCCCGCTTGTAGTG
Organism: Streptomyces sp. NPDC050145; assembly: GCF_044460245.1. Lineage (NCBI taxonomy): Bacteria > Bacillati > Actinomycetota > Actinomycetes > Kitasatosporales > Streptomycetaceae > Streptomyces > Streptomyces sp. NPDC050145. The sequence goes on along the minus strand of NZ_JBITJS010000022.1, from coordinate 78,312 downwards.
CTTGGTCACGGACGTGGACACACTCACGCGCGCGTACGCGCTCACCTTCACGGTCTTCGGCGCGTAGCGCGCGTCGCCCGCGAAGACGGCCGAGACGGTGGTGTCGCGCTTCATGTCGACGGTCGCGGAGAAGTTCCCGCTGGAGTTCACCGTCCCCGACGCGATCAGCTTGTTCGGCTTGTCGCCGCCGTACGGATTGGCCCAGATCTCGACCTTTCGGTTCTGGTACGTCGTGCCGAGGTGCGCCGTGAACTTCACGTCGGCGCCGTACGAGTACACCTTGCCGCTGTTGTTGAGGCTCAGGCTCGTGGCGCTGCGCGAGACGGACACCTTGTCGCTCGCGCTGACCGCCGAGTGCCCGGCGTCGCCCGCGTACGCGACCTTGTAGGTGACCGTGCCACCGGCCGGCGGGGTGTCCTTGAAGGAGTACGTGCCGTCGGCCTTCGGCGTGACGGAGGCGAGCGCCTTGCCGTTCGGCGAGCTGATGTCGGTGCGGGTGACGGTGAGCTTCACCCCGGTCGGCAGCGGCTCGGAGGCGGAGAGCTTCCCGGTGACGGTGAGCTCCTTGGCGCGGGTCGCCGTGGCCGGGGCGCTGACCGTGAGCGTCGGGCTGTTGAGCGCCGGGTCGGTGAGCGCCTTCACGGCGTAGCCGCTGCCGCTCGGGACCAGCGCGAACACGCGGGACAGATCGGGGGCCCAGCGCAGGGCGGCCGCCGCGGCGCTCAGGGAGTACGTGTGCAGGGCCTTGCTCGCGTTCGGCCGGTACGTGACCACCTTCGTGCCGGTGGCCTGCGCGACCAGCCCGTTCGGCGCGACGTCCGCGAGCTGCCCGCCCGGATAGGCGCCGGCCTCGCTGAACTGCCCGCCCTCGTACGCGTCCCGCACCGAACCGTTGACCAGCACCTCACGGCCGCCGGGCACCAGGTCGATGTCACCGATGCCGCTGTTGAGCCGGTAGTCGCCGCCGTAGTAGGCGACCGCCGACGGCTTCTCGCCCGACACGTCGAGCACCGCCATGGAGTCCGTGGAGATGCCGGTCTCACCGACCGCGAGGACGCCCGGCTGCGACGGGTCCGTGTCGAGCAGACCCTGGCCCCAGATGCCGATGGAGGTCCCCTCGGTGGGGAACAGCGTCATCGCCACCGGATCGGCGCCGCTCGCCGGATCCACCGCCGGGTCGACCGAGCCGAGGTCCCCGTCCCACTGATCCCCGTACGTGAACCAGACCTTGCCGGCGCTGAACGCGACATGCGTCGGACCGGTGTCCGTCGGGATCGCCCAGCGCTTGACGACGTCGAGCGTGGCCGCGTCCAGCGCCACGATCTCGTGGTCGTCGCGCAGCGCCGCGTACAGCGTCGCCCCGTCGTCGGAGACGGCCAGGTCGCTGACGTCGCCGACGCCCGCCACCGCGTCGACGAGCGCGCCCGAGAAGTCCGCGGCGACGATCCTGCCGCCCGTGTGGTCACCGGCGAAGACCCGCCCCAGGGCGGCGTCCACGACGAAACCGCCGGGCGAGGTCACGGCCGCCGTGGCGGCCGAGGCGGAACCGGCGGCGCCGAGGCCCAGCGCCGCTGAACCGAAAAGCACCGCGACAGCTGTCGCGGCAGAGATGCTGCGCGTGCGCACAGTCGTGTACCCCCACGATGAAAGCCCGGTGGATGGCCGGGAGATGAGAGCGCCGCGCGACGTCCGGAGAACCGGGGCGCGGCCGCTGGACGGCAGCGTAAGGCATGCCCCCGACAACTGAGGAGGGGGTTTCCGCGCGGGGAGTGCGGCGGCCGGACCTCCGCGCCCATGTGCGCCGTTGATGCGCCGCCCGGGCGGGGCATGCAATGGGAGAGGTACTCCAACGCGGAGGCCACCGAGGAGGGAAACCGATGGCTGCCGAGTCCCCCAGGCCCGACCAGACCCCCGAAGCGTCCGTCGAAACGATCCGCCCCGTACCCGAGCTCGTGCTGCTCGGCGCCTGCGGCTGCGGCTCGGGCTGCGGCTGCGGCTGCCAGTCGGGCGCGCCCTGCCAGTGCGGCGGCTGCAGCGGCTGACCCGCCCCGCACCACCGCGGAAGCACCGCGTACGAGAAAGGTGAGGGCCCGCACGCCGTGCGTGCGGGCCCTCACCCTCGTCCTCGGTGCGCTCGGTCAGGCGCCGTCCACCGACGACTCCGCCTGCTGCAGCTCGTCCGCGTGCTCGCCCGTCACCAGGTACACGACCCGCTTGGCCACCGACACCGCGTGGTCCGCGAACCGCTCGTAGTAGCGGCCGAGCAGCGTCACGTCCACGGCCGTCTCGATGCCGTGCTTCCACTTCTCGTCCATCAGGTGCTGGAAGAGCGTGCGGTGCAGCAGGTCCATCTCGTCGTCGTCCTGCTCCAGCTGCATCGCCAGATCGACGTCCTTGGTGATGATGACCTCGGCCGCCTTCGCCATCAGGCGCTGCGCCAGCTGCCCCATCTCCAGGATCGTCGCGTGCAGGTCGTGCGGAACGGCACGGTCCGGGAACCGCAGCCGGGTCAGCTTCGCCACGTGCTGGGCCAGGTCGCCGCTGCGCTCCAGGTCCGCGCTCATCCGCAGCGACGTCACGACGATCCGCAGATCCGTCGCCACCGGCTGCTGGCGGGCGAGCAGCGCTATGGCCCGCGCCTCCAGCTCGTGCTGCAGATCGTCCACCTTCTGGTCGGCGGCGATCACGGTCTCGGCGAGCTTGAGGTCGGCGTCGAGCATGGCCGTGGTGGCGCGCCCGATCGCCGACCCGACAAGGCGGGCCATCTCGACCAGGCCCTCGCCGATCGAGTCAAGTTCCTCGTGGTACGCGTCACGCATACGAACGTCCCTCTCATCTGTCCGTGGGGCCGGGGCAGCCCCACGCTCCCACGTTCGGCCCAGTACGCGTCGGGATCCGGCACCACAAGTGAATCAGCCCCGTACCCAAGGTGAACTCTGGGCGACGAGTGTTCGAGCTGCCACCCGGACGGCTGTGGGACACCCGCTGACCGCGCATAACCTGAAGACATGGACGTGAACGCGGCGGTCGCCGCAGCGGCAGCGATCGCCGGGGTGTGCACCGGTGTCATCGCCATGCTGGCGTTTCGCTGGAGCGAACGCGACCAGAAACGCCCCACCCGCACCTCCCTGCACACGGACCCGGTCCTTCCGCCCGGCGTCGACACGGTCCTGTCCGTGCTCCGCTCCTCCGCCGTCGTCCTCGACGAGGCGGACAGCGTGGTCAAGGCCAGCTCCGCCGCCTACGCCCTCGGCCTCGTACGCGGCGGCAAGCTCGCCGTCGAACCGATGCTGCAGATGGCCCGCGACACCCGCCGCGACGGAGAGATACGCCAGGTCGAGCTGGACCTCCCGCGCCGCGGCACCGGCCGGGGCGACGCCCTCGCCGTGTCCGCCCGCGTGGCCCCGCTCGGCTCCCGCCTCGTGCTCCTCCTCGTCGAGGACCTCACCGAGGCCCGGCGCATCGAGGCCGTACGCCGCGACTTCGTCGCCAACGTGAGCCACGAGCTGAAGACCCCGGTCGGCGCCCTCTCCCTCCTCTCGGAGGCCGTCATGGACGCCTCCGACGACCCCGAGGCCGTCGAGCGCTTCGCCGGCCGCATGCAGATCGAGGCCACCCGCCTCACCAACCTCGTCCAGGAACTCATCGACCTCTCCCGGGTGCAGAACGACGACCCGCTGGAGGACGCCGAGCCGGTCCGCGTCGACGAACTCGTCGCCGAGGCCATGGACCGCTGCCGCCAGCAGGCGGCCAGCAAGCAGATCACCATGGCCGCCGGCGGCACCGCCGACCTCAACGTGTGGGGCAACCGCGGCCAGCTCGCCGCAGCCCTCGGCAACCTCGTCGAGAACGCGGTCAACTACTCGCCCGCCCGCACCCGCGTCGGGATAGCCGCCCGCCGGGTCACCGCACCCGGCGGAGACCTCATCGAGCTCGCCGTCACCGACCAGGGCATCGGCATCTCCGACAAGGACAAGGAGCGCGTCTTCGAGCGCTTCTACCGCGTCGACCCCGCCCGCTCCCGCGCCACCGGCGGCACCGGCCTCGGCCTCGCCATCGTCAAGCACGTGGCCGCCTCGCACGGCGGGGAGGTCACCGTGTGGAGCTCCGAGGGACAGGGCTCCACCTTCACGCTGCGGCTCCCCGAGGCCGCGGCCGGCTCCCCCGGTCCCCGCAAGACCACCGCCTCAGGCCCCGGAAACGTACGCGACGAAGACGACGCACACGGGCCCGACAGCACCACCGCATACGCATCCACCCCTGCCCCGGAGGTCCTTCCGTGACCCGAGTGCTCGTCGTAGAGGACGAGGAGTCCTTCTCCGACGCCCTGTCCTACATGCTCCGCAAGGAGGGCTTCGAGGTCGCCATCGCGGCCACCGGGCCCGACGGCCTGGACGAGTTCGAGCGCAACGGCGCCGACCTCGTGCTGCTCGACCTGATGCTGCCGGGCCTGCCCGGCACCGAGGTCTGCCGTCAGCTGCGCGGCCGCTCGAACGTGCCGGTCATCATGGTGACCGCCAAGGACAGCGAGATCGACAAGGTCGTCGGCCTGGAGATAGGAGCCGACGACTACGTGACCAAGCCCTTCTCCTCGCGCGAACTGGTGGCCCGCATCCGGGCCGTCCTGCGCCGCCGCGGGGAGCCGGAGGAGGTCGCTCCGCAGGCCCTGGAGGCCGGACCCGTCCGCATGGACGTGGACCGGCACGTCGTCACCGTCTCCGGGTCCAAGGTCGACCTCCCGCTCAAGGAGTTCGACCTCCTGGAGATGCTGCTGCGCAACGCGGGCCGCGTGCTGACCCGTATGCAGCTCATCGACCGGGTCTGGGGCGCGGACTACGTCGGCGACACCAAGACCCTGGACGTCCACGTGAAGCGCCTGCGCGCCAAGATCGAGCCCGACCCGGGCGCGCCCCGGTACCTGGTCACGGTGCGCGGCCTGGGCTACAAGTTTGAACCCTGAGTCCTGAAGAGGCTACGCTGAGTGTTCCTCGCCGTCGGGTGGACGGAGAGGTGAAACGCTTGTGGAGCGCTGGTAAGACCCCGAGAAGTCGGGGCGCGGCGCGGTGAAGCAGGAAGCCCCTTGAGGGGCGCGCCAAAAGTTCGAGCCGTAGGCTCAGAACCGCCAAGGGCGGGAACCGATAACCAAGGTTCCCGCCCTAGACGTTTGTGCAGCCCTGCTCAGTGACCGGCGGCCGGGCTCTCCGAGCCCGCGGGGGAGCCGGACGCCGACTGGGACGGCGCGGTGGCCTCACCGGAGGGCGACTGCGACTGCTTGCCGGCCGGGGAGGAGGCGGGCGCGGACGGCGTCGCCGGGATCTCGCTCGGGCCCCACTTCTCGAAGTAGGACTCGGCCGGCACCACGAACGCCTTCAGCTTCACGTCACCGGCGCCGCTGAAGCGGAAGGTGACGGCCTGCGCGTTGCCGTCCAGGACCGCGGTGCGGCTGTTGGGCAGCTCGGCGGTGGCGTTGCCCTCGCCGCCGAGGACGACGGAACCGCCGGCCGGGACGGTGATCTTCGAGCCGCCCTTGGCGCCGGTCAGCTTCGCGGTCTTGCCGACACCGTCGACGGTGATCGCGTCGAGGGTCTGCGCCTTGGTGCCGTTGTTGAACAGCGTGGCGGTGACCACGGCCGGGCCCTGCGACTTCAGGTCCGGCTGCGTGACGACGGTCGCGTTCTGGACCTTGATGTCACCGACCGTCACCGCTGCGTTGTCGGGCTTGACCTGAAGCGTCTGGGCGTTGTTGCCGGCACCGCACGCGGCGAGCGAGGCGATCGAGAACGCGATGGCGGCGGCGGCGAGGGCGCCGCGTCGAAGGCTGCTGCTCACGGCGGCGGCAACTCCTTGAACGGGGGCGGACGGGGTGGTGCGGGCGGCTCCGTGCCTCGGGTGAGACAGGGAGGTAAAGCCGCCCTAAGGGTCTGTCAGCGGCCTTAGGTTACCGAGCCGCCCGGCGCCCGCCGCACCCGACCCGCCCCTAGGCCGCCCCGGACCCCTCCCGGCGCCGGTGGAACACCCCGTGTTCCCCACGCGCCGCACTGTCACCAATGGCATCTGCCGGCATCAGGACATCCCCCGTTCATCATTCGCATATCCGCAGTCCAGAGGCCCGCGCGGATTTCCGGTAAGGAATGCGCGCCGGTCAGGAAAAACGATCACCCGCCTCGGAGAATCACGGTGATCAATTCCGGATTCGACTCGAACGGACTCATGGCCCGCGAACGGAGTAGCGGAAGTGTGGTGCTTCGAAGCGTGCAAAATGGGACGTACGACACATGGGCGACCTGTTCGGAGGCCTGTGACGGCCATGTTTCGGCTCCACCGGACAGCGGCTCCCACCTGCGAATACCGCCCTCCCGGACCCCTCCGCAGCACGTTCCGGTTGTGGTTGTCAAGCCCCGAGATATGCCCTGACCTGCGAAAACGCCATTCAGAACCCGCAGTTTCCGTGTTACCCTGGATAGCCACGGAAGGGGTACCTGTCACATGACGTTCAAGGTTGGCGACACCGTGGTCTATCCCCATCACGGGGCCGCGCTGATCGAGGCTATCGAAACTCGTCAGATCAAAGGCGTGGACAAGACCTACTTGGTGCTGAAGGTCGCCCAGGGCGACCTGACGGTACGTGTGCCAGCGGACAATGCGGAGTTCGTCGGCGTGCGTGATGTGGTCGGTCAGGACGGTCTCGACCGGGTCTTCGAGGTGCTGCGCGCGCCGTACGCCGAGGAGCCCACGAACTGGTCGCGCCGTTACAAGGCAAACCTGGAGAAGCTCGCCTCCGGCGATGTCATTAAGGTCGCGGAGGTTGTGCGTGACCTGTGGCGTCGGGAGCGTGAGCGCGGTCTGTCCGCGGGCGAGAAGCGCATGCTCGCCAAGGCTCGCCAGATCCTGGTGAGCGAGCTCGCGCTCGCGGAGAACACGAACGAGGACAAGGCCGAGGCCCTGCTCGACGAGGTCCTGGCGTCCTGACGCGCGCCGTAGCCGCGTAGCGAAAACATGCCGTGGTGCCCGATGACCCTGATGGTGTCGCCGGGCGCTGCGGCATGTTTCGTACCCGAAACACCCCCGCATCCCCACACCGCCGACCTCGGCGTACTGGCGTGCCGGGCCCGGGCAGCTGGCTCGACCAGTGTCACGGAAGGGTCCGGTCAAGGCGTCGCGCCCGGCACGATGTGGCCATACCCACCACCCCCGAGCGTACAAACCTGAACGGAAGCGATGTCTGACGAAACGCGTCCCGTCACCGGTGGCGCACGTACCGCGGCCGTGATCCCGGCCGCCGGCCGGGGCGTCCGCCTCGGCCCCGGCGCCCCCAAGGCGCTCCGCGCGCTCAACGGCACCCCGATGCTCATCCACGCCGTCCGCGCCATGGCCGCCTCCCGCGCCGTCACCCTCGTCGTGGTCGTCGCACCGCCCGAGGGCGCGGCCGAGGTGAAGAGCCTCCTCGCCGACCACGCCCTTCCCGAGCGCACCGACTTCCTCGTCGTGCCCGGCGGCGACACCCGCCAGGAGTCCGTGAAGCTCGGCCTCGACGCGCTGCCGGACGGCATCGACATCGTGCTCGTGCACGACGCCGCCCGCCCGCTCGTCCCCGTCGACACCGTCGACGCGGTCATCGAGGCCGTACGGGACGGCGCCCCGGCCGTCGTGCCGGCCCTGCCCCTCGCCGACACGGTCAAGGAGGTCGTGCCCTCCACCGACGGCTCGCCCGAGCCCGTCGTCGCCACGCCCGCGCGCGCCCGGCTGCGCGCCGTGCAGACCCCGCAGGGCTTCGACCACGCCACCCTCGTCCGCGCCCACGAGACCGTCACCGACGACGTCACCGACGACGCGAGCATGGTCGAGAAGCTCGGCGCGCAGGTCGTCCTCGTGCCCGGACACGAGGAGGCGTTCAAGGTGACCCGGCCGCTGGACCTCGTCCTCGCCGAGGCCGTACTCGCCCGCAGGAGGGCCAACGATGGGTTCTGAGTTCCCTGTGGTCCTGCCGCAGGTCGGCATCGGCACCGACATCCACGCCTTCGAAGAGGGCCGCGAGCTGTGGTGCGCCGGCCTGAAGTGGGAGGGGGAGGGACCCGGACTCGCCGGGCACTCCGACGCGGACGTCGTCGCCCACGCGGCGTGCAACGCGCTGTTCTCCGCCGCCGGGCTCGGCGACCTGGGGCAGCACTTCGGTACGTCGCGGCCCGAGTGGGCCGGGGCGTCCGGCCTCACCCTCCTCACGGAGGCCGCGCGGATCGTGCGGGACGCGGGGTTCGTCATCGGCAATGTCGCGGTGCAGGTCGTCGGGCCCCGGCCCAAGATCGGCAAACGGCGCGCCGAGGCGGAGTCGATCCTCTCCGGTGCGGCGGGGGCCCCTGTCTCTGTCTCCGGCGCGACCACGGACGGTCTCGGTTTCCCGGGCCGCGACGAAGGCCTGATGGCCGTGGCAACGGCGCTGGTGGTCCGTTCCCCGAAGGGGTGACACGCGCTCGTCGCGGGCTGTGGCCCGGTGGGGGCTGGTCGCGCAGTTCCCCGCGCCCCTGAAGGCATGCGCTCCGCGCAGCCTTCATCGGGGAAATGCGACCCGAAGGGTCTGCATTTCAGGGGCGCGGGGCTGTGACATCAGCGGCTCCGCCGCGGGGCGCGAGAAGCCCCACCGGCCCGCAGCCGCGCGACAACCGCCCCGGCAGACGGGAGCGGCACCCGCCCACCCCCGGAGGGACCTGGCATGGGTGCCGGGCCACTACCCTGGAGGGGTGACGATTCGCCTGTACGACACCAGCGCCCGGCAGATCCGCGATTTCACCCCGCTCATTCCGGGCTGTGTCTCGATCTACCTGTGTGGCGCTACCGTGCAGGCCGCACCCCATATCGGGCACATCCGCTCGGGCCTGAATTTCGACATCATGCGCCGCTGGTTCACGTACCGCGGCTACGACGTGACGTTCGTGCGGAACGTGACGGACATCGACGACAAGATCATCCAGAAGGCGGCGGAGCAGAACCGGCCGTGGTGGTCGATCGGCTACGAGAACGAGCGGGCGTTCAACGACGCCTATGACGCGCTCGGCTGCCTGCCGCCCACCTACGAGCCCCGCGCCACCGGCCATGTGCCGGAGATGATCGAGATGATGCGGGGGTTGATCGAGCGCGGTCACGCCTACGAGGCCGACGGCAGCGTCTACTTCGACGTGCGGTCCTTCCCCGGTTATCTGGAGCTGTCGAACCAGGACCTGGACGAGATGCGTCAGCCCGCCGAGGACGGCATCTCCGGCAAGCGCGACCCCCGCGACTTCGCGATGTGGAAGGCGACCAAGCCGGGCGAGCCGGACTGGGAGACGCCGTGGGGCCGTGGCCGTCCGGGCTGGCACCTGGAGTGCTCGGCGATGGCCCACAAGTACCTGGGCTCCGCGTTCGACATCCACGGCGGCGGCATCGACCTGATCTTCCCGCACCACGAGAACGAGATCGCGCAGGCCAAGGCCTTCGGTGACGAGTTCGCGAAGTACTGGGTCCACAACTCGTGGGTCACCATGTCGGGCGAGAAGATGTCGAAGTCGCTGGGCAACAGCGTGCTCGTCGGTGAGATGGTCAAGCACTGGCGGCCGATCGTGCTGCGCTACTACCTGGGCACCCCGCACTACCGGTCGACGATCGAGTACAGCGAGGAGGCCCTGCGCGAGGCGGAGTCCGCGTTCGCGCGGATCGAGGGCTTCGTCCAGCGGGTGACCGAGCTCGCGGGCGGGACGGTGGCTCCGGCGGACGAGGTGCCGCCGGCGTTCGCCGAGGCGATGGACGACGACCTGGGCGTGCCCGGCGCGCTCGCCGTCGTGCACACGGCGGTGCGTCAGGGCAACAGTGCGCTGGCCGCCGACGACAAGGAAGCCGCCGTCGCCCGCCTGGCGGAGGTGCGGGCCATGCTCGGCGTCCTGGGCCTGGACCCGCTGGACGCGCACTGGGCGGGGGAGGGTGAGCGGAGCGAGGATCTGCACGGCGTCGTCGACACCCTCGTACGCCTCGTCCTCGACCAGCGGGAGTCGGCGCGGGCCCGTAAGGACTGGGCGACCGCCGACGCGATCCGCGACCAGCTCGGCCAGTCCGGGCTCGTCATCGAGGACAGCCCGAACGGACCCCGCTGGACCCTCGGCACCCGCTGAGGACCAGGCGAATGTGCCGCCCGGGCGATCGGGCGGCACACTGCATAGACGTACACATCCACAGACAGACGTAAGAGACAGGTAGGTCATGGCCGCCAACAACAACCGCCGCATGTCCGGCAAGAAGGGCGCGCAGGTCGGCAGTGGCGGCCAGCGGCGCAAGGGCCTCGAGGGCAAGGGCCCGACCCCGCCCGCCGAGATGCGCAAGAAGCACAAGAAGAACCGCATCGCGAACGCCCAGGCCAAGCGCGCCCAGGGCCGCCCCACCAGCCGCACCGGCGGCCCCCGCGGCAAGGCGACCTCCGAGATGGTCGTCGGCCGCAACCCTGTCGTCGAGGCGCTGCGCGAGGGCGTGCCCGCGGTGACGCTGTACGTGCAGCAGTTCATCGACAACGACGAGCGCGTGCGCGAGGCTCTGCAGCTCGCCGGCGACCGCGGCGGCATCCACCTCATGGAGGCCCCCCGCCCCGAGCTCGACCGCATGACCAACGGGCTCAACCACCAGGGCCTCGTCCTCCAGGTCCCGCCCTACGAGTACGCGCACCCCGAGGACCTCGTCGCCGCCGCCTACGACGAGGGCAAGGACCCGCTGATCGTCGCCCTCGACGGCGTGACCGACCCGCGCAATCTGGGCGCCGTCGTCCGCTCCGTCTCCGCGTTCGGCGGCCACGGCGTCCTCGTGCCCGAGCGCCGCGCCGCCGGCATGACCGCCGGCGCGTGGAAGACGTCCGCCGGTACCGCCGCGCGCACGCCGGTGGCCCGCGCCACGAACCTGACCCGCGCCCTGGAGCAGTACAAGAAGGCCGGGATCGCGATCGTGGGCCTCGCGGCCGACGGCGAGCACACCGTCGGTGACCTGGCCGCGCTCGAGGGCCCCGTCGTCATCGTCGTCGGCAGCGAGGGCAAGGGCCTGTCCCGCCTCGTCGGCGAGACCTGCGACTACCGCGTACGGATCCCGATGCCGGGCGGCGCCGAGTCGCTGAACGCCGGTGTCGCCGCCGGTGTCGTGCTCTACGAGGCGGCCCGCCGACGCGGCTGAGCACGAGGTCAGCCCAGGTTCGACCCGGGCTGACCAGGGCCTGTCCGGGCTTGACGGGGTCCGGACATTTCGGTGGGCATGAGGCAGTGTCCTAAACACACATCACTCGGTTAGATGAGTGTGGACACCAGAACGCCCCGCACTCCCTCGGGGGATCGCTCGTCGGGATTCGACGACGGCCCCGCGCTGAGCATGGTGAAGGTGCCGTGCGACCCGGCGCAGGTCATCGTCAATCACGCGAGCTTCCGCGTGCAGCTCCCCCGGGGGCAACAGACGCAACTCCCGCGCATCGCACGGCACGTGAGCGCCCTGGGCCCGCGCGTCCCCGTCATCACGGCCGCGGGCACCCCCGGTGCCCGGCGCCGCCGTGTCGTCATGAGCGGCGGCGGAGGCCTCGACACCGGCGGACTCCTGCAGGGCGCCCGCCGTGTCGGCGACCCCGTCGACGACGGCGGATCCACCCAGGTCATCCCGCGGGTCGACATCGCCCGCGACCTCGCCGACGACCTCGACCTGTACCGGGACGAGCCGACGCAGGAGACGCCCGTCATCGGGCAGCAGGCCGGCGCCCCCGGCACCCGGATCCTGCCGCAGATGCGCCAGGCCGGCAGCGCCTTCGAGGACACCGGCGAACTCGCCCCTGTCGCCTACGCGGACGAGGAGTTCGAGGGCTCCGACGGCGACCCCGAGCACGAGCGCGCCGCCCGCCGCTACGGCCCCGTCCGGCACGCCTACTACCCGGGCCGCCGCATGAACCTGGGCGTCGTGCTGCTCCCGCTGCGCGTCTTCCTCGGCTTCATCTCCATCTACGCCGGCATGGGCAAGCTCTGCGACCCCGTCTACTTCGACGGCGGCGAACGCGGCTCCATGGTGAAGTGGCTCAACTCGCTGCACCCGTGGGCCCTCGCCGAACCCCTGCGCGACTGGGCCCTCCAGCACCCCGTCGGCGCCGGACTCGCCATCGCCTTCCTGCAGGTCATCGTCGGTGTCCTGACCGTGCTCGGGCTCTGGCAGCGGCTCGCCGCCGTGTTCGGCGCGCTGCTCTCCGCCGCGCTCCTCGTCACCGTCAGCTGGAAGACCGTCCCGGCCTACGACACGCCGGACATCATCTACCTGGCCGCCTGGTCCCCCCTCATCATCGCCGGAGCCCCCGTCTACTCCGTCGACGGACGGCTCGCCAGCGGCGCCTGGCGCCGGCTCGGCCCCCGCGCGGCACTCGGCGAACTCCGCCGCTACGTCCTGCGCCGCGGCACGGTCGTCGCCACCCTCGTCATCGGCGGCACGCTCCTCATCGGCTCGCTGCTCGGCGCCGCCGTCCGTGACTCCGACCGCGTCACGGCCCCCGGCCCCGGCGACACCCCGCGCAACGAACTGCCCGGCTCCCCGCTCCCCTCCGAGCCCGGACACCGCAAGGAGAAGCGCCAGTCGCAGACCCCGTCCGCGGCCAACTCGCCGACGCAGGGCACCACGTCGAGCCCGACCGGCGCGCCGAGCGCCCGCGAGACGGCCGGCGCGACCAGCGGCACCACGACGCCCGCCCAGACGCAGGGCGCGACGGCCGGGCAGGCCCCGCCGCAGCAGACGACGCCGCAGCAGCCGGCCACCAGCGCCGGCACCACCAGCGGCCCCACCTCCGGCGGCACGACCGGCGGCACCTCCGACGGCGGCACCACCTCGGGCGGCTCCGACGGCGGCGCCGACAAACCGGGTCTGGTGGGCGGCCTCCTCGGCGGCTGACGCCCTGCACGACCCCCATGACGACGGGGCCCCGCACACCAGGTGTGCGGGGCCCCGTCGTCGTACGAGCCGGTGTGCGAGGACCGCTCAACGGGCCTGCGCGGCAAGCTCCTTCGCGGCCTCCGTGAGGTCCTTCGCGGTGTCGATGGCCCGCCAGTACGCGCCCTGCGGCAGCGGGAACCCGGCGAGGCGCTTCGCGCGGGCGAGCCGCGGGAACGTGGTCCGCTCGTGGTCACCGAGGTCCGGCAGCAGCGACGCGAACTCGGCGGAGAACACGTACACGCCCGCGTTGATCAGATACGGCGACGGCGGCGCCTCGACGAAGTCCGTGATGTGGCCGAACGCGTCGGTCTCCACCGCCCCCCACGGGATGCGCGGCCGGGCCAGCGCCAGCGTCGCCGTGGCCTCGCGCTCGGCGTGGAAGTCCGCCATCTCGCGCAGCGAGAACCGGGTCCAGATGTCGCCGTTCGTCGCGTACCACGGGCGGTCGGGGTGCGGCAGATGGCCCGCCGCGTACTTGAGGCCGCCGCCGCGCCCCAGCGGCTCCTTCTCGACGGCCGTCGTGACCCGCAGCGGCAGCTCGGTCTCGCGCAGCCAGTCCTGGAGGACCTCGGCGAGATGGCCGCAGGAGACCACGGCGTCGGTGACGCCCTCGGCGGCCAGCCAGGCCAGCTGGTGCCCGATGATCGGCATGCCCGTGCCCGGGATCTCCACCATCGGCTTGGGCCGGTCGTCGGTGTAGGGGCGCAGGCGCGAGCCCTGGCCGCCCGCCAGGACCACGGCCTGCGTCGGACGGTGGTGCGGGAACGCGTGCGGGCCGTGCGCGGCCGGTTCGACGGTCGTCATGACCGGAACCCTAGCCGCGCACGGCCCGTCGGGCAGGGAGGGGACTCGGAGCCCCTCGGACCACTTGGGGGTCAGCCTCGGAAGCCGGCGACCCCGGAGGCGAAGGACGTGTCGCAGACCGGGCGGGCGTAGGACTGCGCGCGGGCCGGGCCGTACGCGTGCACGGCGGCGCGGCCGAGGGCCTTGGCGATCGTCATGCAGTGCTTCGCCAACGACGGCCGCCGGTCGATCTCCTGCTGGAGATGCGTGAGGGCGACGCTCGGGTTCTCCTCCTGGAGTTCCTCGAGCAGGCGGTCGCGCAGGATGTCCTGGGGCGCGCGGGACTTGGCGCGCGCCGAGACGTCCTGCGAGGAGGCTGTCAGGATGGAATCCTGCGAACCTCCCGACCAGTTGACCCGGGTGACCGCGAGGGTCCCGGAGAGCACCAGCATCACCGGCAGGACGAAGGCGAGCGTGCGGGCGGCGCGGCGGGCGGGACCCTGGCCCCGGGCTCGGCGCGACCTCTGGGTGTAGTTAGCGGAGTGCGTCACGCGAGTGAGCGTAGCGGTCGGTGATGATTTGGCGACATTTAGTCACTCGACCGAGGGACAGGCAACGGGGTTTCTTTGTTTGGGCGTTGACGCGGCTGGCCCAAAAGTCCTATTTGCCGGGGTATTTGTCGACAACGAAGGCCCCCGCACTGAAGCGCGGGGGCCTTCGCGAATCGTTCTTCGCTGTCGCTCCGGGTCAGTCGGAGAGACGCTCGCCCGTGGACGTCGAGAACACGTGGGTCTCGCCCGGACGCGGAACGACGTGCAGCTCGGCGCCCTTCTCCGGCACCCGGCGGCCGTTGACGCGGACGACCAGGTCCTTGTCCTCGCCGCCGACGCGCGCGGTGCCGTAGACGTAACCGTCGGCGCCGAGCTCCTCGACCACGTTCACGGACACCGCGAGACCGGCCGGGGCGTCGCTGGAGTCCTTCGTCAGGGACTTCGAGGCCTCGCCGCCGCCGTGCTCCACGACGTCGAAGTGCTCGGGGCGGACGCCGACCGTGACCGTGCGGTCGCCCTTGTCGGACGCGGCCTTCAGCGCGTCGCGGTTCACCGGCACGACCGAGTTGCCGAACTTCACGCCGCCGTCGGTGATCGGCACCTCGACCAGGTTCATCGCCGGGGAGCCGATGAAGCCGGCGACGAACAGGTTCGCCGGCTTGTCGTACATGTTGCGCGGCGAGTCGACCTGCTGGAGCAGACCGTCCTTGAGCACGGCCACGCGGTCGCCCATGGTCATGGCCTCGACCTGGTCGTGCGTGACGTACACGGTCGTGATGCCCAGACGACGCTGCAGCGAGGCGATCTGCGTACGCGTGCTGACACGGAGCTTGGCGTCGAGGTTCGACAGCGGCTCGTCCATGAGGAACACCTGCGGCTCACGCACGATGGCGCGACCCATCGCCACACGCTGACGCTGACCACCGGACAGCGCCTTCGGCTTGCGGTCCAGGTACTCGGTCAGGTCGAGAATCTTCGCGGCCTCCTCGACCTTCTGCCGGATCTCCGCCTTGTTCACACCGGCGATCTTCAGGGCGAAGCCCATGTTGTCGGCGACGCTCATGTGCGGGTACAGCGCGTAGTTCTGGAACACCATGGCGATGTCCCGGTCCTTGGGCGGCAGGTGCGTGACGTCGCGGTCGCCGATGCGGATCGCACCGCCGTTGACGTCCTCGAGACCCGCGAGCATGCGCAGGGAGGTCGACTTGCCGCAGCCGGACGGACCGACGAGGACGAGGAACTCGCCGTCCTCGATCTCGATGTCCAGGCCGTCGACGGCGGGCTTGGTGGAACCCGGGTAGACGCGGGTCGCCTTGTCGAACGTGACAGAAGCCATGGCTGTGAAGCCCCCTTCACCGGCAGGAACGTGCCGGACGATCCGTAGTGGAAGGTGGTGAGTGGTGTAGTCCACACGAGTGAACTGCTGGGACCGTACCCGGCGGGGGGCGGGTATGTCAGCAGGTCGGGGCCTGTGGGATTCGCCGGAATTTTTGAACGGGCCAAGCATCGCTCTTTTGACCTGTGCCGCTGGGAGAGGAAGAGCACTTGCCTTTTGATCTCGCCCTGAGGCTTCCTGCTTCACCGTCCGCAGCCGACGGGCAACGGGCTTCCCCGCCGCGCCGCACGGTCTCACGCAGACTCCACAGGCATTCCGGCCGATGGCCCATCGGTCCGTACGTGCCGTGGCCGCGACTACGCGACCAGTCGAACCCTCTCCGACATGTCAGAGGCCTTGATCAAGGCCGGGGTCTTGCTTCCAGGAGGCAACGACATCTGGGTCTGCCAGTACAGGCGCATCCCCTCGTCGCGAAGGTTCACCGCCGCATTCGCATCCCTGTCATGCCGCACGCCGCACTCCGCACAGGTCCACTCGCGCACTGACACATCGAGCTTCGGTCCTACGACATGGCACGCGGAGCACCGCCGTGTCGACGGGAAGTACCGATCCACGACCACCAGCGTCCGCCCGTACCACTCACACTTGTACGTGAGCATGCGGAGCAACTCGCCCCACGACGCATCGCCGATCGACTCGTTCAGCCGGGCCTTCCGCTTCCGGCCCGTTCCTTTGCCCGCAGCCATCAGGGACGCGACGGACAGATCCTCCACCACGAGCACTTGGTTCTCGCGCACGAGGCGGGTGGTGAGCTGGTCCAGCATGTCCCTGCGTACATCACCGATCAGCGCGTAGAGCCGCGCGATCTTCTGACGGACCTTCTCCCTGTTTCGCGACCCCAGCGTCTTCCGGTGCAGCTCCTGCTGCAAACGCTTCAACCGCGCCCCGTATCGCCGCAACAGACGCGGGTGATCCACCTTGCTGCCGTCATCGAACGTCACCAAGGACGCCAGACCCAGATCCAGCCCCACCGCCTGGGGCTCCTGCGAAGACTCGACGAACACTGCAGGCAGGGGCCGGATCACCTCCTCGACCAGGAACGACACGAAGAAGCGCCCCGCCCGGTCCCGCGACATCGTGAGCCGCACAGGCGTCACTCCGGCCGGCATCGGCCGCGACCACCGAACGTCCAACGGCGCATTCTGCATCGCCAGCTTCACCGCGCCGGTCCCCGGCTGCTCCGGATCCTCCCGCCAACTGAAACCCGTCCGCATGTAGGTCGCAGAGTCGGGTGAGCGGCCCTTCTTCTTCCGCTTCGGGTACTTCGTCGAGCCCTTGAAGAACCCCTGGAACGCCGCCTGCAGATGCCGCAACGGCTGCTGCAACACCGTCGATGACACGTCACGCAACCATGAGGTCTCTGCCGCTTGCCGCCACCCGGTCAAGGCTCGGCACGTCTCGGCGAAGCCCACCGACACCCGGTACTCCCGCCACGCCTTCTCTCGCAGAGCCAGACCCTCGTTGTAGACCCAACGGCACGCACCGAACGTCTTCGCCAACTGCGCCGCTTGTTCGGCGGTCGGGTAGCAGCGGTAGCGGTACACACGGTGCCGGGCCTCCGGCGCCAATGCGTGGCTCTGGAGGGGCTTCGCCTTGCGGGCATGGTGCTTGCGGCGGTCTCCGATGCCGAGGGCGTCGCGCTTGATGCGCGCGGCTGCCTCGCCGCGTACGGCCCTCGGTTCCTCCACCGCTTCCCCCATCGAGCCCACCCCTGCTGTCCGATAGTCGGAATAGCGTGTTCGTCTGGTCAACGAATGGGCGAGTGGATGGTTACGCATCGTCTGGAAAGTTATGCAGAGGAAGTGCCTGGCTGTGATGCCTGAGGCTGTGTACAGTGGTGCCGCCTCCGTGTGCGGCTTGGTAGCGCGCGATGCCGCCTTAGCTCAGTTGGAAGCAGCGAGGCCCTTGTAATGCCTAGGTCGTCGGTTCGATTCCGACAGGCGGCTCTTTGAACCCCAGGTCAGACCAGTTCTGACCTGGGGTTTTTCGTGTTCACAGGCCGAACAGGGCCTGTGCCGCGTGGCGGGTGTCGGTGTATTCGCGGACCTTGGTGATCTTGCCGGCGTGGACGGTGAAGATGCCCAGGCAGTGGTTGTCGTAGCGGGCGCCGGTTGCGGCTTCGGCCTGGGCTCGCCATTCGGCTATCACCGTGGGGCCGTCCGCCAGGACGTTCGTCAGGGTGATGGTGGGGGTGGTGCCGGGGGTGAAGAGGGAGGCGGTGGCCTTGCCGAGGAAGTCGTTGAGGATCGTGTCGCGGCCGCGCCAGGTGCCGGAGAGGGGGAGGTCGGTGCCGGGGTAGGTCCAGGTCGCGTCTTCCGAGAAGGAGGACCTGATCGTGGGGAGATCGCCGGTGGCTACCGCCTCGATGTAGCGGGTGACGACGGTTCGGGGGGTGGCTTCTGTGGTCATGGCCCCGAGTGAAGTACTCGGGGCCACGGGGAGGCCAACAACTCGGGTGGGGGCGCGACAACGTCCCGTTGTCGCGGCCGGTCAGCCGCGGCCGGCGAGCTTGTCGGCGGTCTTGGCCAGGCGGGAGGAGTCGGCGCTGTGGCCGGTCAGTTCGCGGCGGTCGGCTGCGTGGTACGTGGCGTACATGCCGTGGACGCCGAGCCAGCGGAAGGGTTCGGGCTCCCACTTGCGGACCTTGTGGTTGGTCCAGGGGAGGGCCGTGAGGTCGGTGGGGCCGGACTGGCCGGAGTCCTGCTGGACGAGGTCGCGCAGGGTGCGGGCGGCGAGGTTCGCCGTGGCTACGCCGGAGCCCACGTAGCCGCCGGCCCAGCCGAGGCCGGTGGAGCGGTCGAGGCTGACCGAGGCGCACCAGTCGCGGGGGACGCCGAGGACGCCGGACCAGGCGTGGGCGATGCCGAGGCCGGTGAGCTGGGGGAAGAAGCGGGTGAGGATGTCGTACAGGGCCTCGACGGTGTGGGGTTGGGTGCGGCCGTCGTTGTCGGTGCGGGAGCCGAAGCGGTAGGGGACGCCGCGGCCGCCGAGGGCGATGCGGTCGTCGGCGGTGCGCTGGGCGTACATGTAGGCGTGGGCCATGTCGCCGAGGGTCTCGCGGCCCTCCCAGCCGATGGATTCCCATTGGGCGGGGGTGAGGGGCTCGGTGGCGATCATGGAGGAGTTCATGGGGAGCCAGGTGCGGCGCTGGCCGGCGAGGGAGGCGGTGAAGCCTTCGGTGCAGCGGAGGATGTAGGGGGCGCGCACGGTGCCGTACGGGGTGATGGCGTGCTTGGGCTTGATCTCGGTGACGGGGGTCGACTCGTGGATGGTGACGCCGAGGGCTTCGGCGGCGCGGGCGAGGCCCTTGACGAGTTTGACGGGGTGGAGGCGGGCGCCGTGGGGGGTCCAGGTGGAGCCGACGGCGCCGGCGACGCGGATGCGTTCGGCGGTCTCGCGGGCGCCGTGCAGGGTGCGTTCCTTCTCGCCGTAGGAGACCTCGGTGGTGTGGAAGGCCTTGAGGCGGGCGAGTTGGGCGGGGGTGTAGGCGACTTCGAGGACGCCTCCGTGGTGGATGTCGGCGTCGATGTCCTCGGCCTTGGCTACGTCGATGACCTCGGTGACGGTGTCGTTCATGGCCTGCTGGAGGCGGACGGCGGCGTCGTGGCCGTGGAGTTTGGCGTAGCGGTCGCGGCCGGCGACGCCGTTGTAGAGCCAGCCGCCGTTGCGGCCGGAGGCGCCGTAGCCGCAGAACTTCTGCTCGAGGACGGTGATGCGGAGGAAGGGGGCGGCCTTCTTGAGGTAGTAGGCCGTCCACAGGCCGGTGTAGCCGCCGCCGACGATGACGACGTCTGCGGTGGCGTCTGCGGGGAGGGGTTCGCGGGTGTCGGGGAGGCCGTCGTCGGCGTACCAGTAGGAGATGCCGCCGTTGACGGTGGTGGTGGCGCTGCGGTGCGTGCTGCTCATGGCGGTGGACGTTACTGCGGGGGTGGGGGTTTGCGGCAGGGGGTGAGCGGGGTGGGTGTGGGGGCGCGGGTGAGGGGGCGGCAGCTGAGGCCGATGAGGACGGCGGTGGCGTGGCCGAGGTCGGTGAAGGTGCGGCCGGTTCCGGTGAGGAGGGGGAGTCCGTAGACGGTGAGGACGGCGGCGAGGTAGGCGTAGCGCCAGGGGGAGGGGATGAGGTGGGTGAGGACGGCGGCGACGCCGGCGAGGGCGTAACTGACGCCTACGTCGAGGGTGTTGACGGCGGAGGTGGGGGCGTGGCCGTGGCGGATGGCCCAGAGGAGGGCGCCTTCGCTGATGAGGGTGGCGAGGATGTGGGAGGCGGCGACGACGGCGAGCCAGCGGGGGGTTCCGAGGCGGTGTTCGGTGGGGGCGTGGAGGAGGGTGTAGAGGGCGGCGTAGGGCCACCAGCTGCTGCCGTCGATCCAGAAGGCGGAGGCCACGAGGACGCGGACGGGGTTCTGGGAGAGCTCGTGGAGGTTGGTCGAGCGTTGGCGCAGGAAGGTGGTTTCGAAGGCGGGGGTCATGTGGTGGAGGGCGACGGTGGTGACGAAGAGGGCGGCGAGCCAGATGTAGGTGCCGGGGGCTTGCCTTACGTAGGTTCTGGCGCGGGGCCAGAGGTGGGTGGGGTGTGGGGGCATGTCTGATTCAGGCATGTGTCGGGGGGTTGGGGCGGGATTGACGTTTCCGGCGGGGCGTTAGCCTGCGGGGATGATTCGTGTTGCCGATGCTGCTGACGTTCCCGCTATTCACGCGATGGTGCGTGAACTGGCCGAGTACGAGAAGGCGTTGGAGGAGGTGCGGGCTTCCGAGGGGCAGTTGCGGGAGGCGTTGTTCGGGGTGCGGCCGGCGGCGTTCGCGCATGTCGCCGAGGATGACGAGACCGGTGAAGTGGTCGGGTTCGCGTTGTGGTTCCTGAACTTTTCGACGTGGCGTGGGGTGCACGGGATCTATCTGGAGGATCTGTATGTGCGGCCGGGGGCGCGGGGCGGTGGTTACGGGAAGGCGCTGCTGACGGAGTTGGCGCGGATCTGTGTGGAGCGGGGGTACGAGCGGCTGGAGTGGTCGGTGCTGGACTGGAACACGCCGGCTGTCGATTTCTATCGGGCGCTCGGGGCGCGGCCGCAGGACGAGTGGTCGGTGTTCCGGTTGACGGACGAGGCGTTGGGTGCGCTCGGGGGCTGAGGCGCGGGGGTCAGGGTTCGAGGACGACCTTGCCGGTGGTGGCGCGGGTTTCGAGGGCGTGGTGGGCGGCGGCTGCTTCGGCGAGGGGGAAGCGGTGGAGTGCCGGGCGGAAGATGCCGCGGGCGGCGAGGTCGAGGGCGCGGAGTTCGAGGGTGCGCAGGGGGTCGGGGCCGCCGGCGCGGGCGAGGAGCGGGGGGCCGAGGACCTGTTCCTGGGTGATGCCGCGGCGGGTCTGTTCGGCGGGGTCGAGGAGGTGGGGGCCGGTGTCGGCGCCGATGCCCTGGGCGGACCAGCCGAAGATGAGGTGGTGGCCGCCGGGGCCGAGGAGGTCGAGGGCGGTGTCGGTGGTGGTGCCGCCGACGCCGTCGAGGAGGAGGGTGGCGTGCTGTCCGCGGGCGGTGAGGAAGGCGCGGGCGGTGTCGGCCCAGTCGGGGGTGGTGTAGTCGAGGGCGAGGTCGGCGCCGTTGGCGGTGGCCTGTGCGGTTTTGGCGGGGCTGCCGGCGAGGGCGATGACGGTGCCGCCGGCGTGTTTCACGTACTGGACGAGGAGGGTGCCGATGCCGCCGGCTGCGGCGGGGATCAGGGCGACGGTGTCGGGGGTGATCTTGGTGAAGTTGAGGATGCCGGCGGTGGTGCGGCCGGTGCCGATGAGGGCGACGGCCTGGGCGGCGTCGAGGGTGTCGGGGAGGGTGTGGAGGCGTTCGGTGTCGGTGACGGCGAGTTCGGCGTAGCCTCCCCCAGAGCTTGAAGAGCCTGGGGGGACCCCCAGGACCATGCCGAGGTGGGTGACGACGCGGCGGCCGAGCCAGGTGGGGTCGGTGCCGGGGCCGAGGGCGTCGACGGTGCCGGCGACTTCGCGGCCGGGGATCGTGGGCAGTTCGGGGAGTGCGGGCAGGGGGCCTTGGTGGCCCGCGCGCAGGGCGGTGTCGAGGAGGTGGACTCCGGCGGCCTCGACGGCGATGCGGACCTGGCCGGGGCCGGGTGCGGGGTCGGGTGCCTTCTCGTAGGTGAGGTTCTCGGCGGGGCCGAAGGCGTGCAGGCGTACGGCGTGCATGGGGGCTCCCCAGCGGGTGGTGGTCGCCAGCGGGTGCTGGTCGTCGGCCGGGTCGCCGACGCCGCCAGTCTTCGACCTCAAGCGGACTTGAGGTCAAGGGCGGGGGAGCGGTGATCGTGGCGTGGGGTGGGTGCTGTTGTCGTTGCGGTCGGTGGAGCGCTGGGTGGGTGCTGTTGCCGTCGGGTCTTGGTCTCAGGCGGTTCTGAGGTCGAGGCCGGGGGCGCGGAGGGCGGAGCGCAGGGCGAGGGTGGTGGCTTCGATGGCGCTGGTGAAGGAGACCTCGGACAGGACTCCGGGGGCGGCGACCATGTCTCCGGCGAGGTAGACGCCGTCGCCGCGGTCGATGGAGGGGCGGTCGCGCCAGGTGGTGCCGGGGCGGTCGAGGGCGCCGGTGCGGTTCTTGGCGACGGCGTCGCGGCGCGACACGGTGCGGTCGCGCCAGCCGGGGAAGGCGAGGTCGAGGAGGTCCTCGGCGCGGGCGGAGCCGTCCGCCTTGGACTCGTCGGGGGCGATCGGCACCTGGCCTTGGAGGAGGCTCTCGCCGTGCGGGGCGAGGGAGGGGTCCTGTGCGGTGAACCGTTCGATCCAGGCCGGGAAGTCGATGCCGGACACGGCGAAGGCGTCGCCGCGCCGTCGTCGCAGTGCGAGGTCGATGAGGGTGGTGCGGCCGCTGTCCCAGACGAGGGTGTCGTCGCGCAGGAGGCGGCGGGCGGCGTCCAGGGAGGTGGCGACGACGACGGGGGTGTCGGTGGGGAGGGTGTCGAGGCGGCTGAGGGTCTCGACGCGGACGCCGAGGTTCCAGGCGCGGGCGGCCATGCGGTCGATGACGGCGGACCAGCCGCCGACCGGATAGTGCGCCTCGGGTGGGAGCTTGGCGGTGCGGCGCAGGCGTTCCTGGACGAAGCGGGCGGAGAGGGAGCCGGGGTCGTGGTGGAACAGGGCGACGGCCGTGTAGTGGGCGGCGGCGCGGGCGCCGTCGGGGCCGACGAACCGGCTCGCCCAGGTGGTGAAGTCCTCGTCCACGGGCACCCGTTCGGCCCGGTGTCGCAGCAGGCGGAGCAGGGCGGCGGGCGGGGTGCGGCGCAGGACGCCGCCGCGGTGGAAGCGCAGCCGGGCGCTTTCGAGGGCCGGTACGGCGGCGACGGCGCCGAGCAGGTCGCGGTGCTTCAGCCAGGTCCAGTGGGGGCCGCCGTTGTAGAGGGCGTGGGGGCCGTCGTGGGTTCGATAGGCGGCGTCGGCGGTGCGGGCGCGGCCGCCGAGGGTGTGGTGGGCCTCGTGGAGGGTGACGCGGGCGCCGGCCTCGGCGGCGGTGATCGCGGCGGTCAGACCGGCGAAGCCGCCGCCGACGACGGTGAGATCGGGGGTCGTCCTGCGGGCCATGCGGTGCTCCTGCCTTCGTGCGCGTTCCGTGGCGCGTCCGTGGGCGCTGGGGTGGCTTTCGCGGATACGACGGCTGGGGCGCCCCCGGATGTGACATCGGCCGGGGCGGGCGCGGATCGGCGCTGGTCGTCAGGGGTTGCTCGGCGTTGTCAGTGGGGGAGGGCAGCATGGGGGCATGGTCGACAGGAGTGGTGGCGGGAGCAGGGGCAGGACCGGGGCGGCGAAGGTGCGGCGGGCGCGGCGGCCCGAGCTGCGGCTGCCTCCGTTGGAGCCGTGGCCGGAGGGGGAGTTCCTGGAGCCGGACGGGGACTACGACGGGGTGGAGCTGCGGGGCGTGGACCTGTCGGGGCAGGAGGGGATCGGGGCGCGGTTCATGGACTGCGCGATCGAGGAGTGCGCGCTGGACGGTACGGACCTGGGCCGGGCGCGGGTCCTGGACTCGTCGCTGAGCGGGGTCAGAGGCGTGGGCACGGATCTGGCGGGGGCGACGCTGCGGGACGTGGAGGTGGTGGACGCGCGGCTCGGCGGGACGCAGCTGCACGGGGCGGTCCTGGAGCGGGTGCTGATCCGCGGCGGGAAGATCGACTATCTGAACCTGCGGAAGGCGCGGCTCAAGGACGTCGTGTTCGAGGGCTGTGTGCTGGTGGAGCCGGACTTCGGGGCGGCGCGGCTGGAGCGGGTGGAGTTTCCCGGGTGCGTGGTGACGGGGGCGGATCTGTCGGCGGCGACGCTGGTGGACGTGGACCTGCGGGAGGCCGCGCGGCTGGAGATCGCGCGCGGGGTGGACCGGCTGGGCGGGGCCGTGATCTCGACCGCGCAGCTGCTGGATCTGGCGCCGGTGTTCGCGGCGGCGCTGGGGGTGCGGGTGGAGGGGTGAGCAGGCCCTAGGGGGCCGGCGCCGAGGTCACTTCATGCGGGGGAAGCGGGCCTGGAGGTCCCAGATCGCCGGGTTGTCCGCGAGGTCCTCGTGCATGTCGGTCAGGTCGGCGAGCAGGTCGTGGAGGAAGTCGCGGGCCTCGCGGCGCAGTTCGGAGTGCGCGAAGGTCAGCGGCGGTTCGTCGCCCGGCATCCAGTCGGCCTCGATGTCGACCCAGCCGAAGCGGCGCTCGAACAGCATGCGGTCGGTGGACTCGGTGAAGTCCAGCTCCGCGTACTGGGGGGTGGCGCTGCGGCTGCCGCGCGGGTCGCGGTCCAGCTGCTCGGTGATGTCGCACAGGGCCCACGCGAAGTCGAGCACCGGCACCCATCCCCAGGCTGTGGACAGCTCCCGGTCGGCCTTCGTGTCGGCCAGGTACACGTCGCCGCTGAACAGGTCGTGGCGCAGCGCGTGGACGTCCGCGCGGCGGTAGTCCGTCTGCGGGGGGTCCGGGAAGCGGCGGGAGAGGGCGTATCCGATGTCGAGCACGTACGTGATGGTGTCACGTGCGTGCGCGGTGCCGCTCCGCGTGGCGGGGCGGCTGTGGGGGCGGTTGTGGGTGTGCCCGGGCGGGTGCTCGGGCGAGCTCTGTGCCGGTGCCCGGGCGGGGCTCTGCGTGGGTGCGGCGGTTCAGGGGAGGAGGCGCTGTTCCTTGGCCACGGCTACGGCGCCCGCGCGGGTGTCGACGCCGAGCTTGTCGTAGATCCGGCCCAGGTGGGTCTTGACTGTGGCCTCGCTGATGAACAGGGCCTTGGCGATCTCCCGGTTGCCCAGGCCGTGCGCGAGCTGGGCGAGGATGTCGCGCTCGCGGTCGGTGAGGGTGGGGCGGGGCTTGCGCATGTTGGCCATGACGCGGGAGGCGACCGGGGCGGAGAGGGTGGTGCGGCCCTGGGCGGCGGCGTGGATCGCGGAGAACAGTTCCTCGGGGCGTTCCGCCTTGAGCAGGTAGCCGGTGGCGCCGGCCTCGATGGCGCGGGTGATGTCGGCGTCCGTGTCGTACGTGGTGAGGACCAGGACGTTCGGGCCGCCGCCCGGGGTCGCGGTGAGGCGGCGGGTCGTCTCGACGCCGTCGATGCCCTCGCCGAGCTGGAGGTCCATCAGGACGACGTCCGGGGTGAGCTTGGCGGCCAGGGCGACGGCCTCCTCACCGGTGCCGGCCTCTCCGACGACCTCGATGTCGGGGGCGCTGTCCAGGAGGGCGAGGAGGCCGGCGCGGACCACTACGTGGTCGTCGCAGAGCAGGATCTTCACGGGCGGCGTCATGATTGCGCGGGTCTCCTCGGGTGGGCTGCGGTGTTCATTGTGCGGGTCGAACTGGTGCGGGGCCATCGCCGTTGGGGGTGGCGCTTTCGTCGCCGGGCGCGGGCCGGTGGGGCTGCTCGCGCCCACGCGGCGGAGCCGCACATGGATACAGCCCCGCGCCCCTGATGAGGCTGCGCCTCATCGGGGAGATGCCACCCGAAGGGTGTGCATCTCAGGGGCGCGGGGAACTGCGCGACCAGCCACGACGGCGGGAGAGCCGAAAACCAGCCCCTCCGGCGATTGAGGAGCGGGGGCCGGGGCGGAGCCCCTGGGAGGGGTCAGGCTCGGGGGGACAGAGGGATCACGGCGGTCAGGACCGTGCCCTCGCCCGGGGCGGATTCGAGGCTCAGCGTGCCGCCGAGCTGGCGCACACGGGCACGGATCGCGGGAACCCCGTGGCCGCGGACCCCGGTGGAGGCGTCGGGGAGGGTCGACGGGTCGAACCCGGCGCCGTTGTCGACGACGTCCAGGACGACCTGGTCGTCGAGGAGGGTCAGGGTCACGGCGGCCTCCGTGGCCCCGGAGTGTTCACGCACGTTGGCGAGCGCCCCCTGCGCGATGCGGAGCAGCGCGGACTGGACCCGGTCCGGCAGCCGGGGCGTACGCCCCCCGTCGTCGATGTGGACCCGGACGGAGAGCCGCTCGCCGGAGGCACGCGCGGCGACCGCGTGCAGTCCCGCCTCCAGCCCGTCGGCCAGGTCCGCCGGGGCGAGGTCGTGCACGAAGCGGCGGGCCTCCGTGAGGTTGTGCTCGGCGATGGAGGTCGCGGTGTGGACGTGGACGCGGGCCTTGGCGCCGTCGGTGTCCCAGACCCGCTCGGCGGCCTGCAGCAGCATCTGCTGGCTGGACAGGCCCTGCGCGAGGGTGTCGTGGATCTCCATGGACAGCCGCTGCCGTTCGGCGAGGGTGCCCTCGCGCCGCTCGGAGGCGGCCAGTTCGCGCCGGGTGCGGATCAGGTCGTCGATGAGCGCCCGCTGCCGCGCGGCCTGCCGCTGCATCTGCGTGAAGATCGCCGTGGCGAACGCGGCGACGGCGGCGGGCCCGATCACGAGGTCCTGGTCGAAGCGCCCGGCCAGCTGCAGCTGGGAGAAGATCACGACGACGGTGAGCAGCCCGACCAGGACGTACGCGGCGACCGTCGGCAGCGTGCGCAGGATCGCGTAGAAGAGCGGCACGGCCACCCACGCGAAGCTGGGGGCGACGTCGACGAGGACGGCCCAGACGACGATCACGATGACGAGCCAGGCGAGGCGGCGCGGCCGGGGCCAGGGGACGGGCGTCCCGGGCGGCAGGTTCGGCACGGTGCCGCGGCGCGGGCCCACGATGTAGAGGACGGCGAGGATCGTGGCCAGGGTGATGACGTAGGGGGCCTTGACCTCTTCGCCGTGCCGCTGCACGAACCGGATCATGGACGAGCCGAGCAGGACGAAGAACGCGACGCTCATGAGGATCTCGAGCCAGCGTCCGTCCGGGTCGTGCTCGGTCAGCGGGCCGGGGGCCGGCTCGTCCGCCGGACGGGCATGGCGTCCGGTGCGGGCAGGGTCCCGCCGGTCGGCGTCCGTCATGGGCGCACCTCCTCTCCTTGCACGGCGCGGGCGGCGCGTGCGCACCGCCCCGCGTGAAATGGGCAAACATCCCCATTCTGACCTGCTTCGGCGCTGCCGGGGTCAACCGTTCGGATGACCCCCGGGTCGGCCGCTCGGGCCGCCGCGACCAGCCGGAACGCCGACGGGTGAGGGCGGGTTCCGGACCCAGGATGGATACCAGAGCGGGACGGCAGGAACCGGAAACCACCGGGTGGGCCGAGCCTCCTCGACCACGCACCGGACAGCCGGTGTCCAGCCACCCTTCACATCCCTTGGAGATTGATCCTCATGAAGCACGTCAAGAAGGTCTCGAAGCGCGCCCGTGTCATCACCGGCACCTCCCTCGCTGCCGCGATCGCCCTCGGCGGCTTCGGCGCCTACTCGGCGAGCGCCGCCGACTCCGCCCAGGCCGCCGCCCCGGCCGTCGCCGCCGCGAACGTCAAGGGCAACACCACCACCACGACCACGCACCTCACCATCGACGCCGCGTCGAAGGCCGCCCAGGCCGCGCTCGACGCCGCCGAGAAGGAGGGCCAGCGCGTCTCCGTGGCCGTCGTGGACCGTGACGGCAACACCATCCTGACCCTGCGCGGCGACGGTGCCGGCCCGCAGTCCTACGAGGCCGCCGAGAAGAAGGCGTTCACCTCGGTCTCCTGGAACGCCCCGACCTCCGAGCTGGCCAAGCGCCTCACGAACGCCCCGACCCTGAAGGACATCCCGGGCACCCTGTTCCTGGCCGGCGGCGCCCCCGTCACCGCCAAGAACGCCCCGATCGCGGGCATCGGTGTGGCCGGCGCCCCGTCCGGCGACCTGGACGAGAAGTTCGCCCAGGCCGGTGTCGCCGCCCTGAACGGCTGACCCACCCCCTGAACCTCCGGCGGCGCCAGGTACACCCCAGTCCTGGCGCCGCCGGAGCCGTCCGCCGACCGCCCGGCCCCGCCTGTCCCGGGCCGGGCGGTTCGCAGACGGACCGTTCAGCTGCCCGGACGGGTCCCCCCGCGTCACGCGCCCCGCACCACCGAGAAAGGATCGTCGCTGTGTCCCTGCCCCTGGCCGTCAAGGTCGCCGTCACCCGGCTGCACGCGTCCCGGATCCACCTCGCCACGGTGACCGCGGCCGGGATGTCCAGGACCCGATCGACCGCCACCCGGAGAGCCGCCATGAATCCCCACAGCCGTGCCCTGCTCGACGCCGCCGCCCTCGGTGACGCCGACGCCGTACGGGCCGCCCTCGCCGACGGCGCCCAGACCGAGGCCCGCGACGCCCACCGGCGCACGCCGCTGCTGCTCGCCGCGCTGAACGACCGGGTCGAGGCCGCGCTGGCGCTCGTCGCCGCGGGCGCCGATCCGGACGCGAAGGACGACCGCGAGGACAGTCCGTGGCTGGTCACCGGCGTCACCGGCAGCGTCGCCATGATGCGCGCCCTGCTCCCGGCCCGCCCCGACCTGAAGCTCACCAACCGCTTCGGCGGCATCTCCCTGATCCCCGCCGCCGAACGCGGCCACGTCGACTACGTCCGCGCGCTGCTGCGCGAGACCGACATCGACGTCGACCACGTCAACCGGCTCGGCTGGACGGCGCTGCTCGAAGCCGTGATCCTCGGCGACGGCGGCCGCGCCCACCAGGAGATCGTCGAGCTTCTCGTCACCGCCGGTGCCGCGCCCGGGCTGGCCGACGCCGACGGGGTCACCGCCCTTGAGCACGCCGAACGCCGCGGCTTCACCGAGATCGCGGGTCTGCTGAGGGCCGTGCGATGACCCGCCGCACCCCGACCCGCCCCACCCTGACCAACCGCACCCTGACCCGCCGCGCCCGGCTGTCCCGTACCGCGGCCCTCGCCCTGGCCTCCGCCGCCCTGCTCGCCGGCTGCTCGACCGCCGCCGACGGAGCGGACGGCGCGTCGTCGGCGGCCGAGGCCCCGGCGCCCGCCTCCTCGTCCCCCGTGCGCAGCCCCGGCCCCGAACCGACCGGCAGGACGCCCGACGGGACGCTCCTGGTCGCCGACTTCGGCGCCGACACCGTCACGTTCGTCGACCCCGAGAAGGGACCGGTGGACTCCGTGAAGGTCGGCGCGTACCCGTACGGGCTCGTCGTCGGTGAGGACGGCCGTGCCTGGGTCGCCACCGCCGAGGGCGTCGCCGTCGTCGACACCGACAAGCGCGAGCGCCTGGACCTGATCGCGTACGAAACCGATGACCTCGGGCCCGTCACCAGTGGTGAGTACCGCGGCGGCGGCATGGGCATCGCGATCGCGCCCGACGGCGAGCACGTCTACGTCGGCGTCAACGTGCCCGGCGGCAACGGCACCGTGGAGACCATCGACACGAAGTCCCGCGAGGTCACCGCGACCACCGGCGTCGGCCGGCGCCCGTTCGACGTGGACGTGTCCCGCGACGGCCGCGAGGTGTACGCGACGGACCACGACTCGTTCGACGTCACCGTCGTCGACGCCCGCACCCACGACACCCGCCGCATCGAGGTCGCCCCCTACGGCACCGAGGGCGGGCTCGGCTCCTGGCTGAAGCCGCACTACGCGGCCGTGCGGGCCGACGGCAAGCTGCTGTTCCCGTTCGAGGGCGAGCGCCTCGTCGTGCTCGACCCGAAGACCGGCAAGTCGGTCATCGAGAGGATGACGGCCGACACGCACCAGCACGGCGTCACGATCACCCCCGACGGCACGCTCCTCGCCGTCGGCACCGGGCCGATCGACCCGGCGCAGGACGAGGGCCCGTCGCTGACCGTCCGGAGCAAGGACGGCAAGGAGAAGGTGATCCCGCTGAAGGGCCCGCACGAGGACGTCGCGGTGTCGAAGGACGGGAAGACCGCGTACGTCACCGGGGGCTTCACCCGCGACGGCTACTGGAACGGCATCACCGTCGTCGACCTCGACAGCGGCGACACCCACCGACTGGCCGCCGGTGCCCGCCCCCTGGGCATCGCGGTCCTCTGACCGGGCGGTTCCCTCGCCCGCGCCATAGGATCACGGGGTGCGCACCCCCCGCCTCCCCGTGATCCTCCTGGCGCTGGCCGCGACGGTCGGCTGCGGCGGCGTGCACGGCACGCCCGGCGGTTCCGGACTGCGCGACCCCTACTTCCCGAAGGCCGGCAACGGCGGCTACGACGTCCGGCACTACGCCCTCGACCTCGACTACGACCCGGCCACGCACCGGCTGACCGGCACCGCCGTCATCACCGCGCGGGCCGCCAAGAACCTGAGCGCCTTCGACCTCGACCTCGACGGCATGACCGTGCGCGGCGCCACCGTCGACGGCGAGCGGGCCGTGGCCAGCCGCACCGGCACCGAGCTGACGATCCGGCCGCGAGACGAGCTGCGCGAGGGCCGCACCTTCCGCACCACCGTCCGCTACGACGGCGAGCCCGTCACCATCACCGACCCGGACGGCTCGCAGGAGGGCTGGCTGCGCACCGCCGACGGCGCCCTCGGGCTCGGCGAACCCACCGGGTCCATGGCCTGGTACCCCGGCAACCACCACCCGTCCGACAAGGCGACGTACGACATCACGGTCACCGTCCCGAAGAGCGTGCAGGCGATATCGAACGGGGAACTGCGCGGCCGCAAGGACACGGCGGACGGCCGCCGCACCACCTGGTCCTGGCATGTGGCCCAGCCCATGGCCGGCTATGTCACCACGCTCGCCGTCGGCCGCTTCACCACGCGGGAGAGCCGCACCCCGGACGGGATACCCGTGTACACGGCCGTCGACCCGACGGAGGCGGACGCGAGCGGGAAGGTCCTCGCGCGGCTCCCGGAGATAGTGGACTGGGAGACGAGGACGTTCGGCCGCTACCCCTTCGGCTCCACCGGCGCGATCATCGACCGGGACGGGGACTCGGGCTACGCCCTGGAGACCCAGAACCGGCCCGTCTTCCCCGGCACCCCCAGCGTCGGCACCCTCGTCCACGAGCTCGCCCACCAGTGGTACGGCGACAGCGTCACCCCGAAGACCTGGCGCGACATGTGGCTCAACGAGGGCTTCGCCACGTACGGGGAGTGGCTGTGGGAGGAGCACGACGGCGGCGACACCGTCCAGGAGACCTTCGACGACCGCTGGTCCACCCCGGCCTCGGACCCCATCTGGGCCTTCCCGCCCGCGCACCCGCCGGACGCCGCGCACATATCGGACCCGCCCGTCTACGACCGGGGCGCGATGGTCCTGCACCAGGTCCGCGGCGTGATCGGCGACCGCGCCTTCTTCGCCCTCCTCAGGTCCTGGCCCGCCGACCACCGGTACGGCAACGCGGACACGGCCGATTTCACGCGGTACGTGGAACGGCGCAACCCCGGCAAGGAGAAGGCCCTTGCCGGGGTCTGGGAGGACTGGCTCTACGGCTCCGGAAAGCCGCAGAACCCCTGACCGCAGATCAACTCGCGGTGCTGCGCACTTAGTTGACGTTCACAGCGGCCCAGGTCGCGGCGACCGCGGCCCGCTCGGGGCTGCTCGCCCCGTACAGGTCGGAGGCCGCCTGGAGGGTGGCCGTGCGGGCGCCCGCGTAGTTGGTCGTGGACGTCATGTACGTCGACAGGGCCTTGTACCAGATCTGCAGGGCCTTGTCCCGGCCGATGCCGGCGAGCGTGGAGTTGTCGTACGTGGGCGAGTTGTAGGACACGCCGTTGACGGTCTTCGCGCCGCTGCCCTCGCTCAGCAGGTAGAAGAAGTGGTTGGCGACGCCGGACGAGTAGTGCACGTCGAGGCTGCCGACCCGCTTGTTCCAGTAGTCGGCGCTGGAGCCGTCCTTGCTGGGCTTGTCCATGTAGCGCAGCGGGGTGCCGTTGCCGCGGATGTCGATCTTCTCGCCGATGAGGTAGTCACCCGGGTCGGCGGCGGTGTTGGAGTAGAACTCCACGCCGGTGCCGAGGATGTCCGAGGTGGCCTCGTTCAGACCGCCCGACTCGCGGCTGTAGTTGAGCTTCGCCGTGGCGGCGGTGAGGCCGTGGCTCATCTCGTGGCCGGCCACGTCCAGCGAGGTCAGCGGGTGCGTGTTGTTCGTACCGTCGCCGTACGTCATGCAGAAGCAGCTGTCGTCCCAGAACGCGTTGACGTACGCGTTGCCGTAGTGGACGCGGGAGTACGCGGCCTTGCCGTCACCGGCGATGCCGTTGCGGCCGAAGGCCGACTTGTAGAAGTCCCAGGTCTCGGCCGCGCCGTAGGCGGCGTCGACAGCGGCGGTCTGGCGGTTGGCGGGAGTGCCGTCGCCCCAGTTGTCGTCCGCGTCGTGGAAGAGGGTGCCGGTGCCGGACGAACCACCGTTGAGGTCGTACGTCTTGTGGCCGCCGCGCGCGCCGTCGAGCAGGTCGTAGCCGCCGGAGGCGGCCGTGGTGCCGAGAGTGACGGTGCCGCTGTACTCGCTGACGCCCGTGCCGGTCTCGATGGCCTGGTACGAGAAGAGCTTCTTGCCGGTGGCGGCGTCGGTGACGACGTGCAGCTCGCTCGGCGTGCCATCCTTCTGCTTGCCGGTGACGACGCTCTCGTACGCGAGGACGGGGGCCTTGGCGGGGTTGCCGGCCCAGACGACCTTGCGGGTGGAGTCCGCGGCCGCGCCCTTGATGGAGCTGCCGGCGGCGACGGCGGCCTTCTTGGCCGACTTGGTGCTGAGGCCGGCGTCCGTCGACGCCACGGCTATCGAGCCCTTGCGGGCCTTGGTGGAGCCCTTCAGGTCACCGTTCTTCGCCGTGTGGACGACGAGGTCGCCACCCAGGACGGGCAGACCGTCGTAGGTGCGCTCGTAACGGGTGTGCGTGGTGCCGTTCGCGTCCTTGACGACGTCACGGGCGACGAGCTTCTCGCCGGCCGGCAGCTTCAGGTCACGAGCGGTGGAGCTCGCGTCGGCCTGCGCGTCCTTCAGGGCGGTGGCCCGCTGGGACGTGCTGAGGGTGAGCGCGGTGGCGCCCGCCGTACGGTCGGCGGCGTTGGCCGTGGTGCCGGCCTGCACGCCGATGACGACCATCGCGGCAGAGGCGACGAGGGCGGCGACGCGGGGAGCGGTGGAGCGGTGAGTCACTCGAACTCCTTCAAGTACCCGGTGGGGAAGGGTGCGTGGGGGGTAGCGGTGAGAGAGTGACACCAGTCGACTCGTGTTTGACAGAACGCCATCAAGATTTTGCCAGTTCATGTCCGATTGGACTGGCTCAATGTCCGGTAATCGGCGGCACGCGCGCGCAGGAACAGTCTTGTGCGGCACGGAAGTTGGGGCGGAAAACCGCTGGGGAAGCGGCCTGTTGATCCACTACGCTCGGGCGGCATGACGACCGGGACGGCCTTCGGCCACACACGGATCGGTGACCCGGCGCTCCCCTGAGCGCCGCACGGGCGCCTCCTTCGCAGCGTTCATCACGCGTACGGCAGTTGGACCGATGACGATGCGAGGAGCGACACAGCACATGCCCGCCCAAAACGCCGAAACCACTGAAAACGTCGAGACCAGGACACTGAACATCCCCACCGCCGACGGCACGGCGGACGCGTTCGCCGCGTTCCCCGCCGCGGGCGGCCCGCACCCCGGGATCCTGATGTACCCGGACGGACTGGGCATCCGGCCCGTACTACGCGAAATGGCCGCGGAGTTGGCGAGCCACGGCTACTACGTGCTCGTGCCGAACGTGTTCTACCGGCACGGCCCCACCCCGGTGATCGAACTCCCCGAGCACATCGGGGCGGCGGAGCGGCCGCAGGTCATGGGCCAGGTGATGCCCCTCATCGCGGAGCTCGACGCGGAGCGCGTACGGGCCGACGCCGAGGCGTATCTCCACTTCCTCGGCGCGCGCCCCGAGGTGAGCGCGGGCCCGGTCGGGATCGCCGGCTACTGCTTCGGCGGGCTGCTCGCGGTCCGCGCCGCGGTGGCGTTCCCGGAGCGGGTGGCCGCCCTGGCCGCGTTCCACGCCCCGGTCGCCGCCGACGGCACCGCCCCGCTGGCCACGATCACCGCCCCGATCCACTTCGGCCACGCCGCGAGCGACCTCACCCCCGAGGCCCTGAAGGACCTCAACGCGGCCCTCGCCGCGGCGGGCCTGGACCACACGTCCGAGATCTACCCGGACACGGAACACGGCTTCACGATGCGCGACACGGATGCCTTCAGCGAGGCGGGCCTGAAGCAGCACTGGGACCGACTGCTGCCCCTGCTGGAGCGGGCTCTTCGAGGAACTCGTCGAGGAACTCTTCGAGGGACTCTTTGAGGAACGGGGAGGCCGAGCACCCCGAGCTGTGGGCGTTCCTGGAGGGGCTGCGGCAGGGGGAGTCGCTCGGCGGGACCGTCGCGGCGGTCGAACGGTTCGGCGTGTTCGTGGCGCTGGACCGGGGCCCCGCGCACCCCCTCTACCCCGGCGTCGGGTTCGTCACCATGCCCGAACTGTCCTGGCGGAGATTCGAGGAGCTCTCCGACGTCGTACGGGTCGGGGAGCGGGTCACGGGTGAGTTCCTCGGGTTCGACACGTGGAACCTGGAAGCCAGGATGTCGCTGCGGGCGATGCTGCCCGACCCGTTCCAGGCCTTCGCCGACCGCGTCGCGGTGGGCGAACGCCTGCGGGGCCGGGTGACGAAGGTGGTCCCGTTCGGGGTGTTCGTCGAGGTCGCCGACGGGGTGGAGGGGCTGGTGCGCGAGGACGAGCCCGTCGTACGGGCCGGGGACGCGATGACGGTCGTCGTCGGCGCGATCGACCGCGAGCGGCGCCGGCTCACGCTCGTGCGCCCGGAGCGCAGGCGCGGGGGCTGAGATGCGGGGACTGAGATGCGGACGGCCCCCGGTGGTGGGACCGTGGAAAGTGAGCCGTCGTGTGCGCTTCGATCGACCACAGGAGGTCTGTCATGACGACCAAGACCACGTGGAACGCCCAGATCGACATCACCGAAGAGGGCAGCAAGGTCACCGCCGACGCCGTCCTGATCGGCAAGGGTGGGGAGCGGATGGTGGGACACGGCGTCGCCCGCTGCAATCCGGCGGACCAGAACGACCCCGTGATCGGCGACGAGCTCGCGGCGGCCCGGGCCCTGTCGGATCTCACCGGGAAGCTGTCCGAACACGCCGCGCGTGACATCGAGTCCCACACCCACAACCCGGTGACCGGCTCGCTGGTCTGAGCACGCGTCGATCCGGGCTCGCGCTCAGAGCGGTCTGCGCATGACCCGGCAGTCGCGGCCCAGGTCGCGGTCCTTGCGCCGGTCGATCTCCTCGTAGCCGAGGGACGTCCAGAACGCCTGCGCCTTCGGGTTGTTCTCCAGGACGGCCAGGCGCAGGGCCGCACGGCCGGCCGTACGGAAGTGGTCCTCGACCGCCCGGGCCGCGGCGCGGCCGTGCCCCGAGCGGTGCTCGCGCGCGTCGACCAGGAGCAGGCCCAGCCAGGGGTCGGGGTCGGCCGGGTCGGGGTGGTGGGCCATCGTCAGGGCCAGCGCCACGACCCGGCCGCCGGACCGGGCGAGGAACGCCTCGGCGCCGGGCCGGGACAGATCGTCGGCGAGGGCCGCCGCGACCTGCTCCGTCGTGATCGCGTCCGGATCCGGGAAGTCCCCGCTGAGCGCGAAGAACTCCCGGTTGGACGCGTACAGTTCCGCGATCTCGGTGAGCAGCTCACCGGGCAGGGCGTGTTCGGGGCCGGGGTCGAGCGATTCGATCAGCACGGGTCGAGGGTAGACGCGGGCGCCGGAGCCGGTCGGCGGAACAGGGCCGTCCACAGGAACGCCTCGCCGAACAGCGCAGACTCGGGCGGCTCGTCCCGCATCCGGCGCAGCTCGACCTCGGTCAGGTCCGCGAAGATCCCGCGCAGCGCGTCCGGAGTGAAGGCGAGCCCGCCCTGGAGGTCGCGGGCGCGGTACAGGTCCGCGTCGGACAGCTCCGAGCCCATCGCGCCGGACGCGAAACAGGTCAGCGCGAGGTGCCCGCCCGGAGCCAGCACCCGGTCGAGCAGGGCGAGATAGCTGATGCGGCGGTGCGGCGGCAGATGGTGCAGGCACCCCGAGTCCACGATCAGGTCGTACGGCCCGACGAGCTCCGCGCCGGCGTCCCCGAACGCGTCCCCGCACACGAACCGCACCCCGGCCCCGGCCTCCCGGTCCCGCTCCCGCGCCCAGTCCAGCGCCACCGGAGACAGATCGACCGCGTCCACCTCGAAGCCCCGGGACGCGAGGAAGAGCGCGTTGCGCCCCGGACCGCAGCCGAGATCCAGCGCGCGGCCCGGCGCGATCAGACCCCGATCGAGATGACCGGCCAGGTTCTCGTCCGGCTTCGGCACGAAGAACGGCACCGGCTTCGACCGGTCGGCGTAGAAGTGCTCCCAGAACCCCGCGCCGTCCCCGGTGGTCGGTCGCCCGCCGTCCGCCCCCGCGAACAGCCCGTCCAGGAGCGCCAGAACGTCGTCGACCGTCCGCACGTCCCGGCCCGACCGACCTGCCCCGCCTGCCTGTTCCACCGCGTTCACATGGCCCTCCCCGCCGTCGGTCACCGTCCGCCGAGACTACGGTCGGGCAGAGCGAAAGACCAGGTCAGCGCCTTTTCGCGGAAGGCGTGGAGGAGTCGGTGGGCGGCGCGCGACGGCACGCCCACAACCGCCCCCGAACCCGGACCCCGGAGCCCCGCCACGACCCCGCGGAGGGGCGGGGAGGGGGCGTTCGAGCGGGCGGGTGGCACGGTTTCGCGGGCCCGTCGGACCCCCGGCCGTAAACCCGTTGCGCCGGCCCCGCGCCGGGCCCCACCATGCCCGCGTGACCACTTCCACGTACACCCCGCGCCCCCTGCCCGCCGCGACCACCTCGCGGCGACAGCAGCAGGCGCGCCCGGGTCGGAGGCCGATTCCGCCCGTCGCGTGAGCGGGGCGCTGGTCGCGGGGCTGCTCGCCGGGTACGGGATCGCCGTACCGGTCGGCGCCGTGTCGGCCTACCTCGTGTCGCTCACCGCCCGCACCGATCTGCGGACGGGCGCCTGCGCGGCCCTCGGGGTCGCCACCGCCGACGGGATCTACGCCGTCGCGGCGGTCGGCGGGGGCGCGGCCCTCACCCCGCTTGTCGAAGGCATCCGCACCCCGCTGCGCTGGGGCTCCGTCCTCGTCCTCCTCGTCCTCGCCGCGCACACGGCGGTGACGGCGCTCCGGCGGCGCGGCGACCCCGGCCGGGACGGGCCCACCGGCATCGCGCCCGCCCGCGCCTACCTCGGCCTCCTCGGCATCACGCTCCTCAACCCCATGACCGTCGTCTACTTCACCGCCCTCGTCCTGGGCGACACGGACACCGTCACCGGGAGCGGGCAGCGCGCCCTGTTCGCGATCGCCGCGTTCACCGCCTCCGCCAGCTGGCAACTCCTGCTCGCGGGCGGCGGCGCCCTCCTCGGCCGCGGCCTCACCGGCCCCCGCGGCCGGCTGGTGACCGCGTGCGCGTCGACCGCCCTCATCGCGGGCCTCGCGGTGCGGCTGGCGCTGACGGGTTAGGAAGGGCGGTGAGACAGGAGCCGGGCCCGGGTTGACCCTCGACCTTGTGCAGGGCCCAGAGTCCCCGGTGTGGAGAGCGACATGCGCAGCATTGGTGAGGTGGCCCGGGAGAGCGGGCTCGGGGTGAGCGCCCTGCGGTTCTACGACCGCGCGGGCGTGCTCGTCCCGGCCTGGGTGGACCCGGTGAGCGGGTACCGCTGGTACACGGACGGGCAGCTCGACGAGGCCCGGCTGCTCGCCAGGCTGCGCCGGGCCGGGATGCCGCTGGCCGACATCCGGCTGGTCACGGCCGGCTGGTCGGGCGCCGACTCCGATCTCGTACGGCACCTGCTCGACGCGCATCTGCGCCGGCTCGAACAGGGGCTGTCCCGGGCGCGCGAGGAGTTCTCCGCACTCCGATCACTGCTCGCATCGAGGGAGAACTCCATGGACACGACCACGACGACGGCCATCGGCAGCGCAGGCACGCAAGTGACCCTGGCCGCGCGGGGGTTGGCGGACGCCCTCGACGCCGTCCGGTTCGCCGTGAGCGCCGATCGCGAACTGCCCGTGCTGGGAGGCGTGCTGTTCGACATCGAGGGCGACGGGCTGCGCGCCGTCGCCACCGACCGGTACCGGATGGCCGTCGCGCGGGTGGCCGTCACCGGGCACGAAGGGGGCCGGACGCAGGTCGTCGTGCCCGCCGCGCTCGCGGACGCGATGCGCGCCCTGTCCGTCGGCGACGCCCCGGTGCGGCTCGCCGTCGAGGACGGGCGGGTGTCGCTGGAGGCGGGGGACCGGCAGACGGCCGGGCGGGCCGTCGAGCACGACTTCCCCGACTACCGGCGGCTACTCCCGCCGGGCGGCGGACGCCGTGCGCTCGTCGACGTCGCCGCCTTCCGCAAGTCCCTGGAGGACGGCCCCGTACGGTTCGACGAGACCGGGGAGCACGAGCTCAGCGTGCTCCGGGTGGCGGACGACGGCGCCGTGAACCTGTGCCCCGAGGGGGAGAGCGACGCGGAGTGCGTCGCGGTCAACCGGGCGTACCTCCTGGACGCGCTGGCCGCCGGGGGCCGGGACCGGCTGGTCCTCGAACTCGCCGCCCCCACCGCGCCGGTCACGATCCGCCGCCCCGACGACGAGGGCACCTTCTCGCTGCTCATGCCCGTCCGCCTTGAGGACTGAGACCACCGACCGGGGTGTACGTCCGCGGTCCCCGGCCGGCCTGCCCCGCGCCTACCTCCTCTGGCTCGGCGGCATCCTCGTCTCGCTCCTCGGCAACGCCGTCTTCTCCTTCGCCCTCGGCTGGGCCGCCGCCGCGCACGGCGGCACCGTCGCCGGCCTGGCGCTGAGCGCGATCACCCTGCCCCGCGTCCTGCTCCTCCTGGTCGGCGGCGCGGTCGGCGACCGGGTCAGCGCGCGCCGGGTGCTGATCGCGGGCGACGCGGCGATGCTCGTCGGCACGCTGGTCCTGGCCGCTGTCGCGTACCGGCTCGGGACGCCGCCCTGGCTGCTCGTCGCGACCGGCGTCGCCCTCGGGGTCGTCGACGCCTTCTACCTGCCGGCCTCCGGATCCATGCCGCGCCGGCTCGTCGCCGACGACGCGCAACTGCCGCGCGCCCTGTCACTGCGACAGGCGGGCGGGCAGCTGATCGCCATGGGCGGCGGCCCGCTCGGCGGCGTCCTCGTCGGGCTCGCCGGCCTCGTGGGCGCGGCGCTCGTGAACGCGGTCACCTTCGCGTGCGCGCTGCTCGTCCTCACCGTCGTACGGCCACGGAGCCCGGCGACGCCCGGGACGGCCGCGCCGGGCGGCATCCTCCGGCAGGCGGGGGAGGGCGTACGGGTCGCGTTCGCGCACCCCGTGCTGCGGCCCGGGCTGTGCCTCACCGGCGCCGCCGCGGGCTTCCTGCTGCCGGTCATGGCGCTGCTCGTCCCGCTTCTCGTACGCGAACGGGGCTGGGGCGCGGCCGCCGCCGGGCTCGTGATCGGGGCGCAGGGCGTCGGCATGGTGGCGAGCACCCTGGTCGTCGTGAAGCGGGGGCCGCTCGGGCCGCCCGGGCTGCTGTCGGCGGCGGCGCTGCTGCCGGCCGCCGCCGGTGTGCTGGGCCTCGCGCTCGCGCCGGGGGCGCCGGCCGCCGTCGGTGCGGGGTTCGCCGTCGGCGCGGGCAGCGGGATCTTCGCGGCGCACATCGCGCCGCTGGTCCTCGCGACGGCGCCGGAGAGCCATCTCTCCCGCGTGCAGGCCGTCCTCGTCCTCGTCCAGAGCCTGGCGCTGCTCCTCATGAACGCCGTGCTCGGCGCCTTCGCCGAACTCGCGGGCGCCGGCCTCGCCCTCACCGGGTGCGCCGCGCTCCTCGCCTGCACGGCGCTGGCGGGACTCGCCTCGAAGCCGCTGCGCCGCGACCGCACGGGACTGTGACCGTCTTCCGGGCTCCGGGGCCGGACACGCGCCGGGCCCCCGGCACGCATGTACGAGTACGCGTGTGCCGGGGGCCCGGTGATGCTCCGCGCCCGGCGGAGCGAGGTACGTCGGGTCGGACCGGTCAGACGTTGACGCCGAAGTCCTGGGCGATGCCGACGAGGCCCGAGGCGTAGCCCTGGCCGACGGCGCGGAACTTCCACTCCGCCCCGTTGCGGTACAGCTCGCCGAAGACCATGGCGGTCTCGGTGGCCGCGTCCTCCGAGAGGTCGTAGCGCGCGATCTCGGCGCCACCGGCCTGGTTCAGGATGCGGATGTACGCGTTGCGCACCTGGCCGAAGTTCTGCGAGCGGTTCTCGGCGTCGTAGATCGAGACCGGGAACACGATCTTGTCGACGTCGGCGGGCAGCGCCGCCAGGTTCACCGCGATGGCCTCGTCGTCGCCGGCGCCCTCGCCCGTGCGGTTGTCACCCGTGTGGACGATGGACTGGTCCGGCGTCTGCTTGTTGTTGAAGAAGACGAAGTGGCCGTCCGAGTAGACCTTGCCCTGCGGGTTCACGGCGATCGCCGAGGCGTCGAGGTCGAAGTCGGTGCCGGTGGTGGTGCGGACGTCCCAGCCGAGGCCCACGGTGACGGCGGTCAGGCCCGGAGCCTCCTTGGTGAGCGAGACGTTGCCACCCTTGGACAGGCTTACTGCCATTGTGGGAGTCCTTCCCTCGTTAAGTTGCGCGTGTGCGCGTGCGTACGTAGCCGAAGCTACTCGTACCCCTATGAACGCAACCGGGGTACCCGAGGGTTCCAGGTCTCTTTACTTTCTTTACCGGGGAAAACCGGGTGACGGCACCCGTACGCGCACGCGACCATGGACGCATGTCCGGTCCTTATCCCATCCGCGGCTCGGTCGTCCTTCCGGAGGCCGAGCTCGTCTGGCGTTTCTCCAGGTCGTCCGGGCCGGGCGGACAGCATGTGAACACCAGCGACTCGCAGGTGGAGCTGAAGTTCGACCTGGCCGCCACGAAGGCGCTGCCGCCGGTCTGGAAGGAGCGGGCCCTCGAGCGGCTCGCCTCCCGGCTGGTGGACGGGGTCGTCTCCGTCCGGTCCTCCGAGCACCGCTCCCAGTGGCGGAACAGGGAGACGGCCGCGGTTCGGCTGGCCGCGCTGCTCTCCGAGGCCACCGCGCCCCCGCCGAAGCCGCGCCGGCCCACGAAGATTCCGCGCGGCATCAACGAGCGCCGCCTGCGGGAGAAGAAGGCTCGTGCCGAGACCAAGAGAGGCCGCTCCGCTCGGGACTGGTGACCCGTCGGCGTGTGCCGGGTTCGGGTTCGTCGCGGGCCGCGGGCCGGTGGGGCTTCTCGCGCAGTTCCCCGCGCCCCTGATGAGGCTGCGCCTCATCGGGGAGATGCCACCCGAAGGGTGTGCATCTCAGGGGCGCGGGGAACTGCGCGACCAGCCACGACGAAGCCCGCAGCCGCCCGACAAGGGCACCCCGCACACGAGAAGGCGGGACCCGGTCACCCCAGATGGCGGTAGCGGCCCCGGAAATACATGAGCGGGCCGCCCTCGACGCTGGGGAGCGCCGCGCTCAGGACGCGGCCGATGACCAGCGTGTGATCCCCCGCGACCACCCGCCGCTCCGTACGGCACTCGAGCGTCGCCAGCGCCCCGCCCACGAGCGGCGCCCCCGTCCGCTCCCCCTTCACATACGGGATGTCCTCGAAGAGGAGCCGGTCGCTGAGGCGCCCCTTCATGGCGAACCGGCCCGCGATGTGGCTCTGCGACTCCGCGAGGACGGACACCCCCCACAGGGGCTGCTCGTCGAGGAGGTCGTCCATCCGCGAGTCGTTGCGCAGCGAGACGAGGACGAGCGGCGGGTCGAGCGAGACGGACATGAAGGCCGTCGCGGTCATGCCCGCGTACTCGCCGGTCGGGGCCCCCGGATCGTCGGGGTCGAGATCGGGCTCGGTCGCGGTCAGCAGGACGACACCCGCGGCCAGGCGGGACAGGGCGGCGCGGAACTCGTCGTGGCTCACGCCTTCAGGATGCCCGGCGGGGACGGCCGGGACGCGGGGGGCGGGCGGTACGGGTGCGGCAGGGGGAGTCTTCAACACCCGTACGACGCTAATCGCCCGGCACGGCACCCCGCATCGGACCCGGGTCCGAGCCAGGACCTAGGTCTCCCGGCGGAACCGGAGGGCTGCCGCAGCGGAACCGGAGGGCCTCCGGCGGAACCAGATCCTCCGTTCAATCGTCCAACCCACGTCGATCACCTGTGACTTGAGTCACAGGGCGCCCTTTTTGTTGACCCTGTGTACCGGGTGAGCTGCTCGCTGTGATTCAGTGGCGGTCGACACTGCGAAATGAACGTGCTGCTGCACGTGCGAACAGAGCCGATGAGAATTCTGGAGTGCTGTCGAGGTCTCGGGGAGAGCTGAGCATGGAGACCGAGTCGGAGCCCTACGTCCGTCTTGCGACCCTGCGTCAGCTGCACCAGGTGATGGCGGACATGAACACCGCTCGCAGCCTGGCCGACACCCTGCAGACCGTCGCCGACGGTGTCGTCACCGGACTCGGCTACGAGCTGGCCTGTGTGAACCTCGTCCGCGGTGACGGGGACCTGGTCGTCGCCGCCTTCTCCGGCAACCCCACCGCCGAGGCCCTGATCACCGGCCGCGTCGGCTCCCGCACCTCCTGGGACCGCAGGCTCGCGATGGGCGAGGCCTGGGGCGAGCTCCGCTTCATCTCGCACACCGAGGGCTGGATCCTCGACGAGGACGACGTCCCGCAGTGGTTCACCGACGGCCCGCCGCCCCGCTTCGAGGACGAGTGGCACCCCGCGGACCGTCTCTTCGCCCCCATGTTCGCGACGGGCGCCGCCGGCGGCGAGCTGCTCGGCGTCATCTCCGTGGACCGCCCGCGCAACGGCCGGCGGCCCGGCGCCTGGGGCCGCGAGGCCCTCCAGATGTACGCCTTCCAGGCCGCCATCGCGATCAGCAACGCCCGGCTGCGGGCCAACATGCAGCGCGCCCTGGTCCGCCTGGAGCGCGAGCAGCAGGCCCTGCGCGCCAGCGAGGAAAGCTTCCGCCAGGCCTTCGAGTACGCGCCCTCCGGGATGGCCATCGCCGAGATGGGCGGCGACCAGCACGGCCGGATCCTGCGCACGAACGACGCGCTGTGCCGCCTCCTCGGCCGCCCCGCCTCCGCGATGCGCCGCTACTCCTTCTCCGACCTCGTGCACCCCGAGGACATCGGCACCCTGCTGCGCACCTCCGCCGAGGGCGGCCGCGCCGAGCTGCGCCTCGCCCGCCGCGACGGCACCTACCTGTGGGTCTCGCTGCGCAACTCGGTGGTGGCCGACGCCGCCGACGGGCCGCGCTTCCTGCTCACCCACGTCGAGGACATCGAGGAGCGCAAGCGCCGCGAGCTGCACCTCGCCCACCGCGCCTCGCACGACTCGCTGACCGGCCTGCCCAACTCGGCGGAGCTGCGCGCCCGCCTCTCCGCGCGGCTGTGCATCCGCCCGCAGGACGGCCGGCCCAGCGCCGTCGACTCGCTCGACGCGGCGTACGGGGACCAGAGCGCCCACACGGCCGTCGACTCGAACGGGCACGGCTTCGACTTCGGCGCGATCGTCCCGCACACCTCCGGCCTGTACGAGGGCTACGACGGCTTCGACCACCACGTGCACGTCGTGGCCCCCGACGGCGAGGGCGTCGACGACGGCACCAAGGGTCTCGCCGTCCTCTTCTGCGACCTCGACGGCTTCAAGTCGATCAACGACCGCTTCGGGCACAACGCGGGCGACGCCGTTCTCATCGAGGTCGCCCGGCGGCTGACCAGCGGTGTCCGCGACGGCGACACGGTCGCCCGGCTCGGCGGCGACGAGTTCGTGGTGCTCGCCGACGGGCTGTGCCGCGCCGACGCCGAGGACCTCGCGGTCCGCCTGCGCAACGCGATCATTCCCCCGATCCGGGTGGACGGCCGTGCCGTGCGCGTCGGCGCCAGCTTCGGCATCGGCTGGGCCCACTGCGGGATGACGGCCGAGGAAGTGCTCCAGTCCGCGGACCAGCGGATGTACGTGGAGAAAAGATCACGTGCCAAACAGCACAGGCGGGCGGGCTGACCTGGGGTGCCCCGCCTCCACCGGTCCCGGTGAGGCCAAGGCCACTCCTTGGGGTGACCCATACCGGGTACGCTCCCCCGGTAAGCACACGTGTAGGGAGTGATCAGGGATGGCGCCCGGCAACAACGGCGCGAGCACCACGCCCGAGGGCGACGACCCGTTCGGCTATCTGTACGCCGACGGTCAGGCGGCCGGGGCGACCCCGCCGGACGGCGGGGGCGGTGGCTACGGCTACCCGAACTCCCGCACCCCCCGCACCTCGTACAACCAGGTCCGCCCGGTCGGCGAGCGCCAGTACGGGCAGCAGGTCCCGCAGCAGCAGCAGACCGCCGCGTACGGCCAGCAGACCGCCGCGTACGGCCAGCCGAACGCGCACTACCAGGCGCCCGAGACGATGCCCGGTGCCCCGTCGCAGCCCGGCCCGCCCCAGGCGGCCTCGCACGGGCGCGGCTCCGGCGGCCGCGGCTCCGGTGGTCCGAACACGAAGGCGCTGCTGATCGGCGCGGTCGCCGTCGTGGCCGCCGTCGTCATCGGCATCGGCGTGGCCATGCTCGGCAAGGACACCGACGACAAGGGCGGTGACGCGGGCGGCCGGCCGTCGAACGGTCCGGCGCAGTCGGTCGAGCCGAGCCAGGAGCCGTCGAAGCAGCCGGCCAAGCCGGGCCCCCTGCCCAAGACCGACGCCAAGAAGCTGACGCTGGCC
Organism: Streptomyces sp. NPDC050145; assembly: GCF_044460245.1. NCBI lineage: Bacteria > Bacillati > Actinomycetota > Actinomycetes > Kitasatosporales > Streptomycetaceae > Streptomyces > Streptomyces sp. NPDC050145. The sequence continues at coordinate 33,610 of NZ_JBITJS010000022.1, read as the reverse complement.
GGCGGCACCTCCATCTCCGCCGAGGTGCCGGGTGCGAAGGCCGCGGGCGGCCAGTACGTCGCGGGCTTCAGCCAGCCCGGCGCCGCCCTGACCTGGACGGTCAGCGGCATCCCGAAGGACGGCCAGTACAAGCTGCACGTCGACTACGGCGTCCCGGGCAAGGACTCCGACGCGACGATCGATGTGAACGGGACGAAGCAGACGCGCCCGCTGAACATGACGAATTTCGCCCACGCCAAGGAAGGCGACTGGGCGAAGGGCTGGACGAACACGTGGGCCATCGTCCAGCTCACCAAGGGGACGAACGCGATCACGATCTCCTGCGCCGAGGGCAACCAGTGCAACGCCAACTTCGACCGGCTCTGGCTGACCCGCGGCTAGGGTCTTTCGTTCCCGCAGGTCACCCGGCCTGTTCGGCGCGCTCGCGCACCGCGACCTTCGCGAGCAGGTCCTCGTAGGTCGCGCGGTCGAACTCGCCGGCCACCGGTGCCACCACCGTCGCCGCCGACAGGGCGACGGCGCGGGCCAGCCGTTCCGGCCAGGGCAGCTTCTCCACCCAGGCGCTGAGCAGGCCCGCGACGGCCGAGTCGCCGGCGCCCGTCGGGTTGCCGGACAGGCGGTCGGGGGCCGGGGCGCGCCACTCGCCCTCGGGGGTGAGGGCGACCAGGCCCTTCGCGCCCAGTGAGGCGACGACGCTGTGGGCGCCGCGCCTGCGGGCGTCCTTCATCGCGCCGAGCGGCTCGTGCGAGCCCGTCAGCTCGGCCAGCTCGTCCGCGTTCGGCTTCACGATGTCGGGGCGGGCCGCGATGCCGCGGCGCAGCGGCTCCCCGCTGGTGTCGAGCAGCACGGGCACGGACACGGCGCGCGCGGCCCGTACGAGGGTGGCGTAGGCGCCGACCGGGACGCCCGGCGGGAGGCTTCCGCACAGGGCGACCGCGGACGCGGAGCGCAGCAGCCGCTCGTAGGACTCCTGGAAGGCGGCCCACTCGGCCGGGGTGATCAGCGGTCCCGGCTCGTTGAGCTGCGTCGTGTCGCCGGTCGTGGCGTCGACGACGGCGATCGTGCGGCGGGTCGACCCCGCGACCGGCACCAGTGCGTCCCGCACCCGTTCCGCGCCGCGCAGCCCGTCCCGCACCTGCGCGCCCGTCGGGCCGCCGGCGAAGCCGGTCACGGTGGTCTCGTGGCCGAGCGCGGCGAGCACCCGGGCCACGTTGAGCCCCTTGCCGCCGGGCCGTTCGGTGACCTCCGTGACGCGGTGCGAGGCGTGCGGGCGCAGCGCCTTGACCCGGTACGTGATGTCGAGTGCGGTGTTCAGCGTGACCGTGAGGATCATCGGCCCTCACCCCCCGTCGGATACGCGCACGGGCCGGCCCGGCACCGTGCGTACTTTCGGTAACGGGGGCCGATCATGCCAAAGAGGCGGCCGTTGGCCCAGCCCTCGTGGTGAGGGCCGGTGCAACCAACAACGATGTCAGGCCAGTTCGGGCTCGACCAGCCATGCGCCCTTGCGCATCACGCCCTTGAGATCGAAGGCCTCGTCCAGGACCACGAGGTCGGCGTCCTTGCCGGGCTCCAGGGATCCCACCCGGTCGTACACGCCGAGCAGTTGCGCCGGATTGGCGGAGATCGCGCGGACGACGTCCTCGACCGGGATCCGGTCGATGGTCGCGGCCCGCTTGAACGCGCGGTCCAGGGTCAGCGTCGAGCCTGCGATCGAGTTGCCCTCCACCAGGCGCGCCACGCTGTCCTTCACCTCGACCTCCAGCGGGCCGAGCATGTAGCGCCCGTCGCCGAAGCCCGCCGCGTCCATCGCGTCGGTGATGAACGCGACCTTCTCGCCGCCCTTGTGATGGAACGCCAGCTCCAGGGCGGCCGGGTGCAGATGCGTGCCGTCGTTGATGAGCTCGACGGTGATCCGCTCGTCCTCCAGGAGCGCGGCGATCGGCCCGGGCGCGCGGTGTCCGAGGCCCGGCATCGCGTTGTAGAGGTGGGTGGCGACGGTGGCGCCCGCGTCGATCGCCTCGACCGTCTGCTCGTACGTGGCGTCGGTGTGGCCGATCGCCGCGATCACCCCGTGCTCGGCGAGCAGGCGCACGGAGTCGATGCCGCCGGGCAGCTCGGTGGCGAGCGTGACCATACGGGCCTGGCCGCGCGCGGCGTCGATCAGCTTGCGCACCTCGGCCGGGTCCGGGTCGCGCAGCAGCGTCTCGTCGTGGGCGCCCTTGCGGCACGGGGAGATGAACGGGCCCTCGAAGTGGATGCCCGCGATCTCGCCCTGCTCGGCCAGCTCGGAGAGGATCCCGGCGCGCCGGGTCAGGAAGTCGACCTCGCCGGTCACCAGGGAGGCGACGACGGTCGTGGTGCCGTGCAGGCGGTGCGTGTGCACGCCCTTGAGGACCTCGTCGACGGTGCCGGAGGTGAAGGAGGCGCCGCCGCCGCCGTGGTTGTGCATGTCGACGAAGCCGGGGACCACCCAGTGGCCGGACAGGTCGAGGGTCTCGGCGCCGTCCGGGGTGACCCCGGCGGTCCGTGTGCCGTCGACGACGACGCGTCCGTCGGTGACGGTCCCGGTGGGCAGTACCACCCGGGCACCGGCGAGCACCTTTGCTGTGGCCATCAGGCGGTTACCTCCGTGTTGTCCGTGCTGTCGGCTTCGGCTCTCTCGGGGTGCTCGGTGGTGGCGAGCAGGTCCCAGGCGAGGAGTCCCGCGCCCAGGCATCCGGCGGTGTCCCCGAGGACGGCCGGGACGATCGTGGGGGGCGACTGGAAGGTGACGCGTTCGGCGACCGCGGCCCGCAGGGGTGTGAACAAGGTTTCCCCGGCCTCGGCCAGACCGCCACCGATGATCAGGGTGCGCGGGTCCAGCAGAGTGAGAGCGAGGATCAGTCCGTCGGCGAGGGCGTCCACGGCGTCCTGCCAGACCTTCGCGGCGAGCGGGTTCCCGGCGTCGACGGCCCGGGCGCAGTCCGCGGCGGTGGCCTCCGGGTCGCCGCTCGCCTCCCGCCAGGCCAGGGTGACGGCCGACGCGGAGGCGTAGCGCTCCAGGCAGCCGCGCTGGCCGCAGCCGCAGGGCACTCCGCCCGGCCGCACGACGACATGGCCGATCTCGCCCGCCGAGCCGTGCGCGCCGGGCTCGATCCGGCCGTCGATGCCGATGGCGCCCGCGATGCCGGTGCCGAGCGGCATGAACAGGAAGCGGTCGGCGTCGCGGCCCGCGCCGAGCCGGCCCTCGCCGAGTCCGCCGGTGCGCACGTCGTGGCCGAGAGCGACCGGGATGCCGCCGAGCCGCTCGCTCAGCAGGGTCCGCATGGGCACGTCCCGCCAGCCGAGGTTCGCGGCGAACAGTGCGATGCCGTGCCGCTCGTCGACGACGCCGGGCACCGCGACGCCGGCGGCGACCGCGCTCTCGCCGAAGTGCTCCTCGCCGTACGCGCGCAGTTCGGCGGCGAAGCCGAGGATCGTCTCGACGACCGCGTCCGCGCCGCGCTCGCGCTCCGTAGCCCGGCGCGCCTGGTGCAGGAGCGTGCCGTCCGCCCCGACCAGGGCGGCCTTCATTCCGGTGCCGCCCACGTCCAGGGCGATGACATGTCTCACGGGGGACAGTGTCGCGCGTCCACCCATAAGAGGTCTAGTCCACTAGGGCGACCACTCGGCGGCGGTTCAAGATCGTCCACGAGCGCGATCACGATAAGGGGGCACGGTCCCCGCAACAACCATGAAAGAACCACAACTTGAGGAATCGTGAACTCCGCTTCCGGGCTTACTCTCGTACGGCCGTGTGGCCGACGCCCGAACGCGCGTTTCCGATCGGGCCCGCCTGTGGTGTAGACCTTCTGTCCGAGGGCCGTGGGAGAGACCCGGGGCCGACCGACCAGGGTGGGGGACCGGCAGTGCGCAAGGGGAGGACAGCCCTGACCACGGCGGCCGCACTGGCCGTGGTGGCCACGTCGTCGCTGCTCACGGGGTGCGGAGCCGGAGGTTCCGGTGACGTGACCCTGAGGCTCGTCGCCGCCGACTACGGCGACTCCGAGGACAACACCTCGCAGAAGTACTGGGACGCGCTGACCGACGCGTACGAGAAGGACCACCCCGACGTCACCGTCGACGTGGAGGTCTACTCCTGGGAAGACGTCGACGCCAAGGTCAAGGCGATGGTCGACGCCGGGGACCCGCCCGACATGGCCCAGGTCGGCGCCTACGCCGACTACGCGGCCGCCGGACAGCTCTACCCCGTGTCCCAGCTGCTCTCCGTGCCCGTCCAGGCCGACTTCCTCGGCGAGATGAGCCGGGCCGGCGAGGTCGGCGGCACCCAGTACGGCATGCCGTTCGCCGCCTCCACGCGCCGCCTCTTCTACAACAAGGACCTCTTCGCCCAGGCCGACATCGAGCCCCCGAAGACCTGGTCCCAGCTGGTCTCCGACGCCCGCGCCCTCAAGGCCGAGGGCGTCACCTACCCCTTCGCGCTGCCGCTCGGCGGCGAGGAGGCCCAGGCCGAGACCCTCATCTGGATGCTCTCCAACGGCGGCGGCTACACCGACAACGTCGGCTCGTACTCCCTCGACACCCCGCAGAACGTCCGCGCCCTGGACTGGCTCAAGAACGACCTCGTCGGCGCCGGACTCACCGGCCCCACCGCCCCCGCGCGACTCAACCGCACCCCCGCCTTCAAGGCCTTCGCCAACGGCGAGGTCGGCATGCTCTCCGGGCACCCCACCCTGATGAACATGGCCAAGGCCAAGGGCGTCGACTACGGAGACGTCGCCGTCCCCGGCCCCGACGGCACCCCCAAGAGCCGCATGGGCGTCACCGACTGGATGATGGCCTTCAAGGAAGGCGGCCACGCCAAGGCCGTCGGCGCGTTCCTCGACTACGTCTACAGCGAGAAGAACGTCCTCGACTTCTCCCGCGAGTACACCGTCGCGCCCGTCACCGCCTCCGCCTCCGACGCGATGCGCGACGCCCCGCAGGACAAGGCCCTCAGCCCCTTCATCGACGAGCTCGCCGAGGCCACGTACTACCCGGCGAACAAGACGTCCTGGCCCGTGATCAGCGCCGAGATCAAGAAGCAGATCGGCGCCACCGTAGGCCCGAACGGCAGCCCCGCGTCCGTCCTCGGCCGGATCCAGAACGAGGCGGCGGCCGCCGAATCCGCCGAGTAGCGTGGCGGGCATGGACGACATACTCGTACTCGGGGAGCGGGAGAAGGCGCTGCTCGCGTTCGAGGGGCGGAGCTGGGCGTCGCCGGGGGCCAAGGAGCGGGCCATCCGCGAGGAGCTCGACCTCGCCCCCGTGCGCTACTACCAGCTCCTCAACGCCCTCATCGACGACGAGCGGGCGCTGGCGTACGCCCCGGTGACGGTGAACCGGCTGCGCCGGGTACGGGAGTCGCGGCGCGCGGAGCGGTAGCCGGATGCGGCGGCCGGAAATCGCCGGGGTGCGGTACTCGGGCGTACGGCTCTAAGGTCGCCCCTATGGACGCCCCACGGACTGCCGCCGGCCGTGCAGGCCTGGCCGCGCTTCTCGCCCGCCCCGAGCGGAGCGTGATCGCCCTCGACTTCGACGGAACCCTCGCCCCGATCGTCCCCGACCCCGAGCAGGCCCGCGCCCACCCCGACGCCGTCCCCGCGCTCGCCGCCCTCGCGCCCCTCGTCGCCTCCGTCGCCGTCATCACCGGACGCCCCGCCGGCGTCGCCGTCCGCCACGGCGGCTTCGCCGGAGTGCCCGGGCTCGAACACCTCGTCGTCCTCGGCCACTACGGCGCCGAGCGCTGGGACGCCGTCACCGGCACCGTGCACGCGCCCGCGCCGCATCCCGGAGTCGCCGGGGTGCGCTCCGAACTGCCCGGGGTACTCGAATCGGCCGGCCTGTGGCACGACACGTACGTCGAGGAGAAGGGCCGCGCCGTCGCCGTCCACACGCGCCGCGCCCCCGACCCCCAGGCCGCCTTCGACGCCCTCCGCGCCCCGCTCGCCGCCCTCGCCGCCCGCCACGGCCTCGTCGTCGAACCCGGCCGCCTCGTCCTAGAACTCCGTCCGCCGGGTGTCGACAAGGGGGTCGCGCTCACGGAGTACGTGCGCGAGGTGGGCGCCGAATCGGTCCTCTACGCCGGCGACGACCTCGGCGACCTCCCCGCGTACGCCGCCGTCGAAAAACTCCGCGCCGACGGCACCCCGGGCCTCCTCGTCTGCAGCGCCAGCGAAGAAGTCCCCGACCTGGCCGACCGAGCCGACCTGACGGTCCCCGGCCCACCCGGAGTGGCCGCCCTCCTGAAATCCCTGGCCAGGGAACTGGGCGCCCTTTAGGGGGGGCAGCCCGGGCCCCTGGGGGCGCACGAAGTGTGCCCTTCAGGGGCGCGGGGAACTGCGCGAGAAGCCCCACCGGCCGGTCCCCGGCGACGATCGCCAGCCCCCTACGGCGAGAGCCCGCCCCGCGCTCAGCGGGAGCGCAGCGCATCCAATTGGTCCAGGAACCACCGGGCGGGCGGCAACGCAGAACCCGCCGCCACCAACCGCTCGCCCCGCTCGACCCGCTCCGCGTCCGGCATGTCCAGCGCCGCCCCCAACGCGACAGCGGTCCCGCTCACATCGAACGGGTTCACCCCGATCGCGGCGTCCCCGAGCTCCTCGTACGCCCCCGCCTCCCGCGACAGCACGAGCACACACCCGCCCCCGTCGGAGACGATCGGCACCTCCTTCGCGACCAGGTTCATCCCGTCCCGGATCGGGTTCACGAGGGCGACGTCCGCCAGCCGGTACGCCGCCAGGGAGCGCGCGAAGTCGTCCTTCACATGGAGCACGACCGGCGTCCAGCCCTCCGTACCGAAACGGGAGTTGATCGACGCCGCGACCCACGAGACCTCCGCCGTGTACTCCTGGTACACCTCCAGGTCCTGCCGCGACGGATACGCGAACGCGAGATGCACGACCCGCTCCCGCCACTCCGGCCGCGTCTCAAGGAGCAGCTCGAAGGCCCGCAGCCCCCGCACGATGTTCTTGGACAGTTCCGTGCGGTCCACCCGCACCACGACCTTGCGCCCCGCGCCGACCTGCTCCCGCAGCGCCGCGAGCCGCTCCTCGACGTCCGCCCGGTGCGCCCGCTCCCGCAGGAACTCCGCGTCGGCCCCGAGCCCGTGCACCCCGATCTCCGTACCGCCGGGCCCGCCCACGATCCGCGTACAGCACTCCGTGAACGCGTCCGCCCAGCGCCGGGTCAGAAAGCCCAGCCGGTCCGCGCCGAGCATCCCGCGCAGGAGCTGCTCCGCGATGTCGTCCGGCAGCATCCGGAACCAGTCGACGGGCGCCCACGGCGTGTGCGAGAAGTGCCCGATGCGCAGGTCGCCGCGGAGTTCGCGGAGCATCCCGGGCACCAGGGCCAGGTGGTAGTCCTGGACCACGACGGTCGCCCCCGGCGCCGCCCCGTCCGCGAGGGCCTGTGCGAACGCCCGGTTGTACTCCTCGTACGCCGCCCACTGCCGCCGGAACTCCGGTCCGAACGACGGCTCCAACGGGGTCTGGTACAGCATGTGGTGCACGAACCACAGCACCGAGTTCGCGATCCCGTTGTACGCCGCCGCGTGCACCTCCGGGTCGATGTCCAGCATCCGCACACCCGGCTCGGTGATCCCGCGCCGCACCGCCTCCCGGTCCCCGTCGCCGAGCGCCGCGCACACCCACAGCTTGTCGTCGACGGAGCTGAGCGCGGACACGAGCCCGCCCCCGCCCCGCCGGGCCGTGACCGTGCCGTCGTCCCCGACGGCGTACGAGACCGGGCCCCGGTTGGACGCGACAAGAACCTCAGCAGCACCAGGAGTGGAAGCCATACGGGCACGCTAGCCCGCCCCGGAAAGCCTCAAACGTAACGACGCTCACGCCACCCGACGTTCAGGCCACCCGCGCTCACGCCACCCGGCGCTCGCGGTACTCGTCGATCTCCGCCATCGGCGGCCGCTCCTCCGTGTCCACGTCGTGCGTGCGCGGCTCGAAACCCTTCTCGCCCCGCTCGAACTGGGTCAGCACCGGCCGCACCAGATGCCCGCGCGCGAGCCGCAGCTGCGCCGTGCGGTAGATCGCCGCCGCCATCCGGCCGAGCGCCTGCCCGTCCTGGTGCCGGTGCTTCCTGACCCCCACGTCGACCTGGGCGAGCGCGTCCAGGCCCACCGTGTGCAGCGCGTCCACGAGCAGCCCCAGCTCGACCCCGTACCCGACCGGGAACGGCAGCTGCTCGAGCAGGGACCTGCGGGCCGCGTACTCGCCGCCGAGCGGCTGCACGAAACCGGCCAGCCGCGGCCAGTGCAGGTTCAGCAGCGGCCGCGCCACCAGCTCGGTCACCCGCCCGCCCTGTCCCGCGGCGTCACCGAGCGGCCGGTCGTACATCGCCTTCACGAACTGCACGTCCGGGTCGGTGAGCAGCGGTCCGACGATCCCGGACACGAAGTCCGCGGAGAACTCCTTGAGGTCCGCGTCGACGAAGCAGACGATGTCGCCGGAGGTCACGAGGAGTGAGCGCCACAGCACCTCGCCCTTGCCGGGCCGGGCCGGGAGTCGCGGCAGGATCGCGTCCCGGTGCACGACCCGCGCGCCGGCCGCCGCCGCGACCTCGGAGGTCCGGTCCGTGGACCCGGAGTCCACGACCACCAGCTCGTCGACCAGCGGCACCGCCTCCGTCATCAGCTCGCGTCGGATCACGGACACGATCTGGCCGACCGTCGCCTCCTCGTCGAGCGCCGGCAGCACGACACTCACGGTCTGCCCCGACGCGCGCTTCGCGGCGATCAGCTGGTGCGGCGGCCGGTCCGCCACGGACCAGGAGCGCTCGTTCAGCCAGCGCTCTACCTCTTCCAGCACGGTCGGCTGCTCCTCACTCCGCGTGGTGGTGCGGGACGATTTGTGATCCATCTCGCGGTTCGGACGACTATCTCAAGCGTCCAGGCCGTCGGTTACAGTCTTGAACAAGGCCAGGGACCACCGCATGCCGGGGTCGCCGCGAGCCGCGCTCAACAATCGAATACCGCTCATCCAGAGGGGCAGAGGGATACGGCCCGTTGAAGCCCCGGCAACCCTCCAGCCGGTCTCGTAGGACACCGCAACTGTCCATCGCGAGGCTCCCGGCTAGGGAAGGTGCCAAATCCGTCTCACGGCGAGATGCGTCGTGAGGAAGATGAGGAGAAAGGGCCTCGCCTCTCATGGCTGTACAGACTGTCGCCACCGGAACCACCCCCTCCGAGAAGACCGTGGACCTCGGTCCCGCGTCGGGCCTCTCCTGCCGCGAGTGCGGCGCCAAGTTCGAGCTCGGCCCGATCTTCGCGTGCGTCGAGTGTTTCGGGCCTCTGGAGGTCGCGTACGACCTTCCCGTCGGCGACCCCGAGGCGCTCCGCAAGCAGATCGAGGCCGGCCCCGCGAACATCTGGCGCTACGCGCCGCTGCTGCCCGTCCCGGCCGACGTCGCCGAGAAGCCGAACCTGAACCCGGGCTGGACCCACCTGGTCAAGGCCGACAACCTGGCCCGTGAACTCGGCGTCGAGCAGGGCAGGCTGTTCGTCAAGGACGACTCCGGGAACCCGACGCACTCCTTCAAGGACCGTGTCGTCGCCCAGGCCATCGAGGCCGCCCGCGCCTTCGGCTTCACCACCCTCTCCTGCTCCTCCACGGGCAACCTGGCGGGTGCCGTCGGCGCCGCCGCCGCCCGCGCCGGCTTCCGCTCCTGCGTGTTCATCCCGCACGACCTGGAGCAGGGCAAGGTCGTCATGGCCGGTGTCTACGGCGGTGACCTCGTCGCCATCGAGGGCAACTACGACGATGTGAACCGCTTCTGCTCCGAGCTCATCGGCGACCCGCTGGGCGAGGGCTGGGGCTTCGTCAACGTCAACCTGCGCCCGTACTACGGCGAGGGTTCCAAGACGCTCGCCTACGAGATCTGCGAGCAGCTGGGCTGGCAGCTGCCGGACCAGCTGGTCATCCCGATCGCGTCCGGTTCGCAGTTCACGAAGATCGACAAGGGTCTGCAGGAGCTCATCAAGCTCGGCCTCGTCGAGGACAAGCCGTACAAGCTCTTCGGCGCCCAGGCCGAGGGCTGCTCGCCGGTCTCCGTCGCCTACAAGGGCGGCCACGACGTCGTCCGCCCGCAGAAGCCGAACACGATCGCGAAGTCGCTCGCCATCGGCAACCCGGCCGACGGGCCGTACGTCCTCGACATCGCGCGCCGCACCGGTGGCGCCGTGGAGGATGTGAACGACGAGCAGGTCGTCGACGCGATCAAGCTGCTGGCGCGGACCGAGGGCATCTTCGCGGAGACGGCCGGCGGTGTGACGCTCGGTGTCACCAAGAAGCTCATCGAGGCGGGCCTCATCGACCCGTCGCTCACCACGGTGGTGCTGAACACGGGTGACGGGCTGAAGACCCTCGACGCCGTCGCGGAGTCCTCGCAGGCCACCGCGACGATCCGGCCGTCCCTCGAGGCGTTCCGGTCCGCCGGGCTCGCCGAGTAGTTCCCCCGAGTAGTTCCCCGCCCCCCTTTACCGAAGAACAGCCGAGGTGAACCCATGAGCGTCAACGTCCGGATCCCCACCATCCTCCGTACCTACACCGGCGGGCAGGCCGAGGTGCCGGCCGAGGGCGCGACCCTCGCCGACGTCATCGCCGACCTGGAGAAGAACCACACGGGCATCGCCGCCCGCGTGCTCGACGACCAGGGCAAGCTGCGCCGCTTCGTGAACGTGTACGTGAACGACGACGACGTCCGTTTCGAGCAGGGCCTGGAGACCGTGACGCCGGACGGCGCCGGCGTCTCGATCATTCCCGCCGTCGCCGGCGGCTGATCGACGGCGGCTGATCGCCTCGACCGTCCGGGATTTCCCTGACTTACCCAGAGTTACCAGAATTGCCCCCTCCGCCAGAGAAGCGGAGGGGGCAATTCTGCATGGTTGAGCGGGGTACAGTTGGGGAAGCTGCTCCGCTCCCGTCCGTGGTGCATGACGGACGCATATGAGTTCTTGAGCGAATCCCGATGAGAAGCAGCCAAAGCGCCCCGCCCATTCGGGCCTTTTATGGCATTTATTCGACCCGACTTGCCCTGGGATCCGGTGAGTTGGCCCGGTTTCCCCGATCGCGGGCGCTCAGAATTGTCGTCCGATTGACCTGTTGCAGAGGGCAGTTGGGCAGATACATTCGGCCGCGGTCGACGCGTTCCGGCGCACACCCCCAACCCTTTGGGGCGTGAGGTCTGACCCGGGTCCGCGAAGTGCGGACTCGCGCAAGGGCCAGTAATAGGGGAGTTAGGCATGGCTCAGGGCACCGTCAAGTGGTTCAACGCGGAGAAGGGGTACGGCTTCATCGCGGTCGACGGTGGTGCGGATGTTTTCGTCCACTACAGCGCCATCCAGATGGACGGATACCGCACCCTTGAAGAGGGTCAGCGGGTCGAGTTCGAGATCTCGCAGGGCCAGAAGGGGCCGCAGGCCGACATGGTTCGGCTTGCCGCCGGCTGAAGCGCGCGCGTCTGACCGCAAGCTTCGTACGACACGAGGGTCCGTGTCCCCGATCGGGGGTGCGGGCCCTTCGTGCTGCCCGGAGGCCGGAGCGGTGCGGGACCGGGAGCGGGGTCGGGGGCGGGACCGGGTGGCGCGCGGGGGTGCGGATCTGTGGTAGCCGCTTGCACTCGCATGGGGCGAGTGCTAATCATTGGGCTTAGCACTCTCCGAGTGAGAGTGACAGAACTTGGATCGGGCCAGTGAGGCTCGCACGCCGGGTGGGGCAAGGAACCACAAGGTGCGCAAGCCGTCCGTCGCGGGCGCCGGCACGGTCCGTTTGCTTGCTTTTCCACCCCGTCCGGGAGGACCACTTCACATGGCCAAGATCATCGCGTTCGACGAGGAGGCACGGCGCGGCCTCGAGCGCGGCATGAACCAGCTCGCCGACGCCGTCAAGGTGACCCTGGGCCCCAAGGGTCGCAACGTCGTCCTCGAGAAGAAGTGGGGCGCCCCCACGATCACCAACGATGGTGTGTCCATCGCCAAGGAGATCGAGCTCGAGGACCCGTACGAGAAGATCGGCGCCGAGCTGGTCAAGGAGGTCGCGAAGAAGACGGACGACGTCGCCGGTGACGGCACGACGACCGCGACCGTCCTGGCCCAGGCCCTCGTTCGCGAAGGCCTTCGCAACGTGGCCGCCGGTGCCAACCCGATGGCCCTCAAGCGTGGCATCGAGAAGGCCGTCGAGGCCGTCTCCGCCGCCCTGCTCGAGCAGGCCAAGGATGTCGAGACCAAGGAGCAGATCGCTTCCACGGCCTCCATCTCCGCCGCCGACACCCAGATCGGCGAGCTCATCGCCGAGGCCATGGACAAGGTCGGCAAGGAAGGCGTCATCACCGTCGAGGAGTCCCAGACCTTCGGTCTGGAGCTCGAGCTCACCGAGGGTATGCGCTTCGACAAGGGCTACATCTCGGCGTACTTCGCCACCGACATGGAGCGCATGGAGTCGTCGCTCGACGACCCGTACATCCTGATCGTCAACTCGAAGATCGGCAACGTGAAGGACCTCCTTCCGCTGCTCGAGAAGGTCATGCAGTCCGGCAAGCCGCTGCTGATCATCGCCGAGGACGTCGAGGGCGAGGCCCTGTCGACCCTGGTCGTCAACAAGATCCGTGGCACCTTCAAGTCCGTCGCCGTCAAGGCCCCGGGCTTCGGCGACCGCCGCAAGGCCATGCTCGGTGACATCGCCATCCTCACGGGCGGCACCGTCATCTCCGAGGAGGTCGGCCTCAAGCTGGAGAACGCCGGTCTCGACCTGCTCGGCCGCGCCCGCAAGGTCGTCATCACCAAGGACGAGACGACGATCGTCGACGGCGCCGGTGACAGCGACCAGGTCCAGGGTCGCGTCAACCAGATCCGTGCCGAGATCGAGAACAGCGACTCGGACTACGACCGCGAGAAGCTCCAGGAGCGCCTCGCCAAGCTCGCCGGCGGCGTCGCCGTCATCAAGGCGGGCGCGGCCACCGAGGTCGAGCTCAAGGAGCGCAAGCACCGCATCGAGGACGCCGTTCGCAACGCGAAGGCGGCCGTCGAAGAGGGCATCGTCGCCGGTGGTGGCGTGGCCCTCCTCCAGGCCTCCGCGGTCTTCGAGAAGCTCGAGCTCGACGGTGACGAGGCGACCGGCGCCAACGCCGTGAAGCTCGCGCTCGAGGCCCCGCTCAAGCAGATCGCCGTCAACGGTGGTCTCGAGGGTGGCGTCGTCGTGGAGAAGGTGCGCAACCTTCCCATCGGTCACGGCCTCAACGCCGCGACGGGTGAGTACGTCGACATGATCGCCGAGGGCATCCTCGACCCGGCGAAGGTCACGCGCTCTGCCCTGCAGAACGCCGCGTCCATCGCCGCGCTGTTCCTCACCACCGAGGCCGTCATCGCCGACAAGCCGGAGAAGGCCTCTGCGGCTGCTCCGGGTGGCATGCCGGGCGGTGACATGGACTTCTGAGCCGGTCTTCTGGGCTCAGGTCAGTCTGATCTGTGGGCGGTACTCCCTTCGGGGGGTACCGCCCACGGGCGTGTCCGGGGTGCCTCTGCGGGCCCGGGCGGGTCGCGTCTGCCTCGTGCGGATTCGTCGCCGGGTGCGGCTCCGTCGTGGCTGGTCGCGCAGTTCCCCGCGCCCCTGGGTGGCACACTTCGTGCGCCCCAGGGGCTTGTTGGTCGCGCCCCGCGACGGAGTCGCTGATCGGGTACAGCCCCGCGCCCCTGAAGGGCACACTTCGTGCGCCCCCAGGGGCCCGCTGGTCGCGCCCTGGGGTCAAGGGGTGCTGTTGGATTCTTCGTAGGTCTGCCAGGTGGTTCGGCCGGCCTGGGCGGCGCTCTGGGCTGCTGCCTGGGCGTGGTGGAAGGCTCGGGAGGCCATCTCGGTGGGCGGTACCTCCCAGCCTCCGGTCCAGGTGCGGCCCGCGCGGGCCAGTTCGTAGACGAGTACGCCGATGCCCGCCGCGGCGGTGAGCATGCCGAGGCCGGTCAGTGCGGCGCCGGCGGCCAGGCGCCGCTGGTCGGGGCGGAACTCGGTCCACGCGATCTTCGAAAACGTGCTCTCAGCCATGTGGCCAGGATGCGCCCGCGCGGCCCGTCTCGCAGCCGGGGCGATACGTGACCTCCCGCCCCGCCCCCTCGTTGAGCGGGGCATGACGATGAATGAGCGCGTGGGCAAGGTTGTGCGGGGTGTGGTGGTGTCCCTGGTGGGGGCCGCCGGGGTGCTGGGGGCGGCCGGGGCGGCGAGTGCCGCCGGGCCCGTCCCGCCGGTGGACGACACCGTGCTGATGTCGAACGAGCAGGCCGCGGCGGCCGGGATCGTGGAGCCGGGGCCCGGGTTCGCGAAGCCGGACGTGTATCTGCCCGGCGTGTACTACTAGGGGTCAGGGCTCCACCAGGACGGCAGTTCGGCCATGCTCACTGTCGTGTGCGTCGCGGCCGGGTCAGACCTGGGCCGGTTCCTTCGTGGGGTCCGGGTCCGGGTTCGGGGTCGACGGGCCCTCCTCGGCTCGGGCCGCCGCCGACTCGCCCGCGTCGACGTCCGCGTTCAGGTCGAGCAGCATCTGCTTGCTGAAGCCGAAGAAATACGTGGCCAGGAATCCGACGAAGTAGCCGACGAGGAGGCCGCCGCCGTAGATCGCGGCGGTCGTGCCGAGGCCCTTGTTGCCGTCGAGGAGTGGGAAGAGGGCCCAGCCGGACGGGCCGATGGCGGTCGAGCCGACCTTGTCGCCGAGCATCGAGAACAGGCCGACGAAGGCGCCGCCCGCCGCGCCGCCCACGCACGCGGTGATGAACGGGCGGCCCAGGGGGAGCGAGACGCCGTAGATGAGGGGCTCGCCGACGCCCAGGAAGCCCGCGGGGAGGGCCGACTTGATGGTCGTACGGATCGACTTGTTCTTCTTCAGGCGCTTGAAGACGGCGAGGGCGCAGCCGACCTGGCCGGCGCCCGCCATGGCGAGGATCGGGAGCAGGACCGTGTAGCCCTGCTGCTCGATGAGGGTGGTGTGGATGGGGATGAGGGCCTGGTGCAGGCCGAGCATGACCAGGGGGAGGAACAGGCCGCCGAGGACGAGGCCCGCGAACGCGCCGGTGTTGTCCAGGAGCCAGTTGGCCGCCGTGCCGATGCCGGTGGAGATCTCACCGGCGACGTACATCAGGCCGAAGATCGTGACGAGGCCGGAGACGAGGACCGTGACGGTCGGGGTGACGAGGACGTCGACCGCCTCCGGGACCCACTTGCGGCACCACTTCTCGACGTACACGGCGAGGACGGCGGCGCCGAGCGCGCCGAGGACGCCGCCCTGGCCGGGGCTCAGCTTCTGCCCGAACGCCTCGATGTTCGCGACGCCCGGGAAGACGATGATCGCGGCGACGGCGCCGCCGAGGATGGGGGTGCCGCCGAACTCCTTCGCCGTGTTGTAGCCGACGAACACGGCGATGAGGGCCATGAAGCCGGAGGCGATGGCGGCGAGCGCCGGGGTGATGCCGGGCAGCCACTCCAGGTTGATCAGCAGGCCGTTGAGGCCGGCGATGATGCCGCAGCCGATCAGGGCCGGGATCAGGGGGACGAAGATGTTGGCGATCCGGCGCAGGAAGAGCTTGAACGGGGTCGCGTTCTTTGCCTTGTGGGCCGCCCTCAACTCGGCGCCCTGGGACGCCAGTTCGTCGGCGGTGACGGGGTGCGGCTCCGGAGCGGCCGCCCGGCCCTCCTGGACGAGTTCCTCGAACTCGGGGGTGACCCGGGAGACCTTCCCCGGGCCGAGGACGATCTGGTACGTGTCGTCCTCGACCACGCCCATCACGTCGGGCAGTGCCTTCAGTTCCTCGTCCCGGACCAGGGAGCGGTCCGCGAGACCCAGCCGGAGCCGGGTCATGCAGTGGGCCACGGAGGTGACGTTCGCGGCGCCGCCGACGAGCGGCAGGATCGCGGACGCCACGTCGCGGTTCTTGTTCTCGGCCATGGTGCGTGCTGCCTTGCTGTGCGGGGGGTGGTTCTTCGTGCGGGGTGTTACGGGGTGAGGCCCGCGGCGGCGGCGAGGGCGCCGCGCAGGTGGCCGTCCGACTCGGTGAGGAGGCGGGCGGCGGTGGGGCCGTCGACCTCGCCGAGGACGACGAGGATCGCGTTCTTGACCTCGCCGTCGGTCGCGGCGAGCGCGGCCTCGATGACCGCGTCGTCGGCGCCGGTGGCCAGGGAGACGATGCGGCGGGAGCGGGCCCGCAGCTTCTCGTTCGACGCGCGGACGTCGACCATCAGGTTTCCGTACGTCTTGCCGAGCCGGATCATCGTGATCGTGGACAGCATGTTGAGGACGAGCTTCTGCGCCGTGCCCGACTTCAGCCGGGTCGAGCCGGTGAGCAGCTCGGGGCCGACGACGACCTCGATGCCGTGGTCCGCGGCGGCGGCCAGCGCGCTGCCCGCGTTGCAGGACAGGCCGACGGTGAGGGCGCCGTAGCGGGAGCGGGCGTGCTCGACGGCGCCGATCGCGTACGGGGTGCGGCCCGAGGCGGAGATGCCGACGACGACGTCGTGCTCGGTGAGGTCCAGGGCGTCCAGGTCGGCGGCGGCCAGCTCCTTGGAGTCCTCGGCGCCCTCGACGGCCGTCACCATCGCGGCGGGGCCGCCCGCGATCAGGCCGACGACCTGTCCGTCCCAGGTGTTGAAGGTGGGCGGGCACTCCGAGGCGTCCAGGACGCCCAGGCGGCCCGCGGTGCCGGCGCCGGCGTAGATCAGGCGGCCGCCCTTCGCCATGCGGGCGGCGATGCCGTCGATCGCGGCGGAGATCTGGGGGAGCCGGTCCGCCACGGCGGTGGGGACGGAGGCGTCCTCCGCGTTCATCAGCTCGGCGATCTTCTGGGTGGGGAGCTGGTCGATCTCGGCGAGTTCCGGGCGGAACGCCTCCGTCGTGAGCGTGTCGAGTTGGGCGCGGAGGTCCTGGTACGGGGTGGTCATCGGGGGCCGGGGCTTTCTGTGAGGGGCGGTTTGCGTCTGCCTGGTGCGGATTCGTCGCCGGGTGCGGGTCTCGTCGTGGCTGGTCGCGCAGTTCCCCGCGCCCCTGAGATGCGCACTGCGTGCGCCGTCTCAGGGGGAAGACTGGGCTCGCGGCGCATGCCTTCAGAGAGTCCGGGCTCTCATGACCGGCGCCGCGGAGCGTGGCGGTGGGCCAGGGCCTCGTAGGACGCCGACAGGGCCGGCGCGGCCGTCTCGTACGTGCGTTGCGCGACGCCCACGAACAGGCAGTCCACGACGAGCAGCTGGCTGGTCCGGGAGGACATCGCGGCGGGCCGCAGCTCGCTCTCGCGCGCTATGGAGGTGGTGAGGATGTGGTCGGCGTACTGCGAGACGGGCCCGTCGGGGCGCCCGGTGATCGCGATGGTCGTGGCCCCGTGCTCGAAGGCGACCCGCAGCGGCTCGATGACGTCGCCGGTCGCGCCGGAGTGCGTGATGGACACGGCCACGTCCCCCGAGCGGAGCGTCACCGCGTTGGTGATCGCGAGGTGCGGGTCGCTGTGCGCGTGGGCGATGTGCCCGATGCGCAGCAGCTTCTGGGCGAGGTCCTGGGCGACGAGGCCGGAGGCGCCGACCCCGTAGACGTCGACGCGGCGGGCGCCGGCCAGCGCGTGCACGGCGGCGCCGAGCTGCCCGGTGTCGAGCCCGGCGGCGGTGTCGGCGAGGGTCTGCTGCTCGTCGTAGGCGAGCTTGGCGACGACGTCGGCGATCGGGTCGTCGACGGCGATGTCGGCGGTGACGGCGGGGGCGCGGCCGGACTGCTGCTGGGCGGCGAGTCCGGCGAGGGCGAGGCGCAGGTCGCGGTAGCCCGGGTAGCCGAGGATGCGGGCGGTGCGGACGACCGTCGCCTCGCTCGTGCCGGTGAGCTCGGCGAGGCCGGTGACGGTGAGGGCCGCGCAGCCGGCCGGGTCACCGGCGACGGCCTCGGCGACCCGCTGCATGGACCGGGTCATCGACGGCGCCAGGGTGCGCACCTTGGCCGCGAGGGCCGCGGGCGCCGGCGGCGCGTCGTTTGCGAAACTTTCCTTCACGTCATTGCTCACGTTTTGAAAGATATTTTCGGAAGGCTTCGCGGTCAAGGGCCCTTCGGCCCGGGCGCACAATTGAGGGCATGGACACCATCAGCCCCTTGGAGCAGGCCCTGCACGCGGCCCGCGCGCTCGTGCTCGCCGACCTCAAGGCGATCGGCGTCGCCGACGCCGACGTGGTCTCGCTGGTCGAGGACTCGATCACCTCGCGCCGCTGGTGGGTCGAGCAGTGGCCGGAGGGCGTCGCGTACGTCACGGGTCTGGTCGCGCAGGACGTGAAGGACGGCCTGCTGGAGCGGCACGGGCGCTGGCCGCTGTGCATGGTGTGCGGTCCCGGCTCGGGTCACGAGGGGCCGCACGCGCTCGACATAGAGCCGGAGCTGGGCGAGGACCCGCACTGGGTGTGCGCGGAGGCCGGTGTCGTCGTGGCCCGCCTCGGGGCGCTCGGCACGGTGGCCGGCGGATGACGGTCTACATAGACCCCCCGAACTGGCCGGGCCACGGCCGGATGTGGTCGCACCTGGTCAGCGATGTGTCCTTCGACGAACTGCACCGGTTCGCCGAGGGGATCGGGGCGCCGCTGCGCGCCTTCGAGCGCGACCACTACGACATCCCCTCGCACCGGTACGAGGACGCGGTGCGCGCGGGGGCCGTCGAGATCGGCTCGAAGGAGCTGGTGCGCCGGCTCACGGACGCGGGTCTGCGCCGCCCGAAGGGCCGCCCGGCCTAGGGTTTTTTTGGACCAGGCCGGCTCAGGCGCGGTGGCGGACGAAGCGGAACTCGTCCCGGTCCGGCGCGGACTCGGTGCGGCTGAACCCGGCGCGCTCCAGGACCCGCTGGGACGCCGTGTTGTCCGGATCCGTGTGGGCGACGACCGTGCGCATGCCGCCTCGGCCGAGCGCCCAGAAGGTCAGTACCTCCACCGCCTCGGTCGCGTAGCCCTGCCCGCGGGCCTCGGCGACCAGGTCGTAGCCGATCTCCACATGGCCGTCGTCGTCGGGCGCGCTGTGGAAGCCGATGCCGCCGATCGCGCACCCGTCGGAGGCGCGCACCATGACGTACGTGCCCCAGCCCGGCGTGTACGCGTCCTGCTCCCAGGCGCGCACCGTGATGCCGGAGCCGCCGCGGGTGCCGTCGCCGGGCCCGCCGCCCAGCCAGCGGAAACCTCCGTCGCCGTCACCGGAGTTGAGGTCGGTCGCGGACTCGCGGGAGATCTCGTGCAGGGTGATCCGGCGGGAGTTGATGTAGTGCGGTTCCATGCGGTGAGCATGTGGGTGCCGGTGGGCGCGGGCAATCGAATTTCGGCGGGTCAGGGCGTGAGCAGGGCCAGTTCGGTGCCGAGGTTCTCGCGGGCCGGTGCCTCCCAGGCGGCCTTGCCGTGCGGGGTGCGGAACAGTCGGGGCAGGTCCAGGAGCTGGCGCAGCACGGCGGCGCGGCCCGCGCGGAACGCCTCGTCGGGCACGAAGCCGTACTCCTCGCGCACGGCCCGGGTGTACGCCGCGTAGGCCTCCGGCGGGGCGGCCAGGATCGCGAGGTCGGCGTCGCACAGGGCCTCGCCGTTCGTGTCGCCGTCGGCGGGGTCGTGGGTGACGGTGAGGCGGACCAGGCGGGCGACCTCCTCGACCTGGGGGTCGGTCAGGCCGACCTCGGTGAGGGCGCGTTCGGCCAGGCGGGCCGACCGTTCCTCGTTGGTGGAGCGGTCCGGCAGGTACACGGCGTCGTGGAACCAGGCGGCGAGACGCACCAGTTCGGGGTCCGCCGCGTGGTCCGCCAGCGCGTCGAGGTGGTCGAGGACGGCCTTCAGGTGGGCGGTGGTGTGGTACCGGCGCTGCGGCTCCGACCAGCGCTTCAGCAGGTCGAGTCCGTACCGGTCGGGGTCGATGACGCAGTCGTCCGTGCCGAGCGCCGTCAGGAGCGCCCGTCGCCACCGCGGGATCAGGTCGTGCTTCACGTCGTCGTCCGTCATGAGGCGACCTTAAACCCTGTTGCTTGTGTACCCCCAGGGGGTATGTTACGTTCCTCGGCGTCCGATACCCCATGGGGGTATCAATGGCCGGTAGGTCGGCAGGTAGGTCGGCAAGTAGGTCTGGGAGGGAACAGTCATGGAAGGCGTCAATCCACGGCGCTGGTGGGCGCTGCTCGTGCTCGCCACCGCGCAGTTCATGGTCATCATGGACACCTCGATCATCGGGGTCGCGCTCCCCGAGATGCGGAAGGACCTCGGGTTCTCGCAGGGCGACCTGCAGTGGGTCTTCAACGCGTACGTCATCGCCTTCGGCGGACTGCTGCTGCTCGGCGGCCGGCTGTCCGACCTGCTCGGCGCCCGCAAGGTGTTCGTCGCCGGCTGGAGCGTCCTGATCGCCGGATCCGTCGTCGCCGCGGCCGCGCAGACCGCGTGGGTCGAGATCGCCGGGCGTGCGGTGCAGGGGGTCGGCGGCGCGCTCATCGCGCCCGCCTCCATGACGCTCCTGATGATGCTGTTCGGGCACAACCCGAAGGAACTCGGCAAGGCCATGGCCCTCTACGGCGCCGCGGCACCGGCCGGCGGCACCGCGGGCGTCTTCCTCGGCGGCGTCTTCACCGAGTGGCTGAGCTGGCCCTGGGTCTTCGTCATCTACGTGCCGATCGGCCTCGCCACCCTCGCTGCGACGGGCCTGCTGCCGGCGGTCGCTCCGCGCCGCGGTGCGGTGGACGTGCTCGGGGCCGCGTTCGTCACGGCGGGTCTCGCGCTGGCCGTCTACGCCGTCGTACGGGCCCCGGAGGCCGGCTGGGCCTCCACCGGTACCGTGCTCCAACTCATCGGCTCCGCCGTGCTGTTGGCGCTGTTCTTCGTCGTGCAGCGGGTCGTGAAGGCGCCGCTGATGCCGCTGAGCGTGTGGCGGATCCCGCGCCTCGGGTCCTCGAACCTGGCGATGGCGCTGCTCGGCGCGGCCTGGATCCCGATGTGGTACTTCCTCAACCTCTACCTCCAGCAGGTGCTCGGGTACGGGGCGTTCGCGTCCGGCGCGGCGCTGCTGCCCATGACCGGGCTGCTGATGGTGTTCATGACGGCGGTGACGGCGCGGCTGCTCGGGCGGTTCGGGGCGAAGCCGTTGATCGGGGGCGGGCTGCTCGTGCTGGCCGCCGGACTGTTCTGGCTGTCGGCGGTCGGGCCCACGGGGTCGTTCCTGGTCGACGTGCTCCCGGCCTCGCTGGTCGCGGCGCTCGGCATGTCCCTCGCGTACATCCCCGCGATGATGGCGGCCATGTCCGGCGCCCCGCAGGAGCAGGCCGGGCTCGCGTCCGGCATCGTCAACACGACGTACCAGGTGGGCTCGGCGCTGGGCCTGGCCGCGCTGACCGCTCTCGCCACGTCGCAGGGTGCGGGTCGGCTGGGCGATCTTCCGGCGCTGACGGACGGGTTCAGTGCGGCGTTCGTGGGGGCGGGTGCCATTGCCGGGCTCGCGGGCCTGGTGACGCTGCTGGTGATGCGGGGGGAGTCGGCCGCGGCCTTCCCCGCGGAGCCGGTGGCCGGGGAGAAGGCCGGCGTTTGAGTGCGGCCGGGTCTGCGGCGCGAGGTCCGGGGCAGAACCTGCCCTGGGCCTCGCGCCGTAGCTCCGCCTCTTCGTTGCCGGGTGCGGCCCGGTGGGGCTTCTCGCGCAGTTCCCCGCGCCCCTGAGATGCACACCCTTCGGGTGGCATCTCCCCGATGAGGCGCAGCCTCATCAGGGGCGCGGGGCTGTGACATCAGCGGCTGCGCCGCGGGGCGCGACCAGCCCCCGCGGCGGGATAGCCGAAAACCAGCCCCTCCGGCGGAGCTCTCCGCCCCCGGGTCAGGCTCGGGCAGGGACCTCTCGGGCCAGTGCCAGTGAGACCGTTGCCAAGAGCGTGCCCGTGACGCGGCGTTGCCAGGTGGACCAGGACGGGCGGCGCTTGAGGAGGGCGGCCACGGAGCCCGCCGCGAGGATGATCAGGGCGTTCACGGTGACGCCGACCGCGATCTGGACGAGGCCGAGCGCGAAACCCTGGGCCGTGGTGTGGCCCCGGGACGGCTCGATGAACTGCGGGATCAGCGCCAGGTACAGGATCGCGACCTTCGGGTTGAGCAGGTTGGTGATCAGGCCCGTCCGCATCAGCTTCCCGTACGAGTCGCGCGGAAGCTCCCGCTGCTCGAACAGCCCGTGCCCGCCCGGCCGGAGCGTCTGCCAGGCCAGGTAGGCGAGATAGGCGGCGCCGGCCGCCTTGAAGCCGATGTACAGCCAGGGGACGGCGACGAAGACGACCGCGAGCCCCACGTTGGCCAGCACCATGTAGACGACGAAGCCCACCGCGGTGCCGACCAGCGAGACGAGCCCGGCGGTGCGGCCCTGGCCGATGCTCCGGGACACCAGGTACATCATGTTCGGGCCCGGCGTGAGCGCCATGCCCAGTTCGACCAGGGCGATTCCGGCGGCTGCCGACGAGGAGATGATCACGCGCCTCAGTCTTCCAGCTGTTCCGGGAGCGGTGCCGTGTGGAGGACGCGGAGACCGGAGACGGCTCGGGTCAGGGTGACGTAGAGGCGGCGCAGACCGGTCCGTTCGTCCGGTTCCGCGTCGATGATCGCCGCCGGGTCGTCCAGGACCACGTAGTCGTACTCGAGGCCCTTCGCGAGGGAGGCGGGGACGAGGGTGAGGCGGGCGTCGGCCGTGGTCTCCTCGCCGGGGGAGAGGTACGGGAGGCCCGCCGCGGTGAGGGCCTCGGCCAGGGACGCGCAGCGGGGGTCCGCCGCGATCAGGCCGATCGAGCCCTCCTCGCGCAGGGCCTCGCGGCAGGCGGCGACCACGTCGTCGACGCCGGACGCCTCGCGCACCGCGAACGCACCCGGGTTCTCCCGCACCGACGCCACCGGAGCGAGCCCCGGCGCGATGTGGGGGAGGAGCCGGGAGGCGTAGGTGATGACGTCGGTGGGGACGCGGAAACCGGCCGTCAGCTCCTCGATCACCGCCTCCGGCTTGCCCAGATGCCCCAGGGCCTCCGGCCAACTCGCCGTCGCCCAGGGCGTCGTGCCCTGCGCCAGGTCCCCGAGCACCGTCACCGAACCCGTCGTCGCGCGCCGCCCCACCGCCCGGTACTGCATCGGCGACAGGTCCTGCGCCTCGTCGAGGACGACATGGCCCAGCGAGTGCGTGCGCTCGATCAGATCCGCGGCCTCGTCGATGAGCACCGCGTCCGCCGGTGACCACTTCGCCGACTTCACGCTCCGCGCCGGCTTCACCCACAGCACGGCCTTCTGCTCGTCCTCGTCGAGGAGTCCCGCCGCGTGCTCCGCCAGGAACTCCGCGTCGGACAGCAGCCGCAGCACCAGCTTCGCCGGGTCGACCGCGGGCCAGACGTCCTTGACGACGGCCTTCACCGCGGTGTTGCGCGCGACCGCGTTCTGCACCCGGTCGTCCGGGGCCTCGCCGGCCCGCTCCATCTGGACCAGGACGGCGTGCGCGATGCGCTGCGGGAGGGCCTCGCGGGCCGCCCCGTACCGCATGTCGCGAGAGGTCAACTCCCGCACGATCTCTTCCAGTTCGTGCTGGGCCACCCGCCAGCGGCGCGAGCCCCGCACCACGACCGCGCCCTCCGTGGGCAGCGTGATGTGCGCGCGCAGCGCCCGGCGCAGCACCTCGGCCATGCGGGCGTCGCCCTTCACGATCGCGGCGGGCGCCTCGTCCGTGCCGCGGATCTCGACCCCGCGCGCGGTGACCAGGTCGTCGACCGTCGCCTGGTGCACCTCCAGCTCGCCGAGCGCGGGCAGGACCTGCTCGATGTAGTGCAGGAAGGATCGGTTCGGGCCGATGACCAGGGTGCCGGTGCGGGCCAGGCGGTCGCGGTGCGCGTAGAGGAGGTACGCGACGCGGTGCAGGCCGACGGCCGTCTTTCCGGTGCCGGGGCCGCCCTGCACACACACCGAACCGGACAGGCCGCTGCGGACGATCTCGTCCTGCTCGGGCTGGATCGTCGCCACGATGTCGCGCATCGGGCCCACGCGCGGGCGCTCGATCTCCTGCTGGAGCAGCTTGCTGGTCTGCGCCGCCTCCGCCGGGTCGGACAGGTGCTCGTCCTCGTACGCGGTGAGGTCGCCGCCCGTGTAACCGAACCGGCGGCGCAGCGCCACGTCCATCGGGTCCTTCTTGGAGGCCCGGTAGAACGGCTGGGAGACGGGGGCGCGCCAGTCGATGACCATCGGGTCGCCGTCGGCGTCGTGGACGTGCCGGCGGCCGATGTAGAACTGCTCGCCCTCCGCGCCCTCCGCCTGCTCGGCGCCCGGGGCGTGGAGGTAGTCGAGCCGGCCGAAGAAGAGGGGGGTGTCGGCGAGGTCGGCCAGGGCCTTGATGCGGTCGTCGATCTGACGCTGGAGGACCGCCGCGTTGACCCAGTTCGCGGTGACGTCGCGGATGTCGAGCGCCTGTGCGTCCTCGCGCATGGCGCGCAGGGCGGAGCGGGACGCGTGCAGGTGGCTGCGCTCGCGGTCCAGGGGGTTGTGCGGGGTCACGGGCAGGGCCTCCGGCTCCGGGGTACGGGTGATCACGGAGCCGACCGGTTACCGTCCGGTCGGCGGCGCTCCGGGTCGTGCGGGTGCGGAGGCGGGCAGACGCGGCACCTTACGGCAACGCGTCCGCTGGGTCTAACCGTTTATCCCGGGGCCCACCCATCGGCGCCCCGAGCCTGACCCCTCCCAGGGGCTGGTTTTCGGCTCTCCCGCCGTCGTGGCTGGTCGCGCAGTTCCCCGCGCCCCTGAAATGCAGACCCTTCGGGTCGCATTTCCCCGATGAGGCGCAGCCTCATCAGGGGCGCGGGGAACTGCGCGAGAAGCCCCACCGGCCGGCACCCGGCAATGAAGAGGCGGAGCTACGGCGCCTGGCCGTCCAGGGCTGAGCGCCACTCTTCGACGGACCGAGGGGAGACGGGCCCGGTCCACCCGGAGGGCCTCGCCGCACCGCCGATGTGGAACCCGGAGATCCCCGCGTCGAGCAGACCCGGGACGTGCTCCAGGCGGAGCCCACCGCCGACCAGGATCATCGGCTCGTATCCGGGCTCGCCGGCACCCGCCCGCCCCGCCTCGGCCACGAGCACGTCGTACCCCGCGTCGACCCCCTCGGCCGCACCCGCGGTGAGGAACGTGTCGAGCCCGGGCAGCCCGGAGACCGCCCGCCGCAGCGCCCCCCGGTCCGCGGCCCGGTCGATCGCCCGGTGGAACGTCCACCGGCATCCGTCCAGCGCCCCGACGACCCGCTCGACCGCCGCGAGGTCCGGCTCGCCGCGCGCGTCCAGGAAGCCGAGCACGAACTCGTCCGCCCCGGCCGAGCGCAGCGCCCCCGCCACCCGTACGAGCTCGGAGACGTCCCCCGCCGCGAACCCGTCGGCGAGGCGCAGCATCACGCGCAGCGGGATGTCCACGGAGGCGCGGACGGAGCGGAAGGTGTCGACGGAAGGCGTGAGTCCGTCCGCCGCCATGTCGGTGACCAGTTCCAGCCGGTCCGCACCCCCGGCCTGCGCCGCGACCGCGTCCTCGGCGTCGAGGGCGATCACCTCCAGGACTGCACGCTTGCTCATGAGGCCGGCTCCCGACAGGTCTAGTCCAATATTGCGGACCAGCCTACGCCGCATGCACGGTGAACGCAGCCGTCCTGACCTCCCCGTCGTGCTTGAAGTCCAGGAAGAGCCGGTACGTGCCGGTGCTGGGCACGCTCGCGGTGAACGTCACGCCGGGACCGGGCTTGCCGTCGTGCGGGTGAACGTGGAGATAGGCCAGGTCGCCCGAGCGCAGCGCGACCAGATGCCCGTACGCCCCGAGGTACGGCTCCAGGTCCGTGACGGGCTTGCCGTTCCGGTACACGTTCAGGGTCAGTTCGCTCTCCGCCCCGGGCTTCAGCTCGCCCTCGAGCCGGACCTCGTAGCCGCCCGCCACGCGCGCGGTCGCCGCGTGCTCCGGCAGCTTCGCCGGCTTGTACGTCCCCGCGACCCCGAGGCCCGATCCGAGCGTGAGCCCCTCCTTCTCGCCGGCCGGGGTGAAGTCCGCGAAGACCCGGTAGTCCCCGGACTTCGGCAGCGACACCGGCGTCGACCACGTGCCGTCCGCCGCCCGGACCGGATGCAGGTGCCGGTACCCGGTGAGGTCCCGCGAGGCGACGATGAGGTGCAGCTCCTTGCCGTGCTCCTTCTTGTACGAGGTCACGGGCTTGCCGGTGGCGTCCTTGCGGATGGTGAAGCGGATCTCGCCGGTCTTCGCGGGCAGCCGGTCCTTCGCCAGGTCGAGCGTGTACCCGCGCTCGGAGACCTGGAGGCCGCCGGGCACCTCGGCGGCCGCGGCCGCCGGTTCCGCCACTCCTTCGGAGTGGCCCCCGTGACCGGCTCCCTCCTTCTCCGACTTCTCTGTCTTCTCCGTCTTTTCCGAGTCGCCCGCGTGCTCCGCGTCGTGCGCGGCCGGCTTCTCGCCGGCGGTCACGGGGCCGACCCCGCTGCCCACCCCGTACGCGGTGCCGAACGTGGCGGCGACGGCGGCCGCGAAGGCCGTGATCTTCAGTCCGGTGCGCATGACGACTCCTGGATCCGTGGCTGCTCGGGCTCTGGTGAGACCTATTGCTACGAAGATACCCCTGGGGGGTATTAAGTCAAGCCGGGTCGGGCCTTGCACTCGATACCCCCCAGGGGTATAAATGGATCTCAACGAGGGGTACCCGACCCGGGTACCGGCCCGGATGCCCGGGACACCGTCACCGAGGAGGCACCATGTCGGCGCACACCGTCGCCCCGACCGACCAGGTGGAACTCGCCATCGGCGGCATGACCTGCGCGTCGTGCGCCGCCCGTATCGAGAAGAAGCTGAACCGGATGGACGGCGTCGAGGCGACCGTCAACTACGCCACCGAGAAGGCGAAGGTCAGCTTCGCCGACGGGATCGAGGTCGCCGACCTCATCGCCACCGTCGAGGCCACCGGATACACCGCGCAGGAGCCCACCCCGCCGTCCGCCGCCCAGGACGGCGCGGGCGCCCCCGCGGCCGAGGCCGACGAGCTGCGGCCGCTGCGCCAGCGCCTGATCACGGCCGTCGCCCTGGCCCTGCCGGTCATCGCGATGGCGATGGTCCCGGCCCTCCAGTTCGAGTACTGGCAGTGGCTCTCGCTGACCCTGGCCGCGCCCGTCGTCACGTACGCCGCCTGGCCCTTCCACAAGGCGGCCTTCACCAACGCCCGGCACGGCGCCGCGACGATGGACACGCTGATCTCGGTCGGCACCTCCGCCGCGTTCGTCTGGTCCCTGTGGGCGCTGTTCTTCGGCACCGCCGGCGAGCCCGGCATGACCCACCCCTTCGAGCTGACCATCGCCCGCAGCGACGGCGCCGGGAACATCTACCTGGAGGCCGCCGCCGGCGTCACCGCGTTCATCCTCGCCGGGCGCTACTTCGAGGCCCGCTCCAAGAGGAAGGCCGGCGCCGCGCTCAAGGCCCTGCTCGAACTGGGCGCCAAGGACGTCACCGTCCTCCACGACGGCGGCCACGAACAGACCATCCCCGTCAGTGAACTGAAGGTCGGTCAGCGCTTCCTCGTCCGGCCCGGCGAGAAGATCGCCACCGACGGCATCGTCGTGGAGGGCTCCTCCGCCGTCGACGCCTCCATGCTCACCGGCGAGTCCGTGCCCGTCGAGGTCGCGACCGGCGACCCCGTCACCGGCGCCACGCTCAACGCGGGCGGCCGCCTCGTCGTCGAGGCCACCCGGGTCGGCGCCGACACCCAGCTCTCCCGCATGGCCAAGCTCGTCGAGGACGCGCAGAACGGCAAGGCCGCCGCCCAGCGCCTCGCCGACAAGATCTCCGCCGTCTTCGTCCCCGTCGTCATCGCCCTCGCCGTCGCCACCCTCGGCTTCTGGCTGGGCAACGGCTCGGGCTGGACCGCCGCGTTCACGGCAGCGGTCGCCGTACTGATCATCGCCTGCCCCTGCGCCCTCGGGCTCGCCACCCCGACCGCCCTCATGGTCGGCACCGGCCGCGGCGCCCAGCTCGGCATCCTGATCAAGGGCCCCGAGGTCCTGGAGACCACCCGCAAGGTCGACACGATCGTCCTGGACAAGACCGGCACCGTCACCACCGGCAAGATGACCCTGCTCGCCACGCACACCGCCGACGGCGTCACCGAGGACGACGTGCTGCGCCTCGCCGGCGCCCTGGAGCACTCCTCCGAGCACCCCATCGCCCAGGCCGTCGCCGCCGGCGCCGCCGAGCGGGTCGGCAAGCTCCCCACCCCCGAGGACTTCGCCAACATCGCCGGCCTCGGCGTCCAGGGCGTCGTCGAGGGCCACGCCGTCCTCGTCGGCCGCGAGGCCCTGCTCGCCGAGTGGGAGATCCACCTGCCCGCCGAGCTGGCCCGCACCAAGGCCGAGGCGGAGGCGGCAGGCCGTACGGCCATCGCGGTCGCCTGGGACGGACAGGCCCGCGCCGTCCTGGAGGTCGCCGACGCGGTCAAGGACACCAGCGCCGACGCGATCCGCCGCTTCCGCGAGCTGGGCCTGCGCCCGGTCCTGCTCACCGGGGACAACGAGGCGGTGGCCCGCGCCGTCGCCGCCGAGGTCGGCATCGCCCCCGAGGACGTCATCGCCGAGGTCCTGCCCCAGGACAAGGTCGACGTCGTCAAGCGCCTCCAGGGCGAGGGCCGTTCGGTCGCCATGGTCGGCGACGGGGTCAACGACGCGGCCGCGCTCGCCCAGGCCGACCTCGGCCTCGCGATGGGCACGGGCACCGACGCCGCCATCGAGGCCGGCGACCTCACCCTCGTCCGCGGCGACCTGCGCTCCGCGGCCGACGCGATCCGGCTGTCCCGCAAGACCCTCGGCACGATCCGCTCGAACCTGTTCTGGGCCTTCGCCTACAACGTGGCGGCGCTCCCGCTCGCCGCGGCCGGCCTGCTCAACCCGATGATCGCCGGAGCGGCCATGGCCTTCTCCTCGGTCTTCGTAGTCGGCAACAGCCTCCGCCTCCGCCGCTTCAAGCCGGGGTTCTGACCGGGTGACGAGTGAGCCCGGGGGACCATGGTCCCCCGGGCTTTGCCCATTCAAGCCCCTCCGGCGATTGAGGAGCGGGGGCTGGGGCGGAGCCCCGGGGGGTGCCGCCGTTGCGGGTTGCGATTTCGTCGCCGGGTGACGGGTGCGTCGTGGCTGGTCGCGCAGTTCCCCGCGCCCCTGAAGGCGCACTTCGTGCGCCCCAGGGGCGGCGCGCTCGGGAGCGCGGGGTGCCCTACTTCCCGGTGAGGAGATCGTCCGCGTCGACGATCCGGTACGCGTACCCCTGCTCCGCCAGGAACCGCTGGCGGTGGGCCGCGAAGTCCTGGTCGATGGTGTCGCGGGCGACGACCGAGTAGAAGTGCGCCTGGTGGCCGTCCGCCTTCGGGCGCAGGACGCGGCCGAGGCGCTGCGCCTCCTCCTGGCGGGAGCCGAACGTGCCCGACACCTGGATCGCGACCGTGGCCTCCGGCAGGTCGATCGAGAAGTTCGCGACCTTGGACACGACAAGGACGTTGATCTCGCCGTTGCGGAACGCGTCGAAGAGCCGCTCACGCTCCTTGTTCGACGTCTCGCCCTTGATGACCGGCGCGTCGAGGTGCTCGCCCAGCTCGTCGAGCTGGTCGATGTACTGGCCGATGACGAGGATCTGCTGACCCTCGAACTTCTTCACCAGCGCTTCCGTCACCTTCCGCTTCGTCGCGGTCGTCGCGCAGAAGCGGTACTTCTCCTCGGCCTCGGCCGTCGCGTAGGCGAGCCGCTCGGAGTCCGTCAGGTTCACCCGGACCTCGACGCAGTCCGCCGGGGCGATGTAGCCCTGCGCCTCGATCTCCTTCCACGGCGCGTCGAAGCGCTTCGGCCCGATCAGCGAGAAGACGTCCGCCTCCTTGCCGTCCTCGCGCACCAGCGTCGCGGTCAGGCCGAGCCGGCGGCGGGCCTGGAGGTCGGCGGTGAACTTGAAGACCGGCGCGGGCAGCAGGTGCACCTCGTCGTAGACGATCAGACCCCAGTCGCGGGAGTCGAACAGCTCCAGGTGCGGGTAGACACCCTTCCGCTTCGTCGTCAGGACCTGGTACGTCGCGATCGTGACGGGCCGGATCTCCTTCTTCGTGCCGCTGTACTCGCCGATCTCGTCCTCGGTCAGCGAGGTCCGCTTCACCAGCTCGTGCTTCCACTGGCGGGCCGACACCGTGTTCGTCACGAGGATCAGCGTCGTCGCCTTCGCCTCGGCCATCGCCCCCGCGCCGACCAGCGTCTTCCCGGCGCCACAGGGCAGCACGACGACACCGGAGCCGCCGTGCCAGAAACCCTCCACGGCCTGCTTCTGGTACGGGCGCAGCGCCCAGCCGTCCTCGGCCAGATCGATGCGGTGCGCCTCGCCGTCCACGTACCCGGCGAGGTCCTCGGCCGGCCAGCCCAGCTTCAGCAGGGTCTGCTTGATCTGGCCGCGCTCGGAGGGGTGCACGACGACCGTGTCCGGGTCGATCCGCTCGCCGACCAGCGGGGCGACCCGCTTCGAGCGCAGGATCTCCTCCAGGACCGGCCGGTCGGTGGTGGACAGCACGAGCCCGTGCGCCGGGTGCTTGCTCAGCGTCAGCCGCCCGTAGCGGTCCATCGTCTCGGCGATGTCGACGAGCAGCGCGTGCGGCACCGGGTACCGGCTGAACTGCACGAGCGCGTCGACGACCTGCTCCGCGTCGTGCCCGGCGGCCCGCGCGTTCCACAGCCCGAGCGGGGTCACCCGGTACGTGTGGATGTGCTCGGGCGCCCGCTCCAGCTCGGCGAACGGGGCGATCGCACGACGGCAGGCGTCGGCCTGGTCGTGGTCGACCTCCAGCAGGAGCGTCTTGTCCGACTGGACGATGAGAGGTCCGTTCACGCGCGGCACCTTTCTGGAAGGGCGTGGCCCGGTGTGGCCAAACGTCCAGTGTGCCGCACCCGGCTCATTCCTCGGAAAGCTCGGCCACGCCCGTGACCCGGTGCAGGGGGTACGTGCGGACCTCGTCGGCGGTGTGGTCGTACGCGGTCACGAAGCCGCCCTCGACCCGGATCGGGGCGATGACGCGCTGGCTGGCGGCGCCCTCCGCGTTCACGTAGCCGATCCACAGGGCCTCGCCGGTCATCACCGCGGCCTGCATCGTGGCCAGGGTGTCGGCGGCGCCGGTGCGCGGCAGCTCGCCGTCCGCGGGGCGCTCAGGGGCGGTCCTGCGCGGGGTGGTCGCGGCGCGGTCGCCCGCCCTGATGGCCCGGATCGCGGCGTCCAGGAGCGTGCCGTCGGGCAGCGGCGGGCCGTCCGGGACGGGCTCGGGGGCGGTGCGGGGCGGGGTGCGGCGGGCGTGCGCGCGGGTGATCAGGACATCGCCCTCGGGGGTCTCGGCGGCGGGCGCGAAGCCCATGGCGCGCAGGCCCTCCAGGAGCGTGCCCGGGTCGGCCTGCGCGGCGAGCACGGTCGGGGCGAGGCGGCGCAGCCGCAGGCCCGCGGCCCGCTTGTCGGCGAGGATCTCGCCGAGCATGGCGTCGTCGTCGCAGCGCACGTAGGCGCTGGCCGCGCCGATCCGCAGGTGGCCGTGGCGCCGGGCCACGTCGTCGATGAGGTACGCGAGCGGCTGCGGGACCGGGGTGCGGGAGTGCGCGGTGAGGAAGTCGTGCAGGTCGGAGGCGGTGCGCCCGGAGTCGAGGGCCCGCCGCACCGACCCCGGCGTGAACCGGTACACGGTGGCCCCGCCCTTCGACTCGACGTCCGCGAGCACGGACAGCGCGTCGGCGAGCGGCCGCTCCAGCGGTCCCGGTGCGACGGCCGTCAGGTCGGCCTGGAGCAGCACGTGGTCGAGCGCCTCGGGCAGCAGCGGGGCGAGCACCTTCCCGGCCCGCGCGGAGGTGACGGCGGCCTCGGCGGGGGTGAGCGGGGTGTGGCCCGGGCCGTCCGCCGGCTCGCGGGTGAGCAGGGCGCGGGCATGGGTCGAGAGGGCGCCGCGGCCGGTGATGCCGAGGAGCTCGGCCTCGGCGAGGGTCCAGCGGACCAGGTTGCCGCGCAGCTCCAGGGCGCCGGGGGAGGGGCGCTCCCAGGCGAGGCGGGCGACGACCGACTCCGGGTCGGGGGCCGCGCCCTGCGGCAGGTCCGCGAGCAGGGTCAGGACGCGGTGGCGGACCTCCGGCGCCGCCGAACGGTCCAGGTGCGGGCCCAGGGCCGACAGCGTGCGGTCCTTGCCGTCCCGGCCGCCGACCAGGCCCGCCGTACGGGTCGCCGTCAGCCAGGCCGCCGCGAGCGGCACCCAGCGCTCCGCCGGCGGCAGCTCCAGCCACTCGTCCAGCGCGGGCGTCGCCGCGTACCGCTCGTCGGCCTCGCCGTCGGACGCCACCAGGCCCGCCGCGTAGGCCAGTTCGACCCAGAACGCGGTGGTCTGCTCCGACGTGTCCAGCGCCGCCGCCGTGCGCTTGAGGTCCCGCACGCTCAGGCCGCCCGCGCGCAGCACCGCCGGGCCGCCCTCGTCCCAGTCCTTCAGCAGCTCCTCGACCGTCGCGAGCGCCGTGTACGCCTCGGCGGCCGCCGTCGCGTCCACAACCTGTGGACGGTGCGTCGCCTTCGCCGCGACCTCAGGCGGCAGCGGCTCGAGGACCCGGTGCGCCCGGCCGCCGCGCAGGTGCAGCGCCGCCTCGCGCGGCAGCACGACCGTGCCGGGGCTCGTCGGCAGCAGCAGCCCCCGGTCCAGCAGCCAGCGCAGATGCGCGGCCGGTCGTGCCGTGACCTGCCCGTACGGCGGGCCCCACACCAGCCGGTTCAGTACGTCGACGGACTCGGCCGGGGCCTCGTCCAGCAGGGCGCCCATCCGGTCCTGCGCCGTGAACAGCTCCGTCAGCGCCGCGACCGCCGACACCGGGTCGTGGGTGGACGGCAGACCGGCCGTCGCCACGATCTCCTGCAAGCGGGTCGGCGACATGCCCGAGGTGGCCTCCGCGACGGTCGGGCCGAGGCCGGTCGGGGAGGGGTGCTGGGCGCTCGGCGCGAGCAGTTCGCGGGCGGTGCGGACCAGACGGAGCTGGTCGTCGCCGCCCCACACCAGGGCCTGTTCGCGCAGGGTCGCCAAGGCGCCGGGCAGCGCGGCGGAGGCGTCGTCGCCGGGGAGGAGGGCGTGCAGGGCGGTGTACGGGGCCGGGTCCGGGGCGATCGCCAGGGCCTGGGCGACCTGCTGCGTGAAGCGGTCGAGACGGTCCAGGGCGCGGATGACGGAGGCGCGGGTCCCTGCGCGGGTCGCGAGCTGGGTCAGGTCGTTCGGCACCGGGCCGAGGAGGTCGGGGCGGGCGCGCAGCAGGCGGGCCAGGTCCTCGTCCGTCCCGGCGCGCAGCGCCTCCGCGAGGGAGCGGGGACTGGTGGTCGCCGGGGTCTGCGCGTTCGGGCTCATCTGACCCACGTTAGCGGGGCGGGTCGCTCCGCGGGTCTACGCCGTTACGGGTTGGGGGTTCGTCGCCGGGTGCGGCACTCGTCGTGGCTGGTCGCGCAGTTCCCCGCGCCCCTGATGAGGCTGCGCCTCATCGGGGAAATGCGACCCGAAGGGTCTGCATTTCAGGGGCGCGGGGAAC